>NZ_LR738849.1:703333-1406666 GCF_902702915.1 Desulfovibrio sp. 86 | reverse complement strand
GCCAGGATCAACGGTATACATTCCAGGTACAGCATCTGAAATGGCTATTCGGGAGGGTTTTGCGTGTTCAGACATATGCTGCAACGTGTGCTGTGCCAGAGTTGTGGTGTATCAGGCCGCGCTCCGCGCGGGTATTGGGCCGCAATGCGCGGCACGCAAAAAATCACTGGAATGACGCAGGCCAGCCGGAGCCTCGCGCGCTGGTGCTTGTCCTCAGAGCGCCTCACAGGGTCCTGCAGGTCGCTGACCTGCCTTTTTCAGCGCGCGCCCGACAGAGCATGCACACTTTTTCAAAGGTACTCTGCTCTAGTTAGGGAACAGTGTGACGGCGTTGAATTTTTTCTGTTTACCCATACCGAAAGGCAGAGGCCAGTCATTCGAACATGCTATGGTAAATATGGATTTCTTGTGTGTATTTGAAGACTAGCAACGGCATTTACCGTATCATACTTAAAAATAAAGGAATTTTTTTTTAAAAATTTTACTAAAACGAATTGACAGGATTGGCAGGGTTTCCTATATCTGAAATTGTATATAGATTCTTTAGAGTGTTGCCGGATGGCAGCGCGATGCGCAAAAGTCACCCCACAAATTGTCCCCTCCAACCCCGCGGGGATCATATGGAACAAGCTTCATCATGCGCCCGGAACTTCGCAATGAAGACCGCCGGACGCCCACGCAACGAACGAGTCACCCTGGTCTCCTCTGACAAGGGTATGGCAAATAACTTCCATCTTGATTTTTTGCAGGGCCTGCCGCAAGCCATTGCCGTGGTGCGTGTTGACCTTGATATGATGGGGCGCCCCAGCGACCTTGTGCCTGTCTACGGCAACCAGGCGCTTTTTTCGCTTTTCGGCGCCTGCCGCGAAAGGTTCATCGGCTTTTCGCTTATCAATTCCCGGATAAATTTGGATAAAAAGTGGCTGTATGCGTTCTGGGAAACCTCCTGCCATGGTCGCGTGCAGGAGCTTACGGATTTTTGGCCCGCTCTCGGCAGACACCTTATGGTGACCTGCCATCAACCGCAGTTCGGGTATTGCACCTGCCTTTTTCAGGATGTGACCGAACACGTGCAGCTGGAAAAAGAGCGAGAAAAAAACCGGCAGAAGCTTGAGGCGCTTTTACACAGCGCGGTGGACGTGGTTTTTCAGATGGACCATGCCACGCAGGCCATAGCAAACCTGGAAGAAAGCATGACGAGGTACGGCAAGCTGTTCAAGGGGCGCAGCGTGCCGGAAGCCCTGTTGCAGCAGGGAATTTTCGCCCCGGGGCAGGACGACAAGATTGGTGAAATGGCCAGTCTTGTGCGTAACGGCCTCATGGACTGTACCCGCGAAGTGCGCGCGCGGGTTCGCCTTAACGCCGCCTACACGTGGCACAGTCTGACCCTGGTGGGCTACCCCGACCCGCAGACGCGGGACGTGTGCATAATAGGCTTTCTCAAGGACGCGCATGATCGTGTAAAAGAGCGCGCTGACCTGCGTAACCGGGCGGAAAAAGATGCCCTTTGCGGCATTTACAACCGTGCCGCCGGCGAGAGCCTTATCACCCTCAGGCTGGGAGAGCAGGAAGAGGGCAGGCAAAGCAGCGCCGCCATGTTCATCTTTGATCTTGACGATTTCAAAAGCATTAACGACTCGTTGGGTCATTCCTCAGGAGACGCAGTGCTCAGGGCTTTTGCCGCGGTGCTGCGCCAGGTTTTTCGCAGGGATGACGTGGTGTTTCGCCTGGGCGGCGATGAGTTTGCCGCATTTGCGCGGAACTTGCCTCTGGAGCGGATCGAAAAAATCTACGAAAGGATCATCCTTAAGCTTGAGGAACCCCTTGCTTGCGGAGTGCGCGTAAATGCGTGCGCTGGTGTGGCCTACAGCCCGGGCGGGCGTCACACCTATGACGATTTCTATATGACCGCAGACAAGGCCCTGTATATTGCCAAGGAAGGGGGCAAAGGAAAGTCCAGCATTCTTTGCCTTTACGGGAATGGGTCCTGAGCGCCGGGGGCCTCCACCCCGGCGTTCAGGATAGCATGCGTTCAACCAGCATACATAGCGGTATTGAATTTGTACGTCGTGGCGTGTGTCTTGTAGTGTGCTGTGTCAACCAAGCGCCATGGTGCTGCATTTCGTGGCATGCACGCACCGGCTGCTAGTGTCAGGGTCCGGACGTAAAGAGTCGGATAATACTGCCAGACGCAAGGCGTACAAAAAACGAGGGCTGCCAGTAGTGGGGCAGCCCTCGTGCTTTTTTGTTCTGCGCTGGGTACGGCCAAGGCGTCCAGTACAGTGTACCCTAAATAAAGGTTATGCTCTAGAGCAGATTAACTTTGAAATGCTTCACATTTCAAAGTTTTCATTCAGCCGAAAAATGCGATTTTCGGCTGAATCCACGCCACGTTGTGGCGCGCTGCACTGTCGTGCAGCGTTAGAGCATTTACACTTTTTCAAAGTTAAAATGCTCTAAAAACGGGATGCGATCAGGTCTTCAAGCGTCCGCTTGGGCACATGGTGCAGGCCCTCGGCATCGCGCCAGTAGCCGCACGCGCCGTCGGCGGGCATGGGGGCGACCACGCGTTTTTCCTTGGCAACGCCCAAACCAAGAACAAGCGCCACCTTGAGATCGGCAGGAACCTGCAAAAGTTCGGGGACAGCCTGATGATCAAAGGACTTGATGATGCAGCAGCCCCAATCGCGGCTGCTGGCGGCAAGCTGTATGGTTTGGGCAGCTATGCCCACATCATAGAACGTCAGTTCCCCGCCGCCCTGGGGCATGAGAATGGCGATGAAGCCCGTGGGGCGCTCGCCGGGATGGGGGCCGCCCCAGTCTTTGAGGGCTCCTGCCCAGCGGGTCAGGGGAAACAGCTTGTGGCAGGTTTCGCCATGCGCGACCAGGCTGAAGCGCAGTTCCTGCGCGTTTTTGGCCGAAGGGGCCAGACGGGCGCAGTCCACAAGCCACTCCAGGTCTGCCATGGTCAGGGGCCGGTCTTCATAAAAACGGCGGCAGGTTCTGGCCTTTTCCGCCAACTCTCTGAAATTCATGGGTTCCTCCTTGGTTGCCCAGGCAAATGAACTGACCCTACTCTACACCGTACTTGCCAGAAACCACAACTGCCCCCACTGGATGCCCGCGCCCAGAAAATCGCCGGAAATGCCGCCCCTGCTGCGCGCAAGTGTCGCAATCTGACGCAGGATAAAAAACTGTCCAAGCGCGGTGACGGGCACGCGCCACCATGCATGGTGGCCAAGCAGGGCCAGCCCGCAGAGTGCCAGCAGGGCTGCCAGGGCGTACCATCCGGCCAGTGCGGGGCTCGCGCCCGCGCAGGTGAGGCCCCCCAGTGAATCCGGTTCGCGGGGCGGCGCAAGGGCCGCCAGCCAGATTACGCAGGCTCTGCCCCAGGCAGGAGCCGCCACGAGCCAGAGCCATTGCCCGGCCTGGATGTGCCAGCACACAGTGAGCCACATGCCCCCAAAGGCCAGCAAAAGATGCAGAGCGCCGAACGCTCCCAGGCGGCTGTCCCGCAGGATGGTCCAGAACCGTTCGCCCTGGGCCCCGCTGCCGCTTGCGTCGCCAAGGTCGGCGAGACCGTCCCAGTGCAGTCCGCGTGTGCTCCATACCTCAAGGGCCATCCAGAGCCAGGCGGCAAGCGCCGCGCACAGCAGGGGGTCGGCCTGGGGGCGTCGCCACAGCACCAGAAAAAAAAGCCAGCAGGGCAGTGTGACGGCAAGGCCAAGGCACAGGCCCGCCGGGCCGTAACAGGGCAGGCAGGGGCCAAGGTCGCGGCCGGAGCAGTCAGGCCGGGGCGGAACAAGGCGCGTCAAAAAAGCCAGGGCGTCGTAGCAACGTCCTGGCCATGATGTACGGTGTTGCGGCAGCGCCAAGGCTGACGTCCTAGCGGGTCATGGGGTGGTTGAACGCCAGGGCGTAAAGATGGTGGAAAAAGTCCACGTACTCCACGTTGATGCGTTCGGGAACCTTGATGCGGGCCGGGGCGAAGTTGAGAATGGAGGTTATGCCCGCGTCCATGAGGTGCTGTGCGGCTCTTTGCGCCCTTTCGGGGGGCGTGGTGATGATGCCGATTTCAATATTGAGGTCAGAGACCATATCCTTGAGGTCGCGGGTGCAGTGCACCTCAAGACCGTGGACGATTTCGCCGATCTTGAAGGGATCACAATCGAATATGCCCACGATATTGAAACCGCGGGCGCGAAATTCACTGTGGTTGAGAATGGCTTTACCCAGGTTGCCGACGCCGATGAGGGCCATGCGCCACTCGCGGTCAACACCAAGCGAGGAAGTGATGGCGGCAATGAGGGATTTTACGTGATAACCTACGCCGCGGATGCCGAATTCGCCAAAATAGGCCAGATCCTTACGCACTTGGGAGCCATTGACTCCGCATGCCTCGGCCAGGGGATTGGAGGAAATGACCTCCACATTATCGCGTGAAAAGTTTTCAAGCACCTGCACGTATGTTGCCAGGCGTTGAATGGTTGCGCGAGGGATGTGTTTGCTTTTCGGTTGGTTAGCCATAGTGTACCTTCTGGAAAGCCGCGAGCTTGTCAACGGGAAGATGTCATCTCGTGAAAGAAAGTGTCTATCAAAAAACTGTAAATGTGCAAGCTGAGCCTTGTATCGTATTGCTATCTCCAACAGCATATAAAATATATACAATTCTATGCCGTGGCAATCCTCGCAACAACCTACCGTTATTAAGTTGAGTACACAACTATTGACGGGCTCTACCTGCCGATGAGATAATAAAAAGATGTCCAGTGTGCGGCCGGGAATAGCTGCATGTATTTTATCATCAATTATAGCTGGTTATACATGCCGCACTTGTGTTCTTTTGGCACATCCCCGGGCCGTAAAACAGGGGCCGGGGCGCATGTTACAAAAAGAATTTTTATGAGTGAAATGCTACTATAAAAGGCGACAAAGGTTAAGCCCCAAGCCCCAAGTTCCTTCGTATCCTGCAAAAATTCTTGAGCAGATCAACTTTGAAATGAGAAGCATTTCAAAGTGTTCATTCAGCCGATAAATGCGATTTTCTGCTGAATCCACGCCATGTTGTGGCGCGCTGCACGAAAGTGCAGCGTTAGAGCATTTACACTTTTTCAAAGGTAAAATGTTCTATGTAAACGCGGAAAATACAGGCCCATCGCCAGTCCATTCAGGGCAGGCAGGGGGATTTTGTCCGGCCGTACTATTTTTCGCATTCTGCGAGACGCTAAATTTAATTTTTTTCTTTGTGAAAAACACCACCCGCCGTGGCGCGTCCTTTCTTCTGCTGCAGGGCCGGGGGTGCAGAAGGTAAAAAAAAAGGAGGCCGGAGCCTCCTTTTTTTGCAAAGCTGATCCAGCCCTACGCGTAGGGGTTGGCGTACAGCAGGATGAAGCTGATAACCAGAGCGTAAATGGCCAGGGATTCGATAAAGGCGAAGGCCAAAATCATGGTACCGGTGATCTTGCCGCTTACGTCAGGGTTGCGGGCAACGCCTTCGCAGGCGCCCTTCAGGCCAAGGCCCATGCCGATGCCGCAACCGAAGGCGGCGATGCCGATGCCAAGAGCAGCGGCCAGGCAGGTGTAGCCAAGGGCCGAGGCGTCGAGCTGGTTGGCGGCGAAAGCCATGCTGGCCATACCCAGCAGAGCCACGGTGTTCAGGGCGATCATCAGAAGTTTACGCATGAGACACTCCTTGCACTGTTGTATTGTTGGGTCGTAAACGACCATTCCCCACTATGCAGCGCCTGTTTTACGTCCGGCGAAGGACGCCCGCGGATGATCCGGCGGGGAGGGCGGAAGGCCGCCCTGTGCAAGGCTAGTGTTCGGGTGCTTCCAGAGCGCCCTTGATGTAGAACATGGTCAACATGAAGAACACGAAGGCCTGCATGGTCTTGCCCAGAAGGAAAAGCGCGTAGATGGGCAGGGTGCCCAGAATGGGCGCCATGACGAAGAACAGCACCATAACGATTTCTTCACCCCTGATGTTGCCGAAAAGACGGAGGGAGAGAGAAACCGGACGCGAAAGGTGCGACACCACTTCCAGCGGGAACATCAGCGGAATAAGAAACTTGGAAGGCCCGGTGAAGTGGTGGATGTAGTGCGTTTTCCAGCGGATGAGACCCACGGCGTTGTAGAACACGAGCACAAAAAGCGCCATGCAGACCGTGGTGTTGAGGTTGGCCGTGGGTGCGTCGAAACCGGGCACCAGACCCATGAGGTTCATGCCGAAAATGTAGATGAAAATGCCCGCCAGCAGCGGCACGAACTTGCGCCCGTTCTCGCCCATGGTCGCGATGATGAAGTTTTCAACAGTGTCTACCAGTGCCTCGAAAAAGTTCTGCAAGCCGCCCGGCACGAGGGTCAGGCGTCTTCGCATGATCAAGGCCACAGTAAACAGGAGGGCCATACAGACCCAGGAGTAGAACACATGCTTGAACTCCACCATCTGTCCACCGATGGCGATTTCGTCCATGCCCATAAATGTGGAGAGCAATACCGGATGCGGCAAACCACCTGCCATGAGCCCTGCCTCCTGGTCGATGCGCGCCATTGCGGCGCTGCGTTGATGTAAAGCCCTAAGGCCGTTCCCCTGAAATTTTCGTGCCGCCCTACTGGCGGCGCATGCGCCCTTGCGCGTGCTGCGGACCAGTGCGCGTGCGCCCTAGTTGTTCGCGCTGCGCCTGATGGCGCGCGCTGCCAGGGCAAAGCTCGCAAGGGCGAAAAATCCGCCCGACACCATGCCCCCCACAAGGGCAAATACCGGAGCCTGGCACTCGATGAGGGAAATATAAAGAATGCCCCCCACCACAATAAGCCTGCCAAGCCAGCGCACCAGAACGATGCGCAAAAAAGCCGTGCTGTAGTCGCCCAGCCCCCGGCGCAGAAAAAAGCGCGCCAGACCCCAAAATGTCCAGGCCATGATGGCCAGTCCCACGCCAAACCAGAGTACCCAGGGCATTACCGTGAACAACAGTGCCCCTGCAAGAAGAACAAAGGCGGTAAGCAGAAACTCGTTGCGCACCATCACGCGCACGGCGGGGTGGTCAATGCCGCGCCGCCAGAGCCATGCGTCAAGGCTGTGTATCATGCTCTTCCTGTCGGTCACGGCTCTCCGTCTTGCCCTGCCCCGTGGGGGCGCTTGCGCCGTCGGGCGGCTGTGCAAGGCCTTTACGCTCTGCGTCCTGCCTTGCGATCTTTCGCAGCAATGCCTTGGTGTCGCGGTAAACATTCAGAAAACCGGCGGCAATGCCAATAAACAGAAAAATCAGTTTGCCCCAGGGGCTCGTGTGCAGCCAGTAGTCTATGCCGTAGCCTATGGCAAAACCAACCGCCGGGCCGCTGACCAGATGCAGGCCGATAACCCCGGTATTCGCCATGGCTTCAAGGCCGCTTTGCTGCTGCTTCAGAAAGTCCTTGAATGACATGCTACCTCCGCGCTGCCTGCGTCCTTTGTGTCGGGCCGCAATATCCGCATACTATTCGCGCGTTAAGGGTGGCAATGTCAAGAGCCCCAACGCTGTGTAAATTATCACAGCCTTCAGGCCGCGTCAATGGCTTCGCCGCGGAAAGATGCGGGTCATGCGCATTTACAGGCTTTGCCACAGGGTCAGGCACTCGATATGCGGCGTATGGGGAAAAAGATCCACAGCGCGCATCTCCGCCAGCCTGTAGGCGCCGCGCAGTCGGGCCGCGTCTCTGGCCAGGGTCGCCGGATTGCATGATATATAGAGGATGGTGTGCGCGTTGAGCCGCAAGAGGGCGTTGAGCGCACGGGGCGCAAGACCGGCGCGCGGCGGGTCCACCAGCACTGCGTCCCAGTGTTCTGTCTGGCTCCAGTAATTTTCCTGCAGGGGGGCGAGCTTGTCCAGGTGAAGACCGGCGTCGCCCGTCTCATAGACGCAGTGGTCAAGGCCCATGCGTTTGGCATTGGTCCGCGCCAGAGCCACGGCCCTTGCGTCCTGCTCCAGCCCGAGCAGGCGGCCGCAGCGCTTGCCCAGCAGAAGCCCGGGAGCGCCGACCCCGCAGTAGAGGTCAAGCAGGGAGGGCTTGTCCTGATGCACGTGGCGCTCGAACATGTCCACGGCCATAGTGGCCAGGACTTGCGACGCCGCTGTGTTGACCTGAAAAAACGAGGCCGCGTCAAGACAGAAATGTTCACCGGCAAGGGGCAGCCAAAGGCGCGCGGCGGCGGGGTCGGCCTCGCCGGTGTTGCCAAGCACGGCAACGCGCTTTTGTCCCAGCACAAGCGCGTCTTCGCTGGCGCGCTCTTCATGCACAAAGCCCGACAAGAGGGGAAAGGTTTTCAAAAGCTTTTGCCCGATGGAGCGCACCATGGCCTGCTGCTCAGGGGTGCCGGGGCTTGTGATGCACAAGGCCCACCAGCGGGGGCCGCGCAAATCGGAGTCCAGCGCCCTGCGCAGAACCAGAAAGCGCCAGAAACCGCTGCCGCGTTTGCGGCTTTCGGCGGCTTCCATCGCCGCAACGGAGGACGAGCGCCAGCCCATGCGTGTCCGCTTGGGTTTGCCGGGCGATCGCTCGGCACGTCCTGTCTGGAAGTCAAGGTTGAGCTGGTTGTCGTGCGCCTCGTCCGTGCCCTGGCCGTCCAGGCGGTACCTGGCTGCGTCCTTGGGCGTGTGCGCGGGCAGGCCTGATTGGGCGGCAAGGCCGGTCATCATGTCCACCATGCCGCGCGCTTCGACCGACATGAGGGCGCAGTGCGGCACGGAAATGACGCCGCGTCCGCTGCGGCGGCGCATGCCGATGGTCAGCGGCTCCTGGCCGCCTCCGGCAAAGGCCAGTTCCACCTTGTTGCGGTAGCGCCGCATGGCCGGCGAGGGTTGGACTTCGGTAAGCAGGCTTTCCATCTGATCAGCTTCCATGCCGCCGATGCGTATCATGGCGTCAAGGGCAATGCGGCGCTTCCAGTGGAGCTGGGTGGCATAGGGCATGGTTTGCAGCGGGCACCCGCCGCACTGTCCGTCATGAGGGCAGATGGCGGGCACGGCATGGCGCGCGGGCTGCACAACCTCCAACGCTTCCGCTTCGATGAAACTGGATTTGCGTCTGATGACGCGGGCGCGCACAGTCTGGCCGGGCAGGCCGCCTGTGACAAAGATTACGGTTCCCTGGTTGCGGGTGCGCCCTGCGTGAGCTTTTTGCTCATTGGTCGTCAGGACGTGCTGGCAGTGGGCGCGAGCGAGCCCTCGGCCGTCGTGGGTCAAATTTTCTATCTGAAGGGTGAGAATATTGTCGTTCATTGCAGGGAAATATAGCAGTGTGAAGGCCGCATGCCAAGAAAAACTATCTTGAAAAATGGCCTGTGCGAACCAGATTTGTGCGGTTTGTGACACGATCCGTGATTTTTGCTTGTGCCTGGCGGCGGCTTGATGTACAAGCGCCCTGCGGCTGCATGCCCCGTCTTTTGGCGGTGGCGGCGCGTCCTTGCCGAAAAATTGCGGAAGGCGCTTGACATTTGCCGTGCAATGGGGCAAATATGCCTTTCTCTTTTTGGAGGTTGATATCATGTACGCGATTATAGAAACCGGCGGAAAACAGTACCGCGTTGAAGAAGGTTCCAAAATCGTTGTGGAAAAGCTCGCGGCTCAGGCCGGAAGCGAAATTTCCCTGGACAAGGTGCTGATGGTCGGTGGCGCTGAATGTAAAATTGGCGCTCCTTATCTTGCCGGTGCCGCTGTCACGGCGGAAGTGGTGGATCACGGACGTGGCCCCAAGATCAAGGTGTTCAAGCGCTGGCGCCGCAATGACTCGCGCAAGATGCGCGGTCATCGTCAGGACTTCACCACCATTCGCGTCAAGAGCATCAACGGCTAGAACCTTTCAGGTTCCGGCGGGCGTGAGGGTGAACGCCCCGATGTCCGACAATGGCAGCCGCAAGGCTTTTATTGTTATGGCGAGCAAAAATTTATTCGCCCGGCTGAACCGTAGTTCAGCGCACCAGGGAGGCTACTATGGCTCATAAAAAAGCAGGCGGCTCTTCGCGTAACGGCCGCGACAGTGCAGGACAACGACGCGGCGTCAAACGCTTCGGCGGTCAAAGCGTTCTTGCCGGCAATATTCTGGTGCGCCAGTTGGGCACCACCGTGTTTCCCGGCGTCAACGTGGGCATGGGCAGGGACTTTACCCTGTTCGCCAAGATTGACGGCGTGGTGCGCTTTGAAAAGTATATCCGCAAACGCCGCGTGCTTACGCGTGTGCATGTGGAGGCGGCCGCCAGCTAACGCGGCCGCGTGGAATTTGTCGAAAGGGAAGGGGCCGCAAGGCTTCTTCCCTTTCGGTGTTTGTACGGATGAAATTTTTGGCTAACGCGCATTTTGCGGGTATAGTCCCCTCAGGGGCTGCCTGCCCGTGGCGCTTTCACGCACTGCGCGCGGTGCGGCTTTGTTTTGTGCAGCTTTGTTTTGTGCAGGTTCGCTGGCGCAGGGCATGAGATCAATGACCATGCCGTCAGGCAGGCGTTTTACACGCACATATAGTATACGTTGGGCCTGAGCGTCATTGGGCCAGAGGATAGAGCATGAGATTCGTTGATGAAGCCAGAATTCAGGTACGTGCCGGCAAGGGCGGGCATGGCTGCCTGTCGTTTAGGCGCGAAAAATTCGTGCCGCGCGGCGGCCCGGACGGCGGCAACGGCGGCGATGGCGGTTCGGTATATCTCAAAGCCGACAGCCGTTTGCTTTCTTTGTACGACTTCCGGCTCAAGCGTCTGTATGAGGCGCAGAACGGCCGCCCCGGCGAAGGCAGTCAGTGCGACGGCCGCAAGGGTGAAAACCTGGTGCTGAACCTGCCCGTGGGAACGCTCGTCTATGGCGAGGGCCCAGAGGGCGAGGAAGTGCTGCTGGCCGACCTGAGCGACCCGGACGCCGAAGTGCTGGTGGCCCAGGGCGGGCGTGGCGGCAAAGGCAACGAACATTTCAAGTCTTCCACCATGCGTGCGCCGCGGTTTTCGCAGCCCGGAGAGCCCGGCGAAGAACTTAACCTGCGGCTGGAGCTGAAAATTCTTGCGGACGCGGGCCTTATCGGCCTGCCCAACGCAGGAAAATCCACATTTATCACGCGGGTTTCTGCGGCCAGACCCAAGATCGCGGCCTATCCCTTCACCACCCTGACCCCCAACCTGGGCGTCATGATCGATGAGGTGGACCCGGACAGGCGCATGGTTGTGGCCGATATTCCCGGCCTCATTGAGGGCGCGCACGAAGGACAGGGACTGGGCCTGCGTTTTCTCAAGCATGTGGAGCGCACGCGCTTTCTTGTGCACATTCTCAGCATCGAGGATGTGGGTGATGAAGACCCCTGGGCCGGATTTACGCTGGTCAACGAAGAACTGCGCAATTTTGACGCCGAGCTCGGCGAGCGCAAGCAGATCGAAGTCGTCAACAAGATCGACCTCGTGAGTCCGGAGCGTCTCGAATCCCTCAAGGAACGCGCCAGGGCCGACGGCCGTAAGATATTCTTCATATCGGCCCGCGACGATATCGGTATCGAGCCTCTGGTTGAAGAACTGTGGCAGGTGTGCGCCTCCACGGCGCGCAATGAGCCCCTGATCCGGCTTGAAGCCGTGCATCGGGACGAGGAAGAGGAATTTCCTGAAATCGAAGTTATCTATACCAAAGAATAGCAGGGTACGGAGCGCATATGAGCAGGCAGCGCGGTCAGGGCGCGGATTCTGAAGCAGGGCTGCGTACGCGGCCCGCAGGCGGGCGATCTGAGGGAGAGCGGGCAGAAAGCTGGCAGCAGGAGCGTGCCCGCGTTCTCTCCCAGGCCCGTGTGGTTGTCGTCAAGGTGGGCAGCGCCGTGCTCACGGATGCCAGTGGACTCAACAGCGCGGTTCTTGAGGGCCTTGCCGCCCAGCTTGCTTTTCTGCGTGATTTGCCGCTCACAGGCGAGGACGCGACGTCGGCGGGACAGCCAGCGACGCCCGATGCCACGGACGCCTCTGCCCAGAACGCGCGTCGGCTCGTGCTGGTTTCGTCAGGCGCTGTGGCCGCTGGCCGCGCGGCGCTGGCAAGCCGAGGCCGCGCCGTGGAGCCCACGGGTCTGGCGGCGCGTCAGGCTGCCGCTGCCGTGGGGCAGGGCCAGCTCATGCAGTCGTGGGACAAGGTCTTTCTGGCGCACGGCATGCCGACGGCCCAGGTGCTGCTCACGCGGGACGATCTGCGGGCCAGACAGCGTTTTTTGAACGCCCGCAACACCTTTGCCGAGCTTTTGCAGTGGGGCGTGCTGCCCATTGTCAACGAAAACGACACCGTATCCATCAGTGAACTGAAGTTCGGCGACAACGACTGCCTGGCCAGCCTGCTGGTCAACCTGGTGGAGGCCGATCTTTTCATCAATCTCACCTCCTCGTCGGGCGTGTTGGCGGCGGACCCGCAGAAGCACCCGGACGCGCCGGTTCTGGATCATATCGACGATGTGGCGGCTCTGGATCTGGGCCAGCTGTGCGGCGGCAAGACGTCCGTGGGCACAGGGGGCATGTATTCAAAGCTGCTGGCCGCCCGGCGCGCCGCACAGTTGGGCGTGCCCACCCTGATTTTGCCGGGGCGGGAGCCTGCGGTCATCGGCAGGGCTTTTGCCGCAGCCGGGGCATGCTCCGCGCCTGCCGGACACGAACCCTTTGAGCGCGGCACCTGGGTGCGGCCCGCACATCACGCCATCGCGCGGCGCAAGTTCTGGCTGGCCTATCAGTCCGACCCGGCGGGCAGCGTGCATGTGGACGACGGCGCAGCCCGCGCACTGCTGCACAAGGGCGGCAGCCTGCTGCCCGGCGGCGTGCGCGGGGTTGAGGGCGGCTTTCAGTGCGGCGGCCTTGTGCGCGTGTTGCACAATGGCGAAAGCATTGGCGTGGGCCTTACCAACTACAGCGCGCCTGACCTCAAAAAAATCATGGGGCTCAAACGTCATGAGGTGGCCGCCATACTCGGCGATGCCCATTACCCCGAAGTTATCCACAGGGACAACCTGCTGCTGGACGCGGCCATCTGATCTCGCCAACGTGCATTTCGCGCGAAATGTTGTGGTTGGTTGATGTCATGTTGATTTGTTTTGTGGGGGAGGGACCCTTTTGCAAAAGGATCCCTCCCCCACGCTTCCACCTCCCAAAACTCTTATTGCGTTTTAGGGGGTGGGGGCGTTTGCCGTAATGCGGGGCGCAGTAACATGTCGTGCTTTGCTGCGGGCGGCTTTGCTATGGGGCGGGCCGCAAGGGGATGAGGCCGCCAAGGTCAATGCCGTCCGTACTCACAAGGGCGCGGTAGGGGTACATTTCGACCCCGCAGGACTGGGCCTCGTAAAACAGGCGGGCGTAGTCCGGATCAATGAAATCCGCAGGGGCGAAGCAGTGGCCGTCCGGGCGCTGCACCAGATAAAACATGGCCGCGCGCTCGCCCTGAGCCACAATATCCATAAGTTCACGCAAATGTTTTTGCCCGCGTTCACTGGCGGCGTCGGGAAAACAGGCGGCATCGTCCTCAACCATTGTGACATTCTTGCACTCCACCCACAGGGGCGGCAGCCCGGGGGCGGTCATGAGGCCGTCCAGGCGGCTCTGGCCGCGTTTGGCTTCGCGTACGAGGCTGGTGTAGCCCTTGGCAAAGTGGAGCCGGCCGGCATAAAAGGCCGCTTCAAGCATGCGGTTGGGCACGCTGGTGTTGACGCCCACCCAAAAACCGCACGCTGACTGGCGGGGGAGGGGCAATATGTCCGGATTTTCAGGTGTGGCGGTCTGGGCCAGCCACACGCATTCCTGCGTGTATTTGAGCTTGCGGTTGGGATTGGCTGCCGGGGACGCCAGAACCGGGCTGCCCGGCAGGGTAAGGCCCAGCATACTGCCGGAATTGTTACTGTGTACCCACAGGGGTTCGCCGTCCAGGGCAAGCTCAACGCTGAAGCGCTTGCGCCGTTGCACAAAGCTGCCCACAATGCAGTCCTGCGGCAGCGGCAGCAGGGGGCCTTTTGCCTGCGTATCCGGCGCGGGCTTGGCGCACGTCTGGGCCGCCGCGTTCACGTTGATCGCGCTGGTCTGCCGACAGCCGTCAGGTTGCGACGCTGGCGCATGCTGATCTTTTGTACGCATTTACACCCTTTGATGAAGCTGCTAAAAATGGCGACTGTAATTTTGCCGAAAACGCCGCATTGCGTCCCCCTTCGGGAAGGAGCCTTTCATGCAGATTTCAGAACGTCTGAGCAGCATCAAACCCTCTCTGACTCTCAGTGTCAACAGCCGTGCCCTCGAACTCAAGGCGCAGGGTGTAGCCGTCACCAGCCTTGCTGTGGGTGAACCCGATTTTCCCACTCCTGCGCATGTCTGTGAGGCCGCCAAGGCCGCCATTGACGAAAACTTCTGCCGCTACACCGCCGTGCCCGGCATCCCGGAACTGCGCAAGGCCGCTGGCGAGTATTTTGGCCGCGCCTATGGCGTGCCCGTGGCGCAGGAATCCATTGTCATTGGCGCTGGCGGCAAGCACTGTTTGTATAACTTTTTGCAGGCCACCATCAATCCTGGCGATGAAGTGCTCATTCCCGCGCCGTACTGGCTGAGCTATCCGGACATGGTCATGCTGGCGGGCGGCGTGCCCGTAACCGTGCATGCTGGCCCGGAGCAGAACTTCAAGGTGACGCCGTCCATGCTGGACGCCGCCGTGACGGACAAGACCCGCCTGCTTATCCTCAATTCGCCGAGTAACCCCACGGGCGCGGTGTACACCGAGGCCGAGTTCTCCGCCATTATGGACTGGGCCGTACAGCGCGGTATTTTTGTGCTGTCTGACGAAATTTATGACCAGCTTGTGTTCGCTCCCGCCAAGATGACCAGCGCCATCGGCTGGTTTGCGCGCTACCCCGAGCAGGTGGCGGTGCTGAACGGCATGTCCAAAAGCTACGCCATGACAGGCTGGCGCGTGGGTTTTCTGGCCGCGCATCCGCTTCTGATCAAAAAAATATCCGCCATGCAGGGGCACAGCACGTCGAGCATCTGTTCCATTGCGCAAAAGGCGGCGCTTGCGGCCCTGACCGGCCCAACAGAATGTATTGACCATATGCGCGAAGCCTTCATGCGGCGGCGCGATCTGGCCATGAAGGCCATTGAGACCTGGCCCTGGGCCGTGTGTCCCAAGCCCGACGGCGCGTTTTATCTATTCGTGGACGTGCGCAAATGCTATGGCGGCGCTGTGAACAATTCTACCGAACTGTGCACCTGGCTGCTGGACAAGGCTCATGTGGCTCTGGTGCCCGGCGCGGCCTTTGGCGATGATAACTGCATCCGTTTTTCTTACGCTGTGGCGGACGATGTGCTGGCCAGGGCCATGGAAGCGACGGGCGCGGAAATGGCGCGCCTGGCTCAGGGGGCTACGCGCTAACTAGAGCAATTTTACTTTGAGATTGCTCTGGTGGCTGCGTGAGCAGACGCCCGACGCAGGGGCGCAAGCGCAGCTTCAGGCAAGCCCTTCGGGTAACGGCTGCCGCGAAGACGGTACCGCTATTTATTTGCGCGGCTACGCGCCGAAGTAGGCGTCTTGGAAGCATTGGAATGGATATTCTCAACGCGAAAATGCTATGAATGCTTTCGTAAGGTTGTTCCCTCGAGCTCATTCGGTTTGGCTGCCTGGGTAAGCCTGTGCAGCCAATTGGTGGGTAGGGAGACAACCTGTGGAAGAGGGCAGCCAGGACGTTTTTGGTGACGCTTTCAGGTCGCCGCAGGGGCGGCTTCTGGATGGTTTTTTGCAGTTGCTGCGAGACAGGCGGCCCTTTTTGTCCCGGGGGCACGCCAGCGTGCCTTTTGGTCTGAAAAGGGCCGCTTTGCATGTTGTGAGGGAGGGGGCGCTTCTTTGCGGCTGCGCATGCTGTGAAGGCTAAAAAGTGCCGCGCCGCCAAAGCCTGGGTAAGCGGATTTTCGGAACCTGCAATTTTTTGCAAGAAGTTGTTGACAAAGCGGCCAGTTTTAGTCATTGTGCATTTCGCCGTGGGGCTGTAGCTCAGTTGGGAGAGCGCTTGAATGGCATTCAAGAGGTCAAGAGTTCAATTCTCTTCAGCTCCACCATGTAGGTAATTAAAACCCCCGATCATCGGAAGATGGTCGGGGGGTTTTGCGTGCTTTCGTCTTAAGAGGGTTCGATTGCGACTTCTATGAGCATTTGCACGGGGAGCCAGCCACGCAACCTGCACTCCGACAATCTCGACAATATGATTGCGGTATCTTGCGCCCATCTCCCATGTTGCGAAACCCAAATTCTTCCTCAATTTTTTCTAACCCAAACGCCTTTTTCCCACACCCACAGCAAGGGCATTCAGCCCAAGGTGGAACTGAATCTAAATCATATGGCATAACTACTCCTATCTGTAGATTGTTACCATATAAAATCTATGCATTACTTTTTTCTCTGTCAAGTCTCTTATATGTAGACAATGGCTCTTTATTTTCAGCAAGTTACATGCAGGTTGAATGTAAAACTTAGAGGGATTATCCTAAGGCCAAGAGTACGGGGAAACAAGAATTATTGGTTGAATGTGTATTTGCTTTGTGTTATTTGAAAACAAATAAAAACTCTATTGTTGCACATGGATTTGTAGGCATCAAAGTACAAAAAAATGAAATTGCCCCCTGTAACCAGTAGGGAGAATTTTGATGAAAACAAATATGGAGCGAATAAAGAAATCCTATTCTTTTTTTATGAAGCAATCAGGCAGCAATTCTAATTTTTCAATAAAAGATATTGCTGAGGCCACAGGGTGGAGCGTTAGCACTGTACGCACGTATACAACAAAAAAATGGCGAACTTTTTTGACTCTGGACGATGGTCAGTATCGTATTAATTCTACAGAATTTTCATATTCAGAAGATGAATACGGTCGTATGATGTCTCAAGTCCAAATATATAGCAGCGACCCATACAAGCCCCAGCTTAGTGCAACTGTTGAAATCTTAGTTCAAAAAGCAAGAGATTCTGCAATTTTGGCTGTAGATGTGTACAATAGACCAATGACTTCTTTCAGAAGTCAAGGCTTTACAGTTATGATGATAATCGCATGGACTTCTTTATTGCATGCAATTTTTGAAAATGAAGGTACTGATTACTATTATAGGGAGAATGGGGATTACAGGATTATAGATGGAGATAAAAAAGCATGGGAATTATCAACATGCTTAGATAATTATAAACAACTTTCACAGCCAATTATAGCAAATGTAAGAATGTTTATACTCCTTCGAAATAAAATTGAACATAGATTTTCACCGATATTTGATTTTGATATTTGCGGAGAATGCCAAGCGCTTTTACTGAATTTTGAAGAATTAATTACAAATAAATTTGGAAATTATTACTCATTAAGCAGCACCCTATCAATACCTTTACAGTGCATTTCAACCAAAAATCAATGGCAATATGAAGCAACAAAGCAACTTCATTCCAATCACTACAAATTTCTTAAAGAGTTTATTGAATCATATCGTGACACACTGCCCGATAATATATATGGAAATATTGAATATAGCTTTCGCGTTTATTTGGTTCCGAAGCTCGGAAATCATAAGTCATCTTCCGATCTTGCTATGGAATTTATCAAATATGATCCATCACAACCTGAACAATTCGCTAGCCTTGAAAGGGGAATCACTTTAATCAAAGAAAAGAGAGTCCAAGTCGCAAACCAAGGCCGGTTTAAGCCATCCCAAGTATGCCAACAAGTAACACAGCGGCTTGGAAGACCTTTTAAAGTTGGACTTCATACAAAAGCATGGAAATATTACAAAGTTCGCACATCTGGCCATCAAGCAGACGGTTGCATGCATCTCTATTGCCAATATGATGAGCCACATAAGGACTATGTGTATACACAAGAATGGGTGGATTTTTTAGTCAAAAAACTTGCTGACGAGGACGAGTACAAACAAATTATGTCTGTTAAGTAGGGGGGATTTTTATGAGTAAAAGCATCCCAATCCGTCAGTGGTTACTTCAAAACAATTATGAAGATGTCGCAATACTAATTGAACAGGTCATGCTTGGATGGAAGCAAAAAGGGACTAAAACGAGAAGAAACTGGTGGGATGTCCTTGCCGGGGGTAAAAGCGGAGCTCCCAGAGTAATTGAAGGCACTACATTTCCAGTTTTAAAAGCAGCGCAATTGAGGAAAGGTGTGCCCATTACAGATAATGCCGTTTGCCGTAATGAAGTAGAATTTTTCCCTGACTCTTATTCGAATGGCCGATGGGGTCACGCTATGTCAGAGGGGTCTGATACTCAATCGAAAAAAATTTAAGAAGGATATAAGATGGGAGCTTTGAACAATGCAATTATGGTTAGGCCTTTTCTAAAATGGGCTGGCGGAAAACGCCAGCTTCTACATGTAATTAAAGCATTACTGCCACCACAAATAGAAAATTATAATTATGTTGAACCGTTTATTGGTGCTGGAGCTTTATTGTTTGAGTTGAAGCCACAAAAAGCGATTATAAATGATTCCAATTCTCAATTAATTACAACTTATAAGGCAATTAAGAATGACATTGATGAGCTGATTGAATTGCTAAATATTCATCAAAATAATAATTGCAAAGAGTATTACTATGAAATTAGATCTCAAGATAGAAATTCAAGTGTTTTTAATAAATTAAGTGATGTAGAAAAGGCTGCTCGTCTGATTTTTATGAATAAAACGTGTTATAATGGATTGTATAGGGTAAATTCTAAAGGCCTATTCAATGTTCCATACGGAAAATATAAAAACCCTAAAATTTGCGAAGAAAATGTATTACGTTCTGTTCATAGGTACTTCTCATTAAATTGTGTAGAAATCATGAATGCTGACTTTTCTTGTATAACAAAGAGTATTTCTTCAAATTCTTTTGTTTATTTTGACCCACCATATCATAGTCCTTCCAATACGAATTTTACCGGTTATCAGGCTGATGGTTTTTCAGAAAAAGATCAGCTTCGACTGCGAGATGACTATATTCAGCTTGCAGAGCGCGGAGTAAAATGCCTGTTGAGCAATGCAGATACTCCTTTTATAAGAGAGATATATGCTAATAAAAAATTCGAAATATTCACTATAAGTGCAAAAAGATGTATTAATTCCGATGCTTCACTGCGTGGTGATGTAAATGAAGTCATTATTAAGAATTGGGTTTAGACTGAATAAGTACAGGTTGCGTGGCTGGCTCCCCGTGCAAATGCTCATAGAAGTCGCAATCGAACCCTCTTAAGACGAAAGCACGCAAAACCCCCCGACCATCTTCCGATGATCGGGGGTTTTAATTACCTACATGGTGGAGCTGAAGAGAATTGAACTCTTGACCTCTTGAATGCCATTCAAGCGCTCTCCCAACTGAGCTACAGCCCCATGAGGAATTTTGGGTATACTTTTTCGCTGTGAGGCGCAAGTAGTTATTCCATCTAGTCAAAAGAAAATGCTGAAAGCGGTGCGCCCATGGCCCTGCCGTGCCACGCGAGCCTGCCCTGGGCGGCGTCGGCGGCGCCGGCAATCACCATCAACGGGATAAGATGCTCCTCGCGCGGATGAGCAAAGTGGGCTCCAGGGGCTTTTTCCCATTCCGCGAGCGCCGCGTTGCGCTCGGCGGCATTTGGGCTGCACACGGCACCCGCAAGCCAGTTGTCAAAAACCTCCGCCCCTTCTATGGGCGTATTATCCCCGTAGCGGAAGGCCCGCATGTTGTGAAAGCTCATGCCGCTGCCCACCAGCAGTACGCCTTCGTCCCGCAGTGGGGCCAGCGCGCGGCCCAGCGCCAGATGTTCCTGCGGATCAAGGCCTCGCCGCAGCGATATTTGCAGTGTAGGCACCTGCGCCTGCGGATACATCAGCAGGCCCGGCACAAATACACCGTGGTCAAAATCGCGCGTCGAGTCTTCAACGAGCGGCATGCCTGCCGAGCGCATGCACTGGCGCACCCGTTCAAACAGTTCAGGTGCGGGCGGCGCAGGCCACTGCAACTCATAGGTATGCGGCGGAAAGTCATAATAGTCATAATACAGGCCGGGGTGCGGCGTGGTCAGCAGGGTAAACTGCGGCTGCTCCCAGTGGGCGGAAAACACGAGCTGCGCTCTGGGCTGCTGTGGCAGCGTGGCGGGGATGGAGCGCATCCAGTCGCCAAGGGCGTTCCATGTGTCGGGCGGCGTCCAGTCCATAAAAAAGCAGGGTCCGCCGCCGTGGGGAATGTAAAATGCGGGCGTGGTCATGATGAGCCTCGCGTGTGGGTGTGAATGCCGCAATAGCAGCCAGAGGAGGAGATGCCCTGCAAGTAGCGTAGCGCCAAACAGCGGTGGGGCCAAGAGCAGGAAGCGGCAAGCGCAGGTAAATCTTGATGCGGGGAACGCGCGCCAAAAAATGAAGGCGGGCATTCTGCATGATGCCCGCCAGTCCGGAACTGCCCGTGTTCACGAATCTCGCGTCGCCCTGTTTTTCCGCCAATATGCAGATTGGCAGGTACACGCCTCGGTTGATGGATTGCCTGTCAGAGCGCTCTGTCGCGCTGTCCTGCGTCCGTTTCAAAGGTCTGCTAGAGCATTTAACACTTGAAATGCTCGCGTACGGCAGGCAAAAGCCCGCCTGCTCGCATTTCGTGGCAAGGATTTTTCAGAAAAATCCTTGCAGAGCATTTAACTCATTTCATTCGTAAACTGCTCTAGCCGTCCTCGCGCCATGCGCCGCGCCCTGTTGTCCACAGCCACAGGCACAGCACCCCAAGCAGCACGGCAAAACCCAGATGCACGAGGTCAATAACGGTCGTCATGCCCGGCGAGAATGTGATTGAAGGCAGGTTCTTGGCAACGCGCCCAATACCGCTCAGAACCACAACGCCCAGCACTGCCAGCCGCATCTTGCCCCAGAAGGCGAGGCGGCCGCGCAGCCTGCCGCGTATCTGCAGGGTCAGCCAGTACAGACCCAACGCCAGCAACAGGGTAGCCAATATGTAGTGGATGTTCAGCGTGATATAAAAATCGCCAGTCCAGGTGAGGCCGGGGATTCTGGCAATGCCATAGCGGCTTGCCACCGGCAGCTGCATCATGCCTGTAAAGCCTAGCAGCAGGGCTACGGTTACCCACAATTTTTTGAGCAGGCCGCCGGAAAGCGCGGCATCGACCTTGGGATCATGCACGGCGCCATGCGGACGCGTCTGCATTTGCCCGGTGTTTTGACCTTGCCTCGCGGCGCTCACCAGCGCGCCAGCCACGCCCACCAGCGGAGCTGTCACCAGCATGCGGGTAAGGTTGTCCGCCTGCGCCATAGAGTTCGCCACTGGGGCAAAGGTGGGCTTGCCGGGGCCGGGTTTTACCTGCTGCGCCAGCTCTTTGAATGGCACGGGCGATAGATAAAATGTGTTGGTGCCGCCGTTTTCCGTCACACCATAAAGATACGCGCCCCGTTCCTGCGCCAGCTTGCGGGCTAACGCCAGAATTTCCCCGCGCGGGCCGATGGTCTGCACCTGCTGGGGGCAAACCTCCACACAGGCGGGCAGTTCGCCGTGGGCAAAGCTGTCTGCGCAGCGGTCGCACTTGTACATGACGCCATTGCCCGCAAAGCGCGGCATGAGTTCAAGGTACAGGCCTACGCCCGATTGCCGTTGCGGTATGTGCCAGGGGCAGACAGTGCGGCATTTGGCCCCGCCAAGACAGGTCTGGCTGTCTATGCTCACCGTGCCGGTTTCGGGCTGGCGGCTGGCCGCGCCCCAGGGGCAGAGGTTGGCGCAGGGCGGGTTGGTGCAGTGCAGGCAGCGGCGGGGAATGTGCAGCTCAAGCGGCGCGCCGTCTTTCTGCACGGTAACGCTTTCGATATACAGCCAGTTGTAAGGCGTAAGCCTGTCGTCCACATCGCGCCTGTCAGACCAGTCCTCGTCCTTGGTTCCAGGAGGAAACATGGCAGGGAGAGGCTTTTTCACCTCCGGGTAGCGATGTCCGTTGCGTTCCCGGCAGCCCTCCACGCACTGACCACAGCCGATACATTTTTCAATGTCGAGCAGGGTTGCGTATTCCGCCTGCGCGTCTGCTGCGCCTGCGGTTTTGTTTTCGGCCCGCGCGTCCAGCCCTGCGGCGGCTATGCCTGCGGCAGAGGCTGCGCCCATTAGAAAATTGCGCCGTGTCAGTGCCATGTATGCTCCCTTATCGGTATTTGCGGGGCGCAGATATGCCGCCCGGATCGCGCTGATTATTACGATTCATTGGAAATATGGCACTTTCCATAAAAGTGCGCAATTTATAGCCTGCTTGTATGGTATTAGTTTTACAAGCACTAAGCGCCGAGGTTTCACTTTCAGATCGCAGTAATTACGGAGAGATGTCAGTCACGACTGGTGATGCGTGGTTAAACCGTTTTCAGAGGATTTCGTATCCGACACCGGATTGAGTCCTTTGAATGTACTTCATTTGCCGGACAGAAGGACATTTTCATCTTATGCCGGCGCGTCATTACTATAAGGCACGGGGATCCACTGATATCCGTTTTCGGCCTTGCGAACATGCCCTATGCCGGGAAAGGATATGTGCGCCCCAGCCACAAGATAGCCCTGCGCGGCGGCCTGGGCAAAGGCGCGTTGCCTTTGCAAGGCTGCACCATCAGCATCCAGGTCGTATTCAATGGCCAGTTCGGGATGTGGAAACTGCGCTTCGGCCACATGAACCGTATCTCCCCAAAATACAATCTTTTCTCCACGGCTTTCAAGGGTATAGTGCGTATGCCCCGGGGTGTGTCCAGGTGAGGCCGTGGCGGTTATGCCAGGCAGAATCTCATGGCCCGTTTCAAATGTGGTAATGCGCCCGGCGTCAAGATACGGGGTCAGCGACTCTTTGGCCTTCACAAACATGGGCCTGTAATATTCTTTGGCCTTTCTCATATTTTCTGCGCTCAGCCAGAATTCGGCCTCCACGCGGTTCACGCGTACGGTCGCATTGGGGAAAACCATGTTGCCCCCTTGAGTCAGACCGCCTGAATGGTCAGCATGCACGTGAGTGAGGAGAATGTCGGTGATCTGCTCGGGCTTGAATCCCGTACCCGAAAGACTGGCGGCAAGCTTGTTCAGTGTCGGCCCCAGAATTGTGCCGGTCCCGGCGTCTACAAGGATGCGCCGATCTGCCATGAGTATGAGGAACGCGTTGACGGAGATGATCGGGTCAGCAGCCGCATAGGATTGCTTGAGCAGGTCTTCCGCCAGGCCGGGGGCACCATTAAGCAGTTTTGCACCACTATGCAATGTGCCATCAGATAGCGCGGCAATGCTTGCTTCACCAAGAGGCATCCAGTAATAACCGGCCTGTGGAGTTCGCGCGGCCTGATTGCTTTGGCTTTGGGCCGGTTCCGTATGCGCTTTAGCCTCGGCCAGACCGCTTAACGAACCGGCACTAGCCAGTACCACCGACGCAAAGGCCGCCTGCTGTAAAAATTGACGTCTGTTCATATTGGCTCCTGAAAATTTGGGGGGTTAGGCCATCTGTCGGCTCGCCCGGACGCCTTGTCTGTCGGCAGACGCCTGTGTATGCTCGAAATTGATTTTTGCACAAATCCTATCCGTTTGGACGCGCAAGGCGCTCTTTCTGTAAATTCGTGGATATGTGGAGGATGCCCGCACAGGTTGCACATTGTGCCCATCGAGCGTCTTCGAGGCGAACGGGGCCAGAGTAGGTAAACGTTTGAGGGTCATTGTTCGTTAGTTCTGTTTTTATGTACTATGGGGAAAAGTGTCAATCACTCGTATGCCATTTTTTACCGCCAGAGCACACCCCCTTCGGCTATTTCTGATTTTGAGGGCTATCGCATGAAACCATTACATCATCCGTCTGTAGAGTCCGTGACGGTCGAAGGCATACTGCATGCCTTATCGGACCCGGTTCGGGTTCAGATTCTTAAGGAGATTATCCGCTCCAGTTCACCCAGATCGTGCTCGGATTTTCTGAATTTGCCAGATCGCGCCATACCGAAGTCGACTCTTTCCCAGCATTTTAGGGTATTGCGCGAAGCCGGTCTGATCCATAGCGAAAGAAAGGGCGTTTCCATGCACAACACTACACGTTGTGATGAATTGCAGCCCCGGTTCGGCCGACTGATTCGGGAAATTATGGCGGCCTATGCCGAAGAGTATAAAGGTACAGACGAGAAAGGTGGGAAAAGCACTGCGGCGGCAGGCAGGAAAACAGGTATGGCGGCGGGCTAAAAATGCCAGTGCCGAAAACTAGCAGCGGGCGAAGGCGGATTTGCTCCAAGGCTTCAGCGGTCCCCAACTTTGGGGTTTAATGCGTCCAGATGCTCGCTGAGGGCCTTCTAGGCCTTTCTGGTAATGAAGAGGTATTGGAATTACCGGCCTTGGATTCTTTGATTTGTATAGCCTGATTTGGTTTGACGGATTTGATGTCGGAGAGTTTGAGTCTGAGCAGGTCTCCGGTTCTGATTCCGTTGTTGTGCCCATAGTGAAGTGGAGGGATATCTGCAAAAGGGCAAAGCCGCCATGCCAAGACACAGCTGAAACTGGAAGCCGAAGCAAGGATTCGGGCCAAACTTGAAACGATGCTGCGCAAGCTTGGCTGACGCGCACGTCAGCGCGTACACAGCAATACTGCAACTTATAAAACCCAGAATACAAGGGTGGCAGTGGAAAGCGCCCCTGTGGCGCTGATTGTTAGTGGGGATTTCTGGCTGCCCAAGTACCCGCCCGGTCATCATAACGATGGCCGGGCGGGTACTTGGGCGGTTTCATTGCTTCCGCTGCCCGATGAGAGGGTTGCGTACAGTACTGACTGGGCTTCTTCTTATTGGGCTATGCAAGTCTGGCCAGCACAGCTAAATGAGTTTTTGGTAAAGAGAAAAATTGTAAGTTTTCATGAGCTGCATGGCGTCAGGGTCTTGTCGCAGCAGTGCGCATACGTCATCCTTAACTTTTATGCTCATTTTCGGGTTCATAATGAACTCAGCGTAATTGTTATCAGAGTTGATGCTGTTGCTATCCAGGGCATTTCTTAGGGCAGTCATTACAGATTTGCCATAGTCTATTGCACCAGCAGGGGTTGGCGTATATTCTTGATGATTCTTGGGGCTGTACAGCAAAAGAGGCGTGCTGACTTCCTCTATCCAAGCTGGCAACTCGTAATGCTCAAGAGGTTTTGATTTGGCGTGTTCTGTACCCGATGAAGAAACGTTGCTGTGTTCCTGGCTCAGGCGTATTGCTTCTTCAGAAAGTGAAAGTGTGTCCTGCCCTTTGTTTCGCTTGGGTGATTCAGGAATGCGCGTGGACGTGGTTGCACTTTGTGTGCTGGCAACATGTACATTGCATGACTGAACAAGTGAAATGGACATGTTCTCCTCCACGGAAAAATTTCCTTATTGCCATATGTGTCATTATTGAGCAATAACTATGCCTTGTTGCAGCATAATAAGATATGCAATATTAATATATATAACAAGAAAGAATTGTGATCCGTGTGTAAAACATTAGTAAAGGATGACGAGGTAGGAATATAGTGCTTGCGGGCAGTGCTCCAGAATGAAGTCGGGGTAAGCGGAATTTCAAACTCTACGCAAAGGCTCAAAAATCCAGCCATGCAGAAGTAGCCGGGCCTTGGTGAACACTTGTCTGAATAATCAGTATGTTAGAAGAATAAAAAGAAGTTTCGCGGCGAAGGTTCTGCACCCGCCTGATGCTACAAGGTGTGTACGCCCAGCCGCCTTATTTATTTGCGAATCTGACTTTACGACTGACAAAGATCGAAATAAGATGGATACATTCCATCGTGGGCATCATCGAATGCATTTTGCGTGTTTTCGTATGTTGCTACATAGTACATCCATCTGATGTGCAAGCGTGTTACTATAAATGTCTGTGTCTATGCGAGCAGAATGCCAGGATAAGGGGACAAGGATGTTTTTTCGTGACTGGTATGGTGGCGGCATGAACTGCTGCCATGTGTCTCACTGGGCAGGGGGCTTTCTGATACTGCTGATCTGTTGTTTGTCTGGCTGTGCAGGTAAAAACTACACAACAACATGGGAAGGAGGAACAGCTCAACAAATTCATGCCATTATAAATAGTGGGGCACATGTCAATGTCGCCACCGCGCAAGGGGTCTCTGCGCTGATGGTTGCAGCGAAAAGCAATCCGCACCCGGATGCCATACAAGCAATGATTGATGCAGGCGCAAATGTAAACGCCAGAACCGTCAGCAATAAAACGGCATTGTCCTTTGCGGCCCGGTTTAACTCCAACGCAGAGGTGCTGATGACTTTGTTGCGCGCCGGTGCTGAGGTAAATACTCAAGATGCTGAAGGCTATTCGCCGTTGATTCTAGCGGCGACATATAATCCAAACATTGAGATCACAAGGATATTGCTTGAGGCTGGTGCAGATACAAATTTGCAGACAGTTGATGGGTACACTGCGCTCATGTTTTCTTCCGCCAATTCTCAGCCAACAAAGAAACTTAAGATGTTGCTGGATCATGGGGCAAATATCAATGCTGCGGAGATGTATGGCAACACAGTTCTTGTTCTTGCAGGACAAAAAACGAGTAATGTTGAAATTTTCAAGACGCTTGTGGAAGCAGGAGCCAATGTGAACGCCGCCAACATATTGGGGGAAACGGCCCTTTCATTGGCCAAAAAAAGGGCAAACAATCAGCAGGTTGTTGATTATCTGCTGCAAGCAGGCGCGAAAGAATAAAAAAGCACAGGGGGCTCTAGTGAGAATTATATTTCTATTGCTGTTGTGCTTGGTGGGGTTTCAGGGGGCATGCGCCAACAAGACTCAGCCAATGACTGACCAGCAGGCAGAAGCTGTAAATGCACTTATGGATTCTCCGCAACTGAACACGTTGCCCAAAAATATTGAAAATATGCCGGAGTTCGCCCCGCAAACCTTGTGTAATGCTTTTGAAAATAGCCGCAAGCAGGCTGACGCGCTCTACGGCGATAAGTGGATAAAGGTGCGTGGCCGGGTGGCTTACGGGCCTGTTGATATGGGTGTCCCAGGTGTTAATTCGTATTACTTGGGGTTGGGAGAGGGATCAAAAAAAGTCGCCTGCATCTTTTTTGGCAAACGCCAGCGTGAGCAGCTGAAGCAATTGATTATGTGGCAGACTGTAGTTGTAATTGGCGTCTATGCTACAGAGGAAAAGTATGTCCCTAAACTGATCGGATGTACGATTCTTTCAGTAGAAAAATAACATAATGGACAACGTTGTCTGACTCGCACCTGCCGCCTTTGCAGCCATTGGGATCGTGGCAGCTTCTCTGCGAAAAAGCCCAAATGCCTTGCTTGTGATGCATCTCAAAAAACGCTTCATTGAATATGGGTGCACACGCCGCCACAAAAACATCCCAGATTGAATACGCTAGGAATACAGTTTGTTGAAATTTGTCATTATTTAGCCAGTTAGTCACGATCAGTTTTTGGTAAACGTACAGGGTGAATTGCGGAAGGTAAGCGCAGATTGGCGCAGATGAGGCGCGATACAAGGGGCTTATCAGTCGACAGGGCAGACCTGCAATCACCATACAGGCATATACGGCAATTCCCCATGGAGCGGTTGCTCCATGGGGAATTGTTGTTGTTTTGCTGATACTGTGGCTGTTACTGTAGCCTGTTAACAGCAAGGATCGCTTAACATGCCCTAAAGAGCGTACTTGCTGTTGGCCTCGCGCATTTTGCGCACAGATTCTACCAACGCATCCACGTTAAGAACCATTTCCATCATGCTGATCTGCTCTTCCCATTTGGCGGGATCGGCTTCCTGCTTCAGTTCGGGCTCCAGAACATGGTACACGCAGAGTCCCAACGGGACTCCAGCCAAGGGTCCGGCGTAGGTGGGGTCGCCCAGGGTGACAGTTTCGGCATAGATTTCCGCCCCTTCAGGGTCGGAAGAACCGAGAATCACCACTACGTTCTCACCACCAAACTTCTCAGCGGCGTCTTTGACGCGCTGCTGATTTTCCAGATCCATGGCTCCGGCGGCTGTTCAGACAAAACATTCGGTGGCGGAGAAAAGAATCTCCGCGCCCGAATTGGCGAACACATCCGCCATGGCAGGGCCGGGTACGCCGTCCCTTTCGCCAAGCAGCAGAAGCTTCTTGCCTTCGAGTTTACCCATTACCAACTCCTTGAGATTGTGGGCAGTTTATAGTAGCGGGCCACTGCGGCCCGTTATCCGCATTACATTCGCTCGGCCTGTCTTGTGGGCTGGCCGCAGCGAAAATTGCTACGCAAGCTTATCGGTTTCCGCCTTGATGGCTTCAATGGAAACCGCGTCGCCGGAAATGCGCGACACGCATTCCCCACCCTTGTAGAACAGGATGGTGGGCACGGCCATGACGCGCAGACTGATGACCAGGCGGCGGTTTTCCGCCACGTTAAGCTTGCAGAACTTGACCTTGCCTTCATAGCTTTCAGACAGCTTTACCACTTCGGGCATAAGGGCCAGGCAGGGGCCGCACTGCGGGCCCCAGAGGTCCACAACGCAGGGGGTGGCGCTCTGCAGCACTTCAGCTTCGTAGTTGTCTTTGTCTACAATGATCATTTTGCACCTCGATATGATTGACGATTAAAAATGGCCAGCAGGCCCTGCGCAAAAAGCGCACAGCAGTATGGCTAGGGAAGCACTGATTAAAGAGCCTCCTGGAAACGCGCAGTTATTTCGTTTGGCAAGGCGCGATTTTTTTGAAGCAGGAGTGGACTCTTCTGTCCTCGACTGTTTCAAAAAAAGTGAAGCAAGTCCGTCAAACGGAATAAATCAGCGTTTCCCTAGATGTATCCTGCCGCCGCCAGCAGCGTGCGCGCCTTGTCAACATTGGCGGAGGCCAGTTTGACGACAGGGCCCGTGCATCCCATGGCGGCTTCGGCGTATATTTTTTCCTTCCACAGGCAACGCACGGCCTGTTCCAGGTCCAGCACGTCAATGCCGTGGATTTCTTCATCAGTGGGTTCGGCTGGCGGAGCCTGCACGGTTTCCGCCGGGGCCGCGTCCGTCTTGGCAAATGCCGCCAGTTCGTCGTCAAGACCGGCGGCCCTGGCCAGACGCAGTTCTTCCGCCACCATCTGGGGCAGATTGCCGCGCACGGCCGCCGCCGTGTACGCCAGGGCATTGGCCATGACCGGTGCGCCCGAAGCGCGGGACACGATGCTGACGACCTTGTTCCAGCCCTCGCCCGCGGAGGGGCCATAGCCCCACCCTGTGGTCTCGTACAGACCGCCGGAGGTGAATGCGCTGAAAAGCTTCATGAGCACATTGCCCGTCAGCGTATCCGTCACGCACACGTCCACGGTGCCGCGCAGCAGGTCGTTGCCGCGCAGCAGGGAACCGCCGTCGCTTCTGGCGCTCTGCCCGAGGTTCAGGGCATAGCCCTTTTCCACCATGCGGGTGAGGGCACGCAGCACCTGGGGGGCGGCGTCAAGATTCAGCACGCCAAGGCTGGGGCGGCATATGCCCAGTGACTTGGCCACGGCCACGCCCAACACGGCGTTGCGCAGCATGGCCTCCTGCCTGTGAGCCGCGCTCATGCCCGTGCTGGAAGCAACGAACATGGGCGCGCCCGTGCCCGGCGTCGTCACCCGTCCCACTGTGGTGACCCCAAGGGGGAAGGGATAGTGCAGGGCCACAGCACCCTGGATGCGACCTTCGTCCAGGGCTTTTTCCATGGCTGCAGCCAGCTCGCCGCCATCGCAGCCAGTTTCGATCCACTCCATGCCTGCGGGCAGGGGATCAACGGGCCTGGGCCCGACCCCCGTCACGATAAGCGCGGCGTCTTCCCGCATGGCGGCGGCCGCAGCGCAGAGAAACTCTTTTTGCGGGTGTTCGCCGCCAGCGGCCATGAGGCCTATGCGGCACAACGGCTTGCCGCTGCGCGCGCGCGTCACCAGGTCCTCAAGGGCTTTGCCCAGGAGGGCGCGCTGGTTTTCTTGCCTGACCATAGCTGCTCCCCCTAACTTTTTTGCAGGTTGGCGGCCACGTCGCCAAGAGCCGTGAGCAGCATTTCTGTCACGTCGCTCTGGCTGATGGTCTCGGCGGCGGCGCCAGCGCCCGTGCCCGGGCCTTCCATAATGAAGGAAGCGCCGTCGGCCAGGTTTGTCAGGCGGCCCAAGAAGAGGCTGCCCTTGCCGATGATCATGGCGCGTTTGATGGCGCCACTTTTGAGGGCTTCCATGGCGTGCCCCATATAGGGAACGCCGGAGGGGATGTGCCCCTGGGTCTGCACAAAGCCGGGCATGCCTTTTTGCTCGACAAAGGCGGGGATGTCGCCGCGTTCAATCTGTCCTTTCATGACGGAAAGGGCCGCGATCATCTTGTAGTTGGCTTCGGGCACGTTGCCGGCCCCTGCGGGCAGGGTGATTTCGGCGTTGTGCAGTTCCGGAGCGTACTTGTCCACATCCGTCAGCTTGAGGCCCACGCGGGACAGGGGCTCAAAGGTCAGGGCAGAGGTAATGGCCTGCGGTGAAGCGCCCGCGCCCACGCTGTGCTTGCCGATGCAGTCAAGGCGGATGACCGGGGTCTGGCCGTCGTCGGGGGTAAGCAGCAGGGCAAAGCTGCCGATGCAGTTTTCCAGCGGCACGACGCCCTTTTTGATATGGTCGCGCGCGTTCATGTACAGCTTGGGCACGGAGCCGCCGCTGATGACGGCCACATTGGGGCGCACGCCGCTGGCGACCATGCTGGCCGCGCTGATGATGGCCGCCACAGGGGCCGCGCAGAAGCCGCGCACGTCAAAGCCGCTGGCATTGGTGCACTCGGCTATTTCGGCAACGGCCTTGGCCATGTTGCCGCCGCCGCGCTGCATGGCGTCGCCCACGGCCTCTTCGGAGCATTCCACCACAAAATCAATGTCCGTGGGTTCCATACCGGCGTTCTTGATGAGGTGCATCAGGCAGAGCACGCCGCTGGCCTTGCAGGCCAGGTTTTCCAGCATGATGCTGGCTTCGAGGTTTTCATCCGTGTCGTGGGCGCGTCTGCAGCAGGCCACGATCTTGTTCTCGAAGTAGATGGGCAGGGCGTGCTGCTTTTCAATGGCTTCCAGCAGTTCGGCTTCGGGGCGGCCCTTTTCAAGCCGGGCAAGCTGCTTTTCGCCCATGAGGGGATTTTGGGCCAGCTTGGGGCCCACAGCGGCGGCAAAGCCCTGTTCCAGCCAGATAAGATCAAACACGTCGCAGATGTCCATAAGGCCGATAAATTCGTCCTCAGGCATGATCTCGCCGAACTTGCCAAAGCGTTCGGGCGTGCTCAGGTTGTCAATCCAGGGCGCGGGGGCGCTTGCGAGCTCATCCACACTCATGACGCCCACGTAAGTCTTGTTGGGGGCGTAGGCAATGGCCTGTTCGTACGTTTGCGCATGCTTGGGCAGTTCGCGCAGGAATTCGGAATCGGGCTTGGCCTTGCGTTCCTGGGAGGGGGTGCCGCCATGGTGCAGGGCCAGTTCCGGTGCAAAATTCAGACAGTAGGCGGCAGCTTTGACGCCGACAGTTTTCATAGTGGTATCTCCTGAAAGCCGGTTTAGTGCTGCAAATAGGCATAGGCCGACATGGCGGCCCTGGCTCCGTCGCCAGCGGCCGTAACCACCTGGCGCAACGAAGTGTTACGCACGTCGCCCGCAGCGAAAATGCCCGGCACCGAGGTTTGCAGTTTGTCGTCGGTGACGATCCAGCCGCCGGAATCCGTTTCCAGCAGGCCGCGCACGTATTCGTCGTTGGGCAGGGTGCCGATAAAGACGAACACGCCGCTCAGGGGAATCTCGCGCTTTTCATCGGTCTTCACGTTGCGCACCACGATTTTTTCAACCATGTCGCTGCCTTCAATGGATTCCAGCACGCTGTCCATGACGGGCACGATCTTGGGATTGGCCATGGCGTGTTCCACCACCAGCTTGTCGGCGCGGAACTCGTCACGACGGTGCACAATGTAGACCTTGGAGGCAAAGCCCGTAAGGTAGCAGGCTTCTTCAACGGCGGTATTGCCGCCGCCGATGACGGCCACCTCGAGGTCTTCAAAAAAGGCGGCGTCACACACGGCGCAGTAGGAAACGCCCATGCCCGTGTACTTCTTTTCGCCAGGGCAGCCCTGCTTGCGGAAATAGGCTCCGCTGGCCACGATGACGGCGCCGGCGGCTATTTCGCTGCCGTCCTTGAGGGTGATGATTTTTTTCCCGTCACGCACCTCAAGCTTCTGCACTGAAGCTGACCTGAATTCCGCCTTGAAAAACTCGGCATGGGCGCGAAACGCATCGGCCAGCCCCGTGCCGGTGCCGTCAAGGATGCCGGGGTAGTTCTCCACCCGGCTGGTGGTCAGTATCTGGCCGCCGGGGCGGCCCTTTTCCAGCACCAGGGTATCAAGACCGGCCCTTTTGCCGTAGATGGCGGCGGAAAGCCCGGCAGGGCCCGCTCCAATGATGACGAGTTCACGAGTTTCCATCATAAGTTCCTTGTTGCAGTGTCGCTGGATGTACAATCAAAACCATTCCCAGCCCAAATTTATAAGCGCCCCCGCCATGCTCCCCCCAGACCGGAGGGTTGCTGGGCGGCCTGCGGCAAACTCGACAACATTTGCCGCAGGCCTTTCGTGGAGGAGGGACTGTCATGCCTGGCCTCAAGTGACCGCTGGCGGTTTTCATGCATCAGATTTATGTGCCTGTATGCAATCACCGAGCCAGTTTGTCAGGCGCGGCACACGGCAGACTGGAATCCTGTGCGCCGCCGGGGCCAAGACATTAATTTAGCGAACTTCCACCCCTTTGGGGAAGTCTTTGTTCAAGGCTGTCCACAGGCACCAGCAGGCGACGACAGTAATAATGGAAAAGGGCGCCGCCGCTGTTATGGATGATGTCTGCAATGCCTTGATGCCGCCTGTGAGCAGCAGCACGAAGGCGAGCCCGGCCTGAAGGGTTCCCCAGACAGCCATGCGGCTCTTGGGCGGGTTGAGCATGCCGTCGGAGGTGTACATGGCCAGCACATAGGTGGACGAACTGGCGGAAGTCACCACGAAGATGATCAGCAGAGCCATCATCAGCACGGACATGATGCTGCCCAGCGGCACATAGTCGTACATCAGGTAGACGCCCACGCCGATGTTGTCCTTGACGGTCTGCGCGATGTCGGCAATGCCCGTCACCTGTATGTGCAGGGCTGTGCCGCCGAAGATGGAGAACCATACCACGCCGCCCAGGGTGGGCACGATGAGCACGCCGGCGACAAATTCCCTGATGGTGCGGCCACGCGAAATTCTGGCCACAAACGAGCCGACAAAGGGGCCCCAGGCAATCCACCAGGCCCAGTAGTAGAGGGTCCAGTCGTCCAGCCAGCTGCGGTACGAGCCGCCGTAGGGGGCCACCCTGAAGCTGTCGGTGATGAAATGGCTGAGATAGTTGCCGATGACAGCCATGCTGGTTTCAATGATGGGCAGTGTGGGCCCGAGGAGCAAAAGTCCCACGGACAGAACGATGCACAGCGTGAGGTTGGAGTTGGCGAGAAGTTTGATGCCCTTGTCCAGACCTGTGGCCGTGCAAAAAGTGTAGAAAAATCCAAGAATCACAATCAGAGAAAGCTGCACGGTAATGTTTTCGGGCAGTTTGAAGAGGAAGTGCAGGCCGCTGTTGACCTGCATGACGGCGAGCCCTACCGATGTGGCCACACCGGCAATGGTGGCGAACACGGCCGCCACGTCAATGATGCGGCCAATGGGAGTGCGGGCGGCGTCCTTGCCAAGGATGGGCAGAAAGAGGCTGCTGAACAGGCCCGGAGCGCCCTTTCTGAACTGAAAGTACGCAAGGCACATGGCTATGACCGCGTACACAGCCCAGGGGTGCAGGCCCCAGTGGATGATGGAGGCGCGCAGGGCGTCTTCGGCGGCCTGGGCGGAATCAGTGGCGCCAAAGGGACGCACTATGTAGTTGATGAGCGGTTCCGCGACGCCGTAAAAGACCATGCCAACGCCGTGGCCGGCCCCAAAAAGCATGGCGAACCAGCTCATGGTGGAAAACTCGGGTTTTTCATCGGGCTTGCCCATTTTGAGACTGCCGAATCGGCTGAAGGCAAGAACAATGCAAAAAATGACGAAAAAGTTCACGGCGAGCATGTACCACCAGCCCATGTACTTCGTCAGAAAAGTGAAAACACTTCCTGTGAAACCGCCGAATTGTACAGGGAGCATAAGGCCGATGCCGACCACGCAAAGAACGAAAATCAGTGATACATAGTAAACGAATTTGCTTGTTTGAACTTCTGGGGTATTGCTCATGGCTTCATCCTCATATTGCAGTTCTGAATTGAGTGGGGAAAAGCCTTTATACAAGGCGGCCCGTCATTGCAGAGCAATGGCGGGCCGTATGTCATGCCTTTTACTTTTCCACAGCAAAGATGGTCTGGTCCTGCACGTCGGTCTGCAGGGCTTCAACAGCCCTTCCGACTCTGTGCAGGCGCATCTTCCACTGTTCTTCAGGAGAGGCCTGAGGATTGCCAAGAGGGTAAGGAACCGCAAACGTAGGAACTATACGGTTACTGCCAACTGTTTTCGCGATGTTGACAAGGTTGCACATGACCACAACAGGAATGCCGCTACGTTCAATTTCTTTTCCGATCGTTGCACCGCAACGAGTGCAGGTTCCTCACGTGGCTGTGAGGATGACGCCCTCAACCCCACGCTGGTGCAGCACTTCGGCAATCTCGCGGCCCATGCGCGCCGCTTCGCCCTGGGTCGTTCCCGTACCCACGGTGGTGTAGAAGTAGTCGTCCACTTCGCCGAGCAGGCCTTCGTTCTGCAAGGCCCGGATGGCGTCCAGAGGCACGACCACGTTGGGGTTCTTGTCAGCCTGTTCAGGGTCGTAGCCCGCGTGGATGGTCTTGAACACGCCGGATTCCAGCGCGGCCATCTTGGCGATGTCGTACTTGCCCCAGCGTGTGGCCGAGCAGGATTCAATCCTGTCCGGGTTGGCCACGGGCACGATGCCGCCGGAAGTGACCAGGGCAATCTTGATCTTGGTGATGTCCTTGATGGCCGGGGCAATGGGGATCAGGTCAGGGGCCGGGATGGGCAGTTCTGTCTCGAATTCCTTTCCGGCGAGCTTGGCAAGCAGCATGTCCACCGCGCGATCGCAGGCGGGCACGGGTTCCATGCCAAGGTCTTCAAGGTAAACCTGGTGACGGATGCCACGGCCGAAGTAGCCTTCCATGGCGGCGGGCAGCAGGCGTTCGCCAGCGGCGATCTTGTCGGCAAAGGTGGCCATGGCGGTCATGTCGGCCTTCATGGTCGTGGCGCGGGCGCCGCCCTTGAAGATATACAAATCTCTTTTGAAAAGCTCGACGCCGGGGTTTTCAACGTTCATGGAGCTGATGACCGGCACGTTGAACTTTTCGCTGACAGCCTTGCACACAAGGCCGCAGGCATTGCCGTAACGACCGGCGTTAAAGGCCGGGCCAGCGATGAAGACGTCGAACTCTTTGCCTTCAAGCAGCTTGAGGCAGCGTTCCACAGCTTCGTCGGCATGCGAGGCCATAAAGTTGTCGCCGCAGATCAGGGTGTTCGTGATTTCAACATTCTTGGAAACGGCATTGAAGATATTCGAGCATCCAAGAGCGCCATCGTGCATGGCCGGTTCATAGTCCGCCATGTCCTCACCGCCAACCTGTCCGAAGAACTGGTTGAGGTAGTGGATAGCTTTTTTCTTCATGGTCTTCTCCCGATAGAGTAAAAATTATCGACGTACCAATGGGTATTTTCGTGGGCGATTAAAACTCGAAGCAACGCTTGACCGAGTATCCGCTGGGATGGTCGGCGCAGAAAACGGCGTTGTCTTCAAGCAGGCACGATCCGTCGGGATTGACGCAACCGGCCCAGCCGCCGGAGAGACCGTCGCGCTGCAGGGCGTCCAGTTCTCCAATAACGGTTTTCATGGGGGCCAGATGCACCAGTTCGGACACGTTGCCCGTGGAAACCAGGGCGTCGGCCTTGGGATCAAGGGCCACCAGGGGCTGGGACTTGCCGTCGCGGCCCGTGCATTCGTTGGAAATACCGACGGTTTTGACCCCGGCCTTTTCCAGCTCCACAATGACCTGGATGTAGTCCACGTCGGGGTTGCCGTAGCCTTCTTCGGCCACAATGGCCCCGTCGGCGCCCAGGCTGTTGGCAATCTGGGCGACCATGATGGCGGATCTGATCTTCTGTTCCATGATCACGTTGAGGTTCGACATGATCACGCCGAGGAAGTTCAGGGTCTTGCCATGCTCTTTCATGAGGCGCTTGATGGTGGGGTTGGTCTGAAACTCGTACGTGGACATCTTGGAAGAGCAGGGCATGAAACTGCCGGAAACCACAGCGCCGCCAAGGATTTCATTGGGGTGCATGTAGGTCGGGAGCATGTGGTTGCCGTCCCATCCGTAAACCAGGGTGTTGTAGCCCATGGCTTCCATCTGCGTCTGGGGCTGCATCACGTAGACAACCGAAGGCAGGTCGGAGACGGCGGAGTCACGGCGGTTGACGGCGTCAAGCTCGTAAACGTCGATGCTATCGGGGGTGAGGTCGGCCAGGGTTTTGCCAAGGAATTCGGCAAGGCGCATGCCAGCCCAGCGAAGGGCATGGTTTTTCTTCTGCTGTTCGTGCCGTTCGAATTCTTCATCCGTATCGGCCACGAGCACGATATTTTTCAGGAAGCCGTAGAGGGTGCCGCGCTGAAAGGGGCCGCCCATATCAATGAGGCCGTCCTGGAAGCTGCCCCAGTGCTTGCCCACAACCAGCAGGGAAGCGCCGGTAAGGGAATGCACGCGGCCGGTGGCCGTCGAGCAGAGGTCGGAGGTCGCGCCGGGGTGGTTGCCTGGAGCGCCACTGACGCGGCAACGGATTTCCAGAGCGTCTTTCACGGGAACAAGGCGCACTTCATCGCCGGGCTTGACGATATGAAGCTCGGCTTCAGTAATATGCTCGTCCTTCATGACTTCGGCGAGCGCTTCTTCTTTGTTGACGGTAAAAATACCGTTGGCAAAGCCGGTTTTTGCGCCGAAGGCCACATCCTTCACTACAAAGTTACCAATCTCAAGTTTCATGGGCTGCACTCCTTTTAGTGCTGAGAAAACGGTTTGTGCCGGAAAAGCCCTTTCAGGGGGCCCCACAACCAGAACGCCGTACACGGGCAGTTCTGATCTTCAACCGTATGTCGGAAAGACGGACCGGGCACGCAGCTGGTCCAGCCATTTGAGGTGCAGCGCCACCGCTGTGGAACCTCAAACCGAGTCGCTCGTATCATCGAGAGCGTCGGGCAAGCCTTGCTTCAGCCGGGCAGGTGATGCGCGCTCTTCCGTCGCCTTTCACCCGCAGGTCACAATGTGCTTTTGCCGTGTTGCTCCCGCATGTCTGCCGCGGCTTTTGTCAACGCCTCTCCATCCAGCACCATTTCCATCATGCTGATGTGCTCTTCCCACGCTTGGGGATCGGCCTCCTTTTTAATGGCAGGGTCAAGGATGTGATACACGGGAAGTCCCAACGGGACTCCAGACAATGGGCCTGCGTACGTGGGGTCGCCCTGGGTCACGGTCTCGGCGTAAATGCCGGTTCCGTCCACATCGGCTGTACCCAGGATGACGAGGATGTCATCCTTGTCGTACTTGTCAGCAGCTTCTTTGGTGCGCTGCTGATTTTGCAGGTCCATTGCGCCTGCCGCGGTTCAAACAAAACATTCGGTTGCGGCAAAGACGACTTCGGCATCGCTCCCCTCAAAGGCCTTGGCCATGGCCAGGCCGGGGACGCCATCCCGTTCGCCTATCAGAATAAGCTTTTTTCCTGCAATACCACTCATACATTCTCCTTTTTGTTGCAATAGAGGGAGATTAGTTTTCTAAATAGACATATAAAGTTGTCATACAAGTCTGTCTTAAATAAAATTATAATAATATATAGTATAGTTATAAAAAAATAATTTACGAATTTAAAAACTTTTTTGCTTCTATGCGTTGTTATTGAAGTATGTTTTTGTTAAATTTTGTTTAACAAATAAGAAAATGCGTTTGCGCCCTTCCAGCCTTCTGCTGAATCTCGGCTGGATAGTTCCTCTACAGCAACATGTGTTCCAAATTTTTTTTAGGGTGATAGAACGCTGGTATAGTGTTTGAATAGTGAAATAAATCACATAAAAATGATAAATGTTACGACATGGCACGGTTGTGTGCAGGGACCAGGTGTTTTACTAATTGAAAAGAATTTTTAAGTTTTGAAAATTTATTTTTAAAACAATCAACATTCCATAGACGCCCAACACCTGCCCAATGGCAAAGGAGTTTCGCGAACATGAGAACAAAAAAGCCGAGCGCTATTATGAAATATACCGAAACGTTTGAGATGCTTTTTGACAGTGTGGATATCGGGCTGATCATCGCGGATGTGGACGGCACGCTTGTGTATTACAACAAGGCGCAATCGGCCATCGACAGGATTGACATTGACGACGCCCTGGGGCGCAAAATGTATGAGGTGTATAAATTCACCAAGGATTGAAGCCCGGCCATGCAGGTACTCAGGACCGGAGTGCCAATAGAAAACAAGGTGTATTATTACTTCACGCGCGGCGGCAACCTCGTGTACTCAACGTGCACAATATATCCCCTGTACACAAAGGAAAAAGACCTTCTGGGCGTTGTCTGCTACAGCATTGGCTACACGGACCTTGCCCGCCATATGGAAAATGTGCAGCACGTTATCGAGGTTCAGGGCAGCAAGGCCCCGGGCCGAAAAAAAGCTGTGACTGCGGACAAGCATTATTCCTTTGCGTCCATTGTCGGCATGAACCAGGAGTTGCGAAAGGCTGTGGGCATGGCGGAGGTGGCCGCCACCTCGTCAGCCTCCGTGATGCTTATTGGTGAAACGGGCGTGGGCAAGGAGGTGTTTGCCCAGGCCATCCATTATGGGAGTGCCCGGCGCGGCCGGCCATATACGGCCATCAACTGTTCGGCCGTGCCCGAACCGCTCCTTGAGGGCATCCTTTTTGGCACATCCAGGGGCGCGTTTACCGGGGCGCTGGACAAGCCTGGCCTTTTTGAAACCACAAACGGGGGCACGTTCTTTCTGGATGAAGTGGACTCCATGCCGATTTTTCTGCAAAGCAAGCTGCTGCGGGCCCTGCAGGAAAAGAAGATCAGGCGTGTGGGCGATGCCCTTGAAAAAGATATAGACGTTCGAATATTGTGCGCCGTGGGCAAGCACCCTAAGGAATTGCTGGACACAGGAGTCCTGCGTCCGGATCTCTACTATCGTCTGGGGGCCATAAAAATATTCCTGCCGCCACTAAAAAATAGAATAGACGATATAGTCCTGCTGTCCAGTCACTTTCTCGCCAAGCATAACCCCAATCCGCTCAATCCGCCTCCACGGCTCTCTGAAGCCGCCTTGGCCCTGTTGTCGTCGCACAGCTGGCCTGGCAACGTGCGCGAACTGGAGCATGTGCTCGAGGCCGCCATAAGTGTGGGCCAGGGGGTTGCCGTACTGGACGTCGAGCAGCTCACCAAGTCATGCCCCGACATCTTCCCCCCGGACGCGGTGGCCGTCACGCCAGACGTGGGCCCCGTCGAAATCCGCGCTGCTGCGGCGCTCAGCGTAAAAGCGCCGGCGTCGGTTATTGCCGACGTGCAGGCGGTTCCCGATGCAGAGGCCGAACAGGGCGCAGCTGAAGCGCCAGCCCCTTCCTCTGAAAATCTTCTGGCGAGCCGCAAGGATATGGAGATGGTTGCCATTCTGGACGCGCTGGGCAAGGCAGCCGGGAACAAAAGCCTGGCTTCCCGGCTGCTTGGCATATCACCCCAGCTCTTGTCCTATAAGATTAAAAAATTCGGCATCAATGCGAAAAATTTTGTGCCGAAGCAGCTTTAGAGCGTTTACACTTTTTCAAAGTTAAAATGCTCTGGGTATTTCACGGCGCGCGGGCGCTGCTTGCGCACCGTCCGGCGGTGTATGTCTGCCATGCCGCCAATGCCGCAGCAGAAGGGCCTTGGAGGGTTTCAGGCGGTCAGGCACATTTTATGCATAAACCTGTCCGGCCAGTTTGATCGTAAGCAGGCAGCACTTATACCGGGCACGTTTATTCGCGCTGGCGTGCCCCCTGAGGGAAGGAGAGTCCATGCCAACACGCATACTGCACAAGGAAAGCCTGATCCCGGGCAAAACCAGCAAGCTGGTGCTTGATGCGCCGGAAATCGCCCGCAAGGGCAAACCCGGCCATTTTGTCATGCTGCGCATGACCCCCACCGGGGAGCGCATTCCCCTTACCATTGCTGATACTGACGCCGAAAACGGCACCATCACCATTGTCTATCTGGTCATGGGCAAAAGCACGGCCCTGCTTGAAGCTCTCAGTGCCGGCGACGACATCCTTGACGTCTGCGGTCCTCTGGGCCACCCCACCCATATTGAAAAGAAAGGCACCGTCATCTGTGTGGGCGGCGGCACGGGCATTGCCGCCATGCACCACATTGCCAAGGGCCATGCCCGTATGGGCAACAAGGTTGTGGGCGTTATCGGCGCGCGCAGCAAGGACCTGCTGCTTTTTGAAAACGAGCTGAAATCCTTTGTCAACGAACTGCTCATCTCCACCGATGACGGCAGTTACGGCCACAAGGGCCTTGTGACGGATCTTCTGCGCGACAGGCTTGAAAAAGACAAGAGCGTCTTTGAAGTCGTGGCCGTGGGCCCCGTGCCCATGATGGCGGCTGTGGCCGAAACCACGCGCCCCTTTGGCGTCAAGACCACGGTCAGCCTCAACCCCATCATGGTTGACGGCATAGGCATGTGCGGCGCCTGCCGCGTCAGCGTGGGCGGCAAAACCAAGTTCGCCTGTGTGGACGGCCCCGAATTTGACGGGCACGAAGTGGATTTTCCTGAACTGCGCCGCCGTCTGGCCGCCTATCGTGAACAGGAGAAGGTCTCCATCGACGACTATCAGAGGACTGCTCATGGAAACTAAGACCCCCAAAAAGCCCGTTGCCCCCAGGGTGGACATGCCCTGCCAGCCCGCCGAAGTGCGCCGCGCCAATTTTGACGAAGTGGCCCTGGGTTACACCAGGGAAATGGCCATTGAAGAAGCCCAGCGCTGCCTCCAGTGCAAAAAGCCCCTCTGCGTCAGTGGCTGCCCGGTGGAAGTGCCCATCCGCGATTTTATCCGTGAAGCGGCGCATGGCAACATGGACGCCGCCTACCGCATCATCAAGAGCACCAACAGCCTGCCCGCCGTCTGCGGCCGCGTCTGCCCCCAGGAACACCAGTGCGAGGGCAAGTGCGTTCTCAGGGCCAAGGGCCAGCCCGTGGCCATCGGCCGCCTTGAGCGTTTTGTGGCCGACACCTACATCGCCACCACGGCCTGCGAGCAGGTCACGGGCACGGATGCCTGCGCCCTGCCGCGCGGCGACCTCAAGGTTGCCTGCATCGGCTCCGGTCCGTCCTCCCTCACCTGTGCGGGCGTCTGCGCCGCTGCGGGCATCAAGGTTGACGTGTACGAAGCCCTGCACGAGCCGGGCGGCGTGCTCATTTACGGCATCCCCGCCTTTCGTCTGCCCAAGAACGTGGTTGCCACCGAAATTGACGGCCTGCGCCTGGCTGGCGTGGACTTTCACCTCAACTCCGTTGGCGGCCGTACCGTCGAGGTGGAAGAACTGCTTGAAACCCACCATGCCGTCTTTATCGGCGTGGGCGCGGGCCTGCCAATGTTTCTGGGCGTTCCCGGCGAAAATCTGGTGGGCGTGTTCTCGGCCAACGAGTACCTCACCCGCGTGAACCTTGGCCGGGCCTACGACTTTCCGCATCAGGACACCCCGGCCTTTCCCGGCAAGAACGTGACGGTCTTCGGCGCGGGCAACGTGGCCATGGATGCGGCCCGCACCGCCCTGCGCATGGGGGCGGAAAGCGTGCACATCGTCTACCGCCGCACCAGGGCCGAAATGCCCGCCCGCCTTGAAGAACTGGAACACGCCGAGGAAGAGGGCGTGCAGTTCGCCATGCTTTCGGCCCCGCTGCGCTTTAACGGCAACGATGAAATGCGCCTCACTTCCGTTACCCTGCAAAAAATGGAACTGGGCGAGCCCGACGCCTCCGGCCGCCGCCGCCCCGTGGCCATTGAGGGCGAAGTGTTCGATCTGCCCACGGACCTTGCCGTCGTGGCGCTGGGCACACGTTCCAACCCCATTCTTCTGGACGCCACCCCCAAGCTCAAGCAGAACAAGTGGGGCTATATCGAGGTCAATGAAGAAACGGGCGAAACGTCCATGCCCAACGTCTTTGCCGGAGGCGACATCGTCACCGGCGCGGCCACCGTCATCCTCGCCATGGGCGCGGGGCGCAAGGCCGGGCAGGAAATTGTGAAGCGGCTTCTGGGTTAGATACGGCCGGATGTTGCACCGGACATTGCACCGGACATTGCGGTGGGTGGGCCTGCCTTGGCAGGGCCACCCACCGCACGCCGCAACATGGCGTAACTTCAGATGTAACGAGCATTTTCGGCAGAATCCCCACTTTGAAATGTGCAGCGTTTCAAAGTGGATCTGATTTAGTTGACTGCGGCGCTCGGGATGCTTGCCGCCCTGGAAGTTTCATCGTAGTCTGGATTAACTGATGCAAGCAGATTCACGCAGCAACCGTGTAGCGCCACTAGTCTGGCGGCTGCGCGGGCAGGGGTGTTTTCTGCACAAGGCCCACAGTCGGCCAAAAAACTGCAACACGGCATGAGCGCCATGACGCACATTTGTTCCCATATTTCGCACGTCCCTGATACCCGCAGGGCAGGAGCGCTTGCGCCTTGGGCGCGGCGATCCGGCCTTATGGTATCCGGTGGAACCTGACTTTGCGGCGCTGTGGGGCAGGCTGTCTCGCGTTATCCTTCAAGCAGGGCCACGCTCTAATCATTTTCGGCCCTGCAAGGCAGGGTTGCGACGGTTCTTTTTCACAGCGCAGGTTTCGCATGCAGATGCGAAACCTTTTTTATTTTTTGGGTGGAAAAACGCTTCATGTTTATGGCGGATTGCAGCGTTTTTACCGTGGCGGCAACAGCGGCGTTGCAGGCTCATACTGTTTCAGACGTGCGACGGCATGGCCGTACACCAGGCGAAAAGGACGGATCAGGGCGCGTTGTCCAACATTTTTTGACGGAGGTTGTTATGGATGCAGAAAAAAACGGGCGTCGCGGTTTTTTAAAATCGCTGGCTCTGGGAGCTGCGGGAGCCGCGCTCATCACGCCGCAGGCCGCACAGGCCGCAAGCGGGGGCACGCTTCAGGTCTGGTCGTGCGGCGGCCTTGCCGAGGCCATGTGCCCGGCGCATGAGGAGTATACCCGGCAATCCGGGGTCAAAATTGTGTACACCGGGGCCTTTGCCGGGGCTCTTGGCAAATCCCTGCTCAGCGGCAGCGGGCACACCGAGGTTTTTGCCGGGCGTGTGCTTGCGCTGGCGCAAAGCCTGCGTAAAGCGGGAAAAATGCTCGCCTTCAAACCGTTGTGCTTTACAAGCTACGTGATCGCGGTTCCCAAGGGCAATCCCGCTGGCATCGCCGACCTTGAGGATCTCACCCGCAAAGGGGTGCGCGTGGCCATGGCCAAGGAGGCGTCCCCGCCAGGAGGACAGGCCGTCATGGGCCTGCTCAAGGCCGCCGACCTGACCCAGAAGGTGCTGGCCAATGTGCCGGAACAGGGAACCTGTGTGCAGCGGTCGGTGGAAAACGTCACCAGCGGCAAGGCCGACGCCATGATTGTGGAGCGTCGCATCTGCCGCATGCCGCGCTTTGCCAGCAATCTTGATGTGGTGGAGATCCCGGAAAAGTTTTTCCCCGCCGGGCCGCTGACCTTTACCGTGGGCCTTATGGCCGACGCGGCGGACAAGGATCTGGCCAACGCCTACATCACCTGGCTGACCAGCCCGCAGGGCCAGGCATTTTTTGATCAGGCCGGGTTTATCCCCGCAATTTCTCCCAAGGGTCAGGAACTCATTGAAAAGCTGGGGGTCAAAGATGTTGCATGAACTGGTCGCCCGACCCAGCCTCAGGCTGCGGACTCTTCGCTGGTGCAACAGGGCAGTATTGATCGCCTCCACGCTGTTTATCGGCGAATGGGGACTGTATGGCGCGTTTCGCTGTCCTTTTGTGGTGCCCTTTGTCAGTTGTCAGAACTGCCCGGTCATGACCTGTCCCGGCCAGGCGTCCCGCATGTTCTGGGGATTCTGGGGCATCTGGCTGGCTGTGGCCGTGTTCTTCGGCAGGGCTTTTTGCGGCTGGCTGTGCCCTGGAAACTTCGTCAACCGGGTTCTGGCGCTCAACCCCTTCAAATTCGGGCCAAATCCCATAGGCGTGAAGAACTACAGATGGGCCAAATACCTCATGCTGGCGGCGGGGCTGCTGGTATGGTTCGCCATGGGCCAGCCCAGGGTGAACGTGCCCCTGCGTGTGGGCGAGTTCTGGCCTTCGGTCATGCTGACGTGGGAACACGCCTTTCCTCTGTGGCAGTTGCGCTTTGTCATCACGGTGGGTGTGCTGGCCCTGGGGCTGGGCGTCATCATGTGCTGGTGCCGCTTTGCCTGCCCCTTTGGCGCGGCTCTGGAACTTGTGCGCCGCTTTTCTCTTTTCCGCTTTTACAAGACGCCGGAATGCAATGACTGCGACAAATGCAGAAAGGCCTGCAACATGCGCACGCGGCCCGATGAGGAAAACTGCGTCAACTGCGGCGACTGCGTGGGCTCATGTCCCAAGGACTGCATCCGCTTCGGCGTCAAGCCAAGGGGCAAGGCATGACCATACTGCAGCCGGACAGTTCGCGGCATCCCTGTTTCAGCCCTGAGGCGCACCGGTCTTTCGGCCGTGTTCATCTGCCCGTGGCGGCAGGCTGTAACGTGCAGTGCGGTTTTTGCGACCGCAAATACTCCTGCGTCAACGAGTCTCGCCCCGGGGTCACGGCACGGCTGCTTGCGCCGGAAGAGGCCGTTGACGCGGCCCTGCGCGCCGTGGCCCACATGCCGCATCTGAGCGTTATCGGCATAGCTGGCCCTGGCGATCCCCTGGCCGACGCCACGCGCACGCTGGACACCCTCGCCACGCTGCGCGAGGCGCTGCCCGGCATGCTCCTGTGCCTGTCCACCAACGGCCTGGCCTTGCCGCTGCACGCGGACGCGCTGGCCTCACTGGACGTGGGGCACGTGACTGTGACGGTCAATGCCGTGGACCCCGCCATCGGCGCGGTTGTGTACAACTGGGTGAACGACGGCGACAGCCGCGTGACCGGGTGGGAAGGCGCGGCCCTGTTGCTGGAGCGGCAGGAAAAAGGCGTGCGGCGTCTGAAATCCCTGGGCGTGACGGTCAAGATAAACACGGTGGTCATCCCCGGCGTCAACAGCGACCACGTGCGGGACGTAGCCATGGCCGTGGCGTCCTGGGGGGCCGACCTCATGAACTGCATACCGCTGCTGCCCGTGGCGGGCACGCGCTTTGCCGGTGCGGCGTCTCCCGGCCCGGACACGATGCACCGCCTGCGGGCCGAAGCCGGAGCCATAATCCCCCAGATGCGCCACTGCACGCGTTGCCGCGCTGACGCCCTGGGCTTTCTTGGCGAAGACGGGCGGCTTGAAGACATCTGCTGCGCGCCGCCCGCGACGCGGGCCGATGCTTTGGAGTTTGGCCAGTAGGCACGGGCGGTTCCCGCTGCGCGCAGATGCCCGATGGCGGTAGCGCCCGGCGGCGGCAGGCGGTTGGATTTTTACGAACAGTCTGATTGTTAGATGACTCTGGTGGCTGCGCGTACAGCCGCCAGAGCATTTTCAAAGTGAATTTGCTCTAAAAAATTTCGAAGGTCTGGCTCCCATGTGCTGTAAAGGTTTTTGACATTATGCAACTCTGGTAAACTGATGGAGGTCATATGCGCATTCTGTTCAGCAAGATCCTGGCAATCGCGTTCGTGCTTGCCCTGACAGTTGCGGCCCAGGCGGCGGATCTGCCACGGCTGAAAGTAGGCTACATTTTTACCACCAACCACACCCCCCTCATGGCGGCCATGGGCATGGGGGAAAAGCTCACTGTGGACGGCATGTGGATGCAGCCCCTGGTGCCCAAGGAAAAATACCAGTTGATGAAGAACGGCAAGGCCGTGGCCGTGCTTGACATCGTTGTCATCAAAAGCGGCTCGGAAACCGCCACGCTCTTTGCCCAGAAGCAGCTTGACATTGGCCTTGCCTCCATCACCGCCATCATGGCCGGCATTGACAAAAACATCCCCATCAAGATCGTTTCGCCCCTGGTGCTGGCCAGCGGCGGCGTTGTCGTGTCCAACGACGTGCCCGCCAAAACATGGCCGGAATTCATCGCCTACATCAAGGCGTCTTCCAAGCCTGTGAACATCGGCTACCATTCGCCCAGCAGCTCGCCCATCATTATTCTTGAAAGCGCGCTCAAGTCCGAGGGCATCAGCTACACGAGCAATCCTCTGGACCAGAAGGCGCAGGTGGTGCTGGTGGACCTGAAAGGCATGTCCAACCTTATCCCCGCGCTGAGCAGCAAGCAGGTTGACGCCGTGGTGGGGCCCGAGCCTTTCCCGCAGACAGCGGTGGGCAAGGGCGCTGGTTGCGACATCAGTATGCTGCGTAACCTGCCCCCTGAAAAAAAATGGACGGACTACCCCTGCTGCGTCATAGCCGCCAGGGAAGAAACCATTGCCGAGCACCCTGACCTTGTGCGTGACTTCGTCCGCCTGATGGCCGGAGCGGGGCAGTGGTGCAATGAGGACACCCAACGCGCCGGGATTCTCGGAGCCGGCTGGATAGGTCTGCCCGAAGAGATCGGCAAGAATTCCAACCTGCGTTTTCTGCAAAGCTTTACTGAAGGCTGGAAGGACGGCGCTGACGGCTATTTGAGCGAACTGAACAAGGCCGGGTATTTCAAGGGCGCGCTGAAGGACAAAACCTTTAAGCAAGCGGAAGGCATCCTTGTGGATCCGCAGTTCCTGAACGGCAAATAGCATCCCTGCGTGTTGCGCCCGCCCTGCGTGTTCCCTGTGAGGGCGGGCGCTGCGGTTGACCGGGCCGGACGCAGTGTGCGCCCTGGCCCGGTTCGCTACGTGAGCCATCAACGTCGGTTGGTTTTGATGAAAAGTGCAAAAGCTTTTGTTCTGCCCCTGATTGTTCCACTGCTCTTTCTGCTGTTGTGGCATGTGATGGCGCAGGTGGTGCGAAACGACATCATTCTGCCCGATATTCCGCTGGTATGGGATATCATGGTCAGCCCTCATGAAGACCTTATCTCCATGGGAACCCTGCCGGCCAATACCCTTATCAGTCTGGCGCGAGTTTTTGCGGGATATTTTGTGGCCGTGGTTCTGGCCATCCCTCTGGGCATCGTCATGGGCTACAGGCCGGACGTCAACACGGCCCTGAGCACCTTTCTCGGGCTGTTCCGCTCCATCCCGCCGCTGGCCTGGGTGCCGCTGGTGCTGGCCTGGTTCGGCATGCTGAGCCTGGCCGACGTTTTTTCCGTACCCATTGGCCCTGCCTATCCGTATTTTCACAACATAAAGATATCAATGATTTTTATCATTTTTATCGGAGGCTTTTATCCCGTGCTGACCAGCGCCATACACGGGGTGGGCCTTGTGCCGCAAACGCTGACCGACGCGGCACGGGTGCTTGGCGCAAACCAGGTGGACATCTTTCGCAAGGTGCTGCTGCCCTATGCCGCGCCGTCCATCATCAACGGCCTGCGCATCGGCCTGGGGGTTTCGTGGATGTGCCTTGTTTCCGCCGAGATGCTGCCGGGCAGCCTTTCCGGCGTGGGCTACCTGATTACGCATGCCTATACCGTGGGCAGAACCGACGTGGTCATAGCGGGCATGATAAGCATCGGCCTTGTGGGCGCGGTGCTGGACAGGATTTTCAGGCTGTATGAAGACAGGAAGTTTGTATGGAAGCGATTGACAAAATAGCGCAGAGCGCCGCCACGCATCCGGAAATCACCGTCAGGGGCGTCTCCAAGGTGTTCAGCACCAGAAGCGGGCCGGTGGAAGCCCTGAGCCATGTGGACATGACGGTGGAAAACTCCCGTTTTGTCTGCATCGTCGGCCCGTCGGGCTGCGGCAAGTCAACCCTGCTGCGCATGGTGGCCGGGCTGGCCTCGTGCGAGCAGGGGGAGATACTGTTTCGCGGCGCGCCGCAGCATGGCCCCTGCCGTCAGATCGGCATGGTGTTTCAGGAATATTCTCTTTTCCCCTGGCTGAACGTGGTTGACAATACGGGTATTGGGCTGGAGTTCGGCGGCATGTCCAAGGACAAAAGGGAGCAGGAGGCGCGCCGCTATCTGGCCATGGTGGGGCTTGAAAAATTCGCCCTGGCCATGCCTCATGAGCTTTCGGGCGGCATGCGGCAGCGGGTGGCCATTGCCCGCGCCCTGACCAACAATCCCGATGTTTTGCTCATGGACGAACCCTTTGGCGCCATTGACGCGTTCACGCGCATCATTCTGCAAAAGCGGCTGCTCGACGTGTGGGAAAAAAGCCGGAAGACCATTCTTTTTGTGACGCACAGCGTGGACGAGGCCGTGTACCTCGCCGACGAGATCATCGTCATGGGCACCAATCCAGGGCGTATTGTGGATCGCTTTTCCGTGGATATGGCACGCCCGCGCCAAAGGGACGCCCCTGTCTACGCCAGCCTTGTGACCCGCATCTTGGCGCTTCTGGAACAGCAGGACACAGGGGAGAGCGCCTAGCGTAAGCGACCGTTGCGAATATGGATTTTCAAGCATTGAATCCACCCGTGCCGCCGGACGCGTCGCTGCACAGCGCGGGCAAACCGCGTGTGTCGCCTTGCGGCGCGCCTGTTTCCGCAATGTCCGGGCGGTTCAGGTGACAGTGTTCAAAATGAATTATGACAAACATTAAAAGATATTATTATAAAATTTTTCCAAAAGGGGGTACATGGCAGGAATGACCTCGGCAGACGCCGTTCCTTTATTGGAGAAGCCGCATGTCCCCGCTAAGACTGTTCTTCGACGCCAGGGATTATGAACTGCTGCAACTGATTGAGCAGATAGAGTCCAACCGCCGGACCGGCAGCACGATGCACGACGCTCTTGACGCGAATTTGCACCCGCACGGCGTAAAGGAACTGGTTTACTCCCCGGAATTCCGTATCGCCCATGCCGTTATCAACCTGCTGACCAGTCCCGTGGAAGATCAGGCGGAAATCCGCCTGGCTGCCCTGCGGACGCTGCACGATGAGACCCTGGCCAGCGCGCACTCCACCTTGCGCATAAATACGGCCAGGGCGCTGGTGCAGATCATGAAAGACCTTGTGGCCCGCAGCGACATTGAGGAGCGGCTCGCGCTGGCTCACGAATTTCATCGCACGGCCACGGGAACGCCGCGTGTGGTGCGCCGCACATTGGAGCGTTACCATCTGCTTGAAATGCCAGAGGAATGGAACCAGCTTGTACTTGACGATCACGTACACGACGCCCACAGCACCGGGCGAAAAACCCCCACACATCTGATCATGGACGCCTGGGTCAAGGGCATCCGCAGTTTGACCATAGTGTATTGCGACCATGTTTCGCGGCAGGCAGCGGAAGAAGTGTTGCAGGCCGCGGATATTGTGGGGATCACCGCGCGGGTGGCGCTGGAATACGGCACGCTCTTCCGGGGGCGCAGGGCGCGCCTGGTATGGATGCCGCGCGGTTTTGCCGATGCGCGCGCCTTTCTCAATTTTCTGGGGCAGCCGCTGGTGGCGGAGCTTATGGAGCAGGGCAAGGCCGTGGCGGCATGGAAGTCCGAACAGGTGCTGCGCATGCTGGACGCCTGGAACTGCGACTCACGCCCGACCTTTTCCGCTTCGCTGGGCGTGGACGTTCCGCCGCTGTCGCGCGAGGCCCTGCTGCAGCATGTTGGCGGAAGGCAGGTTTCCGTGACGCATCTGGCTGAATGCCTGTTCAACCACGTGCTTCCCTATATGCGGACGCGAGCCGGGCGGTTGCGGGCCGACGGCGGTGATGCGGCCCTTGCCGAACTGGGCAGGCTTGATTCTTTGAGTTGCAGCGACCTGCGCCAGCGCTGGTTTCCTGACGCGGATCAGAACCTGCAGGACGCCGCCTTGCCGGAAGAACCTGCGGCAGTTCCCGGCCTGGAGCTGCGCTCCATATCTCCGGCAGGGCTGACGCGCCGCCTGGCCAGGCTGCATTCCGACTGCCGCATAGTCCTCTGCCTGGCCGATCTTACCCAGGAAGACGTTCTGGAAATTTTGTGGGACTGCCAGGGGCGCATCACGCATCTGGAGCTGTTCAATGCGCGTCAATGGCATGCAGGCCGCCTTCACAACCTGCCCGCCATCAGTATGTTGCGCAACGCCCTGAACAGCGGCGACGGCACGCTTCTCAAACAACTGGTGAGCCGCATGACGCGCCGCATGCTGGCTGATCCCGACCAGGCGCGGCGCGCGGCCAAATTTCGCCATATCCTGCACCGCCTGCCCATGCTGTGGGAGCGCTACCGCAGTCTTCCCCTGAGGTGCCGCATGGGGTCCGCGTCCGCCAGCCGGGAAGCCCGAAGCCGCATGGGGCTGGCCTTCCCCGTCACCTTGCCCGCCCGCGCGCAAAGGGCCATACGCCGTCGGCGCGTGAGCACCATTGCTGTCCCCATCCAGACAGAGCTTGAAGAGCGCGCCATCCGCTTCCGTGATTCCCCGGATTCGCCCGAGCCCAAAAGGCGCGCCGAACGCCGGTGGCTGGCCCATACGGAAACGGCCCGCATGGCTCGGGTCGGCAATATGGTCGGCCTGGCAGGCCCGCAACAACCTGCCCACAGCAACGGACTGCTGCACGATCCGTCCCAGGGGCGCAAGGGCATGCCGGGCTGGGCCTGCCTCAACACGGGCATCGGCAATTGCCTCAAGGTGGCAGCGGGTTTTATTCCTGCCGCGCTGACCTTCTGGTACACGCAGGAGTGGTGGTTTCTGGCCTGGTTTGGCGCTTTGATATGGTTCGCCATTACCGGCGTGCGCAATAGCATACAGATGGTCATTTCCGGCGGGGGCGGGGCCAGGGGGAGTCTGTTGCGCTGGCGTGACCATGTGAGCGTGAGCCGCATCTGCGATTCACTGCTCTACACGGGGCTTTCGGTGCTGTTGCTTGAGGCGGGCGTGCGCATCGGCCTGCTGGAAAAATGCATGGACATAACCGTTCAGAGCCATCCCCTGCTCGTTTTCACGGTTCTCAATGTGGTGAATGGCTTGTATATAGCCGCGCACAATGTTTACAGGGGGTTTCCCCGTGCGGCTGCCGTGGGCAATCTGTTTCGCAGCGCGCTGGCCATTCCCCTGTCCGGGCTGTTCAATACGGCTTTCATAAGCGTGCTTGTACTGGCCGGAGTGGCCGATCCTCTGTACTACATGATTCCCTGCGCCGCCATTATCTCAAAAACCGCTTCGGACACTGTGGCCGCCATCATCGAAGGCTATGCGGACAGCCGCAATAACCGGCGCATGCGGCACTGGGACTATGCGGGCAAGCTGGCCAGCTTGCGCTCCTGCCACGCCCGCCTTGAACTCATGTTTCCCGAGGATGATATCCTGCTGAACCTGAATCGCGCCAGAAGGCTGATCCGCAATGGCGGAGAAAGGGCGCGGCTTCTTGAGCGCGACCTGTGCATCCACGCGCTGGATCTCATGTATTTCTGGTTCCACCTGCCGCGCGCTCAGGACGTTTTTGCCAAACTGCTGCGCGCGATGACGGACAAGGAACGAAAAACCCTGCTGCGTCTGCAGCTTGTCTTGTGCTGCAGGCATACCATAAGCAAGATACTGATCAATGGCGACCTTGTGGGGCGAAACTTCAGAAAGCCGCTGGCATTTTATCTGAACTTTCATGGCAGATATCTGCGGGACATGGCCCACATGATCAGGCGCTGCCGCTGAACAGCCGCAGCAGCGCAGCCTCCGCCGTTGCCCGTAGGGCTTACGGGAGAAAACAGCACTGCTATTTGGTTGTGATGTTAAGCGCCCAAGCGAGCGTGCCTTGAACTTTTAGCGTGTCTATTCTCAATGCGAAAATGCTCCAAAAGGACGCGCGCGCCGTGCCGTGCGGGCGGTTCAGGAGATGCCTGGCCATGCCGATGGGCACACGCCGCTTGCCGTGAGGGGCGGTTCGGCAAAAGCACATGCCGCAATGCCAGAGCCGACCCCCGCTGTCTATTGCGGGGGTCGGCTCTTCTGTGGGGCGTAAGCGTTCCGGGCGCTACCAGAGCCGGCTGTCAAAGCCCATCAATGGCATGACGTACTGCGTCCAGAGTATGAGCATCACGATGCACGCCAGCATTTGCAATATGCCGAATTTGAAAGATTCCCAGCTGGAGTATTGGTTTGTGAGGTAGCTGATGTTGGCTGGCTTGGAGTTGAAATAGAGAACGTACACCTGGTTGATAAGAAAAGCCATGGGCAGGCTGAATCCTATGACGTCCCACCCGAACCTTTTGGCAACGGCAATGATGATGGGGAACATGACGATGGTTCTGGCCGTCTTGCTTTCGCTGATCAGGGTGGTCAGGCCGAAAACCAGGGCCAGAATACCGAAAACGGCGACCTTGGGCAGCGTGTCCGCATTCCAGCTGTCCAGCATGGAATGTATCCACAGTCCCACAATGTCGGTTTTTTCCACCAATCCTCCCAGCACATACGCGCCCCAACTGAACATGAGCATGTGCCAGGGAATGTCGGCATCGTTCCACTTGATGACGCCAAGCCGGGGGAGCTTGCACACGCTGGGCATCAGTACGCAGATGGCCCCTGCCAGCGCCACAACTTCCGCGCGGACGCCGATGAGCTTGTCAGAGGCCCAGAGCGTCAGCACCGCGAGAAAGACAATGCCCGCGCGTATTTCTGCCGCGCTGATCTTGCCGAGCTTGGCCAGCTCCTCGTGCAAACGCGCCGTGCCGCCTTCCATCTTGGGCACTGCGTCCTGTTTGCTGATGGGGAATATCCAGCGGGTGCCCGTGTACCAGGCAAACAGGCACTGGATGATGCACAGGGGCAGCATGACCTTGAGCCAGTCGGCGTAATAGACCTTGTATCCGGCCATCTCAAGCAGGTTGGCAGCCACAAGGTTGGCGGCGGAACCGGTAATGAAGGCAGACGCCGACACGTTGTTGGCAAGCAGGTTTTGCAGAACCATGTTGCGGCCCACATTATTGCGGTGTTCGCCGCCGGTGGCGCCATACATGGCCGATATGACCATAAACAGGGGCAGGAGCAGGGCCGTCTTTGCCGAAGTTGCGCTGATAAAGGCGCCCAGCAGCAAATTCAGACCAATGAAACAGAGCAGCATCATGCCAAGGTTGCCGCCCATGCGCAGCACCATATAGATGCAGATGCGCTTGGCCAGCCCCGTTACCACCAGGGCGCTGGCCATGATGAACGAGGCGATGTTGAGGATCATGACAGGTTCGCCAAGCATGGCGAAGGCGGGGCGCATTTTCATAACGCCCGTAAGGACAGCTGCAACAATAATCAGAAATGAAGTAAGATAATTGGGGATAGACTCAGCCAACCAGAGAATGAGCGATGAGACAAAAATGGCCAGAGCTGAATAACAGTGGGCCGGAGGCACCTTGGTTTGCGTTTCGAAAACGCCGATGGTGCCGCACCAGTGCAAATCAAAATACAGAAAAAAGAAAATGGCCAGCGGCACTCCGGCGAACTTGACGCGATCCGCCCACACGCCGCCTTTCATTTCCGGCAGTTTCTCCAGCGTGTAGTTCCGCATGTCAAGCGGGTCAAAACTGTTTGGGGGTGTAAACACTTGTGACATGGCCTGAACCTCCCAGGTGAAAAGGCGGCTTCACCCCTGGGGTAGGGGAGGGGGCAAAGCCGCCTGGGGTGCGATGTACTATTCCATGCCGATAACGCGCCTTGCCGCCTTGAGGTAGTTTGTATTGGGGAGGTCGGAAAGGCCTAGTGCTTCCACGGCGTTGCGCATGCCAGCATAGTTTTCGCTTTCGCAGCAGGCGGATTCCACCAGCGCGCCGTTGAACCACACCTGGGCGAATTCGCAAATAATGCCGTCAACGGTGAAGCCGTAACGCATTTTTTCCACGGTCACTGGCGAAAGCTGCGCATGAGCGCGGGCCATTTTGATGAATTCTTCAATGGAATACGTGGGCATGTCCAGTGGTATATCCACCTTGAGATGCCCCAGGATGGTCGCCAGGTCCTCTTTGCTCACAGGAAACTGGAACTTGCCGCGAGGCTGAAAAATCTCATAGCCCTCGGGGGTTTCGCCAGTTTTTGTTTTGATGTCCAGCAGACCGTCGCGCACTTTCACGTTGGCCTCTGTGGTATTGACCGAAAGAAAATAGGTTTCCGCAGGCATCTTGCGGGCCTTGTGCAGAGTGGCGGCGCACGACCACATGCGCGCCCTGACCTTTTCTATGATGCCGTGACCAAAAACGCGAAACTCGGCGCGGGGAACAATCTTTTCAGCATCTGCCGCTGACGTGGCCACATTCTGGGCGAATACATTGGACATGACGGGCTCCTGTAGCAGGGGAATCCCCGCTTACCACTTGGTGAAGGGGTGTTTGATGAGGTTGGAATTGAAATAGCGGGGATCGCCGGTCACTTCTTCGCCCACCCATTCGGGCTTGGGGAAAGCCTGGTCTTCGCTGGTCAGCTCGACCTCAGCCACAATGAGACCCTTGTTGTCGCCGAAGAATTCGTCAATTTCCCAAACAAATTCGCCCTGTTTGATCTTGTAGCGTTTTTTCTCGATCAGGGGTTTTTCGGCCAGGTTGTCCAGCAGCGCGTTGCAGTCGACAAAGGGAATTTCATACTCGTATTCGGCGCGGGTTGCGCCAACGGTTATGCCCTTGATGGTCAGAAAGGCCTTGTCGCCCACAGTGCGAACCCGGACGGTGCGCTCCTTGGCGCTGTTGAGGTAGCCCTGCCGATACATGGTGCCCTGCGCAAGATCACGCCAGGCGTCGCCTTTGAGTAAAAATTTGCGCTCAATTTCTTTGCCCATGGGAAACTCCTTTGAAGTCTGTTGGTGCCATTGGCATGGTTTTCGTTTTCTCTTGCGAAAAAGCATACAAGATTTTTTTTACGCAAAAAAATCAAAAGAGTTTTTTTCAGCTATAAATTTTGTTTATATCTTGAAATACTAATCTGTCGCGTGTATGATAAACTTCACCTCAAGTCTGTGCTGTTTGTGTGAACAGGCTGCCATAACAAAAGCTTATCAATACAATTATACAACATGATTTTTAAGGACTCTCTCTTTGAGGTATATTTTTTACAATATATCCTTTGGGGAGGTCACCGATGAGAACGTGTCTCGCTTTTCTTTTGGCTGCGGGCCTTGCCTTGGCCCCGTTGCAGGCCTTGGCTATGGAGTTCAAGATCAAGGGACAATGGATCGTAAACTTTGACTATGGCAGTTATGGCAAATTCTCCAACAGCGGGCGGCCAACCAACAAGACGCCCAACCCGCCCGCCTACACCGGCTACAATGGCGGCGCGACCAATACGGCCGACAATTTCGGCACCAACCAGCGCGTGCGGCTGCAGCTTCAGGCCATAGCATCGGAGTATCTTTCGGGAACCGTGTGGTTTGAAATGGGCGACCAGCAGTGGGGCAACGCCATGGATCGGCCCGGCGGCACCAAGTTTTATGGAGGATCGCTTGGTTCGGACGGCAACGCGGTGGAATTGAAGAATGCCTATCTCGACTGGGTGGTTCCCAGCACGCGGCTCAAACTGCGCATGGGCATTCAGGAAATTACCCTGCCCAACTTTGTGGCCAAGACATCAAACATCTTTCAGGACGATGTGGCGGGCATCGTGGCCTCATACAAAATAAACGACAATGCCGATGTCACGGGATTCTGGTTCCGTTTTTACAATGACAACTATCCCGGAAGCCTCGCCGGGCAGCCCAATACCCCCGCAAACTATATGGACAATATGGATGCGGCCGGGCTGCTGGTGCCCCTGTCGTTTGACGGGCTCAAAATTACCCCCTGGGCCATGTACGCGGCCATTGGCCCCAATGTCATGAATCCCCGCATCAACAAGAGCTACAGCTCGTGGAACAGCGTGCCAAGCAACACGTCAGACCAGATGGGCAACGGAATCTCCAGCATATACACCGGCATGCTCCCGGCGGTCTGGGCCACAAAAAAAGGGCAGTCCATGCGCCTTACCGAGTATGGCAATGCCTTCTGGGGCGCGGTAACGGGCGAATACACGGGCAGCAGCCCCTTCCGCTTGGCCTGGGATTTCACGTACGGCAGTGTTACCTATGAGCACGCGCAGCTCAACCGCTCCGGCTGGGAAGCCTTTGGACTCGGCGAATACAAGCTGGATTGGGCCATCCCCGGCGTGTACGCCTGGTACAGCTCCGGCGACACGGGCGACATAAAGAACGGTTCGCAGCGCATGCCCACCCTGCGCTCCACCACGGGCAACGAACTTTCAAAATACGCCAGCAACGGAAACGTCATTTCCCGAAAAAACGCGGTCACGGCTGTGTGGACGGGGACCTGGGGCTTTGGCGCGCGGCTCAAGGACATATCTTTCTTTGAAAACCTCAAGCATACGTTGCGCGTCAATCACTTCATGGGCACCAATGATCCTGTGATGGCCAAATATTTTCTCGGTAAAAAGAATGCCAATGGAGACTATACCACCACGCGCGTCGGCACGGACTTCAACGCGGGCGTAGAGGGCATTTATCTGACAACCCGCGACAGCGCCACGGAATTCAGCCTTGTCAACGAGTGGCAGATATACAAAAATCTCCGTATGAACCTTGAAGGGCATTACGTCATGCTCAATCTGGATACATCGCGGAGTGTATGGGGCAGAGGGCCTGTGGCCAGCGGCGGCTGGGTGGGCAATCCCAATTTGCGGGATGCCTGGCAGTGCAACCTCGCCTTTTATTACAGCTTCTGATGGTCTTGCGCCTGCGCCCGCATGGGGCCCATGCGGGCGCAGGACACGGAACGTGCCAGGCGCTCCGGTGTAACCGCTTGATCCCCCCCTGTAAAAGCGGCGCAATCAGGAGACAGTATGAACATTGAAAATCTCAAGGCATTTCACAAGGTAGCAGAAAGAGGCAATTTCACGCAGGTGGCACGGGAGCTGTTTCTTACGCAACCGGCAGTGAGCATGCAGATACAGAACCTGGAGCAGAGCCTCGGGGTGGTGCTGTTCAAAAGAACCTGCCGTAACGTCAGGCTTACCAGCGAGGGGCACGTTCTCTATAAATACACCCAGCAAATATTTGGCGTGCTTGACGAACTGAAAAACGCCTTTCAGGAGCTTGGCGAACTGCAAAGTGGAGAACTGACCATAGGCGCAACAGCCATTATGGGAGCATACTGGCTGCCTTTTTTCATCAACAGTTTTCACCATCGATATCCCCGCATCAAGATCCGCATGGTCATCTGCAATTCGCACAAACTCGCGGGCAAACTGCAAAGCGGCGAACTGGAGATTGGTTTCGGAGGTTCGTCCTCCGGGCATCCTAACCTGGTGCAGCATTTCTTGCATCGTGAACCCCTTATCCTGGTGGCTGGCAAGAACCTCGCCCCCATCGGCTCGCACAAGGTTCTTCAGGCCGAGGATATCGTGGGTGAAACGATCATCATGCGGGAACAGGGCGCCCGTATGACGGAAAAAGTTACCAAGTGGCTGAAAAAGCGCGCACCTCGCGCCAAACCACCCACTGTGGTGACTGTGGACAATATGGAAGTTACCAAGCAAATGGTCATCAACGGCGTGGGCATCACGGCCTTGCCCCGACATGCCGCCACCAGGGAACTGGAGAGCGGCGCTCTCGTCCCCCTGCCAGTCAAAGATTTTTCAATGCACACCAACTATTTTCTGGTGGCGCTCCCCGGCGCCGCCTTCAGCCGGACCACCAAGGCTTTTCTGGCCACCCTCTTTGAACATGGCGTTCCCATTTCGGAAGAAATGCTGCAGTGACCGGCAGGCACTAAGCCCTTGATGAAAAAAGGCAGCCAGCCTGCGGCCATGATGGCGGTTGCGCCTGCGGCCAGTTCATCGGTTTACGGTTCGCCGGTTTACGGTTCGCCAATATCCTGAGTTGCGCCCGCTGCGGGCTTTTTTTCGGCTTCAGCCAAGGCAGGATGCGCACATGCATTGCCTGTATATGGCGCTGAAAAGGGTCTGGTGTATGTGGGCAAAGGGGAACAGGGCCATGTTGCCTTCTTTTTCGGCCCTGTTTCCGGGAAAGGCACGCTGGCCTCCAGACTGCCAGTGGAATGGGAGGACTATGCGCCGGGTTCTTTCCGTATGCCTGTTACGTTGAGAACTGCTGGCAGCCTGTAAAGATATTAAAGTAATAATATCATCTAGTTGCCAGAAAGCAGACGTGCAATAAAAAATCTGTGTCAAAAAAAGTCCTTTACGTATAGGCTCTTCTCAGGCGGGCGCATGCCCGCCACCGTTCATTCAAAGCACTATGAGGCAGACAACGCCGCTGCCGACCTGACGCGGTTCCCGCAAAATTCCCTGGAGCAAAGAAAGCCCTTTTGTTGAGCGCCCTGTGCGCCCAATGGGGTGGAGTACTGGTTTTTTGCCATCCGCAACGGCGCTCCTTGCCCGCCTCCTTCCCGCTGGGCCCAGTCGGCCCGCCCAGGCCTCCTTTTTACTGCGCCCGGACAGTCCTGCCAGTTGGCCCAGTCCTGCCAGTTGGCCCGGCTTGTGTTTCGGCAGAATCAGCGTATGAAATACACTGGATAGACTGTTTTTTGTGTGATTGAGGAAGAGATATGACGACGATCAAAACCCCGGAAGGCAGGCGCATTTGGGTTCCTGTGCTCGCCCTTGCGCTGGCCGCCTTTATTTTTGTTACCACAGAGGTTCTGCCCATTGGCCTGCTGCCCACCATCGCCAAGGACCTTGGCGAAACAGAGGCTTTTACGGGTCTTCTGATCGCCGTGTACGCCTGGTGCGTGGCGTTGTTCTCACTGCCCATAACGGCCCTCACTGCAAAGGTGGCACGCCGCAAACTGCTGCTTGTTCTGTTTACCGTATTTGTGCTTGGGCACGGGCTTTCAGCCCTGGCCGTCAATTTTGCCACACTCATGCTTGCGCGCATTTGCGTGGCCATCGCGCACGCGGGCTTCTGGTCCATCGCAAGCCCCATTGTCGTCCGCATAACGCCGCCAGCCATGAAGGCCAGAGGCATCGCCATCGTCATTGTGGGCGGCTCTCTGGCCACGGTGCTCGGGGTGCCGCTCAGCACGCTGGTGGGCCAGCATTTCGGCTGGCGCGTGGCCTTTCTGCTTATCGGACTGCTGGCCAGTTGCATAGCGCTGATACTCTGGCGGCTGCTCCCCGCGCTCGAAGCCAAGGATACGGGTTCCTTCAAAAGCGTTCCTCTTCTGTTCCGCGACAAGGAACTTGCGCTCCTGTATCTGCAAACCGTGCTGGCGGTGACGGGCTACTTTCTTGCCTACACCTATTTTGCGCCTTTGCTGATACAGGTCGGGGGCTTTCCGGAAGCGGCCGTGCCCGCGTTTCTGCTGATCATGGGGCTGGCGGGCATTGGCGGCAGTCTGTTCGCCACGCGCCTGACCTTCATGAAAAGCAAACTGGTGTTCGCTGTGCCTTCGCTCATAATTTTTCTGTGCCTGATGGTGCTCAATCTTTCCATCAGTCGGCTGCTGACCATCATTCCCGTGTGCGTCCTCTGGGGCGGCAGCATGGCCGTGCTTGGCCTGCTGTTCCAGAGCAGGATTCTTGAAATTGCCTCCCACTCGGCGGACATCGCCACCTCCATCTATTCGGGAATTTTCAACGTGGGCATTGGCAGCGGCGCTTTTGTGGGCAGCATCGTGTTCAACAAGCTGGGCCTGAGCATGACAGGCTATGCGGGGGCGGCGTTTTTTCTGGCCACCGTGCTTGTCAGCGTCTATTCCGCGCGCAGCGTCGGCGCACAATCCACAACCGTAACGTCGCCGGAGTATAAGGCTGGCGGCTCCAGTGACAAAGGAGGGCAGGCGTGAATATCATCCTGCACCGTGTGTATGATCATGACAGTAGTGAACCTGGAAGCGTGCGCATCCTGGTGGACCGCATCTGGCCACGGGGCATAGCCAAGGCAGCCGCCAACTGGGACGTGTGGCTCAAGGAAGTGGCCCCGTCCAATGAACTGCGCAAATGGTTCGCCCATGACAGGGAAAAATGGGACGAGTTCAAGCAACGCTACTTTGCGGAGCTTGACGCGGCCGGGCCAACAAGCGCGGCTGTCGGTCAACTGAAGAAGCTTCTCGCGGGCACGCACACGGCGGTTTTTCTGTACGCCGCCAAGGATGAGCTCTGCAACAACGCGGTGGCCCTGAAAGCCTATCTGGAAGCCCTGCCCGGCTGAGACAGGGCGGGCGGCGAAAGACTGAGCGTTTGACGGTTCCCGGCGGCCGGGCCGCCTGACGGGCAGTACGTTGGCCCGTGCCCTTGGCCCGCGCCTTGCGCTGCGCCATTGTCCGCTTCCTTGGCCCGATCCCTTGTGGCGCGCCTCCTTGTAGTCCCCCTTGCGTCGCCGATGCGCCGCCCAGATGCGTGGCTCTGGCACGCCGTCCAGATGCGTGGCTCTGGCGCGTCGTCCTGTTACGCTGTCTGGCGCGCCGCCCTGACGTGCGCCTGTTGCGGCAGGGACGTTTGCATTCGCGCCACGGCCTTGCGGTACTCCCTTGCGCCGCCCCCGGCCCGGCGGGCAAGAGCCGGCAGGCAACGGCCATGCGGAATCTTTTTGGCGCGATCCCGCCCGCCCTTGTCTGGAAGCGACGCACACGGCGCTGATATTTAACGGTGTTATGTCAAAATTGCACCGAGTATTGCCAGACGCGATTGTCTGCTATAGTGTCCGCTTTGCTTAGTGGAGGCTTCATGGACACACAAAAAATTTCCCCCGCCAATGTTGTAAAATCCTTGGGTCTTGTCTTCGGCGACATCGGAACAAGCCCCATTTATACGCTGGCCGTTATCTTTTTGATGACCGAAAGAACGGAAGCGAATTTTATCGGCATTCTTTCTTTAATCATCTGGACTCTTCTGCTGCTTGTAACCGTTGAGTACGCCTGTCTGGCCATGAGTCTCAGCAAGGGCGGCGAGGGCGGCACCATTGTGCTGCTTTCCATTTTGCGGCCCCTGTTGCGGTCTGGCAAAAAGCTGGGCGTGGCCTCGGTACTGGCCTTTATCGGCGTGTCGCTGCTGGTGGGCGACGGCGTCATTACGCCCGCCATCACCATATTGTCGGCGGTGGAGGGGCTGGTGCTCCTGCCCGGACTGGAGGATACCCCACAAGGGGTTCTGGTGGCGCTGGCCCTGTTTGTGGCCATTTTTCTTTTTTCTGTGCAAAAAAAGGGCAGCAGCAAGCTTTCCGCCCTGTTCGGCCCGGTCATGGTCGTATGGTTTGCGGCGCTGGCCTGTTCGGGCGTGGCGGCGCTCAGTCAGGCTCCGCATGTGATGAAAGCCATCAACCCCTGGTATGGCATCAATTTTATGCTGCACCACGGGTGGACAGGCTTTTTTGTGCTGTCGGAGGTCATCCTGTGCGCCACGGGCGGCGAAGCCCTGTACGCGGACATGGGCCATATGGGGCGCAAGCCCATCCTTGCGGCCTGGGCATTGGTGTTCACGGCCCTTTTGCTGTGCTATATGGGGCAGACGGCCTTTCTCATACACCATCCCGACACCAACAACGTACTCTTTGAAATGATCCACAGTCAGGCGCGCTGGCTGTACGCCCCCTTTCTGGTGCTGAGCCTGCTGGCGACCATTATTGCGTCCCAATCGCTTATCAGCGGCATTTTCTCCATCATGTACCAGTGCATGGCCACCCACGTCATGCCCCTGTTCAAGGTGGATTACACCTCAAGGGAAATGCACTCGCAGATATACATAGCCTCGGTGAACTGGGCGCTTTTTGTGGCGGTGACCTCGGTCATCATCGGCTTTCAGGAGTCGCACCGGCTGGCGGCCGCCTATGGCCTGGCCGTTACGGGAACCATGACCATCACGGGCATTCTTATGGTCTGGATTTTCCATCTGAGAAAGCGCCCCTGGCTGTGCGCCGCGGCCTTCGGCATCTGCATGCTTGACGTGATCTATCTGGTGGCCAACTTCTACAAATTGCCGCACGGCGGGTACTGGTCGCTGGTCATCGCCATGATCCCTCTGGCCGTCATTTTGATCTACACACAGGGGCAGAAGGCCGTATACCAACGCATGGTGCCCATGGACAGGGAAACCTTCATCAAGGAGTTCACCAAGGAGCGAAAGGAAGGCCACACCATCAAGGGTACGGGCATATTCTTTTTGCGCAGCCTGGACAGCGTGTCGCCCTATATCTGCAAGACCATGTTCGACAACGGCATCATTTATGAACGCAATATCATGCTGAGCATCTCGCGCACCTATGAGCCGCTCGGCGTGGAATGCCGTTTTGAAGACTCGCCCGTGGAGGGCATACAGATATTCACGGTTACGGCGGGCTATATGGAAGTTGTGGATGTGGACGCCATTCTTGGCGAGGCGGGCATCAAATCGCGCGCCATTTTCTACGGCGTGGAAGACATCCTGACCCGTTCGCCCCTCTGGAAGATTTACGCCGTCATCAAAAAGCTGGCCCCGCCCTTTGTGCAGTTCTACAAACTTCCCCTGCAGTCGGTGCATGGGGTTATCAGCCGCATTGTCCTGTAGCCAGGCCTGACGTTGGCCGCATGTTGCGGCGCTCCACCTGGGGGATCATAAGCTACGCCGTTTAGGGCATTTTGCCTTTGAAAAAGTGTACATGCGCTAACGCTGCGCGTTAGTGCAACGGGCCACAACATGGCGTGGACGCTGCCGAAAATCCTTGCCGAGAAATGCGAGCAGGCAGGCTTTTGCCTGCCTGCTCGCATTTCAAGCGTCAAAGACTCAGGCGTTCAGGGTGCTTGCGGCGCGTCCTGGCCTGCGCCGCCGGGCCGGGTTGCGCCAGCGGGACCAGCAGGGCCAGCGGGGGCAGCGGGGCCAGCGGGGGCGGGATCGCGCGCCGGTTCTGTCTGGGCAGGGGGCGTCGCGCCGGGGTTCGTGGTGGGACGCTGTTCCAGCATTATCTGCCCCAGAAGGACGATGATGAAGACAATGACGGACAATAGAAGGGCGATGGCAATTTTTTTCTTGTCGTGCATGAAACCCTCGTCGCATATTTTGTATATATTGTCTGATTGTTATCTAAAATCCGGGCTGTGTAAAGTATGCCCTTCCGTAAAAAAGGGTTTCTGAGAAAACACTGGTTAAAGAGCCCTTGGAAAAGCGCAGTTGTTTTGTTTGGCCGCCGTGGCCGCTGTGACAGGCGTAAAAGTCCGCCCGTTGCGACCCCGATGCTATTAGCGTAATAACAAGGTAGCGGGGTGGATGAACAGAAGGTCACTCCGTCGCATACACGGGACATACGCCCGAAAGGAGCTGTTATGAGCATCAAGACCGAAGAAAATATAGATGCCCTGAAGGAAGAACTGCAGACCCTGCGCAAGCAGATGGAAAGCCTCGCCAAGTCTCTGGAAAAAGACGCCTCAGGCCGTGCTGCGGCCGTGGCCGCCGACCTGGAAGACCAGTTTGACAAATACCAGAAGATCGCTGCGGATAAACTGCAAAAAGCCCTGAACGCCGGCAATGACGGCGTGGAAAATATTAGTGAACGCATCCGCCAGAATCCTCTTGGCAGTTTGCTGCTGGCCTTTGGCGCGGGCTATGTGATCTCCCGCCTTTTCCGTCAGGACAGGTGATTTCAGGCGTGAACGGCCTTACTGAAATTGTGATCCGCTTTTTTGACCTGCTGGAAGCGGAAGGTCGGCAACTGCAGCGTTCAGCCCTGCTCACGGTGCGCATGGCCGTTCTGCTGGTTCTTGGCCTGATCTTCGGGGCTGTGGCCGTATTTTTTCTGGTCGCAGCCCTGTATCAGGCTCTTGTGGTCATTCTGCACCCGGCCTGGGTTCTGTGCATCATGGGCCTGGTCTGTGCGGGCATCGCCGGAGGATTGTTGTGGCTGTCGCTCCCACGCAAGAAACAGGTTCAGTAGAAGAAGCCAAACGCCGTCTGCGCGAGGCCGCGGCAGGGTTTGATCCGTATGCCCTGGTGCGGGCGCGTCCCCTTTCCTGCGCGGGCGGGGCCTTTTTGCTCGGCCTTGGCTGGAAATGGCTGCGGCCGGGACGGGCTGTGCCTGCCCTGGCGGTGCTGACGCTCCAGCTGGCGGGCAGGGCGCTTGCCCAGAATCTGGCCGCCCGCCTGAAGAGCGGCCTGGCCCAGGAACGCCCCGCTCAGGAGCGTCTTGCCCAGGAGCGCCATGGCAGAACCGTTGGCGGTTCTGGCGCGGTTGCTGAAACAGGCGGTCAACGCCGCGCTGCCGCCAGCGGCACATCAGTTTAGAGCATTTTGCTTTTGAAACACGCCTTGTTTCAACGCATCATTCTGGCGAAAAACGTGGTTTTCGCCAGAATCCACGCCACTTCGTGGCGGCTGCCGCCTTGGCGTCAGCAGAGCAATTTCAAAATGAAATTGCTTTAGAGCCGTTTACGAATGAAATGAATTAACCGCTCTGCAGGGATTTTCCTGAAAATTCTCCCACGAAAGGCGAGCAGGCGGGCTGTTGCCTGCCGGGCACGAGCATTTCAAGTGTTAAGAAAACGCTTATTAAAGAGCCTCTTGGAAACGCGCAGTTGTTTCGTTTGGCAAGGCGCGCTCTTTTTTTGAAGCAGGAGTGGACTTTTCCGTCCTCGACTGTTTCAAAAAAAAGTGAAGCAAGTCCGCCAAACGGAACAAATCAGCGTTTCCTCAACTGCTCCAGAGCGTGATGCGGAAAAAGGTATGGACGAAAAAGAAATCATAGCGCTTCTGACAGACAAATATGCCATAGCCGCCCTTGTGACGGTTATCCTTTTTTATTTCACCGTACGAGGGCAGAAACGCAGCGCCAACATCGTGGTGCATCTGGCCCGCGTGTGCGCCTCCTGCGCCCTTGTGGTGGCCACAAGCCTTTGCGCGCGCGAGCTTGCGGACAAGTTTGGCATCACCCTTATAAATCCGACCTATATTGATATTTTTCAGCGTGTTGCCATCATTCTTATCCTGATGCGCGAAGCCTTTTTGGGCATCAACCGTTTTTGCGATCATCTGGCGAAAACCAGCGGCGACGCCACCCTGGGGCGTATGGTGGCGCGTCTGCTCAAGGCGGGCATCTGCCTGTGCGCCATGCTGCTTTTTGGCGAATACCTGGGCGTGAGTTTTGCGGGTCTGCTGACATTCGGCGGCATCGGCGGCATCGCCATCGGTCTTGCGAGCAAGAACATCCTTGGCAACTTTTTTTCGGGCCTCATGCTGTATTTCGACCGCCCCTTTGACATCGGCGACTGGGTGCGCTCCCCGGACCGCAAGGTTGAGGGCACCGTGATGGAAATTGGCTGGCGCATGTGCAAGATCATGACCTTCGAGCACTATCCCCTGTACGTGCCCAATGACGTTTTTTCCTCCATATGCATTGAAAACATAGGGCGCATATCCAGTTACCGCATCAAGCTGCAGGTGGGCCTGCGCTACGAAGACGCGGACAAGGTTCAAGCCGTTGCCGAGGGTCTGGAGAAAATGTTGCAGCAGGACGAAGGGATAGACAGGGATCAGACGATTCTGGTTTGTTTTGACGAATTTGCCGATTCCTCGCTGAATCTTATGATTTACTGCTACGCCAATACGTCGGACTGGGGCCGCTTCATGAGGATCCAGCACAACGTGTACCTGAAAATCATCAACGTGGTGCATGGTCTTGGGGCAGATTTCGCCTTTCCCACGCGTACCCTGTATCTTGAGAAGGACGACGCCCCTGCACCGGCCGCCGCGCCAGCCAACACCGCGCCGGTCGCCGCCCCCCGGACCTGATTTTTCAGAATAGAGCATTTTAACTTTGAAAAAGTGTAAATGCTCTAACGCTGCACGAAAGTGCAGCGCACCACAACGTGGCGTGGATTCAGCCGAAAATTACATTTTCCGGCTGAATGAAAACTTTGAAATGTGTAGCATCTCAAGGTTAATCTGCTCTAGTCGCGTTGGCGTTTCTGCACTCCCCAAACATCGAGGCTTGCCCTGGCAGACACGTGCAGGCTTTACTTTTTGGGGGGCGCAAATTATGATATGTTGATATTACTTTATTTTTATTGGTGAACTGATGGTCGATTGCCCCCTCCACGGGAGCCACGGCAGCAAGAACTGTGTGGCTGACGCATGCTTTGTGATTCTGGCCGCGCTTTATGCACTGTCCGTGGCCTTTGGCATTGTGCCCCTTTCAGGACGGGGTGCCGATCTGGACACTGACCTTGCCTGCTATGCCTTTGCCATGGCTGGCGAACATCAGCCCGAGAATTTTCACGCCGACCCTCTGTTGAGCGAGGCAACGCCCGCCAATTCCCTCTGGAACCTCCAACAGTTTACGGCAGAAATGCTGACCCCAGGCGATCAGTACGCTGTGGGGCTGCTGCGGGCGGGCGCGCTCATCATCTTTGTCTATCTGACGGGCATGTATCTGCTGGGGCGCTGGCTCTACGGCAGGCCGGGACCAGCCCTGATACTGGCCCTGCTCATGAGCGTCACCATATGGGTGGGCTGGGGCACCTTCTGGGGCGTCACTCACTCTGATCCTGTACCCCGCACCTTCTTTGCCGCCTTGTGGCCCTTTATGCTTATGGGGGCCATGGCCGCCCTGCGCCATGCAGCCTGGCGGCCGCTGGTAATGCTTGTTACCGGGCTGGGCATGTGGGTGCACGGCCTGGGCGCGCTGAACACGGGGGCCATGTTCTTTCTGGCCTTTGCCTTTCACAGGCCACAGGGCTGGACATGGTCACGGCATATATTGAGCCTTGTGTTGTGCCTGGTGGTCTACTTTGTGCCCGTGCTGCTCTTTCTCTGGCCTTCGCTGGGGCAGAAGCAGGCTCTCGGGCCTGTGGAACTTGAAATATTCCATGAGCTTTTCTCCCTGCGCTGGGCCAAGGATTACGGGCATTTTTCCAGGCGGCTGGCGCTTTTTCTGTCCTTGGGCAAGCCCGTATTCTGGATTTTGCTGGCTGGCCTCGGCAGCTGGTTTGTGGTGCTGCGGCACGGCTGTGAGCGGTTACGGCGTCTTGCGAGCATGTATCCGGCCTTTGTGCTGGCTCTTGCGCTGGTGGCCACGTTTTCCTGGCTGGAATCCCTTCTGGCGCCGCGTGTGGGACGGCTGCCCATGGCGCACGAATTCGTGCGCGGGTTGCGCTACCTTCTGCCCCTTGCCTGGATAATGATCGGCGGAGTTCTCGGCATTTTCTGGCCCCGGTTTGCCGGTTGGCTGCGCACAGGGTTTTGTGCGCTGGCCGTGGTTGTTGTGTTGCTTTGCAACGGCGACAGGCAGAATACGGCCGCCCTGTATGCCGTGGCGGAAAAAACAGGGCTTCCGTTGCCGTATGTGGCCAAGGCAAAAGAAGACGCGGCCCGCGCCAAAAGCCACCGCGAGGCGCTCGAAGCCCTCAAGGATCTGACGGCTCCCGGAGATGTGGTGTTCAGCAATTCCGGCGACCTGGGCGTGCGGCATATTGCCCAGCGCGGGCTTTTTCTCACCTTCAAGGACGGCTACCACCCGTATTACAATAAAAATCTCGACCAGGCGCGGCAGTGGCTTGCCAATGAAAAGCTGCGCGCCCAGAGCCCCACAGGCTATGTGGACGTGTGGCTGAAATCCGGCTTGCCCTGGCTTATCTGCGACAGGCCCGAAGACCGCGACACGCTGGAAAAGTACGGACAGGTGGTGTGGGAAAATCCCGGCTGGCTTATTGTGCGCCGAAAGGCTGACGTTTCCGGGCCTTCATCCGGGCTTTCCCCTGACGTTCCCGCAGCCCCGGCTGACGTTTCCTCGGCTCCCGCAGTCCCGGCGTCCCCGGCTGGCGCGCCCGCGCCAAAGCCTCAGGACGCGCCGCAGTAACGGGCAGACTCCCCGCTGGCTGGACCTGCGCGCACCTTGCGGAGTGCTGGCTAATTGGGCATAATCATTGGGGTGAACCACTCCAGACCCGTGCGGAGGCCCCATGCAGCCTGAACTTCTCCTTTTCGATATTGGCAATACTTCCATAAAGATCGGGCTGGCGCATGAGCGGCAGGTGCTGACCTCATACACCCTGCGTACCGATGTGGGGCAAACGGCGGATAACCTCGGCCTCAACCTCATCGCCCTCCTGGGGCACGCGGGCGTCGCGCCGCAAAGCCTCAAGGCCTGCGTGGCCTCATCCGTGGTTCCGGGATTCGATCCCCTGCTGCGCGAGGCCGTGTCCCGCTATGTGGACTGCCCCCTGCTCTGTGTCGGCATGGATTTGCCGGTTCCTCTTGAAAACCGCTACGAACGCCCCGGCGAGGTTGGGGCCGACAGGCTGGTGGGCGCTTACGCGGCGCGCCGCCAGTGCCCCGAAGCGCCCGGACTGCTCGTGGTGGACTTCGGCACCGCCGTCACCATTGACTGCGTCAATGGCGACGCCTACATGGGCGGACTGATTTTTCCCGGTCCGCGCACGGCGCTGAGCGCGCTTTCGCGCGAGGCCGCCAAGCTGCCCAGAGTCAATCTGGACGTGCGGGCCGACGAGCCCATGCCTGGGCGCAACACCACCACCAGTATACAGCATGGCCTGGTATTCGGCTTTGCCTGCATGGTGGAGGGACTGACGCAAAGGCTTAAAAGACAGTTGCCCGGCCCTGTGAAGGTGTTGGGCACAGGGGGCTTTGCCGCCTCCATTGCCCGGGTAAGCCCGGTTTTTGATCATGTTCTGCCCACCTTGTTGCTTGAGGGTTTGCGGCGGCTGTACTATGAAGAGCGCACGGCGCTCTGATGCCCGCCTATGCGGAACCAACAGACCTGCCGCCCGGTTGGGCGGAACCAGCGCCATTTTGCGTTTGCGTATAATGAAAACAAGCCCAAGAGGGCAAAGGAGCCACACATGAGCAGCATTGCCTCGGTATTTGGCCGTGAAATTCTGGATTCGCGTGGTAATCCCACCGTTGAGGTGGAAGTGACCCTGGAGTCCGGGCTCAGAGCGCGGGCCGCCGTTCCTTCCGGGGCTTCCACCGGCAGCCGTGAAGCCCTTGAAATGCGTGACGGGGACAAGGCGCGTTATTGCGGCAAGGGCGTCACCAAGGCCGTGGACCATGTGAACGGCGAAATCGCCGACGCCCTGCTTGGCATGGATGGGCTGCGCCAGGTGCAGATAGACAATACCCTTATTGACCTCGACGGTACGGACAACAAGTCCCGTCTGGGCGCCAACGCCATGCTTGGCGTGTCCATGGCCTGCGCCAGGGTGGCGGCCTCGTTTTTGGGCCTGCCGCTGTACAAGTACCTCGGCGGCATCAACGCCAAGGTGCTGCCCGCGCCCATGATGAACATCATCAACGGCGGCGCGCACGCCCCCAACAACCTGGATATCCAGGAATTCATGATCATGCCCGTGGGGGCCATGACCTTCCGTGATTCCCTGCGCATCGGTACGGAAATCTTCCATACCCTCCAGGGCATCCTCAAAAAGGACGGCCACGTCACCAGCGTGGGCGACGAGGGCGGCTTTGCCCCCAACCTCAAGAATCATGACGAAGCCTTTACCTACATCATCAAGGCCATTGAAGAAGCCGGCTACAATCCCGGCACGGAAGTGGCCCTGGCCATTGATGCGGCCTCCAGCGAGTTCTACAAGGACGGCAAATACGTTCTGGCCGGTGAAGGCAAGACCTTCAACAATGCCGAAATGAGCGAATGGCTGGGCGAATTCACGCGCAAATACCCCCTCATTTCCATCGAAGACGGCATGGCCGAAAGCGACTGGGACGGTTGGGGCATGCTGACCGCCAGCCTGGGCGACCACGTGCAGCTGGTGGGCGACGACGTCTTTGTGACCAATCCCTCCATTCTCGCCGAGGGCATTGCCGAGGGCGTGGCCAACTCCATTCTCATCAAGCTCAACCAGATCGGCACCGTCACCGAAACCCTGGACACCATCGAGATGGCCAAGGAAGCGGCGTACACCACCGTTATCTCGCACCGCTCCGGCGAAACGGAAGACAGCTTCATTGCCGACCTGGCTGTGGGCGTCAACTCCGGCCAGATCAAGACCGGCTCCCTGTGCCGCTCCGAGCGTATGGCCAAGTACAACCAGTTGCTCCGCATTGAAGAAGAACTGGGCGACGACGCCGAATTCTTCGGCCCCATGCTGGCAGAATACTATTCCCTCGGTTCCGACGAGTAGAGCAATCGCAGTTTCACTTTGAAGTGCTTTGTGGGGGAGGGATCCTATGTAGACCAGAGTACCTTTGAAATGTTTCACATTTCAAAGGTGTCATTCTGCCGAAAATGCGATTTTCGGCAGAATCCACGCCACGTTGTGGCGCGCCGCACTCTCGTGCAGCGTTAGAGCATTTACCCTTTTTTAAAGGGTAAATGCTCTAACAAAGGGTCTCCTCCCTCACGCCCCCACCCCCTAAAAATCTTGCTGTGCCTCAGCTGGCGTACTCCCGTACGCGCCTTTGCCCCTGCAGCAGCGCGGGCAAAGGATATTTGCTTTTTCAGGCAGACAAGGGGCATTTGCTTTTTCAGGCGGCACTATCAGGCGCAGCCGCCAGAGCCGGGCACAGCATAAAATCACCCTGAATTTCTGGCAGAAATGGAAAGTTGAGCCCGTGGCAGCACTACGCCGCGGGTTCTGACATTTTTGTTCCACGCGCTTGAGCTTGGCAGCAGGGCAGTCTATACTGTAAACCTCGTAGGTCAAAACGATAGCAACCGTCTGCGAACCTGTGGACGAAAACTCCATGGAGCAATACATGATAGTTATTGACGGCAAGAAGACCGCGCAGGATATCCGCGCCGAACTGGCTGCCGAAGTGGGCGCAGCCAGGGCCAAAGGCCGCCGTGCCCCGGGCCTGGCTGTTATTCTTGTGGGTGAAGACCCGGCTTCGCAGGTGTATGTGCGCAACAAGGAAAAAGCCTGCGTCGATGTGGGCATTGTTTCTTTTGCCTACCGCCTGCCAGCCGATACCTCGCAGCAGGATCTGCTGCACCGTATCAGGGAGTGCAATGCCCGGCCCGATGTGGACGGCATTTTGCTGCAATTGCCCCTGCCCAAGGGGCTGGACGCCCAGGCTTGTCTGCTGGCCATTGACCCGGCAAAGGATGTGGATGGCTTTCATCCCGAAAACGTGGGACGGCTCTCGCTGGGGCTGCCGGGCTTTGTGTCCTGCACGCCTGCCGGGGTCATAGAGCTTTTGCGCCGTTACAATTTGCCCACTAGGGGCAAGAAGGCCGTTGTGGTGGGGCGTTCGGACATCGTGGGCAAGCCCCTTGCCCTGCTGCTGACCCGCTCCGGCGAATTCGGCGACGCCACCGTCACCATCTGCCATTCGCGCACTCCTGATCTCGCGGCGGAATGCCGCAGCGCGGACTTTCTTTTTCTCGCCATCGGCAGGCCGCGCCTCATCACGGGCGACATGGTGCGCCAGGGCGCTGTGGTCATCGACGTGGGCATCAACCGTGGCCCCGACGGCCTGTGCGGCGACGCGGACTATGAAAGCGTGAGCGCCAAAGCCTCCGCCATCACGCCCGTTCCCGGCGGCGTCGGGCCCATGACCATCGCCATGCTGCTCGTGAATACCGTACATTCCTGGCGGCAGCGCACGGCTGGCGAATAGTTGTCGGAGCATTGCCACGTTGAGATGCTTTGTGGGGGAGGGCACTGTCCCTTCCCGCCGCATGGCACAAAGGAGCGCGCATGGATTTCAGGACTGCGGTCAGAACGTGTCTGTTTCGCAAGTACAGCGATTTCAAGGGCCGTGCTTCGCGGTCGGAATTCTGGTGGTTCGTGCTTTTTGGCGCCATCGTCAATTCGTTTCTGGGGCTTTTCAGCAACGCCTCGCCACAGACAGGCATGCTGACAAGCGGTATTGTGAGTCTTATGCTGCTGTTGCCGCATCTTGCGGTGACTGCCCGCCGCCTGCACGACGCCAACCTTTCCGGCTGGGTTCAGGCGGCCCCCATAGGGCTGGCTGCGCTCGGCGGGCTTGCCCTGCATCTTGACTTTGGCACGTCAGCGTATATGTGCATCATGCTGGCTGGACTGAGTGGCCTTGGGCTGCTCATCCTTTACGCACGCAGGGGTACTGTGGGGTCCAACCGTTTTGGCCCCGACCCGCTGGAAGATGGGGCGGCCGCTTCCGCACCCGCAGACAGACCGGCTTCTGCTGGCGCAAATGCCGATGGTACTACTGATAATGGCTGGGCACGGCTGGCTTCAAAGCCAGACGCTACCCGGGCGCAGGGCAGGGATGCTTCCGGCGTGAAGCCGGGGCAGCGTGCCGTGCCTGACAAAAGAGACTAGAGCAGATTAACTTTGAAATGTTTCACATTTCAAAGTTTTCATTCAGCCGAAAATGCGATTTGCGCCAAGCATCAGCAGGCTGGTCGCTCTAGTAACCAATTGCTGTCTTTGCGGCAGTCGTTGGCGAGTCTACGAGCCTTACGAATGGCGACAGCGATTACGCAGAACAAGATGCATAGTTACTCATGCTGTCTTTATCCGTAGCTTCCTGCGTCACAACGCTTGAAGCATCCGTAGCTTCGCGGCAGCCGTTGCCCAAAGGGCTTACGGATGGCGACAGCGATTGTATGGAACAAGCGGTGTCGTTACGCATGCTGTCTTCAAGCGTAGTTTCCTGCGTCACAACGCTTTAAGCCTGCGTCACAACGCTTGAAGCATCCGTAGCTTCCTTCGTCGCAACGGCTAAAGCTCGGCTGAATCCACGCCACGTTGTGGCGCGCTGTACTTTCGTACAGCGTGAGAGCATTTACGCTTTTTCAAAGTTAAAATGCTCTAATCCGTCTTTTAACCCCGCTGGTCCGCGCTGGAAGCCGCTTTACAGCGGCTATTGCAAGACCTGCGGCTATAGCGTATGGCCCGGAAATCTTATGCCATACTGTGAGGACACCTATGTTCCGTAATGCAAAAAATGTCGGGTATTATATGATTGGCCAGGGCAGCCTGAGCCAGCTTGGAGATCTTTTGGCCGTGCGCCGCAAGGCAGTGGCTGGACCTGCAGTCTTTTTTCTGGACAAGTTCTTCCAGGGAAAGGATCTGGCGGGCAAACTGCCTGTGGAAAGCCGCGACATGCTGCTCTACATCGACACCGCCAGCGAACCCACCACGGACAGCGTGGACGGCTACACCGATCAGGTGAAAGCCTTTCTGAAGGGCGTGGAACCCTGCACCCTGGTGGCCTTTGGAGGCGGCTGCGTGCTTGACACCTGCAAGTGCGTTGGCAACCTGCTCGATAACCCCGGCAAGGCTGAAGACTACCAGGGATGGGAACTGGTCAAGAACCCCGCGCCCTACAAAATCGCGGTGCCCACCCTGTCGGGCACGGGCTCCGAAACCTCGCGCACGGGCATCATCTGCAATGAGGAAAAGAACATCAAACTGGGCATGAACAGCGACTTCACCATGTTCGACCAGGTGCTGATGGACCCCGACCTCACGGCCAGCGTGCCCCGCAACCAGTATTTTTACACGGGCATCGACACCTACATGCACTGCTTTGAGAGCATCACCGGCTCGTACCGCAACGTGGTGGTGGATTCCCTGGCGGCCAAGGCCATCGACCTTTGCAAGCAGGTTTTCCTCTCGCAGGACATGATGAGCGAGGAAAACCGCGAAAAAATGATGATCGCCTCCTACCTGGGCGGCATGGCCGCCGGATTTGTGGGCGTGGTGCATCCCCTTTCCGCCGGTCTCAGCATGGTGCTGCACATGCGCCACGGCATAGCCAACTGTTACGCCCTGTCCGTGCTGGAAGACATCTATCCCGAGCACTACAAGGAATTCATGATCATGATGGAACGCCAGGGCATTGATCTGCCCAAGGGCATCTGTCAGGGCCTTACCGACGCCCAGTACGACGCGCTCTACGGGGCGAGCATCGTGCACGAAAAACCGCTGTCCAACCGCCTTGGCCCGGATTTCAAAAATATCCTCACCAAGGAAAACGTCATCGGGCGCTTTAAAAGGATGTAGCCGCAGCGCTGGCATCTGAACGCCAGAGCAATTTCACTTTGAAATTGCTCTGGCGGCTGTGTGAGCAGACGCCCGCCGCGGAGGCGTAAGCGTAATTTATTGCGCTGTTACGCGCCGAAGTGGGCGTCTTGGAAGCATTGAGAATGGATATTCTCAATGCGAAAATGCTCTACTGACGCCATCTGCTGGCGGCGAGGGGGCAAAGGAAACGCTGATTTATTCCGCTTGGCGGACTTGCTTCACTTTTTTTGAAACAGTCGAGGACGGAAGAGTCCACTCCTGCTTCAAAAAAAGATCGCGCCTTGCCAAACGAAATAACTGCGCGTTTCCAGAAGGCTCTTTAATCAGTGTTTTTCTAGGCCCCGCCGCCGTCAGCCACTTTAGCGCAACTTCAAAGTGAAAATGCTCTCGCCGGGACGCGTTCCAAGCGCAAAACTCCACAGTGAGGAGTCTCATGGATATCAAAGTCAACTTCAGCGGCCGCGCCATCCGCTACACCGAAGACGAAATCGCCGTCGTGGTAGAGGCCATGCGCAATGCCGATCCCCTGACCCAGGGGCACTATATGCGCCAGTTTGAAAGCAAGTTCGCCGACTATCAGGGCGTTGCCCAGGGAACCTGCTTTACCACCATGAACGGCTGCTCCGCGCTGGAACTTTCGGCGCAGCTCTGCCTGTTCAATGAAGGCGACGAGGTGGTCATCCCCTCCCACACCTTCACGGCTTCGGCCTATCCGTATGTCAAAAAGGGCGCAAAGCTCGTCTGGGCGGATGTGGACCTGCACACCCGCGTGACCACGGCCGAAAGCATTGAGCGTGTGCTGACCCCGCGCACCAAAGCCGTGGTGGTGGTGCATCTTTATGGCTATGTGGCGGACATGCCCGCCATTGCCGCGCTGTGCAAGGAGCGTGGCCTGATCCTCATCGAGGACGCGGCCCAGGCCATCGGGGCCGAGATTGGCGGCGTCAAGGCCGGAGCCTTTGGCGACATGGCCATCTTCTCCTTCCATTCGCACAAAAACCTCACCACCTTGGGCGAAGGCGGCATGCTGTATGTGCGTGACCCCAAGCTCGCGGCCATGGTGCCCACCCTGCGGCACAACGGGCACTGCGCCTTTGACTTTGAACGCCCGGACTACTGGAAACCCGCCATGGGCAATGTGGACATGCCCTTTATTGACGGTCGCATGGTGCAGCCCAACAATTACTGCCTCGGTGAAGTGGAGTGCGCCCTGGGCGCAAAACTGCTGGAGCGCATTGATGAAATCAATGACCAGAAGCGTGCGCGCGCCCTGGCCTTCATCGACGCCCTGAAGGATTTTCCCGAACTGGAATTCCACCGCGAAGACAGCCGCCGCCACAACTACCATCTGCTGGCGGCCCGCATGACTTCCGGCGTTGATGCCCGCGACCGCTTCATGCGCGCCATGTTCAATGAAAAAGGCGTCAAGTGCGTTGTGCAGTATATTCCGCTGGACAGGTACGAATACTACCGGCGGCAGGGCATGGGCGAAGCCTGCTGCCCCAATGCCGACCTGTTTTTTGACACCATGATTTCCTTCCCCTTCCAGCACTGGCTGTCGGAAGAAGAGTTTGACTATATGCTGGCGTCTACCCGCGAAGTGCTGGCCAAAATCCGTTGAGACCAAGGGGTTCGTCCCTGGTCGTGCCATATGTGAAGGTGCTGCCGGGGGGCCTGTGCCATCCCCGGCGGCCCTTTGCGCCATGAGCCATCCCCGGTAACGCCGTGCTTTTCAAAAGACGGGCTTCGCCGGTTTAGAGCATGTTAACTTTGAAAAAGTGTAAATGCTCTACCGTTGCACGAGAGTGCAGCGCGCCACAACGTGGCGTGGATTCAGCCGAGCGTCCCAAACGAACCGGCCGCGTTAAACATGTTTTCAAACCGGCCCGCTGTATAAGGGTTTACCGTGAAAGAACGCTGCATTGTCATCCCCGCCATCAAGAAAAACGCCGTCATACCCGACCAGCTGGTGAAAAAACTCGCAGGCGTGACGTTGGTGCAGCGGGCCATCAATACGGCGCGGGGCGTTCTGCCCGGTGAAGACATCGTGGTGCTCACGGACAGCCAGGAGATATCCCTCATCTGCGAGCGCGCAGGGGTGGGCTTTCGCCGTAACAAGGATCTGCGCTTCACGTCGCTGGATATTGTCAGCGAAATGCGCGTGCTGCTGGATGAGCTGGCGCAAGAGTACGAGCACTGCATCATTCTGCGCGCGTCCTGCCCCCTGCTGACCTGGGTGGATGTGGAACACGCCTGGAAAAAGTACCGCGAGGCCGACGCAGACAGCCTTGTTACCGTCAAGAGCGTGCGGCAGCGCATCTGGAACATGCATGGCGAAGGGCTTGAGGGCCTGTTGGACGACGACGCCGCCCTGGATGAAGAAAAGACGCTGGTTGTCGAAAGTCGCGCGCTCATCATGCTGCGCCTTTCCTGCCTTGCAAACCCCAAAGGATCGGGGCGGGGACGCGTCATCCCCTATTTTCTCAACGACAGGGCCATTGAAATTCAGGGCTATCAGGACTGGTGGATCTGCGAGCGCCTGCTGGAGCGGCGGCATGTGGTCTTTGTGGTGGCCGGCTGGCCCGCCATCGGCATGGGGCACGTGTTCCGGGCGCTCATGCTGGCGCACGAGATTTCCAACCACAGGGTAAGCTTTGTCTGCACGCGCGAAAGCGAACTGGCGGTGGAAAGCATTGCCCGCAAGGATTACAAGATCGTGCGTCAGGGGCAGGAAGACCTGGCCGACACCGTGCTTGCCCTGCGCCCCGACCTTGTGATCAACGACATTCTCAATACCACCACGGCCTATATGAAGCGCCTCACCAATGCGGGCGTCCGCTGCGTCAATTTTGAGGACGAGGGCCCCGGCGCGTCGCTGGCCCGGCTGGTGGTCAATGCCCTGTACGAAGGCAAGAGTACGGACAGGATTTGCTGCGGGCCGGAATTTTTCTGCCTGCGCGACGAATTTGTGAACGCGGCGCGCAATCCCTTCCGGTCTGAGGTCAAAACCGTGCTCATAACCTTTGGCGGCACGGATCAGCACGACTGCTCGCGCCGGGTGCTGGACATCATCGAGCCCATCTGCCGTGGCTACGGCATTGCCATCCGCCTGGTGGCAGGGCCGGGCTATGCCCATAAAGAGGCCATGGAAGCGCACCTCAAAAAGCTCGACAATCCTCTGGTCACCTTTACCTGGGCCACCAATGTCATGAGCCGCATGATGGAAGGGGCCGACCTTGCCATCTGCTCCGCCGGGCGCACTGTTTACGAACTGGCCCACATGTGCGTGCCCGCCCTTGTGCTGGCCACGCACGAGCGCGAGGCGCGCCATACTTTTGCCCGCCCGCGCCACGGCTTTGCCTTTGTAGGCATAATGGACCGCGTGAGCGACGGCAGGATACGCAATACCTTTCTGGCCATGCTGAAAAATCCGCGCCGCCAACGCTTCTGGCAACGCCAGTCCGATATGGATTTCACCGTCAACAAGGGCCGCGTGGTGCGGCGCATGCTGGGGCTTCTGAACGAACGCCCCCAGGAGCCGGAACACTAGAGCATTTAACTCATTTCATTCGTAAACTGCTCTAGAGCAGATAAACTTTGAGAATGTACATTCTCAAAGTTTACGGCACGCTCACTTCGGCGTTTAACCGCGCAGATAAACTGCGCTTACGCCTCCGTAGCGAACGTCTGCTCACACAGACGTCAGAGCAATGTAAAAGTTACATTGCTCTGGCTGCACTGTTCCAATTCAACGCCCATCTGTTCTCAAAGGAAGCATTCATGTCCAGTAAAGGCAAGGTTGTCGCCATTGTTCAGGCCCGGCTGGGGTCCAGCCGCCTGCCCCTGAAATCCCTGCTCTGCCTGCGCGATGTGCCGGTTATCGACTGGGTTACGCGCCGCCTTGGCGCGTGCGCGCGTCTGGATTCCATCATGGTGGCAGTGCCGGAGACCCCGCTGGATGTGGTGCTGCTGGAACATTTGCGCCGTCGCGGCATACCCTGCATGGCCGGGCCGGAAGACGACGTGCTGGCGCGCTTCTGCCAGGCCGCCCAACTGGCGGACGCCGGTCTTGTGGTGCGCGTGTGCGCCGACAACCCGCTCATCTGGAGCGGAGCCGTGGACAGGCTTGTGGATTTTTACCGCCAAGGCCACTGGGATTACGCCTACAACCACATCCCGCGCAACAACCTCTGGCCCGATGGCCTCGGGGCCGAGATACTTTCGCGCGGACTGCTTGAGGATATGGGCCGCAAGGCCACACAGCCTTCACAACGCGAGCACTGCCTGAATTACATCTGGGACAATGCCGCCGATTTCCGCATCGGCACCTTTGACCCCGCTGAAAACTGGCTGCGCCGCCCGGATCTGCGGCTGGACATGGACAGACCCGACGATTTCCGCCGTCTGGCGCTCCTGCCCATCTCGCCCGATATGGACGCGCGTGCCATCGTGGACGTGTGCGGCACGGCCTGCGCCAAGGTCTGAACTGAGGGGAGGCTATTTTAAGCGCTTTGTGGGGGAGGGCCCCTCTTTAGACTAGATTACCTTTGAAATGTTTTACATTTCAAAGGTGTCATTCTGCCGAAAATGCGATTTGCGCCAAGCATCAGCAGGCTGGTCGCTCTATTAACCAATTGCTGTCTTTTTCCGTAGCTTCCTTCGTCGCAACGGCTAAAGCTCGGCAGAATCCACGCCTCGTTGTGGCGCGCTGCACTCTCGTGCAGCGTTAGAGCATTCAACCTTTTTAAAGGTTAAATGCTCTAAAAAAGGGTCTCCTCCCCCACGCCCCCACCCCTAAAACTCTTATTATGGCTTGGTCGGGTTGAAAGGGGTTTCTGATCTGCGGGGGGGCGGCTAGAGCTATCATCTTTTAGGCGTCCCACTATTTCAAGGTTTGCCTGCCCCAAATGGGCTGATTCCCCTCTTCTCATGATTCCCTGCCGTTTGAAAAAAAGCATAATTAAAAAGGCTCCCCGGCATTGCCGGGGAGCCTTTTGAGCTATGAAACTGTGTGCTGTATTTGCTGATTAACGGCAGACCATGCGCAATACTTTTGACGTGGCTCTGGCGGCTGCGGGAGCGGCAGCCCCCTGCGGTAATGCAGCTTGTCTCCCCATTGCGCGGGAAGGTTCCCTGTCGTGAACTGGAAGACAAATGAAAGTTTTAGGAGGAGGGGGTGTGGGGGAGGAGACCCTTTTACAAAAGGGTCCCTCCCCCACAAAATTCTTCCAATAAAGCGTTAAAATCCCTGTTCCAACGGCGGCCAGACCAGCCACGGGCCGTCGGGCGTCACGGTACTGGCCGTGCCGGGGGCCACATGCACTTCGCGGCCCCACACGCTGATGCGGTTCTGGGCGAACCACTGGATGGCCTGCGGGTAGATGCGGTGCTCCATGGCGTGGATGCGCTGCATGAGGTCGTCCACTTCTTCGCCGGGATTCACGGGCACGGCGGCCTGAATGATCACCGGGCCGCTGTCCATCTTTTCTTCTACAAAATGCACGGTGCAGCCGGATATCTTGACGCCGTATTCGCAGGCGTCCGCGCCGCCGTGCACGCCGGGAAAGCTGGGCAGCAGGGCGGGGTGGATGTTGATGACGCGGCCTGCAAAAGCTTCCAGAAAGGCCGTGCTCAATATGCGCATGTACCCGGCCAGCACGATGAGCTGCGCGCCGTGATCCTGAAGGGTCTGCACCACGGCGAGATCAAAGCTTTCGCGGTCGGCAAATTCCTTGTGGTCCAGCACCACACATGGGACGCCGGCCTTGCGCGCCCGCTCAATGACGGTTGCGCCGGGGCGGTTGCAGACGATGCAGCAGATGTTCACGTCAAGGACGCCAGCGGCTGCTTTGTCGATCATGGCTTGGGCGTTGGAACCGCTGCCCGAGGCAAGTATGGCGATATTCAGTGGCATGGGGTTTCCGTTTTATTAGAGCTTTTTTATGCGGGTCCACTGGCTTTGTGAACCCTGGCTTCACCCGCTTGGGTCCAGGAGGCTCCACGCAGCATACTGAAACACGGTAAAAGTTTTTGGGGTGGGTGGCAGGCTGGGACGATGCTCCGCGCCTGACCGAGGCATACTGAAACAAAATAAAAGTTTTAGGGGGAGGGGGTGTGGGGGAGGAGACCCTTTTACAAAAGGGTCCCTCCCCCACAAAGTATTTCCCCCCACAGAGTACTTTCCCCTGCATCAAAGCCAGTAAAGCCAGCCCGAACGCGGCTCAGGCCTTGGCGAAGTGTGCTTGCAGCGCCGCAACCAGCGCGGGAATGGTGTATTCCGCTGGCTGGATGTGGCAGGGCAGGCCGTTGGCCGTGAGCGTGTCGGCCGTAATGGGGCCGATGGCGGCAAGCTGCACTTCGGGGTGGGCCTTGAGCACGTCCGCCGGGATAAGGGAGAGAAAGTTCTCTACCGTGGATGAAGACCCGAAGGTCACGCAGTCCAGCGTACCGGCCGTGATGCGTTCCAGCACCTCGTCCTTGCGATGGGCGGCGGGCACGGTCTGGTAGGCGGAGATGACGTCCACCACGGCTCCGGCCTTGCGCAGTTCTTCGGGCAGCACTTCGCGGGCCTTGGCGGCGCGGGGCAAAAGAAAGCGCTTGCCGCGCACGTTACCGTTTTCGCGGGCCACAAGGCCGTCAAGCACGCCTTCGGCCACATAGCGATCGGGGATAAAGTCGGGCGCAATGCCGTGCTGCGTCAGGGCATCGGCGGTGGCGGGGCCGATGGCCGCCACCTTGCAGGTGGCCAGGGCGCGGCTGTCTTTGCCCGCCGCAGCCAGACGCTGCCAGAAATGGCGCACGCCGTTGACCGAGGTGAAGATGACCCACTGGTAGTCGGCCAGTTTGGCAAGGGCGGCGTCCAGTTCCGCGTAGTCGGCCATGGGACTGATTTCAATGGTGGGGCACTGGATAACCTCGGCCCCCAGTTCCGTCAGGCTGGCCGCGAGGCCGCTGGCCTGTTCGCGAGCGCGGGTGACCACGATGCTGCGGCCCATGAGGGGCTTTTGTTCAAACCAGTTGAGCGTCTTGTGCAGGCTCGCCACCTTGCCCACCAGGATCACCGAAGGATTGGTGAATTTGGCTTCAATGGCGGCGGCGGGCAGTTTTGCCAATGTGGACACAAGGCTGCGCTGGCGAGGGGTCGTGCCTCGATAGATGAGGGCGGCCGGAGTGTCCGGGGCCATACCCGCGTCCAGAAGATTGCGGGCAATGTCGGGCAGGTTCTTCATGCCCATGACGAAAACCAGGGTGGAGGCGCTGGCCGCCAGGGCCGGCCAGTTGTGGACGGAGCCGGGTTTGTCCGGGTTTTCGTGGCCGGTTATGATGGTCACGGAAGACGCAAAATCGCGGTGGGTCAGCGGAATGCCCGCATACGCCGGAGCCGCGATGGTGCTGCTGATGCCGGGCACCTCTTCAAAGGGCACACCGGCGGCCACCAGTTCTTCGGCCTCTTCGCCGCCGCGTCCGAATATGTAGGGGTCGCCGCCTTTCAGGCGGGCCACGATCTTGCCTTCCTTGGCCTTGCGCACCAGCAGGGCGTTGATTTCATCCTGGGGCAGGGCATGGTTGCCAGCCACCTTGCCCACGTAGATTTTTTCCGCGTGGGGGCTGGCGTGGTTGAGCAGGCTGTCATTGGCAAGCGCGTCGTAGACCACCACGTCGGCGGCGGCAAGAGCGTCACGCCCCTTGAGGGTAAGCAGGCCGGGGTCGCCGGGGCCTGCGCCGATCAGATACACCTTCATCATTACTGAACGCCTCCCCTGGCCAGTTCAAGCAGCGTGCGCGCGCCAAAGGCCGAGGGCCCGGCGGGGCACAGGGGGGTGGGCTTGGCGGCCCAGTCAACCCCGGCAATGTCCAGATGCGCCCAGCGTACCCCTTCCTGAATGAAGTGCTGCAAAAAGAGCGCGGCGTTGATGGCTCCGCCTTCGCGCGGGCCCATGTGGCAGATGTCGGCCACGTCGCTTTTCAACTGCTCGGCATAGGGCTTCCACAGGGGCAGGGGCCAGAATTCTTCGCCGCATGCGCCCCCGGCGGCGCGGATGCGCTCGCTGAGGTCTTCATCATCGCTGAAAAGACCGGCCACCTGCGAGCCCAGGGCCACAGCGCAGGCTCCCGTGAGGGTGGCTATGTCTACCATGGCGGCGGGGGTCCAGGTTTTCTGGGCATAGGCCAGGGCGTCGCACAGGGCAAGACGGCCTTCGGCGTCGGTATTCTGGATTTCAACGGTATCGCCGTTGGCGGCCCGCACAACATCGCCGGGGCGCATGGCGCGGCCTCCGGGCATGTTTTCGGCGCAGGCCAGAAGGCCGATGACCCGGCGGGGGGCCTCTTCCTGCGCCAGAGCGGCCACGGCGGCCAGCACGGTGGCGGCTCCCGTCATGTCGGCCTTCATCTGGTGCATGTTTGGAGCGGGCTTGAGGCTGATGCCGCCCGTGTCAAAAGTGATGCCCTTGCCCACGAGGATAAGGGGTTTGTCCTGTTCGTGGCCCTTGGGGGCGTATTCAATGATGACGAGGCGGGGCGGACGGCCCGAACCCTGGCCCACGGCCATGAGGCAGCCCATGCCTTCTTTTTCGAGGGCGTGCTCGTCAAGCACTGTGCAGGCAAAGCCCTTCTGGCGGGCCAGTTCCTGGGCGCGTTCGGCCAGCTTTTCAGGATAGAGCAGGTTGGGCGGGGTGCTGGACAAATCGCGGGCCATGCCTACGGCCCAGGCGGCGTTTTCGCCACGGCGGGCGGCGGCATGGGAAGCGTCGGGCACTTCTTCGCCGTCAAAGCCGAGGGCCAGCCACTGCGGATCGGCGGGCTCGTCCTTGTCGGCCTTTTTCAGCGCCGAAAAACGGTACAGGGCCAGTTGGGCCGCGCACACGCATTCTTCCACCAGGCGTTCGCGGCCGCCGGGCAGGCGGGCGAGAGCCGATTCGGGCAGCAGTATGGAGGCGTAGCCCTTCTGGCGGCACAACTGCACGGCAGCGGCAATGGCCTTACGGATGCCTGCGGTGTCCACCTTTTCTCTGGGGCCAAGGCCCACGGCCAGCACGCGGGGCACGGAAAGCTCGGGATGCCCGTGCATGAGGGCAAGCTCGCCGGTCTTGCCCTTGAAGTCGCGCAGGGCGGGCGCGATGACCAGCCAGGGCGCGGCCTTGTCGATCTGGGGGCAGACTTCCGTCAGGGCTTCATCCTGGCAGACAGGGGCCAGCATGACTTCGGCCTTCCAGTGTTCCGGGCCAAGATTCTGAAAACGTATATCCATGGGCTGCGTTCTCCTCATATGTGCCGCACGCGTGCGGTGGTAGGCAGGCTTTGGGCACTGGGTGCGGCGGCCTGTCCGGGTTGGGAATATACGCTGCCCGGCCCGTTTTGCCAAGGGCGCAGCGCAACAGGCCGAGCCGGGCCGCCGTGGTTACGGGATATCCCCATGCCGGTCAGAAGTCATGCGCAGGGCGCGGCGCGCGGGGCAGCGACGAGAAGGCGGACACGACCGCAAAGGGCACTCGCCGGGGTGCGGCGCGCGGGGCAGCGACAGTCCTGCCAGGCTTACGTCGCGGCGGCGTTTTTTTCCGGGTTTTTGGCCAATCCCCGCAATTTTTCGTCATAGCCGTCGCCCCAGGCGCGCAAGGAGCGCATGATGGGGATGAGCGATACGCCTATGGGCGTCAGTGAGTATTCCACGCGCGGCGGAACGGTTCCGTAGGCTTCCCGGTGAATGATGCCGTCATGCTCAAGTTCTCGAAGCTGCTTGACCAGCATGCGTTCGCTGACCTCGGGCAGGCAGCGGCGCAGTTCGCCAAAGCGCAGGACAGGGCGTTCCGCCAGAAAATAGATGATAAGGAGCTTCCATTTGCCGCCAATAAGGTCAAGCGTGAGCTCAAAGCCGCAGCGGTACGGCTTGTTCCCCAGTGTTTTTGTTTGGCAGGCCTCAGGCATGGGCAGCTCCGGCTTGGTAAAAAATATTCTTACTATATTTTTTGTTAGTACATGTCTTTTTTGTCAGTACTTACAAAATCGCATGAAAAGGATAGTATCCGGACAGAACGTGATTCGCAAGGAGTAATATCATGAAAGCACTGGCACTTAACGGAAGTCCGAGAAAAAATGGAAACACGGCTACATTGCTTGGAAAAGTTCTGTCGCCACTGATAGAGGCAGGATGGGAAACCGAGCTTGTGCAGATTGGCGGCCAAAAGATCCAGGGTTGCCGGGGCTGCCTGAAATGTGCGGAAAAGAAGAACCAGCGATGTGTGTTTGACAACGACATCCTCAACGGCGTTCTGGAAAAAATGCTCGCGGCGGACGCCTTGATTCTTGGCACGCCCTGCTATTTTACCGACATGAGCGCGGAGATGAAGGCGCTGGTTGACCGCGCCGGATTTGTGGCCTTTGTCAACGGCGGCCTGTTTCAGGGCAAGATAGGGGCCGCCGTGGTGGCCGTGGGCCGGGGCGGCGCAACGCACGCCTTTGACAGCATCAACCACATGTTCCTCATGTCGCGCATGCTCGTGCCGGGGTCGAGCTACTGGAACATGGGTTATGGCACCAATGAAAAAGACGTGCTCAACGACAGCTACGGTATGGAAAACATGAACCATCTTGGCCGCACCATAGCCTGGCTCGGCAAGGCGACAGCGCCGCATCTGGCGAGCTTTCCCGCATAGCGGCCTTGACGATACGGGCGAACTCCGCAAGCTACGGACGAACTCCGCAAGCGACGAGCGGGTTGAGTACGGCGTGGCGAATCCCGCAAGCTACGGGCAAACCCCACGAAAGACGAAAGCTCCCCGCAAGAGGTGGGTAAGCTCCGCAAGTTGCGGCAACTTCACAAGATACGGGTAACTTTGCAAGAGACGAAAGCGCCACGCGCCGTGCTGGCCGGGGTGCGTCGAAGACCAGCCTTGTCAGCGCTCCGGCGGCAAGGCTGGTCTTGCCATGGGCGGGCGGTGCGGGCATGGTGGGGCATAATCTTTGCAGCTATTCCGCAGGGGCTTGCCGCCGCATTGACCGCGCCATTTTTCTGTCACTGGAAGGACCATGCTCGTATATATCCACGTTCCCTTTTGCAGCACGCGTTGCCGCTACTGCGCCTTTTTTTCCAACCCTCTGGGGCGCGGGGTGGACCCTGTGTCATCGCCCTTGGTGCGCGACTATGTGGACACCCTGTTTATGGAGATGGCCCACTGGGGCGACCGTCTGAGCGGCAGCACGGTGGAGTCGGTATTTTTCGGGGGCGGCACGCCGAGTCTGCTGCCGCCGCGCGTCATCGGGCACATTATGGAACGCCTTGGCCGCTACTTCACACTGGCGCCCAAGGCCGAGGTGACGCTTGAGGCCAACCCCGAATCCCTGCGGGGCGGCCACCGCGTGACCCAGTATCTTGAAGCGGGCATCAACCGTCTTTCCATCGGCATTCAGAGTCTTGACGACAGCATGTTGCGCATGCTGGGGCGTCCGCACAAGGCTCAGGACAGTCTGCACGCGGCCTTTCTGGCGCGGGAGGCTGGCTGCGCCAACATCAACGTGGACCTCATGTGGGGCCTGCCGGGGCAGAGCGTGCGGCAGTGGCTGCAAACCCTCAAGGACGTCATGCGCATGAGCCCGGATCATATCTCGGCCTATGGCCTGACTGTGGAGCCGGGCACGCCTCTGGAACTGGACGTGGAGGACGGCCGCCTGATATTGCCCACGGAGCGCGACCAGAACATCATGTTTATGGAAGGCGCGGCCCTGCTGGAACAGCACGGCTACCTGCACTATGAGATCTCGAATTTCGCCCGCATGGGCTTTCAGTGCCGCCACAATATGGGCTACTGGGAAGGCGAGGACTATCTGGGCCTCGGGCCATCCGCCACATCGACCATAGACGGGCAGCGCTGGACCAACCCGGCCAGCCAGAGAGCCTGGGACATGCGCGCCCGCGACGGAAGCCTCGGGCAGGAAGTGGAAGTGCTTGATGCGCAGACGCGCGTGCTTGAACTGCTCATGCTGCGGCTACGCACGTCACGCGGGTTGCAGGTCAAAGCCTACCGGGAGATGACCGGGCGGGACTTTGTGCGCGATCACCAGCGCCTGGTGCAGGCCCTGCATGAAAACGGACTCATACGCATACGGAACGGGTATTTGCGGCTGACGCGCAGCGGCATGCTGGTGTCCAACTCCATTTTGAGCAATCTCTTTGCGCGCACGCGCGAAGTTCTCAAGCAGGGGCTGGCTCCCGGAGCACGTCCCGATGTGAAGCCCGCTGTCGGCACTGGCGCTGGCAGTCTTGGCGAGGCTGTACTGGCGGAAGGGGCCGTGGGCCAGGTGGCCGGACAGTCGGGAGATATGATGGCAGGGGCGGCAGGGTCGGCGGCGGAAGCGGCTGACGCAGCGGCGCAGGATGTTGTGATTCCCGCCGGGCCGCTGGGTCATAAAAGGAACGCCCGCAGCAGTCCGGAAATACGCCCGGTGCAGTGGCCCAAAGCCTGAGAAATGAGGCATGATGCGCTCAGCGTGATGGCGCGGGCATGGGGTGTGCGCTTGAGGTTCAAGGCCAGCGGTCGCGCCCACGGAGGCTTTTTGCGTGTGCCGCATTCTTGGGCAAATGTGCTGCCCTGGAGTTTTTTTTAGGGAAGCGCTGTCCATGAAATACCCTGAGTGTCTGGGTATTTCACATAATAGGCTGAAATATAAATAGATATTTTTTACGACAGGGTAGACACAAAGAAGGCCCTTTTACAAGGGGTCTTTTCGCGCAAAGCATTTCAAAGCTACTCTCTCTAGAGCAGTTTACGAATGAAATGAGTTAAATGCTCTGCAAGGATTTTTCTGAAAATCCTTGCCACGAAATGCGAGTAGGCGGGCTTTTGCCTGCCGTACGCGAGCATTTCAAGTGTTAAATGCTCTAGTGGAGCTTGCCGAGGGACAGAAGCTGTCCGAGTACGCCCGCGTCGGCGGGCAGAAAGCCCAGGTCCGGGGCCTCGTCCGGGCTGACCCAGCGCAGATTCTGCCCTTCCACGGGGCAGGGTTCGCCCGCAAATCCGGTAACATGAAAAAAATACAGGCGTACGATGAGCTTCCGATCCGCGTAATGGTGCTCAACACACTGCCAGTAGCTGGCCTCGCTGACGCCTATGCCCAGTTCTTCGGCCAGTTCGCGTTTAAGCGCTTCTTCCGGGCTTTCATTGCCCTCAAGCTTGCCGCCGGGAAACTCCCAGTAGCCTTCCATGATCTTGTTGGTGGGCCGTTGGGCGGCAAGAAAAAGTCCGCCGCGCCAGATTATGCCCGCTGCCACATCAATTGTTTGCGTGTACTCCATCCCCGATCTTTTCCCTCTGAATCTCTTGAGAAATTGCGCCGCAGGTCTGCCATGTTGTGGCATGCCCACGGGTAATGCGACGCCCTGGCCCGCCCGCCGAGCTTTTTCACATTGAAACTGCTCTGGCGGCCGCGTGCGCAGCGCCGTCGTGAAGGCTGTGAGTCTTTTAAAATAAGCACAGAAGCGGACATGTCAAAAACCCGTTGAGAAGGGCATTCTCAACGGTGGTCTGCTCCAGATATCTTTCAGAACGCGCGACCAAAAGCCTGCCGCACTGCCTGCCGTTAGAGCATTTTAACTTTGAAATGTGCTGCATTTCAAAGTTAATCTGTACTAGGGCAGCAGGGCAGGTCCAAGCCGCTGGTTTTCCGAAAGCGCCCCCGCTGTCGCACCGATCAGTTCAGCCATGGCCACGGCAAAAACGCCGTTTCCCCGGGCTAGTCGTCGGTATTCCACCGGCCGCGCACGGCGTCCATGCGCTCCTCAAGAGCGGTCATTTCTTCAAAAAGGTCTTCGCCGCGCTTTTTGCATGCCTCAAAGGTTTTCAGCAGTTCCGAGGAACGCGCGTGATCGGCGTAAATTTCCGGGTCGGCCAGTTGGCCCTCAACCGTTCCCTGTTCGTCCAGCACCTTGGCCAGTTCTTTTTCCAGGGCGTCATACTTGCCTTGCAGGGGCTTGAGCTCCTTGTGCAGGGCATTGCGTCTTTCGGCCTGTTCGCGTTTGAGGCGTTTTTGCTCCTCACGCGAAAGGCCCTGGCCGGCGTCCCCGGCTGATCCGGCTTCCTGCGCCTGCGCGCCCTGGCCGTTGCCGCCCGCGCCCGCCGCAGCGTTGCGCGCGCGGCGTTCCGCGTCATAGGCCACAAAGTCGGGAAACACCGTAATGCCTTTTCTGTCAAGCTCCCAGGCCTCCGCGCCCACCTGCGAAAGCAGCCAGCGGTCGTGGGCGACCATGAGCAGGGTTCCCGTGAACTTTTGCAGGGCCGACACCAGCGCCTCGCGGCTTTCAAGGTCCAGATGGTTGGTGGGTTCGTCCAGCAGCAGGAAGTTGCAGCGTTTCAGAAACAGGCTCGCCAGCACAAGGCGGCTTTTTTCACCGCCGGAGAGCGCGCCCACCTGCCTGTCAAAATAGTCCTGCCCCAGAAGAAAGAGGCCGAGCACGCTCATGAGCTCTTCTTCCGTGGTGCGCGGGTCGGACAGACGGCGTATTTCGCTGAGCACCGTGGTGTCGTCGCGCAGGGTCTCCATCTGGTGCTGGGTATAGTAGCCCATGCGCAGTTGCGTGGCCGTGGCCAGATTGCCGCCGCAGCGTTCCAGCGTGCCCGCCAGCAGCTTGAGCAAGGTGGATTTGCCGCAGCCGTTGTGCCCAACGAGGGCAACACGCTGCCCACGGTACAGGGTAAAGGTCAGGGGCGGCCACATGACTTTGCCGTCGCCGAAATGAAAATCCAGATCAGCGGCCGCCAGAACGATTTTTTCGGAGTGCGGCGCTTCGGGCCAGGAAAAGTTCAGCTCTTTGCGCTTGGGTTCCGGCCTGTAGTCTTCAAGCTCTTTTTCAAGCTTTTTCGCCATCTTCTGACGTGAGCCAGCCTGACGGGCCTTGGTGGCCTTGGCGCGAAAACGCTCCACAAAGGCCATTTTTTTATCAAGGTCTTCCCTGAGGGCGCGGGCTTCGCGCTCGCGCTGGGCGTTGTACTCGTCCTGCAGGGTCAGAAACTGGGTGTAGGTGGCTTTGCGGAACACGGGGCGGGAGAGGCCCAGATAGAGCACGTGCGTGCCCACCGTGTCCATAAAACGGCGGTCGTGGGCCACGAAGACCAGCGCGCCCTTGAAGTCCAGCAAAAAGGACTCCAGCCATTCCACGGCTTCCATGTCCAGGTGGTTGGTGGGTTCGTCCAGCAAGAGCACGTCGGCCCCTGCGGTGAGCACGCGGGCCAGCTTGGCGCGTTCGCGCCAGCCGCCGGAGAGTTCGCGCAGGGTTCGGCCCCACTTGTGCTCAGCGAACCCCAGACCCGAAAGCACGGCCTTGGCCCTGTGCTCCGGGTTGTACCCGTAGAGCGACTCAAGCTCGCTCTGGCGGTGCATGAGTTCCGTAAGGCGGGATTCGTCCTTGTCGGCGGCGGCTTCTTCCCACTGCGTCCAGAAGTCGCTCCAGTCGTGCAGCACGTCCAGAACGTAGGTGAGCAGCGGCGTATTGAGCGCCTCTTCTGAAAGCTCCTGCTCCACATAGCCCATGCGGCAGCCGCGCGGCAAAATGACGCGCCCGCCGTCAGCGGAGTCCACCCCGGCCAGCAGCCGCAAAAACGTGGACTTGCCCGTACCGTTGGGGCCACAGACGCACAGGCGCACACCGGAATCCACCTCCAGCGAAAAATTGCTGAAGATGTCCCGTCCGCCAAAAGATTTTGAAAGTTCCTGAATCGTTATTTTCACAACCAGCCCTCACGGCGGTAGCCTTCCACTGCTTCGACCATGCCAGCCTCAAGGCTCATGCAGGGGGTGAAGCCAAGTTCTCGCCGAATGCGGCTGCCATCGCTCAGCCAGCCAGCTTGCCGGGCTTCGCGGTATTTGTCCAGGTTCCAGTTGGGCGCGCGGCGCAGACGGCCGCCGAAGGAGGCGGGCAGCCTGCCCAGCAGGGCGTCGGCAACAATGCCGAAGGCGGATGAAAGCCCCGCCGTGAGCGCCATAATGGGCAGAGGCATGTGGATGACATGCACCTCGTGCCTGCGGCGTTTCAGTGCCTTGTCCACGGCCTGGCCCATGGCGCGGCAAAAATCGCTCATGTTGTGCGCCTGCCCGTCATTGAGGTGGTAGACGCCCCGGGCGTCGGGCCTGCAAGCGCATATGACGGCCTGGCCCATGTCGCGCGCGTGTACGGCGCTGACAGGAAATTCCCGCCCAAAGCCGGGGCTCACGGCCACGCCGCGCATGGCCCCCTTGAAGACGGGCAAAAGGCCCTTGTCGCCCGATCCGTAAATGATGGGCGGGCGCAAGGTGACCATGCGGTCGCCAAGGGCGCGGCCCAGAATCTGTTCGCTCAGCGCCTTGGACCAGCCATAGGCCGACACGGGCGCGGGCAAAGCATGGTCGTCCACGCCCGGGGCCGTGCCGCAGGGGCCGGTGGCCGCCTGGCTGGACACCAGCACCAGCCTTTGCATGCCCGGCTGGCCGCGCCTGGCGGCGCTGCCGTCGGCCTGGCGGATGGCCTCGGCCAGGCAGGCGGCGGCGCGTGCGTTGGCGCGCAGATAGTCCTGCCAGCCCAGCCCGAAAAGAAGGGCGGCCATGTGGATGACCACATCCTGCCCCTCAAGGGCTTCAGCCAGGCCGCGCCCGGTGCCGAGATCGGCCTGGGCCACGGCCACGCCTTCAGGCAGGCCCGCCGTGTGTGAGCTTGCCCGCGTGAGGCAGGTGACGCGCGCCCCTGCCTGCAGCAGTTGCGGCAGCAGGTGGCGGCCCACAAAACCCGTGCCGCCCGTAAGCAGCACCCGCACGTTCGCAAGATGCCCGGCGGCGGCAAAATCCGCCTCGCTGGAGCCTTCGGTGCAGGCGGGGCCAGCCTGTTCCATATCTGCGGCGCAGCCTGCCGTGCTCATGCCTCAATCTCCCTGCGGTAGATGCGGTAGCGTTTGGTGAGGCGGCCCGAAAAATCTTCAAGAAGGTCGTTGATGGCCACGTTGTCCTCAAGCACCCACGAACCTTCCACCCACTGAAAGTCCGGCCGCAGCCGGGCTTTTTCCAGCATGAAGTCCAGCAGCAGCAAGGGCAGGCCCATGAGCCTGAATTCTTCACGGATGCCGAAAAGAATGGTGCGGTAACCGCCGCGTATCTCGGCCCGCGCGCGCCACCAGTGCCACAGGGCGGAGAGGCCGAGCTTGCCGTTGAGCCGCCGGAGCAGCGGGGCCATGTCGGGCAGGGCCACCATGCCGGCGGCCGGTTCGCCGTTGTGGTAAAAGAGGACGAAAAATTCCGGGTCCAGCACGCTTTTCAGTTCCTTGACGTGCTGCTCGGCCTCGCCGTCCGAAAGGGGCGAGAAGCCCCAGTTGTCCGCCCACGAGACCTTGTACAGGGCCAGCATGTCGCGGATGTCTTCAGTCAGCGTGGCCTTGCTGGAAGTGCGGCAGGTGAAATGGGCCTCGGCCTTGAGACGGGCCACTTCGTCATGGAGCCACTCCGGCGGATTGAAGCGGCTTCTTTCAAGAAGATAGGCGAAGAGGTCCTGTTCCTTGCGCAGATGCCAGCTTTCCAGCAGTACGGGGTAGTACGGCGGGTTCCAGGGCATCATGATGGTGGGCGCAAGCTCAAAGCCGTCCACCAGCAGTCCGCAGGTATAGTTTGTGGAGGGGTTCAGCGGCCCGCGCATGAAGGTCATGCCCTGGCCGGCCAGCCAGTCTCTGGCGACGTCCAGCAGGGCATGGGCGGCTTCCCCGTCGTCTTCACACTCAAAAAAACCAAAGCCTCCGCAAGTTTCGCCCGCGTAGGCATTGTACTTCTCATCCACGATGGCGGCGATGCGGCCCACAAGCCGCCCGTCGCGCGCAGCGAGAAAAAGTTCACGGCGGGCGCTTTCCCAGAAGGGATGCTCGCCAGGGGTGAGCAGTTCGCGCTCCTGGCTCTTGATGGGCGGCGTCCACAAAGGGCTTTGGGCGTAGATGCCCCAGGGCAGGTCAAGAAACTGGGCGAACTCCGCTTCAGAGCGGACGGCGGTGATGGTAAGCGCCATACATCAGCCCAGTTGCAGGCTGCCGCGCAGCTCGTTCAGCGAAGAAACGCCCAGGCGTTCGCAGGCGGCGGGAAGCTCCTTCACCAGATCAAAGGCGCAGTCCGGCCGCATGAAGCTGGCGGTGCCCACCTGAACGGCGTGCGCGCCCACCAAAATGAATTCCAGCACGTCCTCGACGCACGAGATGCCCCCCACGCCCACCACGGGAATCTTTACCGCGCTGGCGACCTGCCATACGCAGCGCAGGGCCACGGGCTTGATGGCGGGGCCGGAAAGGCCGCCGACCACGTTGGCCAGGGACGGACGACGGCGTTGCAGGTCAACGGCCATACCGAGAAGCGTGTTGATGCAGGAGATGCTGTCCGCGCCGGCTTCTTCAGCGGCACGGGCCATGACGGCAATGTCGGTGACATTGGGCGAAAGCTTGACCATGACGTGCTTGTCCGGCGCTGCGCCGCGCACGGCGGCTGTCACCTGCGCCAGCATCCGGGGATCCTGGCCAAAGGCTATGCCGCCTTCGCGCACATTGGGGCAGGACACGTTGACCTCAAGCGCGGCCACGCCTTCCTCATCGTTGAGGCGGGCGGCCAGCAGGCCGAAATCTTCGACAGAGCTTGCATAAATATTGGCGATAACGGGCGTTTCCTGCCAGGGCAGGGCAGGGAGCTTTTGCGAGCAAAAGACATCGACCCCGTCATTCTGCAAACCCACGGCATTGAGCATGCCCGCCGTGGTTTCCACGATGCGGGGGGTGGGGTTGCCTTCGCGGGCCTGGAGGGAAAGCCCCTTGACCACCATGCCGCCGAGGCTGGCAAGATCGCCGTAGGTGGCGAACTCCAGGCCGTAGCCAAAGGTTCCGGAGGCCGTAAGTATGGGATTTTTGAGGGACAGATCGTGCGTCTGCCCGTTCAATGTGACGGAAAGATCCATGCCGCGTTCTCCAGTAACCGCGCAGACCCGCCTTAGCGCAAAGCCTTGCGCGGGGGCGGTGAGGGGTTGTATGCCCGTCTCGGGTGAGCCTTCACGGGCGTTGTTTGCTTTCTGCCGCTGCCGCAATCAGTGGCGGCGCTGCTCCGCCGGGCGGCAGGCCGTTCAGTGCCGGATTTTGCCCCGGCTTTCAGCCTTGCGGCCGCGTTTGCCTTGCTGCCTCGTAAGGGCTTTGCCGTGACGGCAATGCGAAAAATACGCTTGAGGCGCAGTCTGTCTGCGGGTCAAAGAGCGGATCTTTTACCCGCCAACGTCCTTGAAGGCAGATCAGGCAAGCAGCGACTATCGGCTCTGCGCGAATTTTTGTAAAGCCCGCGCTGCGAAAACCGCAAAGCAAAACCGCGCCGTTTATCCGCGCAATTCGCGCCATTTATCCGCGCCGTCTGACCGCAGAATTTGACCGCGCAGTATATCGCGCTGTGGAACCGTGCTGCACGACCCGCGCAGTAAATTTGCGCTGTAAAGTCACGCAAGCCTGCCCGGCAGCTGTTTTTTTTGATCACGTGGCGACAATGCGACATCGCAGCATTGCAGCATGGGGTCATTATGGCGGGCAGGCCGCAATCTCCTGCCCATATGGCAAACACGCCGCGCCGTCAGGCGGGCGTGTTACCGTAATGCCGCATCACAGTTCAATCTGATCCGACCAGAATATGGGGCCGTGATTGCACACCTGCACCTGCCCGCCACGTTTGTCGGGCACGGGCCAGTTTTCAGTGGTTTTGCTCACGCAGCCAAGGCAGGCGCCCACGCCGCAGGCCATGCGGTTTTCAAGAGAAAGCTGGCAACGCACGCCAAGCTCGGCGGCAAATTTTTGCACTGTCTGCATAAAGGGCGTGGGCCCGCAGGCCAGCACCAATCCCTTTTGTTCGGCAAATTCGGCCATGCGTTCCTGAATGGAATATATAAAGTTGTCCAGGTCGCCGGGCACGGTTTCACGCAGGCTGTCCAGCGGCACATGCTCATTGATGCTGTCCACGGGATAGCAGCTAATGGGCTCGCGGTGGCCGAAAAGCATGCTGACGTTCCAGGGCTTGGGGTGTTCGCTCACATAGCCCACAAAGGGGACAATGCCCATGCCCCCTGCCAGAAGCAGGGTAGGCGTGTCGGGCTCAATGGCAAAGCCGTTGCCCAGAGGTCCCCATACGCGAACCTTTTCACCGGGGCGCAGTTCGGACATGCGGCGTGTGCCCTTGCCCACGACCTGAAAAAAACAGATCATGTGCCGGGCCGTCATATGGCATATGCCAAGGGGCCGCGCCCAGGGAATTTCAAGGCCGAAAGACTGGGGGCGGAGCATGACAAACTGGCCGGGCCGCCATTTGGTCCATTCAGGGCGGGTAAGGCGCAGTGCGAAGAAGCGGCTTTCGTTGCCGGTCTGCCCAAAGGGGACGAGGTCCAGAACACTCAGCTCGCATGAAGTAGGTTGCGACATGCGAAAAAGTATAGGCGCACTTGCTCGGGTGGTCAACCGGGGGGATCCGGATAAGTGGACAATTAAATACTCTTTTTTTGTATGCATTTTATGGGTTCACAACAGTGGCGCGGTCGGCGGGGAAGGCATTTGTGGAGTCTCTGGGCAGCCTGCCCGCCCGCCTGCCCGCCCCCGGCGCTGCCGTGGCGGCGCAAACTGCGCACAATGCACGACATTTTCAACTTTTCAGCCTGCCGCACACGCGCTACACTACAGGCAGGAGAACCGTCATGAACCATATGTATGCCAACCGTCGCGAAAAATTGCGTCAGGCCATGCGGGCTCGCGGTCTGGATGCGCTGCTTGTCAGCCAGGCTGCCAACCGTTTTTATCTTTCGGGTTTTGAACTGCACGATCCGCAGTACAATGAAAGCGCCGGGCGGCTGGTCATCACCGCCGACGGGCGCGACTGGCTCGCCACGGACGCGCGCTATCTGGATGCCGCCACCCGTCTGTGGGATGTGGAACGCATTTTTATTTACGGCGGCTATGCGGCACGGGATATTCACGGACTGCTGCGGCGCTGCGGCGGGCGCATCGGCGTGGAGGCGCAGGGCATGAGCCTGGCCTTTGCCCGTGATCTGCGTCAGGCCGGGCCGGGCCTTTACTGCGAAGCCGCGGACGGTCTTGTGGAGCATTTGCGCCGCATCAAGGAGCCCTGCGAAGTGGCGGCTCTGGAAAAGTCTTTCAGCCTCAACCACAAGATGCTGCAATGGGTGGAAAGCCAGCTGGAACCGGGCCGCACGGAAGCCCAGGTCAGTTGGCTCATTGAACGCTTTTTCCGTGAAAACGGCGCTTCGGAACTGGCTTTTGCCAATATTGTGGCTGTGGGAAAAAATGCGGCCCTGCCCCACGCCATACCCGGCGAGGACGTCATCACGGACAACTGCCCTGTGCTCATTGACGTGGGTTGCCGCGTGGACAGCTATTGCTCTGACCAGACCCGCACCTTCTGGGTGGGCGAACGGCCCACGGACGAGTTCCGCCGCACCTATGATCTGGTACGTCAGGCGCAGACCGCCGCCATTGAATCCATGCGGCCCGGCCAGCCCATGCGCGACGCCTATGGGCACGCCCGCGCGGTGTTTGAAAAGGCCGGAACGGCAGACGCGTTCACCCACGGCCTGGGACACGGCGTGGGGCTTGAAACCCACGAGGCCCCCAGCCTTTCGCCGCGCTCAGAAGGCGTGCTTGAGCCGGGCATGGTGGTCACGGTGGAACCGGGCCTCTACTACAACAAGTGGGGCGGGGTGCGCTGGGAATATACCGTGCTGGTGGAAGAAGACGGCGTGCGCATTTTGTAATCCCGCTTTTTGAAATGCTGCATTTTGTGGCCCCGTGCTTTTCGGTGCGGCGCTGCTTTGAGATGCTCCGGGGTGTTGTGGCTGCGTCGCGCCCGTGACGAAGGATCGCACGCTGTGCATTAATTGGTCGTAGCCACATGAGTCATAAAAATACGGAAAGCCGGGGGCAATCCCGGCTTTCCGTATTTTTGGCGTGGGGTATGATGCGTAACCGCTTGGCGAAACCTTGGGCGGGGGATGCCTGGCAGAGCCTCTCTCCAACGTCCCGTCCCAAATCAGAAAACCCTTTCACCCCCCCTCCAAACCATAATAAGAGTTTTGGGGGGTGGGGGCGTGGGGGAGGAGTGGAGTTGCCCCTGCTAAACCGGACACTCCAAGATTTGCAATGAACGGATAAACTCACGAGGCGAGAGCATCCGCAGGGCCTTGTGCGGGGCATTTTCATTATAGTCTTCAAACCAGCAAGGGAGTAGCGCCATCACAGTTTCGGCATCCGGTCGATCATTGCAGAAGACGTAATCCCTTTTGAATGTTTTGACGAGAGCTTCAGCCATACCGTTACTTTGAGGGCTGCGAACTGGAGTAAACTTGCTGACGATGCCCAAGGCGGCGGCAAACGTTACTGTTTCTCTTGCCGTGTAGCAGGAGCCGTTGTCGGAGAGCCATTCAACTGGCTGCAATGTTTTGACATCCCCAAACCGCTTTTCAACGCATGCCAGCATGACGCTTTGCGCCATGTCAGCACTGTACCCGCCAGTGGTGGCGGCATAGGCCATAACTTCTCGGTCGCAAGTATCCAGGGCAAAAATGACGCGCACCCGCTCACCGTTGTCGCAGGCAATCTCAAACCCGTCAGAGCACCAACGCTGATTTCTTTGTAGTGTGGAAACCTTGCCCGTGTGTGCCTTGTCAGGTTGGCTGCCAGTAAACCGTGCCAGCAACAGGTTATTTTGCCTCATTATCCTGTACACACGTTTATGGTTGACCGGAGTGCGCCCATCGGCAACCAGTTGCCGATTAAGCAGTCGCTGGATACGCCGATAGCCGTAGGTCTGGCGTCCGCCCAAAAGTTCGACGATCAGCGGTAGAAGGAATGCGTCTTCTGCTTTGCTGTATCGTTCCGGGCGAGGCCGTGGGCTGCGGCTACGTTCATAGGTGTTGGATCGGGACACCGCCAGGGCGTCTGTGACCCGTTTCACTGGAAATCCTCCACGCCGGACAAGGGCAGCCGCGAGATAAGTTTTTTTTCGCGGCCAATGCGAACAGCTTCTTTGAGGATTTCCACTTCCAGTGTTTTGTTGCCAAGGACGCGTTCCAACTGACGGATTCGCTTTTTCAGGGCCTTTACTTCGGCAACGCTGACAACCTCGTCATTGGCTCCAATGGCTGTTTTGCCGCCTTCACTCATCTGCTTTCTCCAGCGGTAAAGCAAATTGGGAGCAACGCCATACGTTCGTGCCACCAGAGAAACCGACTGACCTGGGGCCATGCTGGCCTCTATCAGGCGAACTTTCTCGCCGACAGACCAACGGCGACGGGGCGTTATGTTTACTATCTCCACCGTTGAACTTGTTTTAGCACTAGTTCCAGACATAGTTCCAGCACCTCCTCCTTAGTTAGAGGGGTGTCCGGTCGAAATGGGGGCTACTCCAAGGAGACCCTTTTGCAAAAGGGGCTCTCCCCCACAAGGCATTCCAAAGGAAACGCTGATTTGTTCCGTTTGGCGGCGTTGCTTCACTTTTTTTGAAGCAGTCGAGGACGGAAGAGTCCACTCCTGCTTCAAAAAAAGATCGCGCCTTGCCAAACGAAACAACTGCGCGTTTCCAAGAGGCTCTTTAATCAGTGTTTTCCACGGTGAACCTGCTCTATATCTTGCGAACCTCGGTGTACCACGCGGCAGCTTCTTCAAGCAGCTTGTTGGTGCGTGCGGCGAGGGCCTGCGGGTCCTTGAGGTAGCCGTCCAGCAGCAGGCTGGCGTCAAAGAGGCCCTGCGTCATTTCGGCCAGGGTCTTGTCGTCCCTGTCGGCCTTGAACATGCGCAGCATGTTGCGGAGCAGGGGATGATCGCGGTTGACTTCCAGCACCTTGACCGGCAGAGAGTCGTCCTTTTGCATGACCTTGAGCAGTTTTTCCATAGACGAGGACATGCCGCCGTCAGGCGACACAAGCACGGCAGGACTGTCGGCCAGGCGGTGCGAAACACGCACGTCCGTAACCTTGTCGCCAAGAACTTCCTTCATTCTGGCCAGCAGGGACTCAAAGCTGGTGGAGTCCTCGTCTGAAAGGGGCGACACTGCCTCGCGGGCGGGCTCTTCCTTGTCGGCAAAATCCTTGAGCGCGTCGTCGGAGGCGGCCTCCACGGACTTGAACTCCCATTCCTTGTAGCGGCCAAGGCCGTCCATGACGAATTCGTCAATGGGCTCATAGAGATAAAGAACTTCAATGCCCTTCTGGCGGAAGCGCTCCATGTGCGGGTTCAGGCGGGCGGCCTCGCGGTTGGGCGCGGCCACAAACCAGAACGTCTTTTGGCCTTCGGGGGCGCGTTCCATATAGCCGTCAAGGCTGGTCAGGGCCTCGGCGTCGGCCAGGGTGGAGGAGTTGAAGCGCAGCAAGGCGGTGATGCGCTCGCGGTTGGCAAAATCATGATAGCCAAGCTTGAAGACCTTGCCGTGCAGCCGCCAGAAGGCGCTGTATTTTTCGGCATCGTCGCGGGCGAGTTTTTCAAGGTGGTTGAGGGTCTGCTTGACGATAACCTGGCTGATCTTGCGCAGAACCACGTTTTCCTGAAGGGTTTCGCGTGAAATGTTCAGGGGCAGGTCTTCGGTATCCACCACGCCCTTGAGGAAGGCCAGGTATTCGGGGATCAGTTCCTTGTTGCGGTGCTGGATAAGCACGCGGCGGGCGTAGAGATCAAGTCCCCAGAAGTCCCGGTCGGAGCCGAAGAAATCCTGCGCGCTGTTGGGGATGAAGAGCAGGGCGTTGAACTGCACGGGGGCGTCCACCGAAAAGTGCAGTTCGTCCAGCGGGTCAGCGCTGTCGTAGGTAAGGGCCTTGTAAAAGGCCGCGTACTGCTCCTTGGTGATGGAGAACTTGGGCTCGCGCCACAGGGCAGGCTGCGTATTGGCCTGCTCGCCGTCCACAAAAACGGGAAAAGGCACAAAGGCAGAATGCTTGCGGATGGCCGACTCAACGCGGAATTTTTCAAGAAACTCCACGGCGTCGTCCTTGAGCCATGCCTTGATGACCGTGCCGCGCGCAGGTTCGGCCTCGTCGGACTGGGTCACTGTGTAGGTGCCAAGACCGTCGCTGGCCCAGGTGTGGGCCGCGTCGTCATCGCCAAAAGCCGGGCGCGATGTGACGGCAACCTTGTTGGCCACCATAAAGACGGAATAAAAGCCCACGCCAAAGCGGCCGATAATGTTGGCGGCGTCCGCCACGGCTTCTTCGCCCTCTTCGCTGTCGTCGGCCCGCCCGTTGCCGGACTTGGCCTTGGCGGCATTTTCGGCCGCGATGTCGGCCAGAAACTGCTCGGAGCCCGATTTGGCAATGGTGCCCAGGTTCTCGGCCAGTTCCTCCGCCGTCATGCCAAGGCCGGTATCGGCTATGGTGAGGGTTTTGGCGTCCTTATCAAGGGTTATGCGTATTTCCAGCGGCAGGTCGGGCAGTTTGGGGCTTTCGCCGCGATTGACGCGAAAGCGCAGCTTGTCCAGCGCGTCCGAGGCGTTGGAAATGAGTTCACGCAAGAAAATCTCACGATTGGTATACAGAGAGTTGGTCAGGATGTGTAAAACCTTACGCACCTCTGCACGGAATTGGCGGGGTTTTTTACCAGCCTCTGCCATGACAAACCTCCTGAAAAGTGATATCTTTAGAGGTAATGCAGCTTTTAGTTTTTTCAAGAGCTGAAGAGGCATTGTTGTGAAAAAAAATGGGCCCACGCCTTGCCGCAAGGGCATTTTCGTCACGGTGGCGGGACATTTAAACCAGCGCCACACAAGGGAATAAGAGGATATCGATATTCATAATCACTTGCCTTCAACGGGCGAAAAGAGTAAGCACAAATAGGATATATAAGGAGGGCCTAATGGACGTTGTAATGCTTTCGCGTCTGCAATTTGCTGTGGCCGTGTTTTTTCACTTCATTTTCGTGCCTCTCACGCTGGGCCTCTCGGTAATCATTGCCCTGATGGAAACCCGCTATGTGCGTACTGGCGACGAATTCTGGAAAAAACAGGCCAAATTCTGGGGCAAGCTGTTTGTCATAAACTTTACCCTGGGTGTGGTGACCGGTATCACGCTGGAATTCCAGTTCGGCACCAACTGGTCACGATATTCGGAATACGTGGGCGACATTTTTGGTTCGCTCCTTGCTATTGAGGCCACTGTGGCCTTTTTTCTTGAATCCACGTTTCTTGCGGTGTGGCACTTCGGCTGGAACCGCGTGGGCAAGAGGCTGCATCTGGCCTGCATCTGGCTGGTTGCCCTCGCGGGCAACCTTTCCGCCCTGTGGATCATCCTTGCCAACGGATTCATGCAGAATCCCGTGGGCTACTACATCAATGAAGTCACAAAACGCGCGGAACTGGCGAACTTTTACGAGGTCGTCACCAACCCATATGGCTGGGGCATGTTCGCGCATACGGTCCTTGCTTCGTGGGTACTTGGCGGCTTCTTTGTGCTTGGCGTTTCTTCCTGGCACTTGTTGCGCGGCAGCAATACCGACTTTTTCCGCCGCGCGTTCAAGATGGTGGCTCCCTTTACCCTGATTTTCGCGCTGCTTCTGGCCCTTTCGGGCGACCAGCAGGGCAAGACCGTGGCCAAGTATCAGCCCGCCAAGCTGGCGGCGATGGAAGCGCACTGGGAAACGCATACCGATGTGCCCTTCTACCTGCTGGTGTGGCCTGACGCCGAAAATGAAACCAATACCGTGCAGGCCCTCGGCATTCCTGGCCTGCTGAGCTGGATCGCCTTTGACGACGTGCACGCCGAAGTCAAGGGCCTCAAGGCTTTTGCCAAGGAAGACAGGCCGCCTGTGCTGCCGACCTTCCTTACCTTCCGCACCATGGTCGCCCTTGGCGGCATATTCCTGGCGCTTTCCTTCTGGGCCTTTCTGCAACGCAAAAAGGATGTGCCCAACAGTCTGCTTCTCAAGCTGCTTGTGCTCAATATTCCGCTGCCCTACATCGGCCTGATGGTGGGCTGGGCCGTGACGGAGATTGGCCGTCAGCCCTGGATAGTCTATAATCTCATGCGTACAACGGATGCCGTTTCGCCGGTTCCGGCCGATAACGTGCTTATCTCGCTGATCGCCTTTATCGGCGTGTACTCGCTGCTCGGCATCCTGGACATCTATTTGTTGCGCAAATTTGCCATCAAGGGCCCGGACGCCCAGGAGGTGTAGCCATGCTGGAAACCATCTGGTTTGTGCTGTGGGCATTACTGTGGGCCGTGTACTTCATTCTGGACGGCTTTGACCTTGGTATGGGCACGTTGCTGCCTTTTCTGGGCAAAAACGAGTCGGAACGCCGCATCATGTACAATGCCGCCGGGCCGTTCTGGGACGGCAACGAAGTGTGGCTTATCGCCGCAGGCGGCGTGACCTTCGCGGCTTTTCCCAAGGCCTATGCGGTCATGTTCAGCGCGCTGTACGCGCCTTTGCTGATGTTGCTTTTCGCCCTGATCTTCCGGGCGGTATCCTTTGAGTTCCGCAGCAAGGTCGAGCACGATGCCTGGCGTAGCCTGTGGGACTGCGTGCACTTTGTGTCCAACCTGGTGCCCTGCATCCTGCTGGGCGTGGCCTTTGCCAACCTTTTTATGGGTATTCCCGTGGACGCCCAGGGCGTCTACCACGGCAACCTGCTCGCCCTGCTCAATGTGTACGGGCTGGCGGGCGGCGTGTTCTTTCTCTGCATGTTCGTGCTGCACGGCTCGCTGTGGCTGGCCATCAAGAGCCACGGCGACCTGCAAATCCGCGCGGTAGCCACGGCCAGCTTTATGTGGCCCATCATGCTGGTGCTGCTGGTGGCCTTTCTTATTCTCTCGGCGTTTTACACCAAGCTGTTTGATAACTATCTGGCCATGCCCATTCTGCTGGTGCTGCCTCTGCTGGCCCTGGCAGGACTTGTGGGCGCGCGCATCATGCTGCACGCTGGCAAGCTCTGGTGCGCCTGGGCGTTCAGCGCGCTGTTCATCCTGGGCGTCACCTTCTTCGGCGTCGTGGGCATGTTCCCCGGCATGATCATCTCTTCCATTGATCCTGCCGCCACAGTGACGGCCTTTAACGGGGCTTCAAGCCAGCTGACGCTCAAGATCATGCTTGGGGTGGCTCTGGTCATGGTGCCCATCGTGCTTCTGTACCAGTTCTGGATGTACCGGCTGTTCTCAGAGCCGGTGCTGCCCAAGGATCTGGACGACGATCACGCCTATTAAGGCTGCTGCAAAATGGTTGAAACAAGGCCGCGCCCCCAAAGGGCGCGGCCTTGTGCATTGTAAAGAAAAAGAGGTAGGTTGGAGCATGAGGCCAGTGTGGGTTATGTTTAAGTAAAGGCACGTTGGAATGCTTTGTGGGGGAGGGACCCTTTTGAAAAAGGGTCTCCTCCCCCACACCCCCTCCCCCTAAAACTTTTAGGGTCATGACTAGCTGAGAGGAAAATTGCGGAGCATTTTGAGCACCAATTTGTATATGTCCTCTCGCCGATGGTTAAATCTAAACTCGCATTCTTTCAAATGAAAATAAAAAGTGTGCTGGTGCAAGCCTCTAAATCGGACGAGCCGAGTTTTTGCAAAGGCCCAAAAGCTTTCAATCCCGTTAATGTGGGAATGGTTGTTTGCAAATTCGTTATTGCCGTGCTGAACACGAAAATGCTTTTGATAGCCAAGGTCTACAAGACCATCATAGCCACGCCATCCGTCAGAGTGAATAACGCTCTCAAGTTCAACGCGACCTCTGATGATGCCCTGGAGAGTGGCTTTTGAACAGTCGGGCACAATTTCGGTGTAGACGTGCCCATTGCGTTTAAACAGGCCGAAAACGATAGTTTTGCCACGAGCACCCCGACCTCTGATACCTCTGACCCGGCGCGCTCCAAAGTAGCTTTCATCAACCTCAACCTCACCGCTGACAGGCGATTCCGCCTCACAGTACTGGGCGATTCTTTCCCGGAACGCAGCGAGATACCTATTAATGGTATTGCGGTTGAGGCTCGTGACCTCGGCAATTTGAGAGGCGTCCAAATCAACGGCAAACAGCCTTACGATTTGACGGATTTTGTCCTCGGAAATTCTCGAACGATAAGCATACTTGTTTTTTGTTGCCATACTTAGCTTTTAGCCTTTTGTTGGCCTCTCAGCTAGTCATGACCCAACTTTTATTGTGGTCTTGGTGGTCCAATCCTGCAGGCTGTTTGTCACTTCTTGTTCACGGCCGTGCCAGACTGAACTCTCCATAAGGGAGTGTGTGCGGGCGCAAAAGGCGTGAGTGAGGAACAGTGTTGGCGGAGGAAATATGAAGAAGACAGCAATGGCCTTGTGGCGTCGGATGCGGCCAGGACGGGCCGGGAAAGAATCCGGCTCTGTGACGGCGGTCAAGGCAAGGGGCGGGCGATTTTTGCCAGTAATGGCGCTGTGCCTTGCCCTTGCACTGGGCCTTGGCGCGTGCGCGCCGCGCGAGCATCGGCCCCTGACGTTTGAAGAACAGCAGGACCTTGAAGCCTACAGGCAGTGCAAACGCGAAGCCACATCAATGAATCCTGAATGGCGGGGCGACACGAGCTACTTTCCCTGGCGGGCCTACTTTGACATGTGCATGCGGCGTATGGGCGTGAGCGATGAGCGGATGCGGCATATGCACATCTGGATGTAGCGGGTTTTTGGCCTGAAAGGCCTTGGGCTGTGCGCACGGACTCCCGCGTGCAGGTTGCACCCCAACGTACAGACAAGAAAAACCGGGGAAGAATCGTTATGCAGATTCTTCCCCGGTTTAGGCATTTGGCTTTGGCGCTTCCAAAGACGAATTTTGCGATGGTGTGGCGCCTGACAGGCGCTTCGCCGAGTTGCCCGTTTCGGAGTAAAAAACTTCGAACTATACGTAACTATACTAAAAGTTTTAGGGGGTGGGGGCGTGGGGGAGGAGACCCTTTTTCAAAAGGGTCCCTCCCCCACAAACTTTCTCCCCCTCACAGATCTAATCGTCGCCCACTTTGAGCGCGGCCAGAAATGCCTCCTGCGGCAGCTCCACGTTGCCCATGCGTTTCATGCGGCGTTTGCCTTCCTTCTGCTTTTCGAGCAGCTTACGCTTACGGGTGATGTCGCCGCCGTAGCATTTGGCGGTAACGTCCTTGCGGAAGGCGGAGACGGTTTCGCGGGCAATGATTTTCTGTCCAATGGCGGCCTGAATGGCGACCTGGAAGAGCTGGCGCGGGATGCTGCGTTTGAGCTTGAGGGCCAGTCCGCGTCCGTAGGTATAGGCGCGATCGCGGTGTACGATGACGGCCAGGGCGTCCACGGTTTCGCCGTTGAGCATGATGTCGAGGCGCACGAGGTCGGAGGCCCGGTAGTCCAGGGGATGATAGTCCATGGAGGCATAGCCGCGAGTGGCGGACTTGAGCCTGTCAAAAAAGTCGTACACGATTTCCGCAAAGGGCAGTTCGTAGGTGACCACCACGCGGTTGGAAGCGAGGTAGTGCAGGTTTTTCTGAGTGCCGCGCTTTTCTTCGCAGAGCTTCATGACGTTGCCCACGTATTCATTGGGCACATGAATGTCCATGTTGACGTAGGGCTCGTACAGCGTGTGGATCTTGGTGGGATCGGGCAGATGGCTGGGGTTGTCGATTTCCAGCGTCTTGCCGTCATTGGTGTCAACCTTGTACACCACTGAAGGCGCGGTGGCGATAAGGCCGACCTCAAACTCCCGCTCCAGCCGTTCCTGAATGATTTCCATATGCAGCAGGCCAAGAAAGCCGCAGCGAAAACCGAAGCCAAGGGCCTGTGACGTTTCAGGCTCATAGGAAAAGGCCGCGTCGTTGAGTTGCAGCTTTTCCAGGGCGCTCTTGAGGTTTTCGTAGTCCTCGGATTCTGTGGGGTAGAGGCCGCAGAAAACCATGGGCTTCACTTCTTTGAAGCCGGGCACGGGGCTTGCGGCCGGGCGGTCGGCGTGGGTGATGGTGTCGCCCACGCGGGCGTCGCCCAGCTCCTTGATGGAACCGCAGAGAAAACCCACTTCGCCTGCCAGCAGTTCCTTGACGTCAGCGGCTTCGGGCGAAAATACGCCCAGGCGCAGCACTTCATAGTCCTTGCCCGTGCTCATGAGGCGCACGATTTCGCCCTTGCGAATGACGCCGTCCATAACGCGGAAGAGCACCACGACCCCCTGGTAGCTGTCGTACCAGGAGTCAAAAATAAGCGCCTTGAGGGGAGCCGCCCTGTCGCCCTTGGGCGCGGGCAGGTGATTGACGATGGCTTCAAGCACGGCATCAACGCCCAGGCCCGTCTTGGCGGATACGGACAGCGCCTGGGAGCAGTCGAGGCCGATGCTTTCTTCAATATCGGCCTTGACGCGTTCGACCTCGGCGCTGGGCAGGTCTATCTTGTTGAGAACAGGCAACACTTCATGGTTGTGGTCCAAGGCAAGATATACGTTGGCCAGGGTCTGCGCTTCCACGCCCTGGGTTGCGTCAACCACCAGCAGCGCGCCTTCGCAGGCGGCCAGGGAGCGTGATACTTCATAGTTGAAGTCCACGTGGCCAGGCGTGTCGATGAGGTTGAGCTCATATTCCTGACCGTCGGCGGCAAAGTAGGGCAGGCGCACGGTCTGGGCCTTGATGGTGATGCCGCGCTCGCGCTCCAGATCCATCCTGTCCAGGTACTGCTGGCGCGCCTCGCGTTGGCTGACGACCTTGGTCAGTTCCAGAATGCGGTCTGCCAGGGTGGACTTGCCGTGGTCGATATGGGCGATGATGCAAAAATTGCGTATATTTTCCTGCTTGACCATGTTTTTTCCTGCGTAAAATCTGGTTGCGTAGCTGATCTGTATAGCCAAGATTTGTCACGAAGTCCATGCAAAGGCCAGCGTTTTCGCCGGGCCAGAGCGGAGGCAGGTGCGGTGGATTTCAGCCTGTGTGCAACCTTGCGCGGCTATGTGCAGGCGAATAGGAGTGTTACCCGTCTAGCGTGTGAGTGTGCAGCGCACAGCAACATTGTGTGATTTGATAAAATAGCTTTTTCGACAGAGTGGAGATTTGAAATATGAAGCGTTTCAGCGGAAATCTGTTCTTTGGAGCACCGATTAGAGCAATTTCACTTTGAAATTGCTCAGGCGTCTGCGTGAGCAGACGCCCGCAGCAGAGGCGTAAGCGCAATTTATTTGCGCAGTTATGCGCCGAAGCGGGCGTCTTGGAAGCATTGAAAATGGATATTTTCAATGCGAAAATGCTATAAAGAGCCTGCTGGAAAGGCGCAGTTATTTCGTTTGGCAAGGCGCGATCTTTTTTTGAAGCAGGGGTGGACTCTTCCGTCCTCGACTGGTTCAAAAAAAGTGAAGCAACGCCGCCAAACGGAATAAATCAGCGTTTCCCCAAAAAAACAAAAAGGCCGTACCGCGTAAAAACGCCGCACGGCCTGTCAGCTCTGAACAAAAACGGTCTAGCGGAACTGTGCCAGTTGCAGGCGGATCACAGCCCTGTGCAATGCGGCTTCAGCGCGAACCGAATCAATCTGCTCGTCATGGCTGGCAATGCGCTGTTCGGCGCGTTCTTTGGCGGCCATGGCTCTTGCTGTGTCGATATCCTGCGCCATTTCGGCAGACTCGGCCAGCACGGTGAGCACGTCGTTGTTCACGTCGGCGAAACCGCCGGAAATGAACACGTGTTCCTCCTTGCCGCCTGCCACCTTGTAGCGCAGACCACCAATCTTGAGAGCGGAGAGCAGGGAGACGTGCTTGGGCAGCACGCCGAATTCGCCTTCAACACCGGGGCAGACGGCCATTTCAACTTCGCCGCTTACCACGGTTTTGTCCGGCGTCACCACTTCCAGTTGCAGTGTGCCCATAGGTACTCCTTCGCTCCTGATATGCCAGATGCGTTTGTCCAGTGACCGCGCCACGCGGCACGGTCACTGGTCTTTCAACGATCTAGTTTTCTTCCTGCAGCTTGCGCTGCTCGTACTTGGCCACGGCCTGTTCGATGCCGCCCAGCATGTAGAAGTCGCCTTCAGCCATGTGGTCGTACGCGCCGTCCAGGATGCCCTTGAAGCCCTTGATGGTATCTTCAAGCTTCACATACTGGCCGGGGGTACCGGTGAAGGTTTCGGCCACGTGGAAGGGCTGGGACAGGAAGCGCTGGATGCGGCGCGCGCGCGCCACAGTGAGCTTGTCTTCGTCCGACAGTTCGTCCATGCCGAGAATGGCGATGATGTCCTGCAGTTCTTTGTACTTCTGCAGCACCATCTGCACGCGCCGGGCCACCATGTAGTGATCTTCGCCCACCACGTCGGGGGCGAGAATGCGCGAGGTGGAGTCCAGCGGGTCCACGGCGGGGTAGATGCCAAGTTCCGCAATCTGGCGCGAAAGCACGAGGGTGCCGTCCAGATGCGAGAACGTGGTGGCCGGGGCCGGGTCGGTCAAGTCGTCAGCGGGCACGTAAACGGCCTGCACGGACGTGATGGAACCGGTGTTGGTAGAGGTGATGCGTTCCTGAAGCGAGCCAAGGTCCGTGCCAAGGGTGGGCTGATAGCCCACGGCCGAAGGCATGCGGCCCAGAAGGGCGGACACTTCGGAACCGGCCTGGGTAAAGCGGAATATGTTGTCGATGAAGAGGAGCACGTCCTGATGTTCTTCATCGCGGAAGTATTCCGCGCAGGCCAGGGCCGTGAGGGCCACGCGGGCACGGGCTCCCGGAGGTTCGTTCATCTGGCCGTAGACAAGGGTGGCGCGTTCCAGAACGCCCGCATCCTTGAGTTCGTGATACAGGTCGTTACCTTCACGGGTGCGTTCACCCACGCCCGCGAAGACCGAGGAGCCGCCGTGCTGCTTGGCGATGTTGTTGATCATCTCCATCAGAATAACGGTCTTGCCCACGCCGGCGCCGCCGAAGAGGCCCATCTTGCCGCCCTTAGGGAAGGGCACAAGCAGGTCCACAACCTTGATGCCGGTTTCGAGCAGCTCGACCTTGGTGTTCTGGTCGGTGAAAGACGGAGCCGGACGGTGGATGGGATAGTATTTTTCAGCGTTAATGGGGCCCAGTTCATCCACGGGGCGACCGATAACGTTGAGGATGCGGCCCACAGAGGGCTTGCCCACGGGCACCATGATGGGTTGACCGGTGTCAACCGCTTCCATGCCGCGCACCAGACCTTCGGTGGCGTCCATGGCGATGGTGCGAACAACGTTGTCGCCCAGGTGCTGTGCAACTTCACAGACCAAGTGGGGGGCGTCGGTGTTGTTCGGATTTTGGATCTCCAGGGCGGTGAAGATATTCGGCAGGTTGCCGTCGGTGAACTCAACGTCCACAACAGCGCCGATAACCTGGACGATTTTACCGATGTTTTTGCTCATTAGTTGGCTCCTTAACCCTTCAGCGCTTCAGCGCCGCCGACGATGTCGATGAGTTCGCTGGTGATGGAAGCCTGCCGCGTCTTGTTATAGAGCAGGGTCAGCATGTTGATCATCTCGTTGCAGTTGCGCGTGGCGTTGTCCATGGCGGCCATGCGGGCCGCATGTTCGCTGGCAGAAGTGTCCAGCATGCCACGGTAAACCTGCACCTTGACGTAGCGGGGCAGAAGCTCCGCCAACAGCTTTTCTTCCTGCGGCTCGTAAACGTATTCGCAGCGCGCTTCTCCGGCTTCTTCGGCGATTTCTTCAGCCTCGGGCGTTTTCAGGGGCAACAGGCAGAGACTGCGCGGGGGCTGATGCCCCATGGACACAAACTCGCCGTATATGAGCCACACTTCGTCGAGACCAAAGGTTTCGTAGCCGTGAATGACTTCCTGGGCCACGGAGCTTGCCAGGGCAAAGTCGATGCTGCCCATGCGGTCTGCATAGGCTTTGACAATCTTGAAGCCGGCCGCCTTGACGGCGTCACGGCCCTTCTTGCCCATGCAGACAAAGCTCACTTCAAGGCCTTCCGCTTTTTTCTCCTTGGCAAGCCTCAACGCAGTGGCAATGATATTGCCGTTGAAGCTGCCGCAGAGTCCGCGGTCAGAGGTCACCAGCACAATGGCGCAATGCTTCTTTTCCTCATGCTCGGCCAGCAGGGGGTGGGCGTTGCCCTCCACCTTGCTCGACAGTTCGGCGAGCACGTCGCGGTATTTGGCCGCGTACGGCCTGAAGCGCTCGATGCGGGCCTGAGCGCCACGCAGCTTCGCCGAGGCCACCATATTCATGGCCTTGGTGATCTGCTTGGTCTTACCGACCCCCACGATCTTCATTTTTACGTCTTTGAGTGAAGGCATGCTTTTCTCCCGGATATTGGGGGCCCCTAGGCCGTCCAGCCCTGCTTGAAGGCGGCAATAGCCTCGGTAAGCGCTTTTTCCACAGCCTCGTCAATGACTTTCTTTTCTTTAATGGCGTCCAGCACGTCTTTCCTGGTGTCGCGCAGGAAGGTCAGCATGGCGGCTTCAAAACGGCGTACGTCCTCCACCGGCACGTCATCCATAAGTCCGCGCGTGGCGGCGTAAATGGAGGCGACCTGTTCATTGGAAGGCATGGGCTGGTACTGGGGCTGCTTGAGCAGTTCCACCAGACGCGCGCCGCGGTCAAGCTTGGCCTTGGTGCCCTTGTCCAGGTCGGAGCCGAACTGGGCAAAAGCCGCCAGTTCGCGATACTGGGCAAGGTCAAGACGCATGGTGCCCGCCACCTGCTTCATGGCCTTGATCTGCGCCGCGCCACCCACGCGGGACACGGAAAGGCCCACGTTAATGGCCGGACGCACACCGGCGTTGAAGAGGTTGGGTTCGAGGTACACCTGACCATCGGTGATGGAGATCACGTTGGTGGGGATGTACGCGGACACGTCGCCAGCCTGGGTTTCAATGATGGGCAGAGCCGTCATGGAGCCAGCACCGAGACTGTCGTTCACCTTGGCTGCACGTTCGAGCAAACGAGAGTGCAGGTAGAACACGTCGCCGGGGAAGGCTTCACGTCCCGGAGGACGACGGAGCAGCAGGGACATCTGGCGATAGGCCACGGCCTGCTTGGAAAGGTCGTCGTAAATGATGAGGGCGTGCTTGCCGTTGTCGCGGTAGAACTCCGCCATGGTGCAGCCCGTGTAGGCTGCAATGTACTGCAGCGGCGCGGGGTCGGACGCGGTGGCCGAAATGATGGTCGTGTACTCCAGCGCGCCGTGGCGACGCAGGGTATCGGCCACCAGAGCCACCGAGGACTTCTTTTGGCCGATGGCCACGTAGAAGCAGTGGATGTCCGTTTCTTTCTGCGCCAGGATGGCGTCGATACACACAGCGGTCTTACCGGTCTGGCGGTCGCCAATGATAAGTTCGCGCTGGCCGCGGCCAATGGGCGTCATGGCGTCGATGGCCTTCAGACCCGTAGGCATGGGCTCATGCACGCTTTTACGCGCGATGATGCCGGGGGCCTTGATTTCCACGGGGCGCACTGCTGCGGCCTCGATGGGGCCAAGGCCGTCGATGGGCTCACCCAGGGGGTTGAGCACACGGCCCATAACGCCGTCGCCGACAGGCACGGAGAAGATCTTGCCGGTACGTTTGACCGGGTCGCCTTCTTTAATGCCCACGTCCGAACCGAGCAGAGCGACACCTACGTTGTCCTCTTCGAGGTTGAGCACCATACCCATGACGCCGCCGGGAAATTCCAGCAGTTCCATGGACATGGCGTTCTGCACGCCGTAGACGCGGGCGATGCCGTCACCAACATAGAGCACGGTGCCGGTTTCGCTCATTTCTACGCGCTGCTCGTAGTTCTGGATTTGATCCTCAATGATCTTGCTTATCTCTTCCGCTTTGATCTGCATGTGCTATTCACCCCTCTTGAATGTCTCCCGGAGGATACCCAATTGCGCGCGCAGACTTGCGTCCAGCACCCGGTCACCCATTTTGAGCACCATACCCCCTAGTATGTCCTTATCGACGGCAAAGGTGAGCTCAATGTCGGCGCCGGTTTTCTGTTCCAGCGATTCTTTGAGTTTAGCCTTTTTGTCGGCAGGAAGTTTGACTGCCGTGACGAGTTGGCCACGCACTATGCCCTTGGCTTCGTCGAGCAGTTTGCCATACCAGGCGGAAATTTCGCGCAGAAAGGCGAGCCTTTCCTTGTCTGCCAACAGAAAGCAGAAGCTGCGCATAGTCTGGTCGGCCTTGAGCTTGCCCAGCAGCTTGTCGAGAACTGCCTTTTTTTCCTCCACGCCGATCACGGGACTTTTGAGGGTCAGGTCAAGTCCCGGCGTGGCGACAAGCATTTCACCAAGAGCGGCAAGGCATTGGCCCCGCGCACTCAAGGCTTCGTCCCCATCCTTTTTGCCCAACGCAAAGATGGCGTTGGCGTACCTGCGTGCAACCACGGTGTCGATCAATGGAGCACCACCTTTTTAAGGGAGTTGGCGATAAGCTTGTCGTGGGCTTCGGCATTGAGCTTGCTGCTCAAAGCCTTTTCGGCGGCGTCCACGATTTCGTCCGCGATGACGGCGCGCACTTCAGCAAGCACGGTGCGGCCTTCATTTTCGGCGGTCATGCGCGCCTGCTCCACAATTTGCGCCGCCTGACGGTGCGCCTCTTCCACAATGCCCGCTTTCAGGTTTTCGGCCTGTTTGCGGCTTTCGGCCAGAATGGCTTCACGCTCTTCGTTGAGGCGGGCAATGCGCGACTCAACGGCGGCCAACTGTTCCTTGGCCTTGGCGCGGCGTTCATCCAGGTCGTCCAGCGCTCCGCTGATGGTCTCGCGGCGATTCTTGAAGAAACGCTTGGCCAGTCCGCCAACAAAGTACCAGAGGATGCCCGCAAAGATCACGAAGTTGAGCACGCGCCAGCCGAAGTCCCCCCAGCGCGCTTCCCCATGCCCTTCAGAGGCCAGCGCCTCAAAAGGAATGAAGACAAGCGCGGCAAAGGCAATAACGAGCGGCAGGATATAACCCGCGTGTTTCCATTTGCTCAAAGCCCACCCCCCTCTGTTCAGAGAATAATGCAATAGCGTAGACTGTGCCTAAAGAAGCCGGATCGCCTGAAAAGCGTCCGAAAAGGAACCGAAAAAGCGCAAAAACTAACCCTTGAGAAGCTTGGTCGCCAGCCGGGCGGAAAAATCGCTCACCTGGTTTCTCAGCTCATCAAGGGTCTTGGCCGCCTGGGCCCGCAGGGACTCGCGGGTTTCGGCAAGAATGTCGCGGGCGCTTTTTTGGGCTTCGCCCACCAGCACCTGCTGTTCAACCGTGCCTGCGGCGCGGCCTTCTTCACGGGTCAGACCGGCGTCCTGACGGGCGCGGGCCAGTTCGGCCTCATAGTTGGCAAGGCGTTCCGCAGCCTGGTACTCGAAAGACTCGGCCTCTTCAGCCATGCCGTCCATGATGCCGTTGCGCTTTTTTATGATATCGCGGATGGGTCGGATAAGGAGGATGTTTAGCACAAAAATGGCGACCAAAAAGTTCACCAGCTGAAAGATCATTGTAATGTTAAGATCCAGCATGCCGCATCCTCCCGATGATGTCGGATTGTAGGAATGAAAAAGACATTAAGCCCTTGCAACATATCTCCTTGCCCCTGTTCTGTCAAAGGGTATTGGTGACAAATTTCGCAAACTCTGAAAGTTTTTTTAAAATTATGTTTAAATTCAGCATATTAAAAAACAGATGTCCGGAGCCTGATGGGGCCGCGTCCATGAGGGGGCTTTTGCCGCCAAGGGGCTGGCAACTGCAAAGCGCGCCTTTTCGGCCATTTTGGGGGTGTGGAAGGGCATTGAGATCATGAAAGAAAACACTTGCGCAATATAGGTGAATATCGCAAATTGTTTGATTGTTCAGGCAAGAATCCAGTCCGCCGGGCCGTATCCCCTTTGTTCAAGCCAGTTTGCGGCCTCTTCGGCCGCGCCATGGGCGGTCAGGGCGTTGAGGATGCGGCAGCGGCCGGGTCCCGGCAAGGCCTCCCTGCCCAGCACAGGCACGCCGCCCACCACATTGCCGATCTTTTTGGCGTCAATTTCGATATACGCAGCCGGGCACACGCCTCGCCGCCATAAGGGCGCGAGCCTTCTGCGCGCCATGCGGCCGCCGCCAATGACCCAGACCAGCGGATGAAAAGGGTTGTGTCGCTCAAGGTGACGGGCCAGCCATAACGCGCGCAGCCCATCGCAGGCATCCGCCGCATAGCGCCCGTCCGTCCTGGTGGCGCGGTCAGGGGCGTCGTTCCATATGAGAAGCGCTTGCGGCAGTTTTTCCATAAGCGCGCCCTCGTGCAGCCAGCGCAGCCACAGTTCCCAGTCTTCGGCAAAATTCCCGTCAGCGTAGGAGCCCCAGCGCTCCACCGCCTCGCGCCGGAACATGGTGGTCGGGTGGCAGACCGGCGTATCCCTGAAGCGGTTGCGGCTGATCTCTGTGGGGGATAGCAGGCTGTTCTGCCAGTCCACAAAATGCGCAAAACCGTAGGCATTGGCGCGGTTGCCGCCAAAAGCAGCCAGACTGGCCGAAAGCGTGAGTCCGCTCTTGCCCCAGAGGTGGGCGGCCTGCAGGGCCAGACGCTGCGGATGGGCCGTGTCGTCGGCATCCATGCGGGCGATGAAGGAGCCGCGCGCCGCTGCCAGTCCGGCGTTGAGGGCGGCGACGATGCCGCCGTGCGGCAGGTGCACGACGCGCAACCTGCTCTGGGCGGCTGTTTCGTTGGCGCAGGTATCCAGCAGGGCGGCGCTGTCGTCCGTGGAACCGTCGTTGACCACAATGATTTCAAAGGAGGGGAGGGGACAACCGGCAGCCGGTTCCTGAACAAAAAGGCTGTCCAGTGCCGTTTTCAGCGTGCGTGCGGCGTTGAACGCCGGCAGAACAACCGAAACAAGTGGCGGCGCGTCTGCGCGCAAGGCGCGGGCCCTATTCACGGTCAGGGTCGGCCCCGTGTTGGGCGGGTTGACGCGCGGGGCCTGCTGCGGCGACATCTTTGGTTTCCGCATCCACGGCGGCTCCGTGATTCGACACGGCTGCGCGGCACGGCATGGCTTCGGGACCCGACATGGCTTCGGAGCAGGATACAGCTTCGCGGCGCGGGTCAGCTTCGCGGCACGGCATGGCTGCGCAGCAAGATCCGTTCTCCGCATCCTGCGCGGAAAGGCTGTTCAGAAAATCCACGACCAGTGAGGTTATGCGGCGCGGGGGCAGGCTGGCGTCCAGATGGTGATGCGCGGTTGCATGATAGAGCGGCAGCCGCTCGTGCAGCACCTGCCGTACTTCGTCCCTGATGTCCGCGCCAGTGAGGGACGGACGCTGCGCTGTCAGGGGATTGCTGGAAAGCCGCGCCGCCAGCGCCTCCACTGGTGCGGACAAATAGAAGACATGCCCCTGTTCGCGCATGAAAATGCGATTCTGCTCGTCCAGCACCATGCCGCCGCCTGTGGCGATAACGGCTCCCTGGGGATGGATGGCCGTCACAGCCCGCAACGCATCGCTTTCGCGCTTGCGAAAGCCGGGCCAGCCCTCAGCTTCCACAATCTCGGCCACGGTGCGGCCCGCCTGTTCAAGAAGATAGTGGTCGGTGTCGATGAAGGGCAGCGCGAGGCGTTGCGCCAGCAGGCGGCCAATGGTCGTTTTGCCGCAGGCTCGTGGGCCCACAAGGAATATGAGAGGCATGGGGCTTCCTGATGGCTGTGGCAGCCCGGTGGACCGCGCAGGGTTCAAAGTAATTCATGGCGTCACGCTGCGCTAACACCTTCGCGGCGGGCGTCTGTTCGCGCAGCCGCCAGAGCAATTTCAAGCGGCAGCCGTTAGGCGACGAAGAAGCCTTACGGATGGCGACAGCATCGCTAGTGAAATTGGTCTAGTGCCGCGTTAGAACATTTACACTTTTTCAAAGGTAAAATGCTCTAAGGAAGCACTGATTAAAGAGCCTCCTGGAAACGCGCTGGTATTTCTTTTGGCAAGGCGCGATCTTTTTTGAAGCAGGAGTGGACTCTTCCGTCCTCGACTGTTTCAAAAAAAGTGAAGCAAGTCCGCCAAACGGAATACATCCGCGTTTCCCTAATACACCACGCTGTAGGACATGACTTCCGGCCTGTGGAAGAAAAACTCCACGCGGCGGTTCATGGCGCGGCTCTGCTCGTCGATGCCGGGCTTGAGGGGGCGGGTGTCGCCATAACTGACGGCGCGCATGCGCGTGGCCTTGACGCCGTGCTGCGCCAGATAGTTGACCATGGATGCGGCGCGCGCTCCGGACAGTTCCCAGGCGGACGTGAAAGGCGGGGCCGTTTCGGCCGAATCGGCATGGCCGCGCACCACGAGATAGAGATTGTATTCTTCCATGAGGTCAAGCACGGCGGTCAGCACTCTTTCGCCGTCGGGCAGCAGATCGACGCTGCCGGGCTTGAACATGATGTCGGAGTTGACGCGCAACTGAACGCCCACGTCGTCGGCGCTGATGCCCGAAGAGCTCTGGGGTATGGCGTCGGCCATAAGCATCTGCTTGATTTTCTGGGCAATGGCGTAATGGGACTTTTCGACTTCAGATATCTTGATGTCGCGCGCGTCGATTTTGTCCGTATTCTGGATGAAGGGATTGTTGGAGATGGGCGAAGTGGAACTGGAGTCAAAGTTACGGTCGCCGCTGAAATAGGCGGCCAGACCCGCCCGAGTTTCGGGCGGCACCATGCTGAGAACCCAGAGCAGGAGAAAAAAGGCCATCATGGCCGTTACAAAGTCGGCATACGCGACTTTCCATGCGCCGCCGCCCATAGAGGAAACTCCTTACCGTGTATGCCTCGCGCAAGAACCTCGCGCGAGGGGCTGTCATGCCTGTTTCCCCGGCCCGGCCCACGCAAACAGGGGGAAAATGGGGAAAACCAGCGCAAATCCGGGGGGAAGGGGCAGAAGCGCGTTGCCTTTTGCCCGTCCCGGCTTTTGAGTCATTATGGCAGGCAGGGGCCGCCTGCGCAACGGCTAAAACTCGGCAAAATCCACGTCACGTCGCGGCGCGCGGTACTTTCGTACAGCGTTAGAGCAGTTACACTTTTTCAAAGTTAAAATGCTCTAGCCGCTCTTCAGTCTGTCTTCCATTTCAGCAAAGGTGGGGCGGAAGGGATAGGGGATGGCCCTGCGCCCGTATTCCACGGCGATAAGGGGCGTGGACCCGCGAATGGCCGCCGCCACGGCTTCCTTGATGGAATGATAGTAAAAATGTTCTTCAGCCACGTAGTTTTCGAGCTTGGAGCCCATGGGGCCGAACAGGCCGTAGCAGCAGAGAATACCAAAGAATGTGCCGACAAGGGCCGCGCCGATGTAGTGGCCGAGAACTTCCGGCGGCTCGTTGATCTTGCCCATGGCGAGCACCACGCCGAGCACGCAGGCCACGATACCCATGCCGGGCAGCGATTCGGCCATGTGCCCAACGGCATGGGCGGGCAGGGTGCCTTCTTCGCGCATGGTGGCGATGTCCACGTCCATGAGGCTGTCGATGTCGGCCGGGTCGCCCGTGGTCAGATAGACGCGCAGGGTGTCGCCGATAAAGTTGACGATCTTTGTGTCCTTGGACACGTTGGGATATTTGCTGAAAATGGGGCTGGATTCGGGTTTTTCCACATCGCTTTCAATGCTGATGACGCCTTCGCGGTGCATCTTGGAAAAGAGCGTATACAAGAGGGCCAGCGTTTCAAGATAGCGTCCTTTGCTGGACCCGGGGTCGGCGAAAAGGTGCTTCATGCTCTTGAGAATGAGCCCGAAGGTATACTTGGTCTGCGAACCAAAAAAGGCTCCCAGGCCGCAGCCGAGAATAATGATAAATTCCGCGGGCTGAAAGAGGATGGCCCATTCACCGTGGGCCAGGGTGTATCCCGTAAACACCGAAGCCGCAACGATGCCAAGACCTATTAATAAATACATAGTGCCGCCTGTAGGCTCAATTCGTCCTGTGTCGTTCCATCACCTGCCGTGCCGGGGGATGACGTTCCCCGGAAAAGTGTTGCGGAGCCGGTATGTGCCCGTTGCCCGCACTTGGCAGGCCACTGGTCGCCGATGCTGCCGCCAGGCCCGCAGTGGCAAACATGCCAGCAGGGTGCCGCGTAGTCAAAGCCCTTTCCGGCCGTTTCAGAGCGGCGTGCGCCACTCCGAGGGAGGCTCAGTCCGAGGTTTTCTACATTCTTAACGCCTGACCGTGTAAAATCTTTAGCCTGTCGTGCGGAAAAGGCAAGCCCCGTATGGAGAAATGTTCCGGACAAAATCGGAAAACACATAAGATAATGGTGCAATCAGACAGTATTTTCTGTTTGTCTGCATGGGTTTTATCCCATGCGCCAAGCCTCTGGCGTCCGGAGCGTGTTATCTTTGAAAAAAAATGCGTGCCCGAAAGTTGCACAAGAGTATAGCGTTAGAGCATTTACACTTTTTCAAAGGTAATATGCTCTAAAAGCGCCTCCATCTAGTTGCCGAAGAGATCCCGCACAAATCCTTCCGCGCCGCGTATGCCGTCCTGCAACAGGCCGGGAAGTTTTTTGCCCTTGCCCTGCGCAAAGCGCGGGTCAAGGCTGTATCCGATATTGGTGAACGGCCCCTTGGCAATGACCGGCACGCTCATGCCCAGGGTTTCCACAGTGGCTGAGGCCTCCAGATACTGTCGCGGCAGGCTGATTTTCGCCTGGCCTCGGGCGCTGAGTCCCGTGGCGCTCACCGTGACGGGGCTGGCGTGTATGTCGCCGTTTTTGATGGTAAAGGGCGCGCGCGCACTCTCAAAGGTGTCCGGCACAGGCTTGCCCACGATGCCGGGCACGTTGGCGGGCAGGGTTGGCAGGGATTTCAGGCGCATTTGCCGTATTTCAAGCAGCCCCGAGCCGGAAAGGCTGTTTTGCAGGGCAACGGCGCTTTTGCCGTGCATGCTCAGGTCGGCGTCCAGACGGGCTGTGCCCTCCACGGGACGCCCCTTGTCCAGACTTTCCAGCAGAGCGCCCAGATCCACGTCCGACGCCGTGCCGTTAACGGTATAGGCTGCGGCTGGCACATTGGCCGTGCCCTCGGCCTTGATGAAGCCACCGCTGCCGAGGGTGCAGTTGAAGGTCGAAATCTTGTAGTTGCCGCGCAGGCCCTGCGCCACGAACTGCACATCCCTGGCGCGCACCTTGCCCTGACTGATGCCCGCCAGCGCGGCCCGGATGTTGATGTCCGGCAGGGGGGACACGTCGGTTCCCCCGGATTTTTTGCCTTTGGGCCCGTCAGTCGTCTGTCCCTGCGGCTTGCCGCTTTCGGGCAGGGGCAGGTAGGCATCCAGATTGACGGCGCTGACCTGCATGTCGGTCGTGATGGACAGGGGCGCGCCCGGTTCCATGCCCAGGCGGAATTGGCCGCTCAGGGTCACGTCGTCCACAAGGGCGTCAATGTCCGAAAGATTGAGGCTGTTGTCGCCATAGGCCAGCCTGCTCTTGATTTTGAGCGTGTCCGTGACGTCGCGGGGGGCGGGTTTGAGAGGCTGCCCCGCCAGGGCGGCCAGCTTGCGCAAGGACGCGTCCAGTTCAAGGTTGCCCGTGAAGGACGGCGGGTTGAACGATGCTTCGCCCTGAAGGCCCAGACGCGCCTGGGGCGTGGTAATCCAGCATTTGGCCACATGCATGCGCCATGCGTCCGTGTCCAGACTGCCTTCGATATTCAGCTGCAGGGGCCCGGCTTCCTTGGGCAGGGGACCGGCCAGGGGACTGAGGGTCAGCAGGGTCTGGCGCAGGGCGATGTTGGGCGGCGCATAGCGCAGCTTGGCCGACAGGGCCAGGTTGGCCGACAGCGGTACGGGCATTGCCGCGCCGTCCTTTGCCGTGCCTTTTGCCGTATCCGCCGTCGTGTCCGTCGTGCCCGTCGTGTCAGGTCGGCTGGCGGTAAAGGTGAAGTCGCACTGGGCCACAGCCTCTTGCCCCGGCCGCAGATTTTCCACAGAAAGATTCAGATCGCCGAGGGTCAGCGTCTGCCCCTGCGCGTCCGTGTAGCGCACCATGCCCTGCCGCGCGACAAGGCGTTTAAGTTCAATGGCCGGAGCCGCTCTTTCAAGCGTCTTGGCCTGCTCCACAGCCGGAGCCTTGACGCCTGCCTTGGGAGCGGGCGCGCCCGCAGGGCTGCCGGAGACGCGGGAATCTGCCGCGCCGGAGGTAGAGGCAGGGGCCTTGTCAGGAGCCGGGACAGCCGCGCCCGAAGCCGGGGCAGTGATATGGTCAGGAGCCGGGGTTGGAGCGGCGGCCGAAGCCGCGCCGTCAGCGCCAGTGGGAGCGGGCACAGCTGGAGCGGCGGCATACTGCCGCACGTCCACCACAGGATTGTCCAGGCGCACCTCACGCACCACCATGGAGCCGGAAAGCAGCGGCATCAATTCAAGTTCCGCCATGCCGCTCTTGACCGAAAAAACGAGGCCGTCGCCCATCTCCGGCTGGCCCCAGCGGGCCTGTCCGAAGCGCACGCCAGGGGGAAAAAGGGAAATCTGCGGCGCAGTTTCAAAGACCAGGGGCTTGCCCGTGGATCTGGCCGTGGCGTCAGCGATCTGGCGGATAACAAAGGCGGCGTCTATCTGGCTGAGAACAATGGCCAGGGCCGCCGCGACAACCAGCAGCACGCCAGCGGTCCAAAGCAGAAAACGTTTCATCATGTCTCCAAAAACTCTCGTGGCACGCATGCCGGAACATTCCTCACCGGCAAAGGCTGCCGTGCGCGTGGATAGCGCCAGGATCATCGCCGGGCGCGGCCCGGTTTTCTCCCTACCATCTCCTTTATACGAAAAGGGCAAATACTGTGCAAGTTGACCGCCAGCCGTTGGCTTGCGCCATTTTTACGGGGTCGCTTGCCCACGGCCATACTTGCGCGTATGAAAAAATCATGTCGTCAGCACCGTTCCCACCCACGTCTGTTCCCCTTGGCCGGGCTGAAGCCCCCGGCGGCTCATGGCCGCCGTCCGTCCGTTCTTTTAAAGGCCCGGCTGGGTTGCCTCCGGCGATCATGTTTCAGGGAACCTGCTCCAACGCGGGAAAAAGTCTGCTCACGGCCGCCCTGTGCCGCCTGCTGGCGCGCCGGGGCCTCAGGGTCGTGCCCTTCAAGGCGCAGAACATGGCGCTCAATTCTTTTGTGACCGCCGACGGCAAGGAGATGGGACGCGCCCAGGCGCTTCAGGCCGCCGCCTGCGGCCTGGCCGCCGATGTGCGTATGAATCCCGTTCTTTTGAAGCCCACATCCAACACAGGCTCTCAGGTTATCGTGCTGGGGGAGCCTGTGGGGCGGATGCGTGTGGGGGCCTATCTGCGGTACAAGCCCGAAGCCTGGAAGGCCGTGCGGCGCGCCTACCGCAGTCTGGCGGCCGAAGCCGACGTGGTGGTGCTGGAAGGGGCGGGCAGCCCGGCCGAGATCAACCTCAAGGCGCACGATATCGTGAACATGCGCATGGCCCGCTATGCCCGTGCTCATGTGGCCCTTGTGGCCGACATTGACCGGGGCGGCGCCTTCGCGGCCCTGGCGGGCACCATGGCGCTGCTGACGCGGGCGGAAAGGGCGCGGGTGGCCGGTTTTATCCTCAACAAGTTTCGCGGGGACCCCACGCTGCTGGACCCGGCCCTGCACAGCCTCACCCGCCGCACGGGCAAGCCTTTCTGGGGCGTTGTGCCCATGCTGGAAAATCTGCATCTGCCAGAAGAAGACTCCGTCAGCTTCAAGCTGGGCATCACGCCCGGCCTCAGCATGGGCGAAGGCCGTGCTGAGGCCGCAGACACGCTGGATATGGTGGTGCCCGATCTGCCCCACATCAGCAATGCCACCGACCTGGACGCCCTGCGGCAGGAGCCCGGACTGCGCCTGCGCATCGTGCGCGCCGGCGAGGACTGGGGGCACCCGCACGTCGTTATTGTGCCCGGCAGCCGGAACACCGTGGCTGACCTGCGTTTTTTGCGCGCCACAGGCCTGGCCGACGCCATGACGCGCTTTGCCCGCACAGCCCTGGAAGAGAAGCGCGGCGCGCTGGTGGGCATCTGCGGGGGACTGCAGATGCTCGGCAGCGTCATTGACGATCCTCTGGGCCTTGAGGAGGGCGGCCTTGAGCGCGGCCTGGGAATTTTGCCCCTGAAAACCCGTCTTGAAGCGGACAAAAAACTGCTGCGGGTCACGGGGCGGGCCTGCGTCTGCCTTACGGCCGATCCGCCGGATACGTCCATGGGCAGCGCGGCGGCCGGGGGGCTTATGGTTCCTGCCCAGGAAGTGGAAGGCTATGAAATACATCATGGCCGCACCGTGCCCCTGCCGGAAGTGGCACATGAAGAGGCGCATGCCCGCAATCCCCGCGTGGTGCTGGCGGACGCGGCGGGCCGTCCCCTGGGCTGGGGCCTGTGCGACGCCGCCGGGCGGGCAAGGGTCTGGGGCAGCTACGTGCATGGCCTTTTTGATGCCGACGCCTTTCGTCATGCCTTTCTGTCTTCCCTGCGCCGCGACTGCGCCATGCCGCCCCTTGAGGGCTCTGCTTACGCTCTTGGCCCGGAGCTTGACAGGCTGGCGGACTGCGTTGAGAACTCCCTGGACATGGCGGCCATTTACGGGCTTCTTGGGCTGTGCTAGCCTGACCGGGGCCGTGCTTTTACGCACGCCATGCCGGAAAAAGAAATGCCGTTCGCCTGCCTTTCCGCCACCAGGGAACGCGGCGCGCGGATGTGTCCCGACTGGTCGGGACAAGGGGTATCGGTCGTACCCGGGTTACGGGAGCACAAGGCATGAGCATCAGAACCCTCATCAAAACTTCCAACATGGCGCAACTGGTCGTGGTTCTCATGCTTGGCCTGTGCATCATATGGCTCGGACGCAGCCTGTCCGAGGTCAACGGGCTTCTGCACAACTATTACCGTGTTGCGAGCCTGCTTGTCGAAATAGGCAACACCCCGCGTGAAAGCTACCACGCCGCCCTTGACTACCTTTCCACTGGCGATGACGCCCACCTTGAACGCTGGCGACGTCTTCTGCGTGAGGCGCGGGGCGAGGCGCCCCGTCCTGATACGGCAAGCGCGGCTCCGGGCGAATGTGTGGCGCTGGCCGCCCTGGTGGACCATCTTGAGGCGGACGCGTCCACACGCGCGCAGATGCACGCTCTTCTGGCGCAGGTGGACACGTTCAACATCATGACCGAGGACGTCGTCAATCTTGCCCTTGGGCAGAAGCCGGACTCCAATGCAACGGCGGACGCCGCCTGGAGCGCCCGCCCCGGCCCGCAAGCCGCCCTGCGCATGATGCGCGACTGCAATCTGGCCCGTCTGCCGGACGCCATTGCCGCAGACGCCAGCAAGCTCGGCAGCACGCAGTACGCCGACCTTTTTGTCCGCCTGGACACGCGTGAGGCCCTTCTGCGCTGGGCCATGCTGGCAGCCATGGGCGGCCTGATCCTGCTTGGGGCCTCCGCGCTGGGCAATGCCTGCATTTTCATAACGCGTGTGGCCAATCCCCTGGACAGGGTGATCGGCTATGCCGAAAGCGTTGCCGCAGGGCTTGATCCCGCGCCACTGCAACTCAGGCACAGGGACGAACTGGCGGGCATGTTCGCCTCGTTGCAGCGCATGAAGGACACGCTTTTTTCGCGCATCAGCGAATTGAAAGAAGTGGAAATGTGGGCGCGCAAAAGCCGCCAGCAGGCCATACAGGCGCGGTCGCAGGCGCTCACGTCGCTGGAGCTCGCCCAGCGGGCCTCCCACGTGCAGGACGATTTTTTACGCCGCATCAGCCATGAAATACGCACGCCGCTCAATGCCATCATCGGCATGAGCTACCTCAGCCTGCAGACGGATCTCAGCGGCGTGCAGCGCGACTATCTTGCCCATATCAACAAATCCGGAAGCGTGCTGCTGGACATGGTCAACAGGATTCTGGATTTTTCCAGCGCCAGCGAAGGGTCCATGCGTATGGAGCGCAGGGTTTTCGACTTGCCGGGCTTTCTGGAACTGCTGCGTCAGAGCGTGGCGGGCACGGCTCTGGAAAAGCGCCTTTTGCTCAGTGTGGTGCGGGATACGTCCATTCCGGCCACCGTGGCGGGTGATGAGCGCCATCTGGAAGAGGTGCTGCGCATCCTGCTGGACAATGCCGTCAAATACACTGTGCGCGGCAGCGTCGCCTTGCGCGTGCAGCGGGCGGACGAACCCGCCGCCACAGAAGGAGCCCTGCGGCTGACCTTTGTGGTGGAGGACAGCGGCCCCGGCCTGCGCGAAGAGGATTGGAAAAAGCTTTTCGAGCCCTTTGCCCTTGGGGACGAGTCCATGACGCGGTCGCGCAGCGGTCTGGGCCTGGGGCTTGCGCTGGCGCGACAGCTGGTCAGCCTTATGGGTGGCGAACTTGAGGTGTTCAGCGTGCCGGGAGAGGGCAGCCGCTTCTTCTTTTCGGTGGATGTGGATACGGTGGACACCTTCAGCCTGTCTGCCGGTTCTGCGGAAAAAATGCCCCTTGCCCGGCCCGTGCGCCCTGCCGGCGGCTCGTCCGGGATTTTTTTCACCGGGGCGCAGAGTCCGGCAGGCGAGCCAGGCGGCCGCATGCGGGCCATGTCCGAAATCGGCGTCTTGCCCGAAGCTGACGCCACGCCCGAAACTGGCGTTGGCCCCGAAGCCGCGGCAGTCCGGCCAGCCGTGGCGGCAGAGGGCGTGAAGGCCCCGGATCAGGCCGAATTTCCGCCCCGTACGGTGCTGGTGGTGGAAGACAATGACATCAACGCGCAAATCGCGCGTGAACTGCTGCAACAGGCGGGATTGAACGTCGTGCTGGCGGCCAACGGGCAGGAAGCCCTGGACCGGCTGAAAGCGCCAGCGCACACGGACATCGCTCTGGTGCTGATGGATGTGCAGATGCCGGTCATGGACGGTCTTGAGGCCACAAGGCGCATCCGTCGCGAGGGGTTCGCCCCGGTGGACCTGCCTGTCATTGCCATGACGGCCCATGCGGACATGTCTTCGCGCATGGACGGCAAGGATGTGGGCATGAATGCCTATCTCACCAAGCCCGTAAATCCTGAAACGCTCTATACGTGCCTTGAAAAATGGCTGCCGGGCGGGCTCCGCCGCAATCCTTTCAGAAAAGCGCGTGCCGGGGACGCACGGCCGCCAGACCCGCAGGCGGGTTCTTTTCTTTCAAACTCCGGTGAGGAAGACAGCCATGCCAGGTGTCTGCAGGCCATCAAGGCCCGCATGAAGGGGCAGCACAACCCCGTCATCAATATTGAAGCCGGTCTTGCCACCGTGGGCAATGACAGAAAACTGTATCTTGAGCTTTTGTTCCGTTTTGTGGAACACTATGGCGACAGCGCCGTCCGGCTGCGCGACATGCTGCGTGACGGCGATCTTGATGCCGCCTCCCGTCTGGCGCATACCGTCAAGGGCGTGGCCGCCAATCTGGGGGTGGAGCGCATCCTCCGCCTGACCCGCATGATGGAAAACGCGCTGCCGGATACCCCGCTGGATCCGGGGCTGCTCAACGCCTTTGAGGCGGAAATGGCGCGTGTGCTCGAATCTGTTCAGGGCGTAAAGGGCCTTGACCGTGAAACCAGAAGCGGCAATCTGCAACTCGCCGAAGAACACCGCACCGCGCTGCTGGCCCTGCTGGGCGAACTGCCCCAACGTGCGGAAAGGGACTGGGGCGGGGTGGAAAACGCGCTGGAAACGCTGATCCCGCTGATGGAAGGCACGCCCCATGCTGAAGAAGTGGCGGCCATACTGGTGGCTGTCAAGGATTTTGATATGGACGGCATGACCGACAAAGCCTGCCGTTTGCGCAAAAAGCTGCTGCGCGGGCAAGCCTGACGTGTTTTCGCGGGGCGATGCCGCCTGTGCCCTTTTGCCGCAGGCGTCTTAGCCGATAAAGCCAATGGGGCCTTTTGCCCGCCACTGATGGAGGTAAGACCATGGATCATATAGCGGATACCGCGTTTGAGCGGAGCGTTGAAGACGGGCACGAAGGCGACAGGCTGCAGCTGGTCACCTTTCACATAGCCGGAGAAGAATTTGGCGTGGACATCCTTTCCGTGCAGGAAATCATCCGGCCCATGCAGATAACCATGGTGCCGCATGCGGCGCGCTTCATTGAAGGCGTCATCAATCTGCGGGGCAAGGTCATACCCGTCATCAACATGCGCACCCGTTTCAATATGCCCGCCCTGGAACGCGACAGCGACACCCGTATCGTGGTGATGGAATTTGACCAGAAAATCGTGGGCTTTCTGGTGGACGGCGTTTCAGAGGTGCTGCGCATTCCCGCGTCCACGGTGGAGCCCGCCCCGCCCGTAATCTGCGGCATCGGCTCGGAATATATCAGGGGCGTGGGCAAGCTTGACGACCGCCTGCTTATTCTGCTTGACCTTGACACGTTATTGAGCGAAATGAACGCCGAAGCGGGCTAGGCGGCATTACTGCATCACAATGTAGGATCTGCCCGGCAATCCGGCGCATGCCGCGCCGCAGCCGCCGGTCGGGCGTCTGCCCGCCGGACAACCGCCCGCGCAGCAGGAGGCTGTATGTCCATGCGTCTTTCCCGTTCCATAGTGGGTGAAGCAGAAGCCCGTGCCGTCAGCCGTGTTCTTCTTGAAGACGGCTATCTTGGCATGGGCAATGAAGTGCGCCTTTTTGAAGAAGAAGTGGCCCAATATCTCGGCGTAAGGCCGGATCAGGTCATTACAACCAATACGGGCACGGCGGCCCTGCATCTGGCCGTAGACGCCGTGGCCGCCCAGTGCTCTGTGCCCGGCAAGCCCGAAGTGCTTGTGCCCTCCCTGACCTTTGTGGCGTCCTTTCAGGCCATCAGCGCCGCAGGCTGCGTGCCTGTGGCCTGCGACGTGCTGACCGAAACCGGCACCCTTGATCTGGCCGACGCCGAAAAACGCCTTACCCCCAATACCATTGCCCTCATGTACGTGGACTATGCCAGCAACCCCTGGCGTCTCGACGAGGTCTATGACTTTGCCCGCCGCAAGGGGCTGCGCGTCGTTGAAGACGCCGCCCACGCGTTCGGCTGCAAGCATGACGGCCGCAAGATCGGCAGTTTCGGCGATATGGTCTGCTTCAGCTTTGACGGCATCAAGAATATCACCTGCGGCGAAGGCGGCTGCCTGGTGGCTTTTGACGCCGAAGCCGGGCGGCTGGCCTCCGACGCCCGCCTGCTCTCTGTGGAAGACGACGCGCAAAAGCGTTTTGCCGGAGCCCGCTCCTGGGATCCCGACGTGAAGCGGCAGGGCTGGCGTTACCATATGAGCAACATTATGGCCGCCATCGGTCGCGTGCAGCTTTCGCGCCTGGACGCGGAATTCATCCCTGCACGGCGCGCCCTTGCGGCCCGCTATGCCGAACGCCTGTCCGGCGTGCCGGGCGTGGCCCTGCTGCGCACCGACCCCCGCGACTTCGTGGTGCCCCACATCATGCCGGTGCGCGTGCTCGACGGCCGCAAGGATGCGGTGAAGGAAGCTCTGGCCGCCCAGGGTCTGCCCACGGGCGTCCATTACAAGCCCAATCATCTTTTGAGTTACTTCGGCCATGGTGAAAGCCTGCCCGCCACCGAACAGCTGTACGCCGAGTTGGTGACGCTGCCCATGCATCCCGGTCTGACCGTGGAAGATGTGGATGCCGTGTGCGCCGGAATAGTCGGGGCAGTGAAGCGTTGAGCGGCGCAGGTTTGCGGCCGCCCGGCGCATCTGACCTTGCCGCCTTCGTAAGGGCCCTGCTGGCCAGACGCTGGGTGCGCTTCGGCATGGTGGGCGGGGCGGCCAGCCTTTCGTACATCCTGCTGGGCCTGCTGTTCGTCAACCTGTGGGGCATGCCCGTTCTGGCAGGCAATGCCCTGGCCTATGCGTTGAGCTTCATCGTTTCCTACCTGGGGCAGAGCCTGTGGACCTTCCAGACCGCCGGGCCGGGAAGCGGGCTCTCCCACTGGGCCATGCTGCCGCGTTTCGCCGCCACCCAGGCGCTGGGACTTGGCTTCAACTCCGCCATCATCTGGCTGCTCATGCGGCTTGGCCTGTCCTATGAGGTGGCCATGCCCATGGCCGTGCTGCTTGTGCCGGTCATGGTCTATCTTTTGTGCAAGTACTGGGTGTTCCGTCAGCGTGCCGGGATGGAACAGGCTGCCCGGCCTGCCGGCCAGGCGGCTTCGTCCGGCCATCCCCCAACCAACGAGGAAAAACCATGAGCGTTCCCGCCGTTTCTGTCATCATGAACTGCCTCAACAGCTCCCGCGACCTGCGCGAAGCTATGGACAGCGTCATGGCCCAGACGTTCACGGATTTTGAAATCGTTTTCTGGGACAATGGCTCCACGGATGAAAGCCCCGCCATTGCCAGAAGCTATGGCGAAAAAGTGCGCTATTTCAGGGGCGAAACCACGGTGCCGCTTGGCGCGGGCCGTAATCTCGCTCTGGCGCAGGCCAGAGGGCGGTATATCGCCTTTCTGGACTGCGACGACATCTGGCGGCCCCGCAAACTGGAACTTCAGGTGGGGCTGTTTGAGGCCAATCCCCGCGTGGGGCTGGTCAGCACAGACACGGAAATTTTCGACGGCAAAAGAGTCATCAAGCGCCTGTTCGCCGAAACGCGTCCCGAACGCGGCATGGCCTTTGCCGCCCTGATGGAACGGCAGTGGATTTCCATGTCGTCAGCCATGGTTCGGGCCGAGGCCCTTGCCGGGCTTTCCGGGCGCGGCGTGCCCACAGGGCAGGGGGAAAACGGCGGCTGGTTTGATGAAAGCCTCAACGTCTGCGAAGAAGCCGACGTTTTTTACCGCATTGCCCACGACTGGGAACTGGACCATGTGGACGAGCCGCTCACGGTGTGGCGCGTGCATGGGGCAAACACAACCTTTCGCAAGTTCGGCCAGTTTGCGGACGAAACCCTGCGCATTCTGGACAAACACCGCCGCCTCTACCCTGGCTATGACCAGGAGCACGCCGGACTTGTGCTTCTGCTTACCCGCCGGGCCGCCTTTCAAAAGGCCGTGGCCCTGTGGCGCGAAGGCAGAAACGCCGAGGCGCGCAAAGCCATGGCCCCCTGGCGCAACAGCGGCAAAAAATACCAGATGTTCTGGTGGGCCAGCTTTTTGCCGGGTGGGTGCTTTGACGCGGCCGCCCGCCTGTATTTTGCCCTTCCTGCCTTTCTTCGCCGGTAACGCGCCCATGGCGCCGCCCCCACGCCCCCACCCCCTATATTTTTATCGTATCTGAGAGCAGGTAATCTTTGCAAAAGGTTACCTGCTCTCCTGCTGCACGCCCATGCAGCAGGAGAGCAGCATGGCGCGGATTCTGCCGGAAAAGGCATTTTGGGGCGGAATGAAAAGTAAAACGTAAAGCATTTCAGCGGAGTTCTGACCTGGAGGCCATGTCTTTCAGGCCGCGCACCGTCCGAACGTGTGTCTGGGGTAACGGGTCTCGCCGTCAAAGGATGGTAAATCGTGCTGTTTGCAGCACGCCGGATCTGCCGCATAAAAAAATCTGAGAGTGCATATTTTCAGCGTTGAACTGCCTTGAAGCCGATTTTTTTATCGTTGATACCGTTCGACTTTCAAAAAAGCATTGTTTTTTGCTCAGGAAACAGGTATCCGTCCAAGAGCTATTCTTGGGGATGGACGGGTTTCAGATCGCGTGGGATGGACAAGCGCCTGTGACTCGTACCTCCAAAAAACCCACAGCGTTAAGGGAGCAGTTGTTATGGCATGGACGCAAGTTTACGATCCGATGGGCGGCCCCGTATGGTCCGCTCTGGTGGCGGGAATTCCACTCATCAGCCTTTTTTACATGTTGGCGGTTCGACGCGCCAAAGGTCACTACGCTGCGGCTCTGGCCGTGGCCCTGGCCTTCCTTCTCGCCCTCTTTGTTTGGGGCATGCCCACGAGCACGGCATTCAGCGCGCTGACCTACGGCGCGGCCTTCGGCCTCTTCCCGATCATCTGGATTGTTGTCACAGCCGTGTGGGTGTACAACATGACCGTGGAATCAGGCGAATTTGAGTACATCAAGGAATCGCTTGCCCGCCTGACGGACGACCGCCGTCTGCAGGCCATCTTTATCGCCTTTGCCTTCGGTTCGTTCATTGAAGGCACGGCCGGCTTCGGCACCCCGGTGGCCATCACCGCAGCCATGCTGGTGGGCTTGGGCTTCAGACCCCTGTACGCCGCCGGTATCTGCCTGATCGCCAACACCGCCCCCGTGGCTTTCGGCGCCATCGGCATTCCGATCATCGTGGGCGCGCAGGTTTCCGGTCTGAACGAAATGACCGTGAGTCAGATCGTGGGCCGCCAGCTGCCCTTCCTGTCCATTCTTGTGCCCCTGTGGCTCTGCTGCGTCATGTGCGGTTTCCGCCGCGCCATGGAAGTGCTGCCCGCCATTCTCGTGGCCGGTGTGGCCTTTGCCGGTTCGCAGTTCCTGTTCTCCAACTTCCACGGCCCGACCCTGCCCGACATCATGTCGGCCCTGATCACCATCGTCGCCCTGGTGCTGCTGCTGCGCGTGTGGAAGCCCGCCCACATCTGGCGTTTCGAAGGCGAGCAGGAAAGCAAGCTTGAAGGCGCTGCCCCGGCTTTTGGCGTGGTGTTGCGCGCATGGCTGCCCTATATCATTCTGGCCATCATGGTCTTTTTGTGGGGCCTGCCCCAGTTCAAGAACATGCTGAACGCCATCCCCGGCGCGGTCATGAAGTTCTCCTGGCCCGGCCTGGACGGCATGGTTGAAAAGACCGCCCCCATCGTGGCCAAGAACAGCAATTACCCCGCCGTCTTCATGTTTAACTGGCTGTCAGCTGGCGGTACCGCCATCCTGCTGGCCGGTTTCATCGCCGTGCCCTTCATGCCCGGCTATTCCTTCGGCAAGGCGGTGGCCTGCTTCTTCCGCACCATTTACCAGTTGCGCTTCCCCATTCTGACCATCGCCATGATTCTTGGCCTGGCCTACCTCATGAACTACTCTGGCATGAGCTCCACAATGGGTATCGCCTTCACCCTGACCGGCTCCCTGTTCCCGCTGTTCTCGCCCATCCTGGGCTGGCTCGGCGTGTTCCTGACCGGTTCGGACACCTCCTCCAACGCCCTCTTCTGCGGTATGCAGCGTTCCACCGCCGAAGTGGTGGGCATGGACCCCAACCTGGCCGTGGCCGCCAACTCCTCCGGTGGTGTTACGGGTAAGATGATTTCGCCCCAGTCCATCAGTGTGGCCACCGCGGCTACCAATCTGGTGGGCCAGGAAGGCGACCTCTTCCGCTTCACCCTGGGTCACAGTGTCGCCATGACCCTGTTCATCTGCGCGCTCACCTACCTGCAGGCCGGCGTGCTGCACTGGATGCTTCCTTCCTAGCATCCGGCATCAGCTGATTGTATGCGCCGCCCCGCAAGGGGCGGCGCTTTTTGTTTGCCTGAGGGGACTGCGCAAGGGCTTTTGTTTGCAGTCCGTTGGGGCTGGCGGAAAAGCTTTGGTTTCAGCCCACACCTCCCCCCAAAAAAAGCGTTTCAAAGGACATTCAGCCCAGCAGCATTTCCAGAACGGCATCGGCCAGCAGGGCGGCGGCCTCGGTGACGCGGGGGGCCAGAGGCGGGGCCATGAGAATATCCGTGGTAAAATCGCCCACCAGCACCAGAGCGCCCAAATTTCTCCGGCCCATGGGCGCGCCGCCGCAGCCGCCCATGCCCGACGCGCTGGCCACCCTGTGTCCTGCCAGCAGGGCTCCTTCCACAAACAGGCTTTTGTCGTTGGGGCCGTCAAAAGCCTCAATCCAGATGGGGCAGGCTGGCAGCAGGGCGGGCAGATTGTCTGCCGTGACGTGCAGTTTGTGCGTCGCCACGTCCATATGCGGGTTCAGTTCCAGCAGCAGTTCGCGCAGGGCGTCCACTTTGTGGCGGCCCACGTGGCGCGGCCAGTATTGCTGGCGGTTGAGGTTGGAGGCGTCCACCACGTCGTCGTCCACCAGGGTGATGTGCCCCACGCCGCAACGGGCCAGCATGAGGGCAGCGTTGGAACCCAGGCCGCCAGCCCCGGCAATGCCTATGCGGGCGCTGAACAGGGCGTCCATCTGTTGAGGGCTGAAGTAGCGGCCGAGGCCGTCATGCAGAGGATTGGTCATGGTGTCTCCCTGGGCTGGTCGCTGTTGCGCGTGTGGAGTTTCAAAATTTTTGGCTGGAGCCTGGCGCGTGACGTTTTGGATAGACAGCGCGTATGCCTTTGGCGGCGCGTACGGCGGGCCAAGCCGCTGCCTTCCTTTGCCGACGTCGAGGATTCCGGCGTCGGCAAAGGATGGGCAGGCGGGCAACAGACAGTTGACAGGCGGTTAGAGCAATTTACGAATGAAATGTGTTAAATGCTCTAGCATACAGTGGCCGGGTGCTCCCAGTCCTTGAGTACGGGCTGGTAGCCCATGCCCAGCAGATCCGAGGTCATTTCTTTCAGGCTGCGGCCGTCGGTGATTTCAAACTGTCCGGGGTTGTGCAGGTCTTCGGTGGCGCGGCCGCCCACGGCCGTGGAGACGCCTGCGGAAACGCGCGTGACCCCGAGGGGCAGCAGGTGGTCGCGCATAAAGGCGCTCTCACGGCTGGAGCAGGTGATGCCCGCGCGGGGCAGGAAGCAGCGCAGGGCGGTCACGTATTGCACGAGGTGGCGGTCGTCCAGGGCGTGCGGCACGTCGAAGTTGCCTTCGTGCGGGCAGATGCGCGGTATGGACACGCTGACGTCCATGCCGGGGTAGTGGCGTTGCAGCCACCAGGCGTGCAGGCCCGTGGCGAAGGCGTCCTGCTCGAAGGATTCCAGCCCCAGCAGCGCGCCCACGCCCATGGAGCGCATGCCCGCTTCGGCCGCGCGCTGCGGCGCGTTGAGGCGGAAGGCGTAGTCACGTTTGGGCCCGGCGGGATGCAGCCATGCGTACAGATCAGGATTATACGTCTCCTGAAACATGGTCATGCTGTCCACGCCCGCGTCCACAAGCAGCTTGTATTCGTCGGTGGTGAGGGAGTAGACCTCGATGCCCACGGAGGCGAACCAGGGTTTTATACGCCGCGCCACATCGGCGATATATTGGGGAGAGGACAGGTGGCGGGCGTCCCCGGTGAGCAGCAGCACGTGCTGGAAGCCCTGGTCGGCTATGGCCCTTGCCTCGGCGGCGGCCTCATCCACGCTGAGGTGGTGGCGGGGCTGTTTGTTTTTGGCGTTAAAGCCGCAGTAGCGGCATTGGTTGGTGCAGACGTCGGAAATGTACAGCGGGGTGAAAATGTGTACCGCCCGGCCGAAAAAGCGCAGGGTGAGCTCATGGGCGCGGCTGGCCAGAAGCTCCAGATGCGGGGCGGCGGCGGGGGAAAGAAGGGTCAGAAAGTCCTCGGGCAGGAGGCTGTGTTTTTCAAGGACGGAAAAAACCTGTTCTTCCGTGGCCTTCTGCACGGCCTCGGCCTTTCGTTGCGCGGGCCAGTTCTGCAAAAAATCCTGGTATGTTTGCATATGTTTTACCCCTTGGGGGCTGTTTTTACATTAATGATTTTGCGCCAAGGGCAAGGAAAAAGGCTTTTTTACGAAAGGAGTGTACTTTTGCGGTACACGACAAGAGTAAAAAATGGCCTTTTGACGCAGCCAATTGGACAAAAGAATTATTTAAACAGTCCCTAACGCAGAAAGCCCGTAAGCGGGGATGAGGCTTCGGCTCCGGCGGCCCTGCCGCGCACGAATCCCGGGCCGGAGAGCCATGCGTTGCGCCCGGCCCGCACGGCCTCGCCAAAGGCGCGCGCCATGGCCACAGGATCGTTGGCCGAGGCGATGGCCGTATTGACCAGACAGGCGGCCGCGCCCATTTCCATAGCTTCGCAGGCTTGCGAAGGCCGCCCTATGCCCGCGTCCACAATGACCGGAAGGTCCAGTTCCTCAATCAGGATGGCGATCATTTCCTTGGTGCGCAGCCCCCGGTTGGTGCCGATGGGCGCGCCAAGGGGCATGACTGCGGCGGCTCCGGCCTCGACGCAGGCACGGGCCACATAGAGATCGGGATTGATGTAGGGCAGCACGGTGAAGCCCTCTTTGGCCAGAACTTCCGTGGCTTTGGCGGTTTCGTAGCCGTCGGGCAAGAGGTGGCGCGTGTCGGAGATGACCTCGATCTTGATCCAGTCGCCGCAGCCAGCGGCGCGGGCCAATCGGGCGAGGCGCACGGCCTCTTCAGCATTGCGCGCGCCGGAGGTGTTGGGGAGAAGGCGCATGTGGCCGGGGATGTGCGTCAGTATGTTTTGCGAGGCCTGCCCCGGCGTGACGCCGTCGTTCTGTGAGCCGGGCCTGTCCACACGGCGCATGGCCACTGTGATGACTTGCGAACCGCTGGCCTCGGCCACGGCGGGGATAAGGCTGTCGGCCCCGTATTTGCCGGTGCCGATAAAAAGGCGGCTGGAAAGGCTGATGCCGCCCAGCACAAAGGGATCATTGGTATTCATGGCGTACTCCGCGCAAAAGCGCTGCTGGAAGATTGCGGTTGTGGAGATGCGTTTTGCAAACAGGTGGATGCGGGAGGCAGGGCGTCTTTGCGCATATGCATCTCAAAGACGCGCACTGGCCCGTTGTTGTGCGTGACAGCGCGGCTGCCGCGCCCACGCCTTTACGGCCAGCGTCCGCCCGGCAGCCGCCAGGACTTGGCATACTCAGGACTGGCACACGATGAACATGCCCTATCCACCACCCACAAACTGTACAATCTCAAGGCAATCGCCTTGTTGCAGCGTGGTTTGCGCAAAAGTGTCCCTGGCAATGATCTGCCCGTTGCGCTCTACAACCACAGCGCTGGCTTCATACGCCCGCTCTGTCAGAAACCGGCTGATGCTGGCGCCTGGCGCGCAGTCCTCGGTTTGGCCGTTAACCACGATGTTCATAAAGAACCTCCATAGGTTACAGGAGCCTGATCCGCGGGGGCGTGGCTGACGGTACCGAGCAGGGCCACAAAAAAACCCGCAGAACCAATACGGCTGCGGGCAAGCACAAACCTGTTTCCAGGCTGGCCAGCTTCCCTTCGTCGGCATTATCCGCGTCAGGTGCAGAATCGCGTCTTTCTTCGCGATCCAAGGGGTCAGGGCGCTATCACCCTTTCTCAGCCATCGATGGCTCCCCCAGCCGGAAAACAAACGATAGTCCCATGCATTATGAAATGCAAGTCCCTCTGGCGAGACCATTTTTGTACTGGTTCTGCCGCTCGGAACCTGTGCTGGTGATGCTATTCGCCTTGTGGGCGCGCGTGGAGAAGGCCAGGGCATGGGGTGTCGAATAATTGCGAAAAAAAGTGCAAGGTGCGAAATAAATTCCAAACCGTGTTTTACGCTGCAGATATTCCAGGATGTAACTTAAAATTTTAATTAATATACCATGTTGCCATTATCAGGAGTGAGTTGCAAAAGGGCCATAAGTATGTTTTATGTAGCCGCTGCAGGTAAAAGATTGTGGCGCGCTGTTTTCACCGGCATGGACAAATACACATAATGGGTGTAGCAAAAAATTACGCAGGCCCGTAAAAACTGCATCACTGGGTTTTGATACAGTATACTGGCCAATCGGGCTATTTTTTCAACAGTCTCTCAAGAGGAGGATGGAGATCGCTGATAGGCTACTGTTTTGGTATGTGTTTGAGTGTGGTTTTGGGCAGTTTCGCAGGGCTGCGGCGCTGGCCGCCTGCCCGGTTGAGAAAGTAAGCCAAGCCCTGACGGGAGTATATGATGGAAGCTCTTGAAAACATTAATGCCATAACACTCGTGTTTGCGGCGTTGTGTATTTTTGCTATTGCATACCGTGTCTACGGGATTTTTTTAGCAAATAAAGTATTGTGTCTTGATGGCAGCCGCACGACGCCGGCTGTGCGTTTTGCCGATGGTCATGACTATGTGAAAACCAACGAATACGTTTTGTACGGCCACCACTTTGCGGCCATCGCCGCCGCAGGGCCTCTTGTGGGCCCCGTGCTGGCCGCCCAGTTCGGCTATCTGCCGGGCGCGCTGTGGATTCTTATCGGCTGTGTTCTCGGCGGCGCGGTGCATGACATGGTGGTTCTTTTCGCCTCCGTGCGTCACAAAGGCCAGAGCCTCGCGGCCATCGCCACGCGCGAAATCGGCCCTGTCACGGGCACTGTGGCTGGCATCGCCATCCTGTGCATTCTCATTCTCACCCTGGCTGGCCTTTCGCTGGCCTGCATCAGCGCCATGCACAATGCGCCATGGTCGCTGTTTATTGTTGTCATCACCATGCCCATAGCCATGATTATGGGCCTCATCATGCGCTACAAGAAGAACAGCGTGCTGTTTGCCAGTCTTCTGGGCCTGGTGCTGCTTGTGGTGGGCATTTTGAGCGGCCATGACCTCATGCAGAAGGATGTGCTGGGCTGGGCCTTTGACTGGGACAGAAATACCGTGGCCATCGCCATTGCCGTTTACGGCTTTTTCGCTTCGGTGCTGCCCGTATGGTTCCTGCTGGTGCCGCGTGACTATCTGTCCACCTATCTGAAGATAGGCACCATCCTCATGCTGACCGTGGGCATCATCTTTGTGCAGCCTACCATTCTCATGCCCACCATTACGCCCTTTATTCACGGCGGTGGCCCCGTGATCGGCGGCCCAGTGCTGCCCTTCATCTTCATCACCATTGCCTGTGGCGCCATTTCCGGTTTTCACGCCATTATCGGCACAGGCACCACGCCCAAGATGCTCGGCAACGAGCGCGACATTCTCTTTGTGGGCTACGGCGCCATGCTGACCGAAGGCTTTGTGGCCATGATGGCCCTTATCGCCGCCTGCACCCTGATGCCCGGCGACTACTTTGCCATCAACGCCACGCCTGCCAAGTTTGACGCGCTGCTGGCTGCGCATCCCAGCCTGCACACCGTTGATCTCGGCTTCTTTGAAGAAAAGATCGGCCTTAACCTGCACGCCCGCCCCGGCGGCGCGGTGTCGCTGGCTGTGGGCATGGCCCACATCTTCCACAAGATCCCGTATATGGATCACCTCATGGCCTACTGGTACAACTTTGCCGTCATGTTTGAAGCGGTCTTTATTCTGACCGCCATCGACTCCGGCACACGCGTGGGCCGCTTCTTCCTCCAGGAAATGCTCGGCAAGGTGTATGCCCCGTTTGGCGACAAGAGCTGGACGCCCGGCGTCATCATCACCAGCCTGGTCTTCACTTCCATGTGGGGCTACCTGGTGTACACCGGCAACATCAGCAACATCTGGCCGCTCTTCGGCATGAGCAACCAGCTGCTGGCCTCCTGCGCCCTTATCGTCTGCACCAGCATGCTGCTGCGCATGAACAGGGGCAAGTACTGCCTCATGACGGCCGTTCCCGGCGTGTTCATGACGGCAGTGACCTTCTGGGCTGGCTATCTGCAACTGACGACCGACTACATCCCCAACGGCAAGTATCTGCTGGCTGGCCTGGCCTGCCTTGTCATGGTGCTTATGGTCTTTGTTATCGTGGGCACGCTCCGTCGCTGGAGTGAACTTATGGGTATCAAGACCCTGGTTACAGACTCCTACGGCGAATCCGTACGCGAGCTTGTTGAAGAATAGTCCACACGCACAACTCTGCCTGAAAGGGGGTCACTGCACAGCAGTGGCCCTCTTTTTCAAAATAAATCTGCGGCCGAAAACCAAGGCCATACGTGCCTTTGGCCGTGACCGGACTACCGTGGCGCTTGGTCTGTGAAAAATATCATTTGCCAAGATTGACATCCTTTGCTAGATTGATTGAACAAACAGTGCGCGGTTGCAGTACCGGAACCGCGACGGAAAATAGAGAGCGTTTTCTGGGCATGATCGAGACGTGAGAAACAACTGCTCTCCCCTTGAATAGCCATCATGGTCGGAGCCGCTCGCGATTTTTGCTGTCGTGTGCCTGCAGCCGGAGCTATTGAAATACCTATGCGCTAGGGCGATCTGCTCCGGGTTGCTCGCGCTGACATACGGGGACCCCTCGCGGTGGATGCGCAGGCAAAGGCCTGGCCAGATGTCTGCCGTGAAAGTGTTGTGTCTGCGCAGGCACAACGCAGCGTTTCAGTGATTTTCTAGCAAGAGTGACGCGATTTCCAAGAGTGGCGGGCAAGCCCGTCTCTTGCGCCGGATTTGGAAAAGGCGGGACCGCATGCCCGCCGGACACGTTGCCGGTTATGACCGTGCGGCGCTTCCAGATGCCGAAACCGTTTGGCGGCCCAAAAGTAAATTCTCCCGAATCGGGAAGGTTTACCGCCTCAAACGGCACGTACCGGCGGAGCCTGAGGATCCTTGCAATCCCCACGCCCAGACGAGCTTGCAGCAATCGCCAAGACCCCGGCCACAACTGGCCGGGGTCTTGTGTTTGAACGGCAAGGGGGTGTGTAGGCCGGGCGACCCCTGTTTGAAATGCTTTGTGGGGGAGGGACGACGCCAGGCAGACGCGGTATCGCCCGCGTCGTTTGAGATGCTTTGTGGGGGATGGACCCTTTTGCAAAAGGGTCTCCTCCCCCACACCCCCTCCCCCCAAAAACCTTTATTGTGTTGCGCAGTGGAGCAAAGTCGCAGGCGTAAACTGTCAGGCAGGGGCGGGGCCACAGCGTCGGTAGGTGCGGAATAACAGGCAGGCACGGCGGCAGACAGCGTCGGCAGCCGAAAAAAAAGGCAGCGCCCCCTGTTGGAAGCGCTGCCGACGTGTGAACAGTATTTGCTCTAATCGAGGCCCATGGCCTTGCTGATTTTTTTGGCGGCTTTTTTGACTTTTTGCAGCGGCGTCTGCTCCCCGGCTGCCTCAAATTCACGCAGCAGTTCCACCTGCCGGTCCGAGAGGCGCGTGGGGGTGAGCACCCTGACTTCCACCAGCATGTCGCCGCGCTGTCTGCGGCCAGGGTAGGGCATGCCCTCGCCGGGCACGCGCAGCACAGCGCCGCTCTGCACGCCCTTGGGAACATCCAGGGGAATGGGTTTTTCCAGGCCGGGAATTTCCACCCTGTGGCCGAGGGCCGCCTGCACAAAACTTACTTCCTGAGTGAAGACAAGATCCTGGCCCTGACGCCGCCAGCGTTTGTCCAGCTCGACAGTCAGCACCACGTAAAGGTCGCCGGGAGGGCCGCCGTGTACGCCGGGTTCGCCCTCGCCACGCACGCGCAGCCGGGTTCCCGTGTCCACACCGGCGGGCACGCGCACCACCAGTTCGCGGGTGTCGGTCACAATGCCTTCACCCTTGCACTTGGCGCAAGGTTTGGTAATGACGCGGCCCGTGCCCTGGCAGGTGTTACAGGGCATGGCGATCTGGAAAAATCCCTGTGACCGGCGCACCTGACCCGTGCCGTTACACTGGCGGCAGGTCTCGACTTTGCTGCCCGGAGCCGCGCCGCTGCCCTTGCACTCGCTGCAGGTGACGTGCTTTGGCAGGGAAAGGGTGATTTCATCACCAGTGGCGGCCTGGGAAAAAGAAATGGTCAGGTTGTAGCGCAAATCTGAACCGGCCATGGGGCGCGGCCCCCGGCTGGCGGCAGAAAATCCGAAGAGATCGCCGAAAATATCGCTGAAATGGGCGAAAATATCTTCGTTGCTGCCAAAACCTCCGCCCCCGTTTACGCCTGCATGCCCAAAACGGTCATAGCGGGCGCGCTTGTCGGGGTCGCGCAGAATGTCATAGGCTTCGGCCGCGCGCTTGAAATTCTGTTCGGCCTCGGGATCGCCGGGATTGTGGTCCGGGTGATACTTGAGGGCAAGCTTGCGGTATGCCTTTTTGATCTCGTCGTCGCCAGCGCTGCGGCTGACGCCCAGCACCTCGTAGTAATCAAGCTCCATCATGGTCCGGATTCCGGTGGCTGCGTGCTTGTGCGCCTGGGCTAAAGGTTGTATTCACAGGCGCGGCGGCTGCCCAAGGACAGCCGCCGCGCAGACAAGGCAAACTATGAGTCCCTACTCGCCGGAGGCAGGCGCGGCCTGTCCTTCTGCAAGGGGATTGTAAAGGCTGTCATCGTCGGGCAGCACTTTGCCCGCGGCGATCTCGCGAAGGGCGGTGACCACTTCCTTGTTGCGTGATTCCACAAGGGGTTCATATCCCTCACGGTACTGATGCACGCGCTTGATGGCCATTTGCACAAGCAGAAAGCGGTTGTCTACGCGCTCCTGGCAATCTTCAACTGTAATACGGGCCATGCTGCCTCCGTAGTGTGCGCGGCCGGGGCCGCTGACTGGGGCGAAAGGGTTTCCGCCGCAGTTCGTTTTGATAAATAATACCGCCCGACCTTTTGTAAAGGGCCGGGCGTGGAATACGCCTGGAGCAGGCTTTGCCTGCTGAAATAAGATATGATATAGGCCGCCATTGACACTGTCAAGCATGCCCGGAGCGCCAGGCAGCATAGACGATTTTGAAGGAGATCGCCAGCCATGAGCAGAGAAAAAAGGTCTTTCGCGCAGGAAGTGTGCGTAAAAAGCGCGGGCAAGGCCATGCAGATGACAAATATGCTCTGGCCTGGCTGCCGCGTAGGCGTGGCTGCCTCCGGCGGGGTGGACAGCTTTGTGTTGATGAAGACGCTTAAAATTCGCCAGGGAATCGTACCTTTTCACTTTGAAATCATGGCCCTGCACCTTAATCCCGGTTTTGACAGCCAGAGCCATGCGGCTCTTTTGCCCTGGCTGGCCGAGCATGGCATTCCCGCCCATGTGGAGGTGACAACGCACGGGCCTGACGCCCATTCAGAGAAGAATCTGCGCCGCTCGGCCTGTTTTCGTTGCGCATGGCTGCGCCGCAAGAGGCTTTTTGAGCTTTGCGCGCAGTACAAGCTGACCCACCTGGCGCTGGGCCACAATGCGGAAGATCTGGTGGAAACGTTTTTTATGAATATTTGCCGCAACGGACGTGTGGACGGCATGAGCATGAACGAGCCTTTTTTCAACGGCCAGTTGCGGCTTATCCGCCCGCTCATGCTTGTGGAGAAAAAATATATCCGGCAGGCGGCGCGCCAGTGGGGCCTGCCCATTTGGGCCAATGCCTGCCCTTCGGCAGGCAGAACCGCCAGAAGCGACATGGCCCAGACGCTCGAGCACCTCTACGCCGTCACCAAGGATGGCCGCCGCTGCGTGCTCAACGGCCTGACGCGCTGGCAGCTGGAAAAAAGCAGCAGCGCGGCGCAGCAAGACGCCCCGGACGAGGCGTAGGCGCGGGGCTGCGCCGTCAATTTTCTTGCATTGACAGCGCAGCCCCGGCCCCCTAAAGTTTGCGCACATGCTTTTCGGCAAATATCATATTGTCATATTCAAGGAAGGTCGCAGCGGCAGCCGTAATCTGCGGATGCGCGGCTGGTTCGGCTTTTTTGCCTGCGTTCTTGTGGTGGCACTGGCGGCCTGCAATGTCTGGCTGGTGCGCGCCTGGCTCGAGGCGCGCCATCTCAACGACGATCTTGGAAACGCCCAGCGCGTCATCAGCGAGCAGCGCCGCCAGCTCGTCAATCTGGCCGAACGCATTTCGCAGGTGGGGCGCGACCTGCAAAGGGTCCAGAGTTTCGACTCCAAACTGCGCATCATGATGAATATGGACAAAGACCCCGCCGATGCTGGCGGCGGCCTGGATATCGCGGGCGATTTTTCGCGGTCATACCTGCCCCTGCACCGGCAGGAGCTGGCCGCCCGCAAGATGCAGGATTTTCTTGAACGGCTCTCGGAATCCTCCCGCCTTGAAGAAGTGCGCCAGCAGGATCTGTTGCTGGCCCTGCGCGAAAACAGGGATGCGCTTTCTGCCATGCCCACAATCTGGCCCGTGGTGGGCTTTGTGTCTTCCAGCTTCGGCTGGCGCTCCTCGCCATTTGGCGGTCGGGGGCACTTCCACAAGGGGCTGGATATCACCAACCGCATCGGCACTCCCGTGGTGGCCCCGGCACAGGGGCTGGTTACGCAGTCCGGCCAGGACGGCGCGTACGGCTTGAGCCTGGAAATCAACCACGGCGGCGGCGTTATCACCAAATACGGACATATGCAGCGCTGCGGCGTGCCTGTGGGCGTATGGGTCAAACGGGGACAGGTCATCGGCACTGTGGGCATGAGCGGAAGAACCACCGGCCCGCATTTGCACTATGAAGTGCGCCTCAATGGCGTGCCGGTGAACCCCATGCGCTACATTCTTGATTAGGGCAATTCGCGTGAAGTTTTTTGTGGGGGAGGGACCCTCCTTAGACCAGATTACCTTTGAAATGTTTCACATTTCAAAGGTGACATTCTGCCGAAAATGCGATTTGCGGCAGAATCCACGCCACGTTGTGGCGCGCTGCACAAGAGTGCAGCGTTAGAGCATTTAATTTTTTCCAAAAAATAAATGCTCTAAAAAAGGGTCGACGCCCCCACGCCCCCACCCCCTAAAACTCTTGTTGTGGTTCTGCATGGTACAGAGAGTTTTTTTATTTGAGTGTGGGCACTTGCCGAAGCGGCGTCTTCAACCCGCGCGCGCCCATAGCTCATTGGCGGTAGCGCTTCAGGGATAATCCGCTTCAGGGCTGGCAACTTCGCCAGCCCAGGCGCCCCCTTCTCAAGTTTCCCAACCGCGCGCCATCTGCCAAACTGGACAGCACGGCATTCGCTCTTATATACTGAGTAGCGTGAGGACGACCTCCCCCATAAAGGGTATGTACTCCGGGACGACCCGGCTCTGAACAAGGAGAGCCGTGATGGCCTGGATTTTTCTTTTTTTCGCCGGACTGCTTGAGGTTGTCTGGGCGTATACAATGAAGTTGTCGCTTGGTTTCACCAAACCGCTGCCTTCGGTGCTCACCTTTGTGGCCATGGCCGCCAGCTTTGCGCTGTTATCCGTAGCCATGAAGAGCCTCCCCCTGGGCACGGCTTACACCATCTGGACGGGCATAGGCGCGGTGGGGGCTTTTTTGCTGGGCATACTGGTGCTGGGCGAGCCTGCCAACGCCATGCGCGTGGGCGCGGCCGCGCTTATAGTAACTGGACTTGTGATGATGAAAATTTCTTCGTGAACGCCATTTCCCCTCGTAACATCCCCCTAACCAAAAAAGCCGCTGTAAAAAGCGGCTTTTTTGTGTTGGATACGCACGTTCGAGTGGAAATAGTTCTGGGCACTGCGGGGGCAGGTGTTTGCCACAAGGGGGTTGCGTGGTTCTCTGCGCTGCTGGCGCAAATATCCTTTGAGGCCGTGTGATGCCTTTCCGACGCCTCTTGTCCGCCCGCTTCAGGCCAGAAAACTCTTTGCGCCCTACTGAAACACCATAAGAGTTTTAGGGGGTGGGGGCGTGGGGGAGGAGACCCTTTTGCAAAAGGGTCCCTCCCCCACAACGCAGTTCTTTGCCCACAAAGCAGTTCTTTGCCTACAGACCGTTGCGACTACAGCTTGGGGCTGCCGATAGTCGGCAGGGCCTGTTCCATGCTGTGCCCAAGGGCCAGCAGCTGCGCTTCGGCAAAGGGCTTGCCGATGAGTTGCATGCCAACGGGCATCTGGCTTTCAGCGCCAAGGCCCACGGGCAGCGAAAGGCCGGGCAGGCCCGCCAGGTTCAGGGACAGGGTGTAGGCGTCCATGAGGTAAATCTCCAGCGGATCCGCCGTATTGCTGCCAAGATCGCTGGCGGTGACGGGCGACACGGGGGCCAGCAGGGCGTCGCACTGGTCAAGGGCTGCCAGCAGTTCGTCGCGGATGAGGCGACGCACCTGGGCAGCCTTGCGGTAGTAGGCGTCGTAATAGCCGGAGGAAAGCACGTAGGCTCCCAGCATGATGCGGCGTTTGACTTCCTGCCCGAAGCCCTCGGTGCGGCTGCGCACGTAAAGTTCTTCAAGGTTTTTGATGTCAGCGGCGCGGTGGCCGAAGCGCACGCCGTCAAAGCGGGCCAGGTTGGAACTGGCTTCGGCCATGGCAATGATATAGTAGGTGGCAATGGCCGCATCCGTATGGGGCAGGCCCACTTCCACAAGTTCAGCGCCGTTGTCCCTGGCTGTCTGCATGGCGGCTTCGCAGGCGGTGCGGACTTCCGCAGACAGCCCTTTGCCGTAGAACTCGCGGGGAACGCCCAGGCGCGCGCCCTTGAGGGGGCGGCTGGCGAGCGTGGCCGTGTAGTCTTCAGCGGGGCGCGGGTCGCAGGTATTGTCGCGGGCGTCGGGCCCGGCAATGGCGGTAAGCACGCGCGCGCAGTCGGTAACGTTGCGGGTCAGCGGGCCAACCTGATCCAGGGACGAGCCGTAGGCGATGACGCCGTAGCGTGAAACGCGGCCATAGGTGGGTTTGAGGCCCACGCAGCCGCAGAACGCGGCGGGCTGGCGTATGGAGCCGCCCGTGTCCGTTCCCAGCGAGGCAAAGCACTGACCGGCAGTTACCGAGGCTGCGGAGCCGCCGCTGGAGCCGCCGGGAACCTTGTTGACGTTCCAGGGGTTGCGGGTGGTCTGGTAAGCCGAGTTTTCCGTGCTGGAGCCCATGGCGAATTCGTCCATGTTGGCCTTGCCAAGAATGACGGCTCCGGCTTCACGCAGTTTTTGCACCACAAAGGCGTCGTAAAAAGGGGTATACCCTTCCAGTATGCGCGAGCCGGATGTGGTGGGCATGCCCTTGGTGGAGAGGGCGTCCTTCACCGTGACAGGCACGCCCCACAGGGGGCGCGAGGCGTCGGGGCCAGCCTTGTCCAGGGCGGCGGCCGTTGCCAGGGCGTTTTCGGCGTCCACATGCAGCAGGGCGGCCAGTGCGGGCTCGGTGGCGGCCACGCGGTCAAGGCAGGCGGCGGCCACTTGTTCGGCGCTCAGTTCTTTTTTTTGCAGCGCCTGGGCCACAGCCGTGAGGGAGAGGGAGCATATGTCGGTCATGGGTATTCTCAAGTGTTCCGCTTACGGTATTTGCGCGAATACAAACAGGTCTCCGGGAGTACGCATGCTCCGGGAGCGGGGCTTTTGGGCAATCTTGCCATGCGGGCTGCCAGGAGGCCGCCTTCTGTGACGGCGTGCCCGCTTGCCGCAACTGCCGTGCCGTAACTGTTGCGAATGGCCGTTTTCAATGCCAATCCGCCCAGAGCAGTTTACGAATGAAACGAGTTAACTGCTCAGCAAGGATTTTTCTGAAAATCCTTGCCACGAAATGCGAGTAGGCAGGTTTTTGCCTGCCGTGCACGAGCATTTAACGTGTTAAATGCTCTAGGAAAGCACCGATTAAAGAGCCTCCTGGAAACGCGCAGTTGTTTCGTTTGGCAAGGCGCGATCTTTTTTTAAGCAGGAGTGGACTCTTCTGTCCTCGACTGTTTCAAAAAAAGTGAAGCAAGGCCGCCAAACGGAATAAATCCGCGTTTCCCTAGAGCAATTTCACTTTGAAATTGCTCTGGCGGGTGCGGAAGCAGACGCCCGCCGCAGAGGTGTAAGCGCAGTTTATCTGCGCGGTTAAGCACCGAAGCGAGCGTATCTTAAACTTTGAGAATGTACATTCTCAAAGTTAATCTGCTCTAAACGATACGCGGCACCATGAAGTATTCGCCGTCAGCCTCGGGGGCATTGGACAGCACTTCCTGTCGGGTGCGCACATGGGCGGCCACGTCTTCACGCGCGGCGGACGTATGATGCGCCGGGCTGTACAGGGGTTCGACGGCGCTGGTGTCCACCTTGGCGAGCACATCCATATAACCGAGGATGTCTCCCAGTTGCCGGGCAAAAAGCTCCTGCTCCTGCCCGCTCAGACTGAGCCGTGAAAGTTGGGCCATGTGGGCCACTTCTTTTGAGCCGATGCCTTTATTCTCTGCCATTATGAAGTCCTTTGTCCGGCCCGGCGGCGCTTGCTGCTCGCCGGGCCACAGATGGTGTTCCAACAGATGTTGTTCTAGGGGTGTGAGGGCAGACTGAGCTTGTACGAGGGACGCGGCGTAGTGCCGATGGGCTGAAGCGTGGGCTGCTGCGGCGCTTCGCCCGGCGTAACGGGATTGCCCGTGGCGTCCACAGGGGGCAGGCCCTGCATGCGCAGCGCGGACTGCTGCAAGATGTTGCTGTGGGTCTGGCGGAAGTCTTCCAGAACAACAGGCACCATGCCTGTGGGCGACACGCCGAAGATGAAGAGCTTCTGGTGGGCCACGCCGGCGTTGTCCCAGGTGATGGGAGCCATGCCCCAGACCATCTGCGAGGCGCGCTGCACGCGGGCGGTTATTTCCGGCGAGCTGAGGCGGGTATTGAGGCCGAGGCTCACGGCAAACCGCGCGAAATCATAGCCAAGGGCCGTCCAGAAGTCCGAACCGGGAGCTTGCAGGGCGCGAGGAGCGCGGGCCGGGTTCCAGGCGGCGGGAAAGACCGCAAGGGCATACTTTTCAGGCGCGTTCACCACCTTGCCGGAGAGCCCCTGTTCCCACAGCGTGGTGCCGAGCAGCACCAGGCGGTCTTCGCCATTATAGAGCAGGCTTGTGGTCAGCATTTCCATATTCTTCCACGAATCGGGAAGAAACAGGGCTTCAAAGGCTGTCTGCGGCACTGGCGTGTTGCTGCCCTCGGGCGTTTTGGCATTGATGAGCGGCGCTACAGCCGTACTCCAGGAGGTGGAGTCTGCCGGATTGTACGAGGCTTTTTGCAGGGCCATATTGCGCTTGTAGAGGCTCTGCTCCAGAAGGCCCGTCATGCGCGCGCCGTAAGCGTCGCTGGGATAGAAGGCTCCGTAGCTGCGTATGTTCAGGCTGTCGGAGGCAAAACCGATGAGGGCGTCGATCTGATCCTGGGGGCTGGGAAAAAAGCGCCAGGCGCGCGTGCCTTCGTCGCCCTGCTCAAGGGAGGGCAAAAAAGTGAAGAGCGCGCGTTCGGCCGTGACGCCCGCGTTGCGGGCCTGCGCGTAGTTGGACGCTTGCAGGGGACCGCCCACCACGGTGCAGGACGGCGGCAGGGCCTTGAGCTTTTGCAGCCAGTCCGGGGCCGAGGTGTTGATTATTTCAAGGCGCATATTCACGCCGTTGGCAGCCATTTCTTTCTGGGCCATCTGCGCGCCCTGGCGGATTTTGCTCCCAATGGGCGCATACGGCCCGGAAGAGGGCAGGGCCAGAGCCACGCAGGTTCCGGGGCCGACAACCGGCTTGGCCGGGGCCACGGGGGCGCCCTGTCCGCTGAAAGGCATCTTGCAGGCGCTGAGGCTGCCGAGCAGCAGGAGCACCAGAAGACCAAGCGTCAGGCGCTCGAGGGCGCGGCTGCACGTCGTGGATGTACGCACGGTATCCTCCGGCAGGATAGGTATTATACGGGCGCTTGTTCTGCCCGCAAAAAACAAAAGGTCTGGCTCACGGGGAGCCAGACCTTTTTAGTACAGTGGAGGCGTTGAGGCAAGTTCGCCCTGGTTCACGCAGGTGCGCCCAGTTCGCCCAAGTCCGGGCGGTGGCCGCCCCGCCGTCAGGCTGGCAAGCCGCGTGTGGCCGCAGGCGCTCGCGCCCGCAACCACACGCGGTCAGTAAACCTGGGGAAACTCGGTCGCCAGATATTCCTGGCGCGCTTATTTCTTCACTTCGGTGTAGTCGGCGTCCACCACGTCATCCCCGGCATTGCCGTGGGACTGGCCTTCGGCCGCGCCCGCCTGCGGGCCAGGCTGGCCGCCCGGCTGCTGGGCCTGCTGCTGGTAGAGCTGCTCGGCCAGCTTGTGGGAGGCCTTGGCAAGTTCGTCCGTGGCTGTCTTGATGGCAGCGGCGTCTTCGCCTTCCATCAGCTTGCGCAGGTTGGCCATCTTGGTTTCAATATCGCTCTTCACCGTGGCGTCAGCCTTGTCGCCCAGGTCGGTCAGGGACTTTTCAGTGCCATAGATGAGGCTGTCGGCATGGTTGCGGGCTTCAATAAGCTCCTGCTTCTTCTTGTCTTCATCGGCGTGGGTTTCAGCCTCACGCACCAGCTTCTGGATGTCGTCTTCGGACAGGCCGGAAGAAGCCGTGATCTTGATGGACTGTTCCTTGCCGGTGCCCATGTCCTTGGCGGACACATTGACGATGCCGTTGGCGTCGATGTCAAAAGACACCTCAATCTGCGGCACGCCGCGGGGCGCCGGGGGAATGCCCGTAAGGTCAAAGCGGGCCAGGGTCATGTTGTCGCTGGCCATGGGACGTTCACCCTGCAGCACGTGGATGGACACCGAGGGCTGATTGTCCGAAGCCGTCGTGAAGACCTGGCTTTTGCGCGTGGGGATGGTGGTGTTGCGCTCGATAAGTTTGGTGAACACGCTGCCCATGGTTTCAATGCCGAGGGAAAGCGGGGTCACGTCGAGCAGCAGCACGTCCTTCACGTCGCCGCTGAGGATGCCGCCCTGGATGGCGGCGCCCATGGCCACCACTTCGTCAGGGTTGACGGAGCGGTTGGGCTCCTTGCCAAAGAACTTGCCCACAACCTGCTGCACCAGGGGCATACGGGTCATGCCGCCCACGAGGATGACCTCGTCAATCTGGCTGGCGGTCATGCCGGCGTCGGCCAGAGCCTTTTTGCAGGGCTCGATGGTGCTGTCCACGAGGTCGCCCACAAGGGATTCCAGCTTGGCGCGGCTGATCTTCATGAGCATGTGCTTGGGGCCGTTCTGGTCAGCCGTGATAAAGGGCAGATTGACCTCGGTTTCCATAGAGGTGGAAAGGTCTTTCTTGGCCTTTTCGGCGGCTTCCTTCAGGCGTTGCAGGGCCATGCTGTCCTTGGACAGGTCAATGCCGTTCTCTTTCTTGAACTCTTCCACCAGGAAGTTGATGACGCGCTGGTCGAAGTCTTCGCCGCCCAGGAAGGTGTCGCCATTGGTGGCGCGCACTTCAACGACGTTGTCGCCAACTTCAAGGATGGAAATATCAAACGTGCCGCCGCCAAGGTCGAAGACCGCGATTTTTTCGTTGGCCTTCTTGTCCGCGCCATAGGCCAGGGAGGCGGCCGTGGGCTCGTTGATGATGCGCTTTACCTCAAGACCGGCGATACGGCCCGCGTCCTTGGTGGCCTGGCGCTGGGCGTCGTTGAAGTAGGCCGGAACCGTAATGACGGCTTCGGTAACGGTTTCGCCCAAATACGCTTCGGCGTCGGCCTTCAGCTTGGCCAGAATCATGGCCGAAATCTCAGGCGCGCTGTAGGTACGGCCATCCACCTCAACGCCAGCGTCGGCATTGGGGGCTTTGACGATGGCATAGGGGCTGTGTTCCTTCCAGCGGTCAACCTCGGGGCTGTCAAACTTGCGGCCCATGAGACGCTTGATGGCGAAAATGGTGCGCGTGGGGTTGGTAACGGCCTGGCGCTTGGCAATGTCGCCCACAAGGCGTTCCTTGTCCGTAAAAGCCACCACGGAAGGGGTGGTGCGGCCGCCTTCAGGGTTGGTGATGCATTTGGGGTCCTTGCCCTCCATGACGTAAACGCAGGAGTTGGTAGTACCCAGGTCAATACCGATAATCTTGGACATATGTTGATCCTCCTCGGGGAAAGCTTTTCTCGTGTAGTTTCGCGCAGCGACCGTGTCGCCCAGTGGGCCGCGCAGAACGGCGCGCGCGACAAATTCTGGCAGATGGCTCGCCAACTGCGAGGTATATGTAAGTCCTTCTGACGGGTCGTCCAGAGCGTTGCCGAAAAAAAACAATAAAAAGTGTGTGCTCGGAGGGGCGGAAGGCGGTTTTTAGTCCATTTTTTGTATTTGACCTTTCTTTCCCAACCTTGCTAGTGAATTATTTAACTTAACCGTGTCACGGCAGACACATAACCAGGAGGACTACGGTGAATATCGGCAGACGAGATATTATCTGCGGCCTTGGCGGGCTCGCAGTGGGCGGAGCTGTGCTCGGATTGGGCGGTGCTGAGGCCAAGGCTGCGGGGCAGACGCAGCAGGCAGTGGGCCGTTTTGACCAGGTTGGAGGAGCCTTTGGTTGGACGCCCCACAAACTCGACCCCAAGGAATGCGCAAAGGTGGCCTATGAGGGCTACTGGCATAAGGGTTTTGGCTGTGGCTTCGGTTCGTTTTACGCTATAGTCGGCCTGATGGGCGAAAAATACGGCGCGCCGTACAATCAGTTTCCCTTTGCCATGCTTGAGGCCAACAAGGGCGGCATCTCCGACTGGGGCACCATTTGCGGCGCTCTTTACGGAGCCGCGTCCAGCTTTTCGCTGTTCTGGAGCCGTAAAGAAGTGCGCCCCATGGTGAACGAACTGTTCCGCTGGTATGAAGTGACCAAACTGCCCGTGTATAATCCCGGCGACGCGGCCCAGGGCTTCAAGGGCGAACAGCCCATGAGCGCTTCGGATTCCGTGCTCTGCCACATTTCCGTGTCCAAGTGGTGTTATGAAAACAAGATTGAGGCCGACAGCAAGCAGCGTAGCGAACGCTGCGGCCGCCTCACTGCGGACACCGCCTCCAAGGCTGCGGAAATCATCAATGCCAAGATTGAGCAGGGCAAGGATTTCAAGAGCGCCTTCCCCATGCAGAAGTCCGTGACCTATTGCGGCGAGTGCCATATGACCAAGGGCAACGACGCCAACTGGGCCAAGGGCGTCATGGACTGCACCCCCTGCCACAGCGGCACGTCCGCCACGCAGAACAAGTTTGTGAATCACCCCTAGATTATGGCGCCTGTGAGATGTTTCACAGTATTTCAAAGGCATTCTGGTGCAGCGCCGAAAGGCGGGGCTAAAGTGGTTTAGGCCTGAAAAAACGAGCAGCATCCGTTGGAAATCACCAACGGGTGCTGCTCGCGTGTGTATGCCCGAATTTGCGCGCAGGCGCGGGCTGACGTCAGGCGTGGGCCTTTTCTACGAGGCGGCCTGTGATGTCCGGACGGCGTGCGTTTTTGACTCCGCCTCTTCGGCGAGGGCCTGTTGTTTGTCTTCCTGCCGGATGACATCCAGGATGCCCGTGACAACGCTGACCTGCCCGGCCATGTCGCTGACCTGACGCGCGGCCGTATCCATGGCCTCGGCGATGTGGGCGCTCAGGGTGTTCACTTCAGCGATGTTGCGGTTGATTTCTTCAGAAGCGGCGGACTGTTCCGTGGCTGCGGCGGCAATGGCCGAAACGCGCGAACTGGAGTCGCCGGCAAGGCTGGAGATGCGTTCCAGCGACTGGCCGGATTCTTCGGCCATACGGCCCACTTCCTCAATGGACGTCACGGTGCCGTCCACAGTGGTGGAGCTTTTGCCGGTGCCTTCCTGAATGGTGGCAATGGCGGTTTCCACCTCGCGGGTGGCGCTCATGGTTTTTTCGGCCAGCTTGCGCACTTCGTCGGCCACCACGGCAAAGCCGCGTCCGGCCTCGCCCGCGCGAGCAGCCTCAATGGCGGCGTTGAGCGCCAGCAGGTTGGTCTGGTCGGCAATGTCGCGGATGAGCGTAAGCACCGTGCCGATGTCCTTGGCCTGCTTGTCCAGGTTGGCCATGTCGCCCTTGAGCCCGCTGGACTGCTGCTGCACGCTCTGCATGCTCTGTATGGTGCGCAGCACTATGCCCGCGCCGTCCTGCGCATGCCCCTGCACCGAGGTGGCGGCCTCTGCCGCGCCTTCGGCGTTGTGGGCCACTTCAAGAACCGTGGCGTTCATCTCGTTCATGGCCGTGGCTGTTTCGGCCATGCGGTCGGCTGCTATGCCCGCCTTGTCGCGCACATCGCCCAGCGAGGCATTGAGGGTGTCGGCCGCCCTTTGCAGGTGCGACACCACGTCCTCAAGCTGCGTCACGGTGGACATTCTGGCCTGATGCGCGGCAGCGGCGGCCTTTTTTTCAAGAAGCACTTTTTCGGTAATGTCTTCGCCTATTTCCACATGTCCAATGGTTCTGCCCTGCGAGTCCTTCAGGTAGTCCAGCATAATCTGCATGGTCTTGCCGTTGGGCATGTGATTGATGACTTGCTTGTTGCCAAGGCGGAGCTGCTCGATGCCGCATTCGGGCGTGTTGCAGATGTTGCCCTGCTTTTCGGAGCAGTGTTTGCCCACCACGTCTGATTGACAGGTTTTTTGCATGCTTCCGAGGGCATTGGTGTTACAGAACGTCCAGACCATGTCGTTGTCCGTGACGGAAATGGACAGGGGCAGGGTATTGAGGATGCTTTCGTACCAGTGGGCCTGATCCTCGAGCTTTGACACCATGATGCGCAGGGATTCGGCCAGGTGGCCAAGACAGTCTGTGCGGTACACGTCAAGTTTGGCGTCTTCGTGCCCGGCGGAGATGGCTTCGGCAAAGATCACGCATTTTCGGATGGGCGAAAGCCAGCTGTTGATAAGCACGGATCCGATGGCGCCAATGGGCACAACCACGATCAGGCCGCCGAGCAGCGTTTTCCACATCTGCGGCGAAGAAAAACCGTCGGCCATAACCAGCTTGAAGCTCACAAGCATGGCGGTACAGGCCAGCACAAGGCTTATAATGAAAAAAATGATCATGCGAAGGCTGAGGGTAATATTCATACATCTATCCTTGAGTACCCGTTGCCGGAGTCACAGGTTGCGGAGGAAAAGTTCAGTAAAGCTGGGCCTGTGAAGCGGGGTTGCGTCGTCGTGGCTGGCTGTGAGCTCAGCCCGTGCTTGTCTTGTAATGTTGCCTAGTTGCCAAAAATGATTTGTGCTCTAAAATACCCATTAATACGTACTGTTAGGCATGCCTGCTTCCCCTTCTCCGAGCGAGAGGACACAAACCCAGAGACCTGTGTTTCGCGTGAGCATTCGGCTACAAAATGTAAATATCGTTTATCAAAAATAGGATAAAAAAACAGGTGCCGCAAGTGTCAAAGCGCCTATTCCGGGTAATAAGCAACGGCGCTTACTCCGTACATATTGAGTTTATCGGACATGCTCCCCAAAGATTTATAGCTTGTCAGTTGCTCCAGCGTTTTGTTATTAAAAAGCATGAGGTTTACCTGAGAAGGGTTGTCAGCGCCATGACAAGACAGACCCCGCAAATACAGGAAACCGAAGCCGCGTTGCCGTTGCCGGAGGCATTGGCCTCAGGAATGACTTCTTCAAAAACCACATAAATCATGGCGCCAGCGGCAAAAGCCAGGGCCACGGGCAGTATGCCCGCAGTCACGCCCGCCGCCAGAGCGCCGGGCACAGCCCCCATGGGCGCGGTAACGCCGGAAAGCATGCCGTAGAAAAAGGATTTTTTGGCCGAGTAGCCTTCGGCCCGCAAGGCGGTGGAAACAACCATGCCCTCGGGCAGGTTTTGCAGCATGATGGATACGGTGAGCACCAGGGCCGTGCTCATGCCGAGGCTTTCAATGTTGCCGAGCAGGGAGTTTTCAGCCGCTGCCGCGCCGTAGCCCACGCCGATGGCAAGGCCCTCGGGGATGTGGTGCAGGGCCATGGCCGTCACCAGAAGCACACTGCGTCTCCAACTGGTGGAGATGCCCTCGGTGGTGCCCTGAACCAGATGCAGGTGGGGCAGGGCGCGGTCAAGCAGCAGAAGAAAGGCCGCGCCCAGCAAAAGGCCGAAAACCACGGGTACAAAGCCAAGGCGGCCCATGTGTCCGGCCATCTCCATGGCGGGTTGCAAAAGGCCAAAAAAAGCCGCGCCCAGCATCATGCCGCCAGCCGCGCCAAGAAGACAGTCCATGGCCTTACGCGAAAATTCGCGGCGGGTGAAAATGAAGGCGGCCCCAAGAGTTACCGAAAGCCACGAGAGTATGCCCGCCACAAGGGCTTGCACCAGGGGGTGCAGGATAAGGGATTGAACGGAAGAGCTGGCCAGTTCCATCTGGACCTCCCGGTTGTCGAAAATATATTTTGCGAAGGGACGCTGCGGGCGAACGCCGCAGCGCGAAATGTTGGAGTGGCAGCGCCTTGTTACCGGGGCAGCAGAGCAGTTTCACTGTGACAGTGTTCCGGCGGTTACGTGAGCAGCCGCCCGCCGCAAAGGCGCAAACGCAGCTTCAGCCTTTGCCCGCAGGGCTTGCCGCGGGCCAGCAAACTGGCCTGTCCAGGGCAGGGCTACGGACTTTATGCGGGGCGCTCCACGTGACGGCCTTGGGGCATTCTATGTGAGGACCTTTATGTGAGATCCTGACGGTACTGCAAAGATTGCCGCAGGGTTTCCTTGTCCATATACTTTACTTCGGCGCCCAGCGGGATACCCTGGGCGAGGCGCGAGATCCGCACCAGCGGAAAGCGCGAGGACACCATCTGCCGTATGAAGGTGGCCGTGTTCTCGGCCTCAAGGGTCGCGCCGAGGGCCAGGATAAGTTCCGTAATCTCGCCTTCTTCAAGGCGGCGCACCAGCCTGTCGGTATCAAGACTTTCAGAGTCCACACGGTCCAGCGGGGCCAGCAGGCCCCCAAGAATCATGTATTGGCCCCGGTAGAATCCGCCCTCGTCAATGGTCAGCATGCTGTCCCACTCGGTGACAAGGCAGAGCGTGTCGCGGGCGCGCTCGGCATCGGCGCAGACAGGGCAGGGATCTGTGGATGAAAGCCCCCCGCAGCGCGAACACAGGTGCAGGTTGTCACGCAGGTCGTGAATGCCCCGGCCAAGGCGGCGCGTTTCGGCCTCCGGCCACTTGAGCAGCACCATGGCCGCGCGCATGGCGGATTTTGGGCCAAGGCCCGGCAGGCGCGCAAGCTGCTCTACCAGGGCCTTGAGCGGTTCTGGAATGCGTTTGTTCATGGACCTAGAAAAGACCGGGCAGCTTGATGCCGCCGGAAATGTTGCTCATTTCGCGGTCCATGGTTTCACGGGCAATGCGTCCGGCTTCGTTGACGGCAGCAAGGATGAGGTCTTGCAGCATTTCCACGTCGCCGCCTTCCAGCGCCTTGGGATCAATGGTGATCTTGCGCAGTTCCTGCTTGCCGGAAACTTCGGCCTTGACCATGCCGCCGCCGCTGGTGGCCTCGTAGCTGTGTTCGCCCAAATCCTGCTGGAGTTTGGCGATCTTATTCTGCATGACCTGCGCCTGGCGCAGGATGTCATTCATGTTGCGCATGGGACTCTCCTTACATATTCAAGTTGTTACGGCCTACTCTGGTGGCGCTGAAGTCCGGCGCGCGCCGCCGCTTTGTGGGCAGGCTGCTGGGTTTCGCCGGACGGGCTGCTGAACATCGTGATAACTCAAGGCATGTTGACGGTTTTTACGTCAGTATGCCCGTGACGGGCGGGCTGCGCCGTCCGTCGCAATAATTCATGGGTTCCACCGAAACCCGCGTTTGGTTGGGTCCGGTTCTGAACCGCACAGCATTTCAACCTTTATTGGGTCTGGAAGAAAAAACCTGCTTTGCAAAATCTTCAAAAAAATCTCCGCTTCTGGATTCCGAACCCGGCAACAGGTCGAAAAAACAGTTGGGGATCTCCCGTAACTTGAGGTTTTTGCTGATACATGGCGCACACCCCTTGTCGTGCTTCGTGGGATGCAGGGGGCAGTCCATTTTTTTGCACGAACAGAATGGACTTATGTTGTTCATGCCGTCTCCTGAGCTATTGTGTACCCACAGGCCGGGTGACCTGTTCCATGCCTGCCAAGATCACGATTCCATGGGGCGGCAGCCCTTCAATGAGGCGTTGAGCACCTCAAGGCAGGGTTGCAGGGCCTCTTTACGGCTGAATTCCGCAATAAGCTCGGCCTCAGGGCGGTGCGGCTTTGGTGGGACGATTTCCACCCGCGTATCCGCCGCGCCAAATGCAGCCAATGCCGCATACAGCGCTTTGCCCTGTTTTTCAAGCTGGTTCAGCTGGGTTTCCGTTCTTGGCTGCAGCCGCAGCGTGTTATCCTGCCACTGCACGCCGATGCCGCGAAGGGTATACGGCGCGGGAGCGGGACGTGCTGCGGCCTGCTCCGCAATGCAGAAGTCATAAAAATCCTGCCAGTTGCGGCTGGAGTCGCCTGCTGGCCTTGGCGCAACGTCCGCCGTCCTGGGCGCAGGAGCCGCTGGCGCTGCCATATCGCTGTCGGGCCCGGCGCTGTCCCAGGGAATCCCGCCGGAAGCGTCAACACCGGCGGCGTCGTCCATATCCGCATCCGCATAGGGCGGAGCGCCCCACGCGCCGTCAGCGTCGTCGCCCCACGGGGCGTCGTCTTCCACCGGGGCGGCGGGCTTTTGCGGCGTAGAGGCCGCGCCCTCCGGCGCTCGTGAAACGCGGCTGTCATCTGTGCGTAAATTCTTGTTCCGTGAAGGGCTGCCTGCGGCAGGATCAGAGCCTTCGGCCTCATCCCCGTCAGTGGCAGGGCCGGGAGCCGTGGCCGCGTCACGCGGGCGCGCCGGGCTTCGGCCCGCGTTCTGCGCGGCGTAGCCGTTGCGGGAGGCTTCGCTCCCGGCGTGGGGCGGTTGCGGCGCAGCGTGCCCGACAGGCTGGCCCGCAGGCTGCGGGCTGGCGGCGCGGGACGCCGTGGCCGTGGCTTGCGCCTGGTCTGGGGCTTGCTTTGTGGCTTGCCCATTCGACTGGCCTTGCGCTTGCCCTGAAGTCTGACCAGATGGCTGGCCCGATGCCTGGCCACCCATCTGCGCAGGCGTCATCTGCGCAGGCGTCATCTGTGCGGGCGTCAATTGGCCCACGGGCAGCAATTGCGGCAGCATGGCCAGATTGAGCAGCAAGAGTTCAAGGGCCGCCGCCGGTTCCGGACTTTGCACAATGCCGCGTTGCGAATCGAGCGTCATTTGCCAGGCGGCGTGCAGGTGCGCGGTGGAAAAACGCGGCGCGATGCTTTGCCACAGGGCGGCTTCGTCAGCGGGCAGGCGCAGGCTCGGCAGCATGGCCTCGCCGCCCTGGCGCAAAAGAAAAAGATTGCGCAGGTTGCCCGCCAGTTCGCGGATGAAAAATCCTATGTCCACGCCCTGCTGCAATATCTGGCCGCAGAGGTCGGCCACGGCTGCGCAGTCCTGCGCGTGCAGGGCCGTAAAAAGATTGCCGAACATTTCCTGCCCGGCCAGGCCGAGCACCTGCCGTGTGGCGGCTGCGGTCAGTTCCGCCCCGCCGAGGGCCAGGGTCTGATCCAGCAGGGACATGCTGTCGCGCACGCTGCCAGCGGCCCGGCGGGCCAGCAGACGCACGGCGCTTTCTTCAAAGCTGACGCCTTCCTTGCGCAGCACGCCAGAAAGGTGCTCCACCAGCGCGTCTTCGCCCAGATGGCGAAAAACGAAATGTTGGCAGCGGCTCACAATGGTGATGGGAAATTTGTGCGCTTCCGTGGTGGCGAAGATGAATACCACGCGCTCCGGCGGCTCTTCCAGCGTTTTGAGCAGGGCGTTGAAGGCGTTGCGCGTGAGCATGTGGGCTTCGTCGATGATGAAGACCTTGTAGCGGCCTTCCATGGGGGCGTAGCCGATGGTTTCGCGCAGGGAGCGGGCGTCTTCGACACTGTTGTTGGAAGCGCCGTCGATTTCGGTGACGTCCACATGGATGCCCTGCGTGATCTTGCGGCACTGGGCGCATTCATTGCAGGGTTCCGGGCCGGGCGCATGCTCGCAGTTGAGGGCCTTGGCGAAAATTCTGGCAATGGTGGTCTTGCCCACACCGCGAGTGCCGCTCAAAAGATAGGCGGCGGCGGGCCTGTCCTCGGCTGCGGCGCGGGAGAGGACGGCCTTGACCATGTCCTGTCCCGCCACCTGGGCAAAGGTCTGGGGGCGGTAGCGCGATGCGAGGGAAAGATGTTTCATGTGTTTTTGCGGGCGCGCCCGGCTGGGCCGGGCGCGCCGGTATACCTAGGGAAACGCTGATTTATTCCGTTTGGCGGACTTGCTTCGCTTTTTTTGAAACAGTCAAGGACGGAAGAGTCCACTCCTGCTTCAAAAAAAGATCGCGCCTTGCCAAACAAAATACCTGCGCGTTTCCAGGAGGCTTTTAATGAGTGCTTCCCTAGACTTTATAGTGGTGCAGCCAGCTGGCGTACTTGGGGTTTTCGCCCTTGACGATCTTGAAGTACTCGGCCTGCAGGTGCTTGGTCACCGGGCCCGCGTGGCCCACGCCGATCTGACGGTGGTCCAGTTCGCGGATGGGGGTGATTTCAGCCGCTGTGCCGGTAAAGAAGGCCTCGTCGGCGATATACAGTTCATCGCGGGTGAACTGCTGTTCTTCCACCACATAGCCGAGGTCCTTGGCCAGTTTCATGACGGAATCACGGGTGATGCCGCCGAGAATGGACGTCCAGGGCGTGGTCTTGATGACGCCGTCGCGCACGATAAAGATATTTTCGCCGGTGGCCTCGGAAACGTAGCCGTTGGTGTCCAGCATGACGGCTTCGTCATAGCCTTCGTCCTTGGCTTCCACCTTGGCGAGAATGGAGTTGATATAGTTGCCGGCCGCTTTGGCCTTGGACATGCAGGTGTTCACATGGCTGCGGGCAAAGGTGCTGGTCTTGATGCGGATGCCCTTTTCAAGAGCTTCTGCGCCAAGGTAGGCTCCCCAGGGCCAGGTGGCCACAATGGTCTGCACAGGATTGTTGCCGGGGTAGACGCCCATTTCGCCGTGTCCCACAAAGGAAAGCGGGCGCACGTAGCCCTCGGCCAGTTCGTTGGCCTTGAGGGTTTCGATACAGGCGGCAACCAGTTCCTCGGCGGTGAGGGGGAGGGACAAGCGTAGAATCTTGGCGGAGTTGAGCATGCGCTTGCAATGGTCTTCAAGGCGGAATACGGCGGAAGTGCCGTCGGCGCAGGCATATGCCCGGATGCCCTCGAAAATGGCGCTGCCATAATGCAGGGCGTGGGTGAGCACGTGAACCTGAGCCTGATCCCAGGGAACCATTTTGCCATCAAACCAGATGTACTTCATCTTTTGCATGCTGTCCTCCGCAAGCCTCTTTGTAGGGCGGTCCCATCGGCGGCGCACGTGGCTGCCTGAGGCCGCAAGAGCAAAAATTTACTGTAAAGCGCCGCGTATGGCAAGCAGTAGGCCAGGGGATCACGGGATTCAAAACCGCCAGGGTGGGCGCCGGGGAAAGCGCTGGCCCTGCGGCAAGGCATGTCGTATGCTAACTCCGGCCTTTTGGCACTAAAGGGACGGATGAAATGAAGCAGAAGCATGGCGCAAATGCGCCCGCAGGGCAGGTTTTTTTGCTGGGCATAGATGCCGGAGGAACCAACACCGACGCGGTTCTTCTTGTGCAGGAGCAGGAAGCATCCGAAAACCGCGCGGCTTCACCTCCAAAGCGGACGCCGGCTGACCCGGCGGCGCTGCCGCGCGTGCGCCTGTTGGCTGCGGCCAAAACGCGCACAAAACACGATGACCTGCCCGCTTCGGTATGCGAGGTGCTGCATGCCCTGTCCTGCGCCCTGGACGACGATGCCGCCGCCCTTGCCCTTGGCGGGGCGAGCCTTTTGGGCCGCGTAAGCCGCGTCACTCTGGGGGCCACGCTGGCGGTCAACGCGCTCGTGCAGGACAAGGCCGATACCGTGGCCCTTGCCCTTTCCGCCGGGCCGGGGCTTGACCCCCGGCGTTTTGCCATGGGGCGGCATGTATATGTCGTTCCCGGCGGGCTCGATCACAGGGGCACGGAGGTCAGCCCGCTCAATGTCGGCGGCCTTGAGGCGCAGGCCGCCCGCTGGAGCGCGGAGGGCATCGCAGCCGTGGCCTGCGTGGGCAAGTTCTCGCCGCGCAATCCGGCCCATGAGCAGCGGATGGCGCAGGCCCTGAGCCGTGAGAACGCCGCGTCCGCCACAAACAGTCCCAATGCCACGCCAAATATCGCGCCAAACGCCGCATCAGATGCCGCGCACAATGTAGAATCTGGCGCATCATTTTCCGTCACTCTGGGGCACAAGCTTTCGGGGCGGCTCAATTTCCCCCGCCGCATCGCCACGGCCTATTTCAACGCCGCCGTGCAGCGCCTGCACTCCAATTTTCTCGACGCTGTGGAAAGCGCGCTGGCAGAGTCCGGAGTGCGCGCCGCCGTGCGCCTGCTCAAGGCTGACGGCGGCGCGGTGCCCCTGAGTCTTTCGCGCCGTGAGCCGGTACAGTCGGTTCTTTCCGGCCCGGCCGCCAGCGTTATGGGCGTGCTGGCCCTGTGCCCGGCCGCCCGTCAGGGCTGCGCCCTGTTGTTGGACATAGGCGGCACCACCACGGACATGGCTCTGGCGGTGGACGGCTCCCCTGTGGTGGACAGGGAGGGCATGACCCTTCAGGGGCGGCGAACCCTGGTGCGCGCCCTTGCTTCGGTTTCCATCGGCGTGGGCGGCGACTCCCTTGTGTCTGTTGACGGGCACGGGGCCGGAGCCTCGGTACGGGTGGGGCCGCTGCGTCAGGGGCCAGCCATGGCCTTTGGCGGCACGAGCCCGACCTTGCTGGACGCGCTCAATACCCTGCACAGCGCCCCGCAGGCGGACGAGGCCGGAAACGTGGCCGCCTCCCTGTCCGGCATGGAGGCGCTGGCGCAACAGTGCGGCCTTGAGCCCCGTGTTCTGGCCCGCAAGGCTGTGGACAACGCCCTGGATCAGATCCGCCGCGCCGCCGCTGCACTGGCGGACGCCGTCAACGCCCGTCCCATCTATACGCTGGCGGGCCTGCGGGCCTTGCAGGAGGCGCGTCCTTCGCGCGCCTGGCTGGTAGGCGGCCCGGCAGCCTGCATGAAGCCGTATCTGACCGCCGCCCTTGGGCTGCCCGTGGACTGCCCGGCCCATACGGCTGTGGCCAATGCCGTGGGCGCGGCCCTGACCCTGCCCACCGACGCCGTGGAAGTTTACGCCGACACGGGCTCCTGCCTTTTGCGCGCCCCTGCGCTGGATCTGACGGAAAACATCCGCAAGGGATGCAGCCTTGAGGCCCTTGGCGATCGGGCCAGGGAACTTTTGCGCCAGAGGCTGGAACAGGCAGGGGCGGAAGGGGCCGCCGTGGAAATCACCGAGGCCGAGAGCTTCGCCACGCTGGACGACAACGGCTTCGGCAGCAGGGACATGCGCGTCGTGTGTCAGGCTGTGCCTGGTCTGGCGGGGCTGGTGTCAGCCTAGACAGTGCCGTCACAAGCGCCTTTCCAGGTATTTCTGCGTCGAACTTTGAGAGTTGAAGTTTGAAACGCCTTGTGGGGGAGGGACCCTTTTGGAAAAGGGTCTCCTCCCCCACGCCCCCACCCCCTAAAACTTTTATTGTATTTTAGAGCAGTTTACGAATGAAATGAGTTAAATGCTCTGCAAGGGTTTTCCTGAAAAATCCTTGCCACGAAATGCGAGCAGGCGGGCTTTTGCCTGCCGTACGCGAGCATTTCAAGTGTTAAATGCTCTAATATGGTACGACGAATTTTTTGATTGGGAGAGGAAAAGCTGCGGCATGGCAACGACGGCGTAATCCTGCGGCAGTCCCAACCGCCCCCGCAGCGGCGGCGCGTGTCGGCACTGACAACGCTACGGCCACCGCCCCTTGAAAAGCATCCATATACGCCATACTATCGCGCTCCAAAGAAATTTGCCCGGGGGCCATGCCCGGCGGGCGCGCGAGTGCGAATACCATGCAGATAGTTCTTTATGAGCCGGAAATTCCCCCCAATACGGGCAATGTCGCCCGGCTCTGCGCCGCCACCGGCGTGACGCTCAACCTGATTGAACCTCTGGGCTTCAAGCTTGAAGACCGCTACCTCAAACGCGCGGGTCTGGACTACTGGCCCAATGTGCGTCTGAACGTCTGGCCCGACTGGCGAACCTTTGCGGAAACGTCCGGCGCGGGCGGCGCTGGCGGGCGTCTGGTGTTCACCTCGGCCAAGGCTTCCGAAAAAAGCGCCGCTGTGCACCATTTTGCCTTCGAGCCTGACGATTTTCTGGTTTTCGGGCCTGAAACACGCGGGCTGCCGCAGGATATTCTGGCCCTTTCGCCGTACCGCGTGCGCATCCCCATGCTGGAAGGGCGCGTGCGCAGCATCAACCTGTCCACATCGGCGGGCATTGTGCTGTATGCGGCTCTGGCCCGGGCCAATCTTATGGAGACCTGGACGTGAGCCTGCCCCACGGGCTGGCCCTTGTTTTCCCCTGGTCCGTGTGGGAGTGCTGGTGGCTGGCCCCTGTGGCCCTTGTTCTGGATTTATGGCTCGGCGATCCCGCCTTGCCCTGGCGGCATCCTGTCTGCCTTGTGGGCAAAGCGCTCGACTGGCTGGAGCGCCCCGCGCGGCGCTTCATGCTGGCGGCGGGGGCCGGGCATGAGCGGTGCCGGGGCAGGCTGGCCGGAGCGCTGGCCCTGCTCGTGCTGGTCGCCTGTACGGGATTCGCCGTCTGGGCAGCGGTGTCTTTGCCCCTGGTGGGCCTGCTGGCGGCCGCCTATCTGGCCTGGGCCGGACTTGCCATGGGCAGTCTGCTGCAAACGGGCGAACTTGTGCTGGAAAGGGTGGAGCAGGCTCCGGAAGCCGAGGCCCGCCAGGCGCTGTCATGGCTGGTAAGCCGTGACACCAGCGCCATGGATTGCCCCCTCATGCGCAAGACCCTGGCCGACACGCTTTCCGAAAATCTTACGGATGCCTTTACAGCGCCTTTTTTCTGGCTGCTCATGGGCGGGCCGGTGGCCCTCTGGTGCTACAAGGCCGTGAGCACCACGGATTCCATGTGGGGCTACATGACGGAAAAATGGCGCTGGCTCGGCTGGGCCGGGGCGCGGGCCGACGATGGGCTGGCCTTTGTGCCCGCGCGTCTGGCCGCCTTGAGCGCGGCGCTGGTTCACGCTCTTTTTTTGCTGCGGCAAAGACTTGAGGCGGCGTGCTGCGGCGGTGGCCGTGACGGTGGCCGTGACGGTGACGAGAGCAGAGGCGGTACTGCCCTGTGGTCCAGATATTGCCCCGGCAGCTGGCCCGGCCGCTGGCCCGGTCTGGCCGTGGTGGCCCGCCAGGCTTCGGGCATGCCCAGCCCCAATTCGGGCTGGCCCATGACGGCCTGCGCCTGGCTGTGCGGAGCGCGTATGGCCGGGCCTTCAGTCTATTTCGGCCAACTGGTGGACAAACCGTGGCTCGGGCCACCCCCGGACAAGGGGGAGCCCGGCGCGTCTTCCGCCGTGTGGGACGCCCCCCGCCTGCTGGCATTGTGCGACCTCCTGCGCCAAAGTGCGCTTTACGGAGGCCTGGTTCTGTGGGCCCTGGCCCTGGTATGCCTTTTTATTTTCTGAGGCTCCGCGCATGGTTACAATCGTTCTGTATCTGGTGTCGTTGCTGGTGGGGTTTCTGATGGGCATAACCGGGGTCGGGGGCATACTTATTCCTCCTGCCCTTATCCTGTTCAGCGGGCAGGAAACCCACATGGCCATGGGCACGGCCCTGGCGTCATTTTTGCCTGTTGGCGTGGTGGGCACGGTCATGTACCGCCGTCTGGGTCATATTGAGTGGTACAAGGCCCTGCCCTACATGGCGGGCAGTCTGGCCGCCTGGCCCGGATCCCTGCTCAATGCCAGGCTGCCCGCTGGCCCTCTGGTGGCCATGCTGGCCTGTATCATCATGTTTGCCGGGCTGTGCGCCCTGCGGCCCCCAAGGACGGGAAAAGGCAGCGCGTTCTGGCAGAGCGGCAAGGGTTTTTTCTGCATTGGGGCCATAACGGGCCTGCTGGCTGGCCTCACAGGCGCTGGCGGCTCCGTGGTGTCCATCCCCTGGATGATCATCGCCGGAGTCTCGCCCATGACGGCGGTGGGGCTGGCCATGCCCTATCAGGTGACCACGGCTCTTTTCGGCACCATCGGCAACGTGGCCAACGGCCATGTGGACTTTGCCATTTTGCCGTATATCTGCCTTATGGCCCTCATAGGACTCTTCGCGGGCATAGCCGTGACCAAGCGCATTCCCACAGAAGTGCTGCGCAAGCTCATTGGCGGCCTGTGCTGCGGGCTCGGGCTGTTTTTGCTCTTGCGCCTGATACTCAGTTGACGTAGGAAAAATTATGAATATCGCCGCCATATTCATTCGCCGCCCCGTAGCCACGGTGCTGCTTATGCTCGGCATGCTTTTTTTCGGCATGACGGGCTATAAAAACTTGCCCGTCAACCATCTGCCCAATGTGGATTTTCCCACCATTCAGGTCATGGCCGACCTGCCAGGAGCTGACCCGGAAACCATGGCGGCGTCCGTGGCCACTCCGCTGGAAAAGGAATTTTTCACCATTGCGGGCATTGATTCCATTTCTTCGGTCAACTCCACGGGCCGCACCCGCGTTACCATACAGTTCGCCCTTGACCGCAATATCGACGCTGCGGCGCTGGACGTGCAGTCGGCCATAGGCCTCGCCCAGCGGCGCATGCCCACCAGCATGACCACGCCGCCCAGCTTTCGCAAGGTCAACCCGGCGGACATGCCCATACTGTACCTGCGGGTTTCGTCATCGACCCTGCCCCTGTATGCCCTCAACGAATACGCCGACACCCTCATAGGGCAAAGGCTCTCCATGGTGGAAGGCGTGGCCCAGGTGGTGGTGTACGGGCAGAAAAAGTACGCCGTGCGCGTGCAGCTTGACCCGGACGAGATGGCCTCGCGCGGGCTTGGCATTGACGAAGTGGCCGACGCCGTGGCCGCCGCCAACAGCATGCTGCCCACGGGCGCGCTGGAGGGCGAGCAGCGGGCCAGTGCCATCAAGTCCTCCGGGCAGTTGCTCAACGCCCGCGCCTTTCAGGATACGGTGGTGGCCTACCGCAACGGCGCGCCCGTGCGCCTGAGCGACATCGGGCAGGTGGTGGACAGCGTCAAGCAGGACAAGCAGATCACCTGGGGCAATGGCGGCGCGCCGGGCATTACCCTGGCCGTGGAACGCCAGCCCGGCACAAACACCGTGCAGGTGGTGGACGCCATCCGCGCGTTGATGCCGGGGCTTGAACGCCAGTTGCCGCCTTCCGTATCGCTGGAAATTTTTTACGATCGTTCAGAATCCATCCGTCATTCCGTGGCAGATGTTAAGTTTACGCTGGTGCTCACCGTCTTTCTGGTTGTGATCGTCATCTTTGTTTTTCTGCGCAACCTGCCCGCCACGGTCATTCCCAGCCTCGCCCTGCCCATGTCGGTCATATCCACCTTTGCGGTCATGGCGGTGCTTGGCTACAGCCTGGACAACCTCTCGCTCATGGCGCTCACCCTGGCCGTGGGCTTTGTGGTGGACGACGCCATCGTCATGCTGGAAAACATCGTGCGCCACCAGGAGATGGGCAAGGACCCGCTCACAGCGGCCTACGACGGCTCTGCGGAGATCGGCTTCACCATCGTGTCCATGACGGTTTCCCTGGCGGCGGTCTTCATCCCCGTACTCTTTATGGGCGGCATTGTGGGGCGTTTGTTCAGGGAGTTCGCCGTGGTCATCATCGCGGCCATTCTGGCTTCGGGCGTGGTGTCGCTCACGCTGACGCCCATGCTCTGCGCCTACTTTCTCAAGGCGCAAGGGGCGCACAAGGCTGGCCGCAGCGCGGGACAGGGCCTGTATGGCTGGCTTGAGCGTGGCTTTGACCGCCTCAACGCTCTGTATGCCCGCTCGCTGGACGTTGTGCTGCACCACCGCATGAAAACGCTGACGGCCTCGCTGGTTCTGCTGGCGCTCACGGTCTGGATTGGCATGGCCATGCCCAAGGGCTTTCTGCCCGTGGAAGATATGGGCATGCTGGTGGCCAGCACCGAGGCGGAGCAGGGCGTATCCTACGAGGGCATGGTCAGCGCGCAGCGCAGCCTCGATCCCCTGCTGGAAAAAAATCCCCATCTGTCCATGTACAATTCCATTGTGGGCATTGTGGGCGGCAGCCCCAGCATGAACAACGGCATTTTGCTTATGCCCCTCAAGCCCCACGCGCAGCGGCCCGGCATCGATCAGGTGGCGGAGCAGTTGCGGCGTGAACTCAATATCTCGCCTTCCATGCGGGTCTTTGTGCGGGTGCCCCCGGCCATCAACCTGGGCGGGCGCTCGTCCAAGGCGCTGTATCAGTACACGCTTTCCGGCCCGGACATGGAGGACCTCTACGACAGCGCCCAGAAAATAGAGAACGCCCTGCGCGCCCTGCCGCAAATACAGGACGTGAACAGCGACCTGCAGCTGAAAAACCCCGAACTGCGCGTTTCCATTGACCGTAACCGCGCGGCGGCCCTGGGCGTCAGCCCGCACCAGATAGACCTGGCGCTTCAGTCGGCCTACGGCTCGCGTGAAATATCCACCATCTACGCGCCCACCAATGACTACACGGTTTTTGTGGAATTACAGAAGAAATTTCAGCAGGACAGTTCGGCTCTGTCGCGCCTCTATGTGCGCGCCGCCAACGGCAACCTTGTGCCCCTGGACACCCTGGTCAAAATGGAGCCGGGCGTGGGACCCATTGCCGTGAACCACAACGGCCAGTTCCCCTCGGTGACCATTTCGTACAACCTGCGCCCCGGCGTGTCGCTGGGGCAGGGCGTCGCTGCCGTGGAGGCCGCCGCGCAGCCGCTGCTGCCCGATACGGTGACCGCCGAATCCCAGGGCACGGCCCAGGCTTTTCAAAGCTCGCTCACGGGCATGGGCTGGCTGCTGGTGCTGGCCATAGTGGTTATCTATCTGGTGCTGGGCATTCTGTACGAAAGCTTCATCCATCCCCTGACCATCCTTTCCGGCCTGCCCTCGGCGGGCTTCGGCGCGCTGGGCACGCTCTGGCTGTTCGGCATGGACCTGAACCTCTATGGCTTTGTGGGCGTGATCATGCTGCTTGGCATCGTGAAGAAGAACGCCATCATGATGCTGGACTTCGCCCTTGAGGCGCAGCGCCATAACCCGGACCTGGAACCGCTGGAGGCCATCAGGCAGGGCTGTCATGTGCGTTTTCGGCCCATCATGATGACCACGGTGGCGGCGCTGATGGGCGCTCTGCCCATTGCCATCGGCGTGGGCGCGGGGGCCGAGGCCCGAAGGCCCCTGGGCATGGCCGTGGTGGGGGGACTGTGTTTTTCGCAGATAGTGACGCTCTACATTACGCCCGTTTACTATTACTATATGGAAAAGCTCTCTCGCGCCCTTGGCAGGCGCTGGGGCGGACGGTTCCACAAGGACGTGAAGACTGGCGGAACGGGCGAGACTGCCAGTGCAGAGGCGGGCGGCACTGCCGCATAAACCGGCACGGCTGCATTGGACGGGATCTGGCGCGTAGGCCGGCCTGACGCTCTTCATAAAGTCTGGGCTGCCGGGAGTTTGCCGCACAATCTGGGGCTGGCAGTCTGAGACCAGTTGGCGCAGCGCGCGCATGCGTGTATCTATAGCTGTACGGCATGTCATTTTGACGGCTCGCGGCTGGCGCATATGGCTGACGGCATGTTGCCTAAAGGCATGCCCGCGAGGTGCGCAGTGCGCCACAAGTAGCGCGGGTTCTGCCCAGGCGCGTATTTTTCGGCTGAATGAAAACTTGGAAATGTGAAGCATTTCAAAGTTAATCTGATTTAGTCGCCGGCATGTGCCAGGGTTTCGGGCCCGGCGGGCATGCCGGTTTCGGAGGCGTCATGATTTCACAGGATATGTCTTCGCCCCTAGAGGCGCCCGTTTGCCGCCGTTGCGGCATGTGCTGTCTGCGCGGCGGCCCCACCCTCATGGTGGACGACGCCTCGCGGCTGGTGAGCGGCGCTTTGACCCTGGACAGCCTGGTCTGCCTGAGAAAGGGAGAGTGGGCGCGCGATGACGTGCGTGGAGGCCTGTGGCCTCTGGAACAGGAGCATATCAAGGTGGCCGGTCTTGGCGGGCAGGCGCATCCCTGGCGCTGCCGCTATTACCGCGACGGTTCTGGCTGCGCCATCTATGCCCAGCGACCGGTGCAGTGCTCCGCGCTGTTTTGCATGGACACGACCCCTCTGGAAGACCTTTTGTCCGGCACGCCTCTGATGGACAGGGCCGAAGCCTTCAGGATTCTGGCCAGCGAAGCGCATCTGCCCGGTTTTCCCGCTCTGGACGCCGGAACCCGCGCGCTCTTGCCAGATCTTATGGCCGCGCATGAAGAGCAGAGCCCTGCGGCTCCCGTGCTGGAAACCGCCGCCAGGCTGGGCTTTGCCCCGCAGGGCGTGCAGGTTCACGACGCTGGCGCAATGGACGCGGAAGAACGCCAGACGCTGCTTGCCCACCTGGGCGAAACCGTGCGCACCGAGGCCGCGTTCCGCCAGTTGTGCGTGGAACGCGCGGGCGTGCCCGAGGCCATTTTGCCCTTTCTTCTGGGGCGCGCGTTGCGCGACCTGCTGGCCGAAGTCGGCCTCAGGCCCACGGCCGCCGACGAGGTTTGAGCAGCCCGCGCGGTTGACAGAAGGGCCAGCCAGCCATAGTTATCTAAGGAAACGCTGATTTATTCCGTTTGGCGGCGTTGCTTGACTTTTTTTGAAACAGTCGAGGACAGAAGAGTCCACTCCTGCTTCAAAAAAAGATCGCGCCTTGCCAAACGAAATAACTGCGCGTTTCCAGGAGGCTCTTTAATCAGTGCTTCCCCAATTATATATTCACAGCCCGCACGCGGGCCAAACGAAGGAAGCATCATGCCACTGTGCAGCATTGAGGAAGCCGTTGCCGATATCAGGCAGGGCAAGATGGTCATTCTTGTGGACGACGAGGGTAGGGAAAATGAAGGCGACCTGACCATGGCCGCCGAATTTGTCACTCCGGAGGCCATCAACTTCATGGCCAAGTACGGGCGGGGTCTGATCTGCCTGCCTATGGCTCCGGAACTTATCGACCGTCTTGACCTGCCCCTTATGACGCAGCGCAACGGTTCACGCTTCGGCACCAATTTCACCATATCCATCGAAGCCCGCGAGGGCGTCACCACCGGTATTTCCGCCGCTGACCGCGCCACGACCATTCTGGCGGCAGTGGCCGACAACGTGCGCTCCGACGACCTCGTGACGCCGGGGCACGTTTTTCCCCTGCGCGCCAAGGCGGGCGGGGTGCTTTCACGCGCCGGGCAGACCGAAGGCGGCGTGGATCTTTCAAAGCTGGCAGGGCTCAAGCCTGCCTCGGTCATTTGCGAAATCATGCGCGATGACGGCACCATGGCGCGCATGCCCGATCTGGAAGTCTTTGCCGAAGAGCACGGCCTCAAGATAGCGGCTGTCAAGGATATCATCCGTCACCGTCTGAATCGTGGTCAGGTTTCCGTGCGCAGTGTGGACAAGGCCCACCTGCCCACCAGATTTGGCGACTTCACCGTCTACGCCTATGAGAGCGAAACCGATCAGGGCACGCATCTGGCCCTGGTCAAGGGCGATCTCAGCGGGCCGGAACCCGTGCTCACGCGCGTGCACAGCGAGTGCCTCACGGGCGACGCCCTGGGCTCCCTGCGCTGCGACTGCGGCGGACAGCTTGGCGCGGCCCTGCGCCAGATTGAAAAGGAAGGGCGCGGCGCGCTGCTGTACATGCGTCAGGAAGGGCGGGGCATCGGCCTTGCCAACAAAATCCGCGCCTATGCCTTGCAGGATCAGGGCTATGACACGGTGGAAGCCAACCGCAAGCTGGGCTTTCCCCCGGACTTGCGCGACTATGGCACCGGCGCGCAGATCCTCGTTGACCTCGGTATTCACAAAATACGGCTTTTGACCAACAATCCCAAGAAGATCGTGGGCCTTTCAGGCTACGGCATCGAAATTGTCGAGCGTGTGCCCATCGAAATGGAAGCCTGCCCCGAAAACGAATACTACCTGCGCACCAAGAAAGAAAAGATGGAACACATGCTGCACTGCTCGTGCAGCCATTAGGGCAGCTTTAGCGAGGCTGTCCCGGCCCCGGGACAGCCTCGCGGCGCGTCCTGGGAGTTCCTGGAAATGAATATTGCCCCCGGCGGGGTGAAGAATCCCGCCGGGAGCGTGTTTTTCATGGCGTCATTGTGGAGGATTGTCTTTTACTAATCTGGCCCGGACTTTTCTTGCGACACGCTAGTCATGCCGCGATTGGAAACAACGGGCTGGCAGCGGCATGAATCCGGGCCCGGAATTCAGGAGCGACTGCATGACCGTGAAAGAAAAAGTTGTGGCCCAGGGCGCATTGCTGTGGAAATTTTTGGGTTTTTTTCAGCCACCCTTGCTGCGCTGTATTCATGCCAGCGTCATAACGCTGGTATTACTGCAAATCTTGCTCAGCTTCGGCATGGTTGTACTGCCATCCGGCCTCTCGCCCTTAGTCTGGATACATATCATCCTGGGCATGTTCCTGTGCGTTTTCGGCGTGACCCTTGTGGTTCTCAGCGTCAAAAAGCGCGGCCTGCGCAATTTCTTTCCCTATCTCTGGGGTGATAACGACCAGCTGATCAAGGACCTGCGCGCGGCGGCGCAGTTCAAGGTTGTGGGCCCCCGGCCCAAGGGCCTGCCCGCCTGCGTGCAGGGGCTTGGCATGTGGGCTCTGTTGCTGACTGTTGCTTCCGGCCTGTGGTGGTTTGACAACTGGAGCAACCACCGCTCATTGCTGACGGCCTACAGCGTGCACAAGTTTTTTGCCTGGTCCCTGGCCTTGTATCTGGTTGGCCACGGAGGCATGGCTCTGGCCCACTTTGCCATATGGCAAAAAAAGACCGCGCCCAAAAAGTAGCGGCGCCTTCGTTACGGTCACTGATTTGCAAGCCCGGCATGTCCAAAGACATGCCGGGCTTGCTGCATTGATGGAATAGTCAGCAACACTTCGAGCATATGCAGTTTGTGGGCAGTGATGGAAGCAATTTCGGTTTGTCCAAGGGAGAGGGTTTGCTTGTGGAGAATACAAAAAAGCTTCTCACCTACGAAGTCGAAGCGCCCAAATACAGAAAAGAATATGTTGATCGTGCGCGACAGGCTCTTGAGGAGGAATGGGAGAAAGAGAAAAATGAGGCATTTCAGTCGGAGTTTACCCCAGTACGATACAATTTTCTGTTAAATAACTGCCAGCATTATTTCGCTGAAATCCTGCAAAAAGCGCAACGATACGAAACCGCTGATAAGCCCTTGGTGCTTCCGTAGCTGACCTGCTGAAGGGCGGAAAAATGTCCGCCCTTCAGCAGGCGTCACCTCACATGCCGAAAATGAAGAGCAGCAGGAATAAAAGGGTAGGTTCGAGGACAAGCACCAGAAAAAAGATGCAAAGGGGGATCTTTAATAACGTGACATAGCCGCCCATACGGTCGAAGAAAAATAGGGAAAAAGGCACAGTCATCAGGGCAGCCTTGAAGGCCCTGACGAGATACCCCAGGTAGTCACTGTCCATACGTTCAAGGCGCAGTATAATCTGCAACTGCTCTATTTCATTGTCTGATGGGGACGTAGTAAGAAGGGCCGCAAAAGCCAAGCAATATATGGGCCAGAAAGTGGCAAGGCCGAAGCCGCGCACAAAAATCAGGCAGCCTGCAAAACCGTACAGGAAGGAGAAAACCGCATAGGGATGGGCAGTGGGCATCAGGCACCACAAGTTAAGTATTGCAATGAGGCACAGGGGCCATGCGCCGCGTATGAAGGCTCGTGCGGAATCGTCAAGTTTTTCCAGAGTCATCGGGTCTCCATTGTTTCGGCTTCCGGCTTTGACGACTATATTTTTATAGCAATACTGCAACAACACAGCAATATGAAACCACAGATAAACCCTGGTGCTTCCGTAGGTGTCTGGTGCAGGGCGGAAAAATGTCCGCCCTTCAGCAGGCGTCGCCTCACATGCCGAAAATGAAAAGCAGCAGTGTGACAATAGTGGGGGCGAGAACAAGTACCAGAAAGAAGACGCAGAGAGGAATCTTCAGCAAAGCGGCATAGCCATCCCTGCCGCAGCTACCGGCCTCTAGCGGCGGGCGTCAGCAACGAATCCAGTTTGTAGGTTTCCTCATGTTCGGGTTTGCCCTCCTGAAGCAGGCGCACATAGACCTCGGCTTCACCTGATCCTGGCAGGGATACGGCGAATACGGCTACGGTTCGCGCTGAGGTCGGCGTAGAACCCGTGCGCATGATGCTGTCGTCCGGCCCGGCGACGTGATCGCGTGTGAAGGCCAGCAGGCTGTCAAAGGTGTAGGGTTTGGGGCTGGTTTGCAGCAGATGGGCAATGCGCGCGTAGCGGGCATGGCTGCTTTCGCCAAGTTTTCTGTTGAAGCGTTGCAGGGCCGGTTCAAGATAGTGGTTCGTATGGTACAGCACGCCGTTGGTCTGCGTGCGCCAGGCCACCATTCCTTCCAGTCCGATTTCAGCAAGCGCAATTTTTTCCCTGTCCGCAAGCATCAGAAAGAGCGGCCCGCGAAACCGGGACGGATCCAGGGCCATGACCTCATCCACCGAGGCGCAGAGGGTGAGTATCTGCGCCATAAGCTTGTGATTGGCCGTGGAGGCCTGCCTGTCCCTTCGTGGCAGGCTGCTCGCCGCCGCGCTGACGACCGTAAGTCCCTTTTCATTGACCCCCGCCACCGGGCGGTCAATCTCCACTTGCACTCCCGTGCTTTTTTGGGCTTCGCGTGTGGCCATGAGCGCCGCGTAGGCATAGCCGCCCGCTGGTCTGAAAATCTCGATGCGCTGGCTTTCCCCCGGCGTCCAGTCCCTGTTTTTTACGATGATGGCGCCGCCCCCCTGAACGGCGTCACCGGCTGCGGCCCACAGGGTGCAGGCCCGCGCGGGGGGCGCGGCAAGCAGAAAACACACCAAAACTGACATCAGGGGCGGGAGGATGATCCGTAAAAGGCTGCGGGGCATGGTGGGCATTCTCCTGTGGCTAGTCGTAGTGCCTCGGATTGTTTTTCCTGGGGGGACGGCGGCATGGCGGAAAAGGGGTTCGTAAGAGTTTTAGGGGGTGGGGGTGTGGGGGAGGCGACCCTTTTGCAAAAGGGTCCCTCCCCCACAAAACACTGCAAAACATTGCAAGACCCTGCAAACCACCACAACATACCAAAAACACCTGCGAAAAAGCCTGCTCCAATCACTCTGCGCTAATGCAGGTAGGGCGTCAAACGCGCGAGGGCCGCCCGATGGGCGGCCCTCTCCTGTCAGCAATCAGGAAGTTATTGCTAAAAGTCTTCATCTTCCTTGAGTTCCGGCGGCACGGCCACAACCGAGGTGATAATACGGCGGCGGGCCGGGGCGGCCGGAGCGGCCTCGGCTGCGGCGCGGCGCTGCGGCGGTTCGGGCAGGGCATTGTACAGGGCCCAGAAGGCCGGGTACAGGCCCGTCATGACGCCGGGGTTGCCCAGCTTCTGGTGCGGCTTGGCGCAGGCCGCCAGGGCAAGGGCCATGGCCCAGACAGGGGTGGGGGCATTCCAGCCCGCTTTGACGCCAGATTGTTCATTTTTGCACAATCTGCCTTCACTGTTCTGTTCCAGTCCGAGGGCATGGAGGAAACTCTCCACTTCATGCACGTCCATATCCTGCGGGAGCGTGGGCAGGCTGACCTGTGCGCCGCGCAGGGCGGCACAGGCGGCCAGGCCAACGGCCAGCGGGGCCCAGTCGGAAGGCAGATTTTCGGGCAGGGCGGCAAGAGTGAAGTTCTTGAGGGGGGCCGTGCTGCTGGCGGTCACTTCGCCGCCATCCGCGCCTTTTTGCTGGCGCAGGTCAAGGCCCAGGCCGTGCAGGAGATCCCATCCAGCCTCGGCTGCGGGCCACTGGGGCCAGTGTCCGGCAAGGCGGGTTTCGCCGCCCATGGCCAGGGGCAGGGACAGCAGGAAGAGCGCCAGTTCAGGCTCCATGGGCAGGTCGGGCAGGGCGGGGATTTCCAGCTTAGTCGGATGAATGCGCACCACGCCGCCGTCCACGCTCACCTCGGCCCCTGCTGCCCGAAGTATGGGCAAGGTACGGGCAAAGATGGTCTTTTGGGCGGGGTGGCCCGTCAAATCCATCATGAGGCTGTGCTCGTAGCCAGGCGCGGCCAGCAGTATGCCTTCGGCCAGTTCCGCGGGCGTATCGGCGGGCATGACCACCGCGTCGGGGATAATGCCGGAACACTCCAGGCGGGCGGGCAGTCCGTCGCTCTTGGGCACCACATGCACAAGGCGGGCGCCCATGGCGGGCAGAAAGTGGCGCACTGCGGAAAGGTCGGCCAGTTTCAGGCTTGTTTCGCCCATGAATTTCGCGCGTGAGGGGCGGCCCAGGTAGTGCCCCAGCAGCAAAAAGAAGTTCCATGCGCTGTCGCCCACGTACAGCACCTTGTCGGGCGCGCTCACGGGCACGGAGGGCCGCGCCGTGACGCCGTCGTCCTCACGGGTAAGGGATGCGCCGATCTGGATGAGCATCTTCACGCAATCCACAATGGGGTCGTTCATGAGGCAGGGGCTCACGCGCGTGGGCTGTCCCGTGGCTGCGGCCAGCATAAGCCAGGCGCGGGTGGAGCGGCAGGCCAGGGGCGCCGGCATGCGCAGGCGAACGGGCTTTGAGGGCGGGGCGAGGTTAAAGGCAGTGCGTTTGTCCGGCCCTTCCTGAGCAGCGGGGCCTTCACCCGCGCGGCCGTCGGCAGAGTCCTGGCCTTCGGCGCTTTCAGCGGGGCGCTCGCCTGCGGGGCGGGGCAGAAATTCCACTTCCTGCATCAGGGAAAAAAAATGGCCCGAAAGGCGAGCGTCGCGGCTGATGCGGGCCACTGCGCCTTCCCACGATTCACGCAGCAATTTTTCTTCGGCGGAGTCGAGATGCGACTTGTCGCCGCGCATGCGCGCCAGAATGTTATGGCGGCGCAGCAAAAGGCGCAGAATGTCGCGGTCAATCTCGCAAACAGTTTCGCGCAGGGGGCGGCGCACAGGCGCGTCATCACGGCCGCGCGAGTCGCGTGAGTCACGGGCATCCCTGGGGGGACGTGGCCCGCGTGAATCGCGAGAATCGCGAGCGTCACGGGGAGTGCGGGGGCCGCGTGAATCGCGCGCGTCGCGGGCGTCTCGAGAAGGGCGGGAGCCGCGTGAATCGTTGGAATGGTCAGTCATGCTCTTTCCTGTGAGAAAAATGGAAGGGATATGCAAATGCTTATACGTTGTATGGAATAACAGAGGGTTGGCAGAAATGTGTAACAATTCAGTGTCACAGTCTTCCTTTCTCTGCGCATGCGTGTTAGCTTGAAATGGCTTCTCTTGCAAGGGTCGGCTCGCGAGGACTCTGCGGGGGATGGTTTGAAACGGGGATTAATTTTTTTTTCACAAGACGATTAACCTATTTAAATTTAAAAAGAATTGATGTTTGGCGCTGTAGACTTTCCACGAATTTTTGCAGAGGGGGCTTGACTCGGACGCTAAGTGCTTGTTACTAATTGCGCAAGCCATTCGCCCAACAATTGTTGCGAAAGCGCTCGGCTAACCCCGGCGTGTCGGAATCTGCCGCCACGCCACGCCGAACCCGGTGGGTTTTCAAACACTTTTAAAGAGTTGGAGGATACGTATGCCGACTTATGTCGATCCGTCCAAATGTGACGGCTGCAAGGGTGGCGAAAAGACGGCCTGCATGTACATTTGCCCCAACGACCTCATGATCCTCGATGCAGAGGAAATGAAGGCCTACAACCAGGAACCCGATGCCTGCTGGGAATGCTATTCCTGCGTGAAGATCTGCCCCCAGGGCGCCATTACGGCCCGCCCCTACGCCGACTTCGCTCCCATGGGCGGAACCTGTATCCCCATGCGCTCGGCCGACTCGATCATGTGGACGGTTCAGTTCCGGAACGGCAATGTCAAGCGTTTCAAGTTCCCCATTCGCACCACGCCGGAAGGTTCCATCAAGCCTTTTGAAGGTCATCCCGAAGGCGCCAACATCGAAGACGAACTGCTCTTCACCGAAACCGCCCTGGTTGCCCCCAAGGAAGCTCTCGGCAAGAAGTTCGAAATGTTGGAAGCCGATAAGGCTCTTACCTGCATGGAAATCGGCCGCTAGGCTTTTGCAACCGCTAGTGCGATAAGGAGATACCATTATGCCTATGATTCCCGTCAAGGAAGCGACCAAGGGCGTAGCCATTGCCGAACCCGAAGTGAAAGAACATGCGGTTGACCTGCTCATCGTGGGCGGCGGCATGGGTTCCTGCGGCACCGCTTTTGAAGCAGTGCGCTGGGGCGACAAGCATGGCCTGAAAATTATGCTTTGCGACAAGGCTTCCCTCGAGCGCTCCGGCGCCGTGGCTCAGGGCCTTTCCGCCATCAACACCTACCTGGGCGACAACAGCGCCGACGACTACGTGCGCATGGTCCGCACCGACCTTATGGGTCTGGTCCGCGAAGACCTTATCTTCGACTGCGGCCGTCACGTTGACGACTCCGTGCATCTGTTCGAAGACTGGGGTCTGCCCTGCTGGATCAAGGGTGAAGACGGCCACAACATGAACGGCGCTGCCGCCAAGGCCGCCGGCAAGAGCCTGCGTAAGGGCGACGCCCCCGTGCGTTCCGGTCGCTGGCAGATCATGATCAACGGTGAATCCTACAAGTGCATCGTGGCCGAAGCTGCCAAGAATGCCCTGGGTGAAGACCGCATCATGGAGCGCATCTTCATCGTGAAGCTGCTGCTCGACAAAAATACCCCCAACCGCATCGCCGGCGCCGTGGGCTTCAACCTGCGCGCCAACGAAGTGCACATCTTTAAAGCCAACGCCGTTATGGTGGCAGCTGGCGGCGCGGTGAACGTGTACCGTCCCCGCTCCACCGGTGAAGGCATGGGCCGCGCCTGGTATCCCGTGTGGAACGCCGGTTCTACCTATACCATGTGCGCTCAAGTCGGCGCTGAAATGACCATGATGGAAAACCGCTTCGTGCCCGCCCGCTTCAAGGACGGTTACGGCCCCGTGGGCGCGTGGTTCCTTCTGTTCAAGGCCAAAGCCACCAACAGCAAGGGCGAAGACTACTGCGTGACCAACCGTGCCATGCTGAAGCCCTACGAAGATCGCGGCTACGCCAAGGGCCATGTCATCCCGACCTGCCTGCGTAACCACATGATGCTTCGCGAAATGCGCGAAGGTCGCGGCCCCATCTACATGGACACCAAGACTGCCCTGCAGACCACCTTCGCCACTCTGAACGAAGAGCAGCAGAAGGAACTTGAGTCCGAAGCCTGGGAAGACTTCCTCGACATGTGCGTTGGCCAGGCCAACCTGTGGGCCTGCACCAATACCGCTCCTGAAGAACGCGGTTCCGAAATCATGCCCACCGAACCCTACCTGCTCGGCTCCCACTCCGGTTGCTGCGGCATTTGGGTGTCCGGTCCCGACGAAGCCTGGGTGCCCGAAGACTACAAGGTTCGCGCTGCCAACGGCAAAGTCTACAACCGCATGACCACCGTTGAAGGTCTGTTCACCTGCGCCGACGGCGTGGGCGCTTCCGGCCACAAGTTCTCTTCCGGTTCCCATGCTGAAGGCCGCATCGCCGGCAAGCAGATGGTGCGCTGGTGCCTTGACCACAAGGACTTCAAGCCCGAGGTCAAGGAAACCGCCGACGAACTGAAGAAGCTGATCTACCGTCCTTACTACAACTTCCTCGCTGGCAAGGACGCCTCCACCGACCCCGTGGTCAACCCCAACTACATCACGCCCAAGAACTTCATGATGCGTCTTGTGAAGTGCACCGACGAATACGGCGGCGGCGTGAGCACCTACTACACCACCTCCAAGGCTCTGCTCGACACGGGCTTCAACCTGCTTGCCATGATGGAAGAAGACTCCCTCAAGCTGGCCTCCCGTGACCTGCACGAACTGCTGCGCTGCTGGGAAAACTACCATCGCCTGTGGACGGTGCGCCTGCACATGCAGCACATCTCCTTCCGCGAAGAATCCCGTTATCCCGGCTTCTACTATCGTGCGGACTTCATGGGCCTGGACGACACCAAGTGGAAGTGCTTCGTGAACTCCAAGTACGATCCCGCCACTGGCGAGACCAAGATCTTCAAGAAGCCCTATTACCAGATCATCCCCGACTAGTCGGCGGCATTACAGCACTAAAGGGGCGGCCGTAAGGCCGCCCCCTTGGCTGTACGCATGTTCAGTCAAGGGGCGTGCGAAAGAAACACAGAGAGCGTGAAAATAAGAGCAGCCGCCGCACAGCGCGGAAGCTGCCAGGCCAAGGCATGCAGCCCGGATGCCAGACCAACAGCTTTACGGCATGTTTGGCCCTCACGCTCCCCGCTGGACGGCAAGACCGTCAGCGGGAGTTTTGCCGGTTATGGGGAGGCAGTGTCTTGAGGGCGCGTGGACGGCTCAGGATCATCGCACTCAGGCAGGGCGATTGATCGTCGGCAGCCGGTTAGAGCCGGAGCCCGTTAAGACAGGCCGGATGCGGCCACCCTTTTTTCTGCGGCGGAAGCCCTTTGGCGCTTCTTCAGCCGCTATGCAACAACGCAGGAGGATATCCAGGATGTCCAATGCCATTCTCGTCGTGGGCGGCGGCTTTGCAGGCCTTACAGCCGCCATTGAAGCGGCGGAACTGGGCCACGACGTCTATATCGTCGAAAAGTCGCCCTGGCTCGGGGGCCGCGTGGCTCAGCTCAACAAATATTTCCCAAAACTCTGTCCTCCCTCCTGCGGCCTGGAAATCCAGTTCCAGCGTATCAGGAAAAATCCCCGTGTGAAGTTCTTTACCCAGGCAGAAGTGGTCGGCTTTCGCGGGGTCAAGGGCGACTACACCGTGAAGGTGCGCATCGAACCGCGCCACACGGCGCCCCACAATGTGGATTTCGGCCTGCTGGCTTCCAGTCTGGACGGTGAAACCCCCAGCGAATTTGACTTCGGCCTTTCCAAGCGCAAGGCCCTTTTCAAGGCCATGCCCTTTGCCTTCCCCAGCCGTTACACGCTGGACATGAAGGGGCTTTCCAAGGCCGACGCGGCCCGCGTTGCGGGCAACCAGTTTCTGGACGTGAATGAAGGGCCTCGCGAAATCGAGCTCAGCGTTGGCGCGGTGGTCGTCGCCACCGGCTGGAAGCCCTACGACGTGACCCGCCTCACCAACCTTGGCGCCGGCGCCGTGAAAAACTGCATTACCAACATGCAGCTTGAGCGCCTTGCCGCGCCCAGCGGGCCCACCGGCGGGCGCATAGTGCGTCCCACTGACGGGCGCAGGCCGCACCATGTGGCCTTTGTGCAGTGTGCGGGTTCCCGCGACCAGAACCACCTGAACTATTGCTCCTATATCTGCTGTATGGCCACGCTCAAGCACTGCCAGTATCTGGCCGAGCAAAGCCCTGAAACGCAGATCACGGTGTACTACATCGACCTGCGCGCCCCTGGCCGCTATGTGAAGGTGCTTGAAAAGGTCAAGGCCATGCCCAATGTGCATTTTGTCAAGGGCAAAGTGGCTGACGCCGTGCAGGCCGAAGGCGACAAGGTTCGCCTGACCGCCGAGGACGCCGTGAGCGGTGAAAAACTCACCCTTGATTATGACCTTGTTGTACTGGCCACGGGCATGCAGCCCTCGCTGGCCGGTGAAGACGCGCCTCTGCCCCTGCCTCTTGATGAAGAAGGCTTTGTGGCGGGCGGTGAAGAGGCCGGTATTTTTGCAGCCGGTTGCGCTCGCATGCCCCTTGATGTGATGCGCTCGGCTCAGTCCGGCACAGCCGCCGCCCTGAAGGCGGTACAAACGGTGAAAGGGAGGTAGGCGGCATGGCCGGTAAGATTGGCGTCTATTTTGACCAGCAGAACATCGGCGGCGGCCTCGACGTAGAGGCGCTTGCCGCCCAAACTGCGGAAAAGTGGGGCGATCTCACTGCCGTGGTTAAGGTGGTTCCCGTGCTGGCATTGGCCTTGGATGAAATCAAGGCTGACATCGAGGCCCAGGGCCTTGACGGCGTGCTGCTCTGCGGCGCTTCCCCGCGCGTGGACGGCGAACTCTATCGCCTGCCCGTGCTGATCGAACACGTGAACCTGCGCGAACAATGCGTGCAGGCATACAAAAATCCCGACAGAAGCCCTGTGGATACAGCCAAGGGCGCGCCTGAACTGCTGCGGCTCATGGCCCGCGACTACGTGAACATGGGCGTGGTGAAACTGCAGAAGAGCGAGGCTCCCGAAGCCGCTTCGGTGGCGGGCGTGCAGCGCATTCTGGTTATTGGCGGCGGCTGGACCGGCCTTACGGCGGCCCTTGAAGCTGCGGCCACCGGCTATGAAGTGGTGCTGGTGGAAAAAAGCGACAAGCTGGGCGGCGCGGCCAACAACATTCCCATGGCCTCACCTCTGGCTTCGCCCTGGGAAAACAAGCAGTCCACCAACCTCGTGGCCAAGGTCAGCGAGGCCATGGGCAGCCCCAAGATCAAGATTTACACAAGCGCCCGGATGCAGAAGCTGGAAGGCCAGCCGGGCGAATTCAAGGCCGCCATCGACACAGCCTCCGGCACGGTGGAAGTGGAAGTGGGCGCTGTTGTGCTGGCCACGGGCTGGGTGGCCCTGGACCAGAAGTACCTCGCTCCCATGGGCCTGGGCAAAAGCCCCATGGTGGTGGACGCCGCCACCTTTGGCAAGATGCTGGTCGCCGACCAGGTCAAGGCCAACCGCATAGCCTTTGTGCTTGATACCACCATGGCCGAAAAGGCCGTGACCGAGGCTGTGGAAGGCTGCCCCCTTGAGGGCGAAGCGCCTGCCCCAGAGTCTGGCGCAACCCCTGCCGCAGCCCCTGCCGCTGAAGGCGAAGAAGTCTTTGTGAAAGAAGACCTCGAAAGCATCCGCCACTTGGCGTACTCCAACGCCGTCAACAGCGTGGGCATGCTGCGTCTGGCCAATACCGTCTGTGAAAAGACCGACGATGCCTGTCAGACCTTCATCCTTTACAAGGACATGACTGTTCCCGGCATCCTGGAGCGCTTCTACAAGAAGATGCAGGAACGCCTGGGCGTCATGATGACCAAGGCCGACGTCACGGACATCCGTGAGGCTGGCAACCACATGGTCGTTGAGTGCAAAAACACGCTGCTGGGCATGGATTTTGACCTTGATGTGGACATGGTTGTTCTGCCTACGGGCCTTGTGCCCACCACGGCCAAGGACGTGACCATCCATTTCGACTATCGTCAGGGCCCGGATTTTCCCGATCTGGCGCTGTTTGACGGCTTTGCCGACTCAAACTACATCTGCTTCCCCTACGAAACGCGCCGCACCGGCGTGTACGCGGCGGGTTGCGTGCGTCAGCCCCTGACCATGGACGCCTGTGAAGAAGACGCCAAGGGCGCGGTGCTCAAAGCCGTGCAGTGCATTGAGGCGGCAAGCCACGGCGTGGCCGTGCACCCGCGTTCGGGCGACCTGTCCTACCCGCTGTTCAACATGGTTCGCTGCACCCAGTGCAAGCGCTGCACCGAGGAATGTCCCTTTGGCGCGCTGGACGATGACGAAAAGGGTACGCCCAGGCTCAACCCCACGCGCTGCCGCCGCTGCGGCACCTGTTTTGGGGCCTGCCCCGAGCGCGTCATCTCCTTCGCGAACTACAATATCGACCAGATCGGCTCCATGATACGTGAAGTGCAGGTGCCCAAGGACTTCAAGAAAGACGGCCCCCGCGTGCTGATCCTGGCTTGCGAAAACGACGCCTACCCCGCCCTGGATATGGCCGGTGAGCGCCACAAGCCCTGGAGCCCCTACTGCCGCATCATCCCCGTGCGCTGCCTTGGTTCGGTCAACGCCATCTGGGTGTCCGACGCCATGAGCAAGGGCTATGACGGTGTGATGCTGCTGGGCTGCAAGTATGGCGACGACTACCAGTGCCACTTTGTGAAAGGCTCCGAAATCTGCGCCAAGCGCAAGGACAACATAGCCGAGACTCTCAACCGCCTGGGCGTGCAGCCTGAACGGGTGGAACTGCTTGAAGTGGCCATTGACGAGTACGACAAGGTCCCCAACCTCATCGACGGCTTTGTGGACCGCATCATGGCAATGGGCCCCAACCCGTTCAAGGGCATGTAGGAGGAAGGCAGCAATGGCACAAATTACAATCAAACCTGACCTGGAGTTCGCCAGGGCGCTGGAAGAAGCGGGGGGCGAGTCCCTCAAGAAGTGCTACCAGTGCGCCACGTGTTCCGTGGCCTGCCCCCTGGCTCCTGCCAACGCGCCCTATCCGCGCAAGGAAATGGTATGGGCCTCCTGGGGCCTCAAGGACAAGCTGCGCGCTGATATAGACTTGTGGCTCTGCCACAACTGCGGCAACTGCTCCGACCTGTGCCCCCGTGGCGCCAAGCCTGCCGACCTCATGGGCGCGGCACGCAATGTCATCTATAAAGATCTGACCGAGCCTTCCATCGTGGGCAAGTGGATGAGCAAGCCCGCTGGCCTGCCCATTCTCTTCGCCATCCCGGCGGTGCTCTGGCTTGTGGTGTGGTGGATCCGCGCCGGCTTTAACGGCGGCCAGTGGTTCCCCCGCGCCGCCGACGGCCGAATCGTCTTCGGCCAGATATTCTACGGCGACTACACCATTGACCCCATCTTCATGCTGACCTTCTTCACCGCGCTGTTCATACTGGCGCGGGGGGCCATGAAGCTGTGGGCGCAATTCAAGCCTGAAGGCAAGATGACCGTTATCGGCAAGACCAAATGCTGGGTCTGGCATCTGTGGGACGTGCTGTGGGATGAAATCATCACCCACCGCAAGTTCGACGATTGCGAAGACGGCCCCGTCACCGGCAAGGAAACGCCCAGCCGCAAAAACGGCCACTTCCTTCTGGTGTGGAGCTTCGCCATCCTGGCCTTTGTGACGGCTGTAGTGGCTTTGGGCCATTGGGGCGGCAAGGTCATTCCGCTCATCAAGATTGAAACGCCCATGCCGCTGACCTTCCCGGTGAAGATTCTGGCCAACATCGGCGCGTTCATGCTGCTGCTGGGCCTGGGCCTGCTGACGGTTCGCCGTCTGCGTCTGAATCCCAAGTTCCAGGGCTCAAGCTGGTACGACTGGTACCTGCTGGGCATCATATGGGTAATCGCGCTCACGGGCGTGATGGCTCAGGGCTTCCGCCTGGCGGACGCCATTGTGCCTGCCTTTGTCGTGTATTACCTGCACCTGGTATGTGTGTGGATGCTTTTCGCCTATCTGCCCTGGTCCAAGCTCGGGCATATTTTATACCGCACAGTGGCGTTGCTGTACGCCCGCATGTACGGCAGGAGCTAGCTGACGGACCCCGGCTGGCTTCATGCCGGCCGGGGCGACGCCAACGTTTGGACTGTTGGAACAGAGTTTTCATGAATAAAAATACGATCTCCGAGGAGGAGGCCGCCATGTCCGATACATCTCGCAAAGTTTTTCCTGTGGAGTCCGTGCTTGCCCTGGTGGTGGGCAAGGATGGCGTGGACGTAAAGGAAATCGCCGGTTTTGTGGCCGGGCGCACCGTTGTCTGTGACACCTGCGCCAAGGCCGTGGGCCCCTTCGCCGCCACCTGGCTGGCCCGTTGCTTCCCCAAGTTTCTGGAACTGGAATGGAAAGAAGGCCAGTCCTGGGACGCCTTTGTGAGCAACGGCAGAAGCCTGCTTGGCGACAATGTTTCCCTCCCCGCCATGGACGGTCACACCAAGGCCATGGTTGACAAGGTGCTGGACTTCCTGGGCGAAGTCTATGACAGCATGGTTGCCCAGACTTCCGCCGCCACGGCTCTTGAAGAACGCGTACGCGCCCTCGAGCCCACGGAAGCCCGCGCCGAAGCGCTGTCCAAAAAGGTTGATGAACTGGAAGCCAAGATCAAGACCCTGAACGCCGATATCGGCGGCCTGCGCCGTCAGACGGCCGAATACCAGGGCAAGATCGCCGTCAACCATGACGATTTGCTCATGAATATCAAAGACGCCATCAAGGACGGCCTTAAGGGCATGGTCATGGCTGGCGGCGCTGGCGCGGCCCTGACCGCCTCCGGCGACGAAGCCGCGGCTGAAGCCATTGAAGAAAACGCCGTGCCCGACGATTTCGGCTTCGGAGCTTCCGGCGCGAGTTCTGACGGTTTCGGTTTCTAGAACAAAGTTGTTTGGGGTGAAGAGTTCTGTGGGGGAGGGACCCTTTTGTAAAAGGGTCCCTCCCCCACGCCCCCACCCCTAGACAGTGCCGTCACGAGCGCCTTTCCAGTTATTTCGGCGTCGAGCTTCGCCTTTTATTCCGGTCGAGTACGATCAGAGTACACTCCCTGCATAAAAGGCTCGTTCTCCTTGATATAACTGAAAATTCATCTCGTGCCGACCCTGTCTAGAGCATTCTCGCATTGAGAATATTCACTCTTCTGACCTGACGGAGGCTGTCGCAATCGCAGCCAGCTTTTATGAATAAATAGGCCCGCACTTCTTCGAAGTGCGGGCCTATTTCTGTAGAGTCAACTGTCTTTGAAATTGCGTGACTCTGGAAGACGCCACTGTAGGGAATCGTTTCAGACCTGGTCATCTTCAGCGTTGACTCACCTACACATAAACGTTTTAGGGGGAGGGGGTGTGGGGGAGGAGACCCTTTTTTAAAAGGGTCCCTCCCCCACAGAGCATTTTCCCTACAACAGCGATTTCATATTACCAGCGCTCGGGCATAAAGTGCGGCGGCAGGCCGTTTTCCGGCTGCTCGGCCATCTTGTCGCGCAGGGCGCGAATGACTGTGCGGGCGCTGGCCAATTCCTGCTCCACGGCGTCCAGTTGGCTTTGCTGGGCCATAAGGGCCGCGTCGAGTTTTTCGATGCGCTCTTCCTGGAAAAAAGTCAGTTCTTCCAGTCTGGTAAGGCGATCTTCAAGATTTTGCGGCATAGATTCTCCTGCCCGTCATTTTTCTGTTCACTACGCTTCTGTGTGTCAGGCGCGGCGTCCAGGGGCCGGAAGCTTGCGACTATCCTGCCTGTTTTCATTTGAGCGACCGCCCTGTCTGCCGGGTTTCTGGCCCGTCTTTTCCGGGGGTCTGGCCTGGGCCGCGTCCGCATCACGCCTGGGGGCACGTCGGGCGTCATGTTGGGCATCATGTTGGGCGTCACGTCGGGTATCGGGTCGGCCGTCACGTCGGGCGTCGGGCCGATCATCACGACCTTGTCTGCCGCCGGGTGTTTGGCGACGGGCATTGGCGTCATTGTTGCGGGCGTGGCCTTCGTTGCCGCGCCGTGGGCGGTTGCCGTCCTCGTCACCCGGACTTCTGCCGGGCATGAGCAGGCCGTGCTGCCGCAGGCGCTGGGCATCGGTTCGGGCCACGTAGATGTCTTCCCCGGCCTCGTTTTTGCCGCAGTAAAACATGGCCGTGGCAATGGTGCCGGGTGTGGGGATAAAGCACTGGGTCTGGCGTGGATTCCAGTTGCGCTGGCGCAGCCAGTGGGCGAGGGTGCGCATGTCGTCGTCCGTACAGCCGGGGAAGCCGCTCATAAGGTAGGGAACAACGTACTGTTCGCGTCCTGCCGCCTTGCTCTGGCGCACAAAGCTGGCCAGAAAGGCCTCAAAGACTTCCAGGGGCGGCTTGCGCATGAGCGAGAGCACGCCGGTGGCGCAGTGTTCGGGCGCGACCTTGAGTTGCCCGCCCGTGAACTCGCCCGTGTAGGCGGCCAGGGCGGCGGCGTCACGCAGGGCCAGGTCAGCGCGAACGCCGCTGGCAACGCGGGCCTGCTTGACTTCGGGCAGTGCCGCGACCTTGCGCAGCAGGCCCACATGCCTGTTTTGCGGCGTTGTGAAAAATTTGCATACCGTAGGGTAACAGCAGCTTGCCCGTCGGCAGCGGCTCCTGGCGGGCGCGTCTGCCGGGGCGTGCGCGGCGCTGTGGTGTTCGGGGCTTTGCACCGTGGAGGTTTCAACGGGCGGCGTATGATCTTCGCGGGTGATTTCCGCCCGGTCAAGGGCGCAATAGCCCTGCCACATGTTGGCCGTGGGTCCGCCCACGTCCGAAATGGCCACAGGCCCCTTGCCACGGGCCATGTTTTCCTGCCCAAGCTGACGTGCCTCGTCCAGCACGGAAGCTTCGGACCGGGAGCTGATGCGACGGCCCTGATGCAGGGCCAGCGAGCAGAAGGAGCAGCCGCCGCCGCAGCCGCGATGGCTGGTAATGCTGGTGCGCATCATTTCCGCCGCCGGGATGGCTTCCTTGTAGCTGGGGTGAGGCCGCCGGGTAAAGGGGATTTCATACAGGGCGTCCATTTCCTGCGTGGTCAGGGGCGGAGCCGGGCGGGCCAGCACCACGGCGCGGTCGCCCACGGGCTGAAAGGCCCAGGCGTCCAGTCTGTGCACCTGGCGTTCCAGCTCCTGCGTCATGGTCAGCAGTTTGACGGGATCAGCCAGGATTTCTTCGTGGCCGGGCAGGGGCACGCAGGGGGCCTGGGTCATTTTCGGCGGCAGGTTGGCCGGGCGCGGGCCGTCGGGGGTCTGCTCCAGCTTGTCCAACCAGGCTGTGCCGGGTATGCCGCGCAAATTTTCCCCGGCGTCCAGCCGCTGGGCGCATTCCAGGGTGGCGCGCTCTCCCATGCCCCAGATGAGCAGGTCGGCCTTGGCGTCCATAAGAATGGGCTTGCGCAGCGAGTCTGTCCAGAAGTCGTAATGGCTCACGCGCCGCAGGCTGCCCTCAATGCCGCCAAGCACCAGGGGCAGGCCGGGAAAGGCCCGGCGCGCCAGATTGGCGTATACCAGGCAGGCCCTGTTGGGGCGCGCGCCCGCTTGACCGCCAGGGGTGTAGGCGTCGTCATGGCGCTTTTTGCGAAAGGCCGTGTAGTGGGCCAGCAGGGAATCCAGCGCGCCAGCGCTGACGCCGGCGAACAGGCGTGGTCTGCCCATGACCAGAAGGTCGTCGGGGGTTTCCCATCGCGGCTGGGCCACAATGCCCGCGCGGTAGCCGTGGTGGATCAGCCAGCGCGCCAGCAGAACGCTGCCGAAGGAGGGGTGATCCACATAGGCGTCGCCGGTGATGAAGAGCACGTCCAGACTGTCCCAGCCAAGAGCGTGCATTTCGGCCGCGCTCATGGGCACAAAGAGGGGCTGTTCCCCGGCGGGTAACGGCCCGGACTGTACCGCAGACTGCACCCCGGCCAATGAACTGGACTGCGGCCCGGGCTGATGCCCATGCTTTGGCCTGTGTTGCGCCTTAGATTGTGCGCCGTGTTGTGATCGTGACTCAGACCTCGACTCAGACCGGGACTGAGGCCCGGAAACAGAAGCGGCCCCGGCATTCGCAGTGGAACGCCGGGGCTCGGAAAAGGCCGGTCCAGAGCGCTTAGTTGCCATTGGGCGGCGTGACCAGCGGCAGTTCGGGACTGCCGGGATTGGGCATCATCGGATTGCCGGGAACAGTGGGCATGGGGCCATTATTCATGGTATTGGGGCGCATGCCGGAAGAATGGTCCTTCATGAAGGCATTCCATTCGTCAACGGAAATGAAGCCGTCGCCGTCCTTGTCTATGGCCACAAAGGCTTCATCCCTCATGTTGGGAAAGGCCGCCTTGAACTCTTCACGGCTGACCTTGCCGTCTTTATTGGTATCCATCTGGCTGAACTTGTCGCCCATGCCGCCGCCTTCGCCGCTGCCCATGCCGGGCATGGCATGGACTGGGGATGCCATGAGGATGAGGGCCGCCAGAAGGGGAAGCAGAGATATTTTCAGCATGGCCGATATATCGGGTAAATCTAGGGTGCGCGTCATGCGGTACTCCTTGGAGGTTCTGAAGCCGCGCGGCCCCATGCCGGGCGGGGTTGTATGCTAGTTGCGCCGCCCTGCGGGCAGCGTGTAAATTTGAAATAAGTCCACAAAGACCTTTGACAAGTGTTCTGTCATCCGCTGTTTTAGATCGGTGCGGCAGGTGCTGGCTTCAGCGTGCCACGGGACACTAGAGCAGTTTGCTTTTGAAACACTCCTTGTTTCAACGCATCATTCAGGCGAAAAGCGTGGTTTGCGCCAGCCATCAGCAGGCTGCTCGCTCTATTAACCAATTGCTGTCTTAATCCGTAGCTTCCTTCGTCGCAACGGCTAAAGCTCGCCAGAATCCACGCCACTTCGTGGCGGCTGCCGCCTTCGCGTCAGCAGAGCAATTTCAAGCGGCAGCCGTTAGGCGACGAAGAAGCCTTACGGATGGCGACAGCATCGCTAGTGAAATTGCTCTAGGCAGGGCGGTGCGTGCTTTATCCGCAGGCTTTGGGGCCAGAGCTGAACCGGGTCTGCGCCTTTACGGCTGACGACTGAACACGCGGCTGGGGCGTTGCAAACGGCGAAGCCTAGTCGTGTTGGAAGCCTTCGCCCTGTTTTTCAATGCGTTCAATGCACAGTATCAGGTTGTCTGGCTCGCCTTTTACGTGGTCGTCCGGGTAAAGCAGGGCGCCCATATAGAATATGGAATTGAGCCGTAGAGCCATACGGGCGCTGGAGGAAAACTTTTCCAGAGCCATGGCCAGATTGAACCGCAGTTCGCCGGGCAGAAATTCAAGCATGGGCTTGGCGTCTTCAGCCATGGTGCTCAGCAGTTCGGCCTTCTGGCGCATGCAGGCATTGTGGCTGGTGGCGTCGCCCTCGTCAAGATATTGCAGGGCTTTTGCCTCGGCCTGCAGCACCTGAGCGTGGCGTTGGCGCAGCCATTGGGTAAGCTGGGTCAGGGCGGGATTGATGGCGTGTTCTTGTTTCATGCTTCCTCCGTGTGCGTAGCCAGTGCCGAGGTACGGTGGGCGTTTCAGTGCACAGAAATGTCAGATCAGAGTATCCTTGAAATGCTGTACATTTCAAGTTGTCATTCTGCCGGATGATGCAATTTTTAGAGCAATTTCACTTTGAAATTGCTCTAACGTCTGCTCACGCGGCCACTAGGGCAATGTAAAAGTTACATTGCTCAAATACAGAAAAGCAGCAGAGCCAGCATACCCCTTTGTGTCGCCCCTGTACAGAAAGCCATGGCTTCTTGTGGGGGCGGAGGGATGCTGGCTCCGCTTGGCTGTTGTTGCCGGAATTCCGGAAAGGTAGGACGGAATCCGGCAGTTGTGCCTGCTGTTACGCGCCCAGATAGGCCGCTTTTATTTCAGGGGTATCGGCCAGTTCCGCCGCCGTGCCCTGGGCCACGATGGATCCTGTATCCAGCACATACCCCCGGTCTGCCACCTGGAGGGCCAGGCGGGCGTTCTGCTCCACAACGACAACCGTGAGTCCTTCGCTGTTGAGCTTTTTGAAAGTGCGGAACATGTCGTACATGAGCAGGGGCGAAAGCCCCATGGAGGGTTCGTCCAGAAGAATGACAGAGCAGTCCGTCATGAGCGCCCGGCCAACGGCCAGCATCTGCTGTTCGCCGCCGGAGAGGGTGTCGCTGCGCTGGTGCATGCGTTCCTGAAGACGGGGGAACAGGTCAAAAACCCTGTCCATGTCCTTTTCAATGCCGCTGCCCTTGCGTGTCCACGTGGCAAGCTTGAGGTTTTCATGCACGGTGAGGTTGCCGAAAATGTGTCTGCCTTCGGGCACGAGGTCCATTTTCAGATGGGCCACCACGTTGTGCGCCTCGGTCTTGAGGATGGATTTGCCCTTGAAACGGATGTCGCCGCTGAACACCGTGGGCGATTCCGGCGGCGTAAGCCGCATGACTGCCTTGAGCGTAGTGGACTTGCCCGCGCCGTTGGCCCCGATGAGCGTGACAATTTCGCCTTCGTTCACATGAAAGGAGATGCCGTGCAGGGCTTCGATCTTGCCGTATCCCGCGTAGAGATTTTCAACTTCCAGCAACATGTCGCCCCCTTACACGTTTTCGTCGCCCAGATATGCCTTGATGACATCCGGGTTGCTTTGGATTTCCTGTGGCGTGCCGCTGGCGATGATCTGCCCGAACTCCATCACGGTGATGTGCTGACACAGCGACATGACCACCTTCATCTGGTGTTCGATCATCCAGATGGCGATTTTGAACTGGTCGTAAATCCAGCCGATGTGCTTGATCAGACCGTCCACGTCCGAGGAGTTGAGCCCGGCCGCCGGTTCGTCCAGCAGGAGCAGCTTGGGGTCCGTGGAAAGGGCGCGGGCCAGTTCCACACGGCGTTGCAGACCATAGGGCAGGTTCTTGGGCATTTCCTCCGCCACGTCGCTGAGTTCCATTACCTCCAGGATGTGGGAGGCCTTGTCTTTCACGCGCTTTTCTTCGCGGCCGTAACGGCCCGTATTGAACCACGCGTCCAGCAGGCCATAGCCGAGGCGGCTGTATTGCGACACGCAGATATTGTCCAGAACCGTCATGTCGCTCCACAGGCGGATATTCTGAAAGGTGCGGGCCATGCCCAGATTTGTGACCTCATGCGGCTCAAGTTTGGAGTCGTACTTGTAGCCGTCAAAGATAATGCCGCCCTCGCTGGCGTGATAAAATCCAGAAGCCAGGTTGAACACAGTGGTTTTGCCAGCGCCGTTGGGCCCGATAAGGCCCGTCAGGCTGTTTTCCTCAATCCGTATGTTGAAGCATGACAGCGCGATAAGTCCGCCGAAGCGTTGCGTCACGTCTTTCATTTCAAGCAGTGCCAAGGTTTGCCCCCAGTATGTTGTCGGTCATCAGGGATTTTGTCCGTACAACCATGATTTGCCGCCGCCGGTTATTCTACGCGGGCGGTGGTGAGCAGTCTTTTCAGCCGGGGAAAGACCTGGGTAAGTTCGCGGTTGCCCAAAAGCCCTTCGGGACGGAATTGCATGAGCAGGATGAGGATAAGGGGAATAAGCACCCACTTCCATTCCTGGCTGATCATGAAGCTGTCGGGCACAAAGGGCAGGGTGTGCAAGAGGTCGCTCAGGGCGGGCAGCGCGAAGCGCAGCACTTCGATGAGCAGGGTAAAGAGGATGGCCGCCATGACGGAGCCGGAAAGCGAGCCCATGCCGCCCAGATAGACCATAACCATGGCCTCCGTGGACTTCATGATGCCGAAACTGTTGGCGTAAATGGAACTGAACATGTGGGCGTATACCGCGCCAGCCATGCCGGCGATGCCTGCCGAAACCATAAAGGCCACAAGTTTGACCTTCTTGGTGTTGACACTCATGATTTCTGCGGCGACCTCGTTCTGGCAAACGGCGGGTATGCCCTTGCCCAGAGTGCTGTTGACCAGCCTGAAGAGCATCATGACAGACACCATGACAAGCAGCACGACCCAGATCATCATCCAGGGCACGTCGGCCACGCGCTCCATGGCGCGCACGGTGGCGCGCATGCCCGAAAGGCCGCGCGGGCCGCCCACGACGTCGATATTGATGATCACGGCGATGATGATGTAGTTGGCCGCGATGGTGATGATGGCCAGGTAGTCGTCACGTGTCTTGAACGAGGGCAGGGCCACCAGCAGGCCAAAGATGGCCGCCGCGCAGCCCGCCACCAGAATGATCAGGGGAAAGAGCAGCGGAGCCATCTCGGGCGGGAGCAGCGGAGCGCCCAGCAGCTTGTTCTGTGTAAACAGGATGATGGAAATAAGGCCGCCCACGTAGGCTCCAACGCACATGAAGCCCGCGTGACCACAGGAAAATTCGCCCATATAGCCGTTGACCAGGTTGAGACTGGCGGCAAAGACGATGTTGATGCCCATAAATTTGAGTACGGAAAGCCAGTAGCCGTCCAGCCATGCGAAGTGCTCGGCGCAGATGAGCGCCACGCCGAGGATCAGGAACAGCAGACAATCGATTTTCTTCTGACAGACGACCCGTTTTATAGCATATCCGAAGCAGAGCAGGGCGAGGATAGCAAGCAATATTTGCACAATGGTGAGCATCTCAGACTCCGGCTAGATTTTGGTCGTTTGGGGGGTTCCGAAAATGCCTGTGGGCCGCATCCACAGAATGAGCAGCAGGATGGTGAAGGAGAACAGGTCCATATAGGTTGAAGGCAGAAAAGCCACCACCATAATCTCCACAAACGCCAGCAAAAAGCCGCCCACAAATGCTCCACGTATGTCGCCAATGCCGCCCACCACGGCGGCGATAAAGGCTTTCCAGCCGATCATGGCCCCCATGTAGGGTTCAAGTGTGGGATAGCACATGGCAAAGAGCATGCCCCCCAGCCCGGCGATGCCGGAGCCGAGAATAAAAGTGACCACAATGACGCTGTCCAGAGGTATGCCCATAAGGGGCAGGGCGAAGCGGTCCCAGGACACGGCGCGCATGGCCATGCCCACCTTGGTGCGCGTGACGATGGTCTGCAAGGCTATGAAAACAAGGATGGCCGCCGCAATAACCCAGAGCTTGAGGTTGGTGATGACCAGGGGACCGATGGAGTAGACGGTCTTGTCGATGAGCTCGGGAAGTTTGCGCTTGGTGGCCCCCAAAAGGGCCAGGTTGCCGTTTTCAAGAATAAGGCCGCACATGAGGGCCGTAATGACCACGTACAGGCGGTGCGCGCCCTTGCGGCGCAGAGGCCGGTAAGCCACGCGCTCGATGGTTACGCCCACAAAGGCCGTAAGAATCATGGTCAGGGGAATGGTGAGCCAAAGCACGGTATGCTGCGGCAGGCCAAGGCCGTTACCGGAAATGAGCCAGGTTGAGACAAAAAACGCGATGTATGCGCCCACCATGAAAATATCGCCATGGGCAAAGTTGATGAGCCGAAGAACGCCGTAAACCAGGGTGTAACCCAAGGCTATAAGCGCGTAAAAACTTCCCCATTGCAGTGCGTTGAGCATCTGCTGCAAAAAAAAGTCCATAGGGCACCCGATTCGGTATCAGCAGTTGGGGTTTGTTTCGGCTTCAGGTCGCACAGAGGGGATGGGCCTTGGCCCATATGCGCGGCGTGCGCCAAAAAAACCCTCGGGCAGTGTGCGCCGCGTGCGCCCGCCCCCCGCGGGCGCACACGGCCTGCCATCCCAGGCTTGTCAGCAGGTTTGGCTATTTGGGGCAGACGGATTCAACGAAGGCGAAGCTGCCACTTTCGGTAACGCGCACGATGACGGCGCATTTGATGGGGTCGTGGTTGGCGTCGAACTTCATGCTGCCAGTGATGCCGTCAAAGTTTGCAAGAGAAGCCATGTTGTCACGGATAATTTTGCGTTCCTTCTTGAGGTCGGGGTCAACCTTGCCAGCGTTCTGAATGGCCTTGAGCACGATGTTGATGGAGTCCCAGGTAAGGGCGGCGACATCGTCGGGCACATAGCCGTACTTGGCCTTGTACTTGTCGATGAATTCCTTGGTCTTGCCCGTTGCGCCTTCAGCCGTGTAGTGGGTGGAGAAATACTGGCCCACGCAGTCTTTGCCGCAAAGGTTGAACAGTTCGGCGGAACCCCAGGCGTCGGAACCCATGAAGGGGCCCTTGTAGCCAAGGTCGCGCGCCTGGGGCACGATAAGCGCCGCAAAGCTGTAGTTTTCAGGCACAAAGATAAAGTCGGGCTTGGCCGCGATGATCTTGGTCAACTGGGCAGAAAAGTCCTGATCCTTGGGGCCGTGGGATTCCATGGCGACCACGGAGCCCTTGCCGTGCACTTTTTCAAAGGCAGTCTTGAAGTTGTCGGCCAGACCCTTGGAGTAGTCGTTGGACACTTCAAAGAGCACAGCGGCCTTTTTGGCCTTGAACTGCTTGGTGGCGAAGTCCACCGCTACAGGCGCCTGGAAGGGGTCAAGAAATGCGCCGCGGAACACCCAGGGGCGTCCGTTGGTGGCGTCAGGATTGGTGGACCAGGGAGTGATCAGCGGCACTTCTTCGTCATTGGCCACGCCACCGGCGGGAACGGCCTGACGCGAAGACTGCGGGCCCACGATGGCGTGAACCTTGTCGCGCTCAATGAGCTTGAGGGTGACGTTGACTGCGGATTCGGGCTTGGACTCGTTGTCTTCATAAATAAATTCGAGGGGATAGAGTTTATCCCCAACCTTGAGGCCGCCCTTGGCGTTGATTTCTTCCTTCAACATTTCGGCCGCAAATTTTGAGCCTTCGCCTACCTTGGGGATTTCGCCGGTAAGGGGAATGGGGAAGCCTATCTTGATGGGCTGTTCCGCCGCAAGGGCCGCCTGCCCCATAAAGAGTGTGAGAGCACAAGCAGTCGCCAACTTGAACAATTTCATGAAAGCCTCCCAGTGGTTTACGTGCGGATTGAAAAATCTCGACCCTTGGAAGACATATAAGCAAGAAGAGTTCCATTATTGTAATATACTGTTTTTATACAATAAATATCGTGCAATAGAAAAATAAAACTACACAATCGTAGTTTGCCTTATTTTGTTTCTACGTAAACGTAGAAAGAATGTGGATTTCGACAGAATTTGTCACAGAAGGGAAGAGCGTGTTTTTAAGGACAGAGAGGAAAACATTGTGAAATAACAAACAAATATGTATAACACTACAATTTTATTACATAAAATAATCAAGACGAATAAGGTCTGGCTTGAGTGAGGGAGGTGCGCCACTTTTGGGCTGTATGAGTATACAACCAGCTAAAATCATTAAGTGTTTACATTTATATAGACTTTGAAAGAGGGCAAAAACGTATTTACATTTATGTAGAAAATTTAGCGCAGAAAAGAATGGAATACAGATTTTTTGATAGAAAGAGCTTATAATTTAGCTAATTAAGCATGCAATGTGGTTTCTACAAAAAGGTTGATTTTTTGGGCGCAAAATAGTTTTCCCCCACCTGTGCCAACGGTCAAGGCGGGGCAGGCATAAAGAACGGGGGGATGTTGCGCCGACATGGTTTTTATATCTCCTTATGGGGCGGCGGGTTGCCTGAAGCCTGGGAATGGGCGGAAGTGCAACTGGGCCAGCAGCGTCTCGGCAATGATGGCTGCGTTGCAGCTAACGCCTCGCCGAAAAGGTGCGCTGCAAGTGTTATGCCGGAAAAAAAGAAGGGCAGGGCGGTGACCCTGCGCTTCCAGCATTTGTACCGGCGTGCCCGGCACTGAAAAAAACGCCCCTCGCAGGCGCGCGCTATTTTTTTCTGGACTTGAAGCCCCAGAACAGAAAGAAAATGGCTGCTGCGGCCAGCGGAACACCCAGATAAGTCAGCATGTTCCAGCTTTCCTGCACTTCAAAGTCTGACAGGTCGGCAAACATGCGCTCAAGCAGATAAAGAAGAAAGAGCAAAAACAGGCCCGTAAAAAGCGGATGGTACCAGAAAAATTTGAAATTGCGCCGTTTGAGCATTTGGTACACCCACACAAAAAGCAGGGCGATGCCAAAACCCACCAGCGCCCATGTTACATGCGTACTCATGCCCCCTCCTTCATTTATGTCGTCATGCGTTGCCCTTGGAACGTCTTTGCAAGCCCCCCCATATAATCATGAAACTATGGTTAATGCCATATAAAAAACTGGCGGTCAGGGGCTGAGCGCCATGGTCAGAAAGATTTTTTTCGAGCGCTAATGTTTTTTCGTTCTGTAACGATTTTAGTCCTTATCAGCTTCGTAGGTAAAAACACACTCGGGTCGGCGCAACCAGGCGGGAATGCGCAGACCTCTGATTTTCTGGCAGTAATTCCGTAGGCGGTCCGGCTGAACCCCGGCGGACAGCCCTTATTACAAATGAAAAGCAGTTGCCAATGCTGTCAGCTTGGCATACATGCGAAGTTCTGATTCACCTTAGCGTCTGGGGGCGCACCATGCGGCAGCTTCGCATAAATACCATTTGCACTGTTTCCATAACAGCATCCATTTTTATCATCATAGCGGTTCTGATCGCGTACGTGTCCTCATCATCCTACCGGATGGTGTCCGGGGTGCAGAGTGCCGCTCTGGACCAGACGGCCATGATCGTGGCCCAGTCCGCAGAGAACTATATTGAGCAGTCCGTCAGTGTGGCCTCGTCCTTGGCCGGTCAGGAAGTTATCCGTGACGCGCTGGACGGTTCAACCCTGGCAAAGCAGGACGTGCAGCAGCTTCTACATACATATATAAAAGCCTTTCCGGCCTACTGGTCATTTTTCGTTTTTGACGTCAAAGGCCGCATCGTGGCCGGGCTTAATGCCGATCTCAAGGACATGGCAGGCGGCGACCGTTTTGACCGCGATTACAGCAAGGCCATTTTCAGCGGTAAAAGTGTCGCCTTCAGCGGCAGCGTCATGACGGCCACCACGGATGCGGGCATGCTCATATACGTTGTGGCCAAGGCGGTGTACGCCGCCGACGGCACCCTGATGGGAGCCGTGGCCGTGTGTCCGCGCTGGAGCGACTTTACCGCCAAAACCATTGACCCCATCCGGCTTGGAAAGCGGGGCTACGGTTTCGCCCTGGACGCCACGGGGCGCATTATCGCCCACGGCGCCAATAAAAAGCTGCTGCTCACCGATCTTTCGGGACAGGACTTTATCCAGAAAGCCTTGAAGGCCCAGAAGGGTATCATCGAATATCCTTGGGAAGGCGAGAAAAAATTTATGACCGTGGCGCCCATTACGGCCACGGGCTGGCTCGTGTGCATGAGCGCCTATGACGCAGAACTGGCGGCCCCCGCCCTGACCCAGCGAACAGTACTGTGCGGCGTGGGCCTTGCGGCCATCGTGTTCCTGGCCGTGCTGCTGACCGTTATCAATCAGCGTCTGGTATTCAAGCCCCTGCGCGCCCTGTCGGACTTTACCGCCAGGGTGGCGGCCGGTGACCTCAAGGCTGCCATGCACGGCCAGTTCAGGGCCGAAATGGCGACATTTGCCGGCTACCTGAACACCATGGTGGAAGAACTCAAGAAGCGCCTCGGCTTTTCGCAGGGCGTGCTGGACGGCATCCCCACGCCTTGCGGCATTGTGGGGCCGGATTTCAACATGATCTGGATCAATGACGAACTATGTAAGATGCTTGAAAAAACAGGCTCGCGTGAATCCTATGTCGGGCAGCGTTCCGGCCTGTTTTTCCAGAATGACTCGACACGCGAGACCTTGTCCGATCAGGCCATCAGGGAGCGTAAGACTCTTATGTTGGAATTCGACTATATGTCAGCTTCGGGCCGCCAGCTGCGCATAGCCGCGCAGTCCACGCCATTTTACAACCTTGACGGCACGCTTCTTGGCTCCATAACTTTTTGGAATGATCTGACAGAGATATACAACCAGAAAAGCCGTATTGAAGCCCAGAACACGGCCATTGCCCAGGCGGCCCACGAGGCTTCGCAGGTGGTTGAGCATATGGCCGAGGCCTCGAAACAGCTTTCGGATCAGATCGCCCACTCCAGTGAGGGCGCGCGCGAGCAAAGCTCACGCGTAGCCCAGACCGCCACGGCCGTGGAAGAGATGAACGCCACCATTATGGAAGTGGCGCAGAATGCCGCCGCCACCTCGCAAACCGGGGACGCGACCAAGGTCGAAGCCCAGAACGGCGCGCACATGGTGGCCGAGGTGACCGCAGCGGTGCAGTCCATCCACACGGAAGCTTCACGGCTGACCAGCATAATGGACAAGCTCGGGGATCAGGCGCGGGGTATTGGGGCCGTTATGGGCGTTATATCCGATATTGCCGACCAGACGAACCTGCTGGCCCTTAACGCCGCCATCGAAGCCGCCCGCGCGGGCGATGCCGGACGGGGCTTTGCCGTTGTGGCCGACGAGGTGCGCAAGCTGGCCGAAAAAACCGCTCAGGCCACCACGGAAGTGCGCCACGCCGTTGGCGGCATACAGGAAGGCACCAAGGACGCCGTAACCCAGATGGAAGCGGCGGTGCAGCGCGTGGCCGAGGCCACCAGCCTGGCGCAACGCTCCGGCGAGGCCATAGCCCAGGTGGTGCGTATGGTGGAAACCGCCGGAGATCAGGTGCATTCCATCGCGGCGGCTGCTGAACAGCAGTCTGCAACGTCAGAAGAAATCAACAGGGCCATCAGCTCCATCAGCAGTATTGCCGATGCCACGGATCAGGGCATGGCGCAGTGCAGTACCGCCATTGCCGATCTGTCCAGACAGGCGAATGAACTGGAAAGGCTTATCACGAGTTTGAGTGCGAATGGGTAGGGCTTCATATAGTTTAGACGGAACAACGCAAAAGGCCCCGCCGAACGGCGGGGCCTTTTGCGTTGAAAAGCGGTTTCTGTGCTCTGCGCGGCGTGCGACGCGGCGTGGGTATGCGCGGCGGGCGCTCTGAAGAGGGCAAAGCAGGGCCTGTCTTCTGAGAGGTGGGTGTTGTGCCCTGCGGGCACGGGGGCTTTCCTTTTTCTGTTGCTTGGGCCGCCTTCGCGGCGGGCGGCAAGGCGGGGCCGGTTATGGGGCTGCGCCCCCTTCTCGGCCCCCCTTGCATCCCCCCCGAAGCACCCCGCTGGGCTTTCCCGTTTCTGCCATTGTCCGAGGGCTGCGCGGCTTTTGCTCCGGGAGCTTCCTCGCTCCGCTCGGCGATCTCCCTGCGCGCCGCGCAATGCCAGCGTGCGTCTTCGCGCTGCATGAGGGCTTGGGGGCGTCGTGTTGACGGTATGGAGCTTCGGGAATGGTGGGTTATTGTTGGGGAAAGCACGTTGTGGTGAGGGGGTATACGTAGCTGCGGTTTCTGGAGAATCAAGCCGAGCTTGTCCTCTGAGAGGTGGGTGTTGCGCCCTGCGGGCACGGCGGCTTTCTTTTCCTGTTGTTTTGGCCGCCTTCGCGGCGTGCGGCAAGGCGGGGTAGGTTATGGGGCTGCGCCCCCTTCTCGGCCCCCCTTGCATCCCCCCCGAAGCACCCCGCTGTCCTACCCTGACCGATAAATGTGTTTTTTCGGGGGCGGCTACGCACGAACCTCGCCGACGTGTCGGCTTCGGTTCTTTATGACGCCGCCCCCGGCATCAATCCGCTCTCTGCCTGAGAAACTGCGCAGACCCCACTGTGTTGCTTGTGCGACAGATTTTTTGGGGCTGAACCACACAACAACTGCGGCACGTTTGTCCGTAACACAACGATCAGCTATAAAACCTAAATCCTCAATGATGTCCCAAGTCAGCGCGGTGGCCTCGGCCTTGCATACAACGCGGAGGCGCACGCTGGCATTGCGCGGCGCGCAGGGAGATCGCCGAGCGCAGCGAGGAAGCTCCCGAAGCAGAGGCCGCGCAGCCCTCGTGGAATGGCGGGATATGGAAGGCCCTTGAAGGTCAATCCGTGGGAGTGGGAATATACGACAAGCCCAGCGGGGTCGTCCGGGGGGAGTGCAGAGGGGGCCTCGGAGGGGCGGCAGCCCCTAACAGGCCCCCATCTGCCGCCCGCCGCGCAGGCGGCCCAAACTAAATAAAAGAAAAGCCGCCGTGCCCGCAGGGCACAGAAGCTTATTCTCAAAGGGCAAGCCCTGTTTTGCCTTCTTCAGAGCGCCCGTCGCGTATACCCCACGCCTTCCCGCGCAGGCGGCCCAAACTAAATAAAAGAAAAGCCCCTGTGCCCGCAGGGCGCAGAAGCTTATTCTCAAAGGGCAAGCCCTGCTTTGCCTTCTTCAGAGCGCCCGTCGCGCATACCCCACGTCTTCCCGCGCAGGCGGCCCAAATTAAATTAAAGAAAAGCCCCCGCGCCCGCAGGGCGCAGAAGCTTATTCTCAGAGGGCAAGCCCTGCTTTATTTCTTCAGAGCGCCCGTCGCGCATACCCCACGCCTTCCCGCGCAGGCGGCCCAAACTAAATAAAAGAAAAGCCGCCGTGCCCGCAGGGCACAGAAGCTTATTCTCAAAGGGCAAGCCCTGTTTTGCCTTCTTTTAAGTATCTACGGCGAAGATTTCGCCCCCCCGCCGCGCACAGCGCAAACGCCATCAGCGGCGCAGCCCTACTCCCCGGACTTTTGACGGGACTTCCTGAAGCGGGCCACAAGCTCCCGCACATCCTGCCGCGAAAGTCCGAGCAAGGCGGGCATGGCCACGCAGACTACCCCGACCCCAACGCTGTACAGCACGCCTGAGACAAGAAAACGCGAAAAGGTGTTGAGGTCGCCCAGGCCAACCATGATGGTTCCTTCACGGCACAGCCACGCCAGGGTGAGCAGCACGGCGAGGCTCCATATCTGGTGGGCGAAATTGCGCCAAAAGCTCAGGGGCAGAAAGCGCGAAGCCAGCCATAAATAAACGTTGACCGTGATGATCTGCACGGCCACTGTTTTGATGGCAAGGCCGACGGCTCCCAGGTTCAGTCCCATATACTCCGGCGGGGCCAGCAGAAACCATGCAGTGGTGAAACCGTAAACACACTCAAGGGCCGCCATGTTGCGCAGTACGCGCGTGCGCCCTGTGGCGTGAAAGACCGATCCGGCCAACTGGCCGTAAGCCTGGTGCAGCGGGTAAAGAGCCATGATCTGCACGGGCAGTGTGGCTGCGGCAAATTCCGCCCCGCCAAAAAAGTCCACCAGGGCGGAGCCTTCCACCAGCGTAAAGCAGGAAAAATAGGCCGCAACAACATAGAGCAGAGGAGCGAAGCGCGTGAGCAGGCGTCCCATGGCCTCGCGGTCATTGTGCCCCCAGGCTATGGAAAGCTCGCGCATGATGAGCGGCGTCATGGCCGAAACAAAAAGAAAACAGGCCATGCTGACCTTTTGCGACAGGGCAAAAAAGCCCTGCTGCACGCTGCCGTCAAACCACTGCAAGAGCCAGCGTTCGGCGGTGAGCAGCAGGAACGAGAGCAGCGCCTGCACAAAAAGCGGATGGCTGTAATTGAAAAACTCGCGGCGGTAGGCCTTGCTCTGCCCGTCGGGCAGGCTGAACGCCAGGGCCACCTCGCGGCTGCGCCAGTGGCGGCGCGTCACCAGCCAGTAGCCAAGGGCCATAAGCCCCAGCATGAGGTACTGCTGTGCGAAAAGGGTGTGTATGTTCAGCCAGTCCTGCCAGAACATGAGGCCCAGCAGGGCCACCATGAACAGCGAAACCACCGTGCGCACCATTTCCGAGGCCACAGTGGCTCCCACGGCGTCGTTCATTGAGCGCAGCACCCGTCCCCACCAGGTAAGAAAGGCCCACAACGCCGCCAGGGGGGCCAGCCACAGGGGCACGTCCGGCATGAGCAGATCACCCAGTGCGGGCGCTTGCAGGGCCAGCGCCGCCAGCAGGATGATGCCGAAGACCAGTACGGTCACACGGGCGTAGAATCCCACAAGACCGGTTTCGTTCTGTCGGCGGGACAGGGCATTGTAAAAGCAGGTGGAGGTGCCCATATCCAGAAAGCCGGTAAGCTGCTGAAAAAGGTTGGTGGCAAAGCTGTAGTTGCCGTACATGTGCGGGCCCAGGGCGCGCGGAAGGATCGCCTCCATGACCAGGTAGACGGGTACAGTGGCGATGTTTGCCAAAAGCTTGAAGATGTAGCGGCGCGCCAGCGTCGGGGTGGAGCTTTGCATGCCCGGAAACTACCCCACTTCCTTACGGCCCTCAATAGCGGGCAGCCCTCTGTTGTAAAAAAAGTGGGGCCGTGGCGGCGCGCGCCGTGAAGGCGCAAGCGCCATTTTTCTGCGTGTTGCGCGCAGCAATGGGCGCACGGTAACATCAGGGAATAGTTATTTTTGAAGGAGATCTGCCCGCCCTAGGGGTAGCCCTGGGACCCGCGCCCCGCCGGGCCGACAGGAACCGATATTGTTTACGAGCGTAATATTTTGCCGTATGACTTGACGGTTGCCCGCACGCCGAGTGTGGCGGCGGGAGAGTTTGTTATCACAACGTAAGGATGCCGTCATGGATGAGAGCCGCAGTAAAAAAATGAAATCCGGCCTTGAAAAAGCCCCCCATCGTTCCCTGCTTTATGCTCTGGGTCTGACCAGAGAAGAAATGGACCGCCCGCTGGTTGGCGTGGTCAATGCTGCCAGTGAAGTGGTACCGGGGCATCTGCACCTAAATGCCCTGGCGGACGCAGTCAAGGCTGGTGTGCGCATGGCTGGCGGCACGCCCTTGCAATTCCCTGCCATTGCCGTATGCGACGGCCTGGCCATGAACCACGAAGGCATGCGTTTTTCGCTGCCTTCACGCGAATTTATTGCGGATTCCATTGAAATCATGGCCCGTGGACACGCTTTTGACGCTCTGGTGTTCATACCCAATTGCGACAAGTGCGTGCCCGGCATGCTCATGGCCATGATGCGTCTGAACATTCCCTCCGTCATGGTTTCCGGCGGCCCCATGCTGCCCGGCAATATCGGCCCGAACCAGCGCGGCGACCTCATCACCGTGTTTGAGGCCGTGGGCAAGGTGCGCAGCGGCGCCATCACCGAAGAGGAACTGGAATACATGGCCGAGCGCGCCTGTCCCGGCTGCGGAGCCTGTGCGGGCATGTTCACGGCCAACTCCATGAACTGCATGGCCGAAACCATCGGCGTGGCTCTGCCCGGCAACGGCACCATTCCCGCCGTGAGCGGCGCGCGCATCCGTCTGGCCAAAACGGCTGGCATGCGCGTTATGGATATGCTTGAGCGCGGCATCAAGCCCAGGGACATCGTGACCCCCAAGGCCGTGGCCAACGCCGTGGCTGTGGATATGGCCCTCGGCTGTTCCACAAACACAGTGCTGCACCTGCCCGCCGTGTTCGGCGAGGCCGGGCTTGACCTTGGCCTGGAAATTTTTGACGAGGTAAGCCGCAAGAGCCCCAACCTGTGCAAGCTTTCCCCGGCGGGCAAGCATTACATGGTGGATCTGGACAATGCGGGCGGTATCCCCGCTGTTATGACGGAACTCGACAAGCTGAACCTTATCAATAAAGACTGCATGACGGTCACCGGCAAGACCGTGGGCGAAAACCTGCGCGACGCCCGTGTGCTGGACAGCGACGTCATCCACAGTGTGGACAACCCCTATTCCAAACAGGGCGGCATTGCCATCCTGCGGGGCAGCCTCGCCCCCAACGGCGCGGTGGTCAAGCAGGCCGCCGTTGCTCCGGAGATGATGTGCCGCGACGTGCGCGCTCGGGTGTTCGAGTCTGAAGAAGACGCCATGAAGGCCATTCTTGACGGCAAGATCAAGCCCGGCGACGGCGTGGTCATCCGCTACGAAGGTCCGCGCGGCGGCCCCGGCATGCGTGAAATGCTTTCGCCCACAGCGGCCATCACGGGCATGGGCCTTGGCAAGGACGTGGCCCTGCTGACGGACGGGCGCTTCTCCGGCGGCACCAACGGCGCGGCCATCGGCCACATTTCGCCCGAAGCGGCGGACGGCGGCATCATCGGCCTGGTGCAGGAAGGGGACATGATCCATATCGACATTCCCAACCGCAAGCTTGACCTCATGGTTGACGCCGACGAACTGCAACGCCGCAGCACCGGGCACAAGCCTGTGGAAAAACGCAGCCCCTATCCCGTGCTGCGCCGCTACGCCCACCTTGTGAGCTCTGCGGCCAATGGCGCGAGATACCGGGATATCTAGGGAAACGCTGATTTATTCCGTTTGGCGGTGTTGCTTCACTTTTTTTGAAACAGTCGAGGACGGAAGAGTCCACTCCAGCTTCAAGAAAAGTTCGCGCCTTGCCAAACGAAATAACTGCGCGTTTCCAGGAGGCTCTTTAATCAGTGCTTCCCTGGAGCAATTTCGGTTTGAAATTGCTCCGGAGATTGCGTGAGCAGTCGCCCGCAGCCTTATATAATTGCTGACCCCACGGGCTGTTCTGCCTGTGGGGTTTTATGACCGCGCTCCCCTGGAAGACCTCGCGGAGGACGGCCTGAAATGGCCCGGCGCATCTGCCGGGGTGTTTTGCGTTGGGCGGATGCCCGCCCAAAAGTTCTTATACGGAGAGCGCCATGGCTTTTTTGCACGCAATGGGGGGCGTTTTCGGCCTCATTCTTATGGGTATGGTGGGCTACGTGCTGGCGGGCAAGGGGTGGTTTGGCCCAGAAACCCGCATTCTGCTGCCCCGGCTCATTACCTATGTGGCCCTGCCGCCCTATCTGATGTCCACCATCATGCGGGCCTTCCGCCGCGACGGCCTGCTGGATTTCATTCAGGGGGCGCTGCTGCCCCTGGCCGCAGTGGCGCTGACCTTTGTGCTGGCCATCATTATCGGCAAGATCGCCAGGGTGAGGCGGCAGCATTTTGGCCTTTTTTGCGCCAGCGTGGCCAATTCCAACACCATCTTTGTGGGCATTCCCGTCAATCTGGCCCTGTTTGGCGAAGAGGCCGTGCCCTATGTGCTGCTGTATTATTTCGCCAGCACCGTGTTTTTCTGGACAGTGGGCCAGTACGCCATCACGCGGGACATTGAGGGCGAGGCTCGGCTGATTCCTCTGCGCACCCGCGTCATGCAGATTTTTTCGCCGCCCCTGCTGGGCTTTTTGACAGGATTGCTGCTGATACTCTGCAATGTGGAGCTGCCCTTCTTCCTCCAGGACGCGGCCCGCTACCTCGGCAACATGACCACGCCCCTGGCGCTTATCTTCATAGGCATCACCATGCACGACATGGGCCTGCGCGGCATCACGATCTCGCGCGATCTGGCCCTGGCCCTGTCGGGCCGCATACTGCTCGGCCCGCTGGTCATGTACACGCTGCTGACCTTCTTTCCCGTGGCAGGGCTTATGGGCAAGGTCTTCATCATGCAATCCTCGCTGCCGGTAATGGCCCAGGCGGCCATTCTGAGCGCCTATTACCACACGGACGCGGAGTTCGGCGCCAAGGCCGTGACCATGTCTACCTTGCTCTGCATTGTTACCGTGCCCCTGTACATGACCATTTTGTGATGTGCTTTTGAAATACTTTGTGGGGGAGGGACCCTTTTGCAAAAGGGTCTCCTCCCCCACGCCCCCACCCCCTAAAACTTTTATTTTTAGGGCGGGTAATGGATGAAAAGGGTTAACTGCCCTGCAGGATTTTTCTGAAAATCCTTGTCACGAAATGCGAATGCGAACATTGCAAATGGTAAATGCCCCAAGGGGAAAAGCGTCAAAGCCCGCGCGGAACACGCGAAAAAAAGCAGCCGTCTCTTTGGAGACGGCTGCTTTTTTTGCAGACAGTAACGCTAGTTGCTTGCGCGGTTGGGCGCCGGAGCGGGCGTATCTTAAACGTTGAGAATGTACATTCTCAACGTTGATCTGCTCTTTTGAGCGGCAAAGAATTCTTTATGTGGGCTACTTGGCGCTCTTGGCCAGCACGTCCAGCATGAGGGCGTCCGGCTGCTTGGTGCAGGCGTCCAGAAATGCCTTGATGGTGGCGTCGCTGTTAAGCACAGAGGCTTCGGTTTTGTTTTTGCTGCGGTTGTAACCGTCCAGCCAGATCACAAAGCCGCTGCCGTTGTCAGGGTCGGCATTGTAGTCGCTGCACTTGGTTTTGTCAGCCTGCCAGGTGTCGCCTTCGGGAATGTCCTGGGCCTTGCGCGCCTTGGCCCAGATGTCGGCAACCTTTTCGGTGGGGTGGCTCTGACAGTATGTGTATACTCCGGTAAGCAGAGGGGCCAGAATGTCGGGATGGGCCACGGTGTCGCCCGCACCGGCGCTGACGTAGCCGTCGATCTGAAGCGCTTCAAATATGGGCGGCTGGCCGCCGTCCGTCATGGGCATGGTCACAAGCTCGGCGCAAATAAAGCTATTGGGCGAGATTTTGTCATTGGCGGCCTGGGCCGCCACAGGCAGACCCATCAGCAGGCAACAGAGAACAAGAACTTTCTTCATGGATACTCCCTTGGTGAAAGACTCGTTCTTCCATTACCCACAGGGGCGCGTCTGTCAACAGGCAATACCTTGCCACAGGGGCTGCCGCTGGCGCGGTCGCGCACAAGGCATGCCCCGCACACAGGCAAGGCGCGCGCGTTAGCCAGCCTGTACCCCCCTTTTTGGGCCTTGCAACCGCTGCCCCTATCCTTTGTGGCCTATGCCGGAATGCCGTCCGGCAGCACGCGCCCTTCACGCATCTGGACGCAACGCCCGGCCAGCGCCGCATAGTCGGGGTTGTGGGTGACCATGACGATGGTCAGCCCTTCACCATTGAGTTCACGCAAGAGCTGCATGATGGCATCGCCCGTGGTCATGTCCAGGCTGCCCGTGGGCTCGTCGGCAAAAAGCATGCGCGGGCCGGATGCCAGGCCCCGTGCGATAGCCACGCGCTGCTGTTCGCCGCCCGAAAGCTCGGAAGGCAGGCTGTTTTGCTTGTGCTCCAGGCCCACGCGCTCAAGGCAGCTCACGGCCCTTTGGCGCTGCTGCGCGCTTATGCCGCGAAAGCCGTTGGCCCCCGGCAGCAGGACGTTTTCCAGCACCGACAGGTAGGGCATAAGGTGGTGGGCCTGAAAGATCATGGCAAAGGCGTTGTTGCGCAGGCGGTCGCGCTCCTGCTCACGCATGGCGGCAAGATCGGCCCCCTGAAACAGCACCTGGCCGCTGTCCGGCTCCGTAAGGGTGGAGAGCACATTGAGCATGGTGGATTTTCCGGACCCGGAGCGGCCCGTCACTGCCACAAACTCGCCTTCTTCAATGCGCAGGTTTACGCCGCGCAGCACGGGCGCGGCCTGAACGCCCGCCCGGTAGGATTTAACTATATCAATTGCTTCAAGCATATATATGTATCCTTATGGCTACAGCGAGGTGAGCGCTTCCGCCGGATTGGCGCGGGCCGCCTTGCATGCGGGAAAGGCGGCGGCCAGCACCGCCAGGGCGCTTGCCATCAGTCCGTAGCCGAACAGGGCCGCGAAGGAAAAGGCCGGATAGGCCGCAGCCTCTATCTGCATGGCCACAAGCACCTTGCTGCCAGCCGCGTATCCCGCCGCATATCCCGCCACGCCAGCCAGAAAGCCGATAACAAGGGCTTCGGCGGCAAAGATGAAGAAAACCGCCCGGCGCGAAAAACCCACAGCGCGCAGCAGGCCGATTTCCTTGCGGCGTTCGTTGACGGAAACCAGCATGGACATGACCACCATAACGCATGCGGAGAACAGGATGACCACCGTCACCACAAGGGCCATGTTCTGCGCGAAGGAAATGGAGTACATGCGCTGGGCCACCACCTGCCGCAAGGCCCGGATGTCCTGGCCGGGCAGGGCCGCGCCCAGTTCGTTGACAATATCCTCAATGGGGCAGCCGGAGCAGAGCGCGGCCGCTTCGATAAAACTGGCCGCGTCGGGCGCGTGAAAAAGTTTCTGCGCTTCGGGCAGATGGGCAAAAAGAACGCTGTCGTCATCGCTGCCCGTGGGTTGCAGCACGCCCTCCACAAGGTACTGCGCGCCATTGAGCCAGATTGTCTGCCCAGGGCCAAGCTTGAGACGCTCCGCCACGGTTGCTCCGGCCAGCAAATGGCGCTCGGGCGTAAGCGTCTGATCCGGGTGCTGTGCTGCGGTATGCTGCCCGTCGGGCGCGTCAGGTCGTGCGGCGTCCAGCATGGCGGTATGGCCCATGTCGGCCTGCGCGGGGTTGAAATCCTGCCCAGCGTGTCCTGGTTGTCCCGCATGGAAATCAGGGATGTCCATAATGCCCGCGCAGCAGTCGTCGTTATCGGCTGCGGAGGAAAAGGCATTGGGAGCACTGGAGCCGGGCACGGGAGCCACGGCTGTGCCTGTCATGGCTGGGGCCGTCATGTTCGCGCCCGACATATTTGTGCCCGCCGTGCCGGTGGTTGCCATGTTGGGGCCGGGCGCGGGAGCTCCGGGGGTGTCAGCCTGGCTGGCGTGTTTGGCGTGCTGCCCTTCAAGGCGCTGCATGAGCGGGTCGGGGGCCTGCATGGTTGCAACGCCGGGGATGGAACCTTGCGCATGCCAGAACTGCTTTAACTCCACTTCGGACTCAAAATTGACGCCCACAAGGGGCACAAGCACTGGGGTTTCGCCTGCCTTTGCGGCAAAGGCCACAAGGCCCGCGAGCTTGGGGGCCACCACGGATATTCTGTCCCGGAGGGGGATGCCCTCAATGGCGCGCTGGGTTTCGGCCAGGGGAATATAGCCGTTGTCCACCGTGGCGTTGCCAAGAGGGATGCCGCCATAGGAAATCTGGAGGGTTTCCCTCTTGGGGGTAATGGCGATGTTGGCTCCGAAGGCGCTGAGTTTTTTTTCAAATCCTTCGGCCACGGAGGAAGACACGTTGTTGAGGGCGGTAATGGCCGCCACGCCGAGCAGAAAGACCGACAGCAGCGCGGCGGAGCGCCCCCATTTCTGCCGCAGGCAGCGTAAGGGAATGGTTATGATGTTCATGTATTACCGGGACCCGAAAAACTTGACGCCAGCCTGAAGTTCCGTTGCCGGAATGACGACGGTAGCGTCTGAAAGGCTGTAGGCCACGGGGTGCGGATTGCAGCCGCCCTTGCGGAGGCCGATGCGGTCGGCGTGAAAAGCCATGCCGCAGTTCTGGCAGACCATTGAATCGCCCTGCTGTTTGTACCCCTTGCCCGAAGCCCAGCAGGAATCGCAGGCATCCAGAGCCACGCGGACCTTTCCGGCGGAATCCAGCAGGGCAAAAAAGATCACGTCGGTTCCGTCAATCTTGACCTTATAAAAAGAAGCCTTGACGCTCACGCCGGACACGGGCAGCGAAACGGCCCCGTCCTTGACTTCCAGCACGGTTTCCTTGCTGAAGAGGTTGCCGAAAGGCCCGGCCTGGGCAGGGGCTGCAAAGAGGGCACAGCAAAGGGCAAGGGCCGTCAGAAGCAGGGCGCGAACCTGCCGGTCAAAGGGCAACGGCAGGGCCTTGGCGGTGGAATATCCTGTGGTGTGGGGGTGACGCATGTCTTCTCCATAATTGTCTGTAGTGGCTTGCGATGTGTGATCGCGTGTTTTCATATCTTTTTAGTATGGAAACACATTTCAGGAATTATTTCCAGTGTTTTTCTCTTCTGTCTGAGGAGAGAAAAATCACTGTTAATTAGGGTAGTTTTATCTTTGAGTGATGTGCGTTCAGCCTTCTGCGGGTCCTGTTGGAGGCAGCAGGTTTTTTGCAAGAGACTGAGACAGGAATAAAAGAAAACACTGATTAAAGAGCCTCTTGGAAACGCGCAGCTGTTTCGTTTGGCAAGGGGCGATCTTTTTTTGAAGCAGGAGCGGACTCTTCCGTCCTCGACTGTTTCAAAAAAAGTGAAGCAAGGCCGCCAAACGGAATAACTGCGCATTTCCCAAAAAATAAAAGTTTTAGGGGGTGGGGGCGTGGGGGAGGAGACCCTTTTTCAAAAGGGTCCCTCCCCCACAGATCAGTGCAACACTCCACTTGCCCTTGCCACATGGCATATAAATAAACGTGGGGGAGGGGCCTTTTATCAAAAGGTCCCTCCCCCACAAATCATTCCAGCATCAACGCTCTCTACATTTCAGGCGGCAGTTCCTGCAGTTCTTTCCAGGTAAACACCGGGCCGTCCACGCAGACGTAGCGCCCGCCGATGTTGCAGCGGCCGCAGATGCCGATGCCGCACTTCATGCGCTTTTCAAGGGTGGTGACGATGTTTTCCGGGGCGAACTTGAGTTTTTCCAGAGCCTGCACCGTGAACTTGATCATGATGGGCGGCCCGCAGAGCACGGCCACGCAGTTTTTGGGATCGGGATTCAGTTCGGTGAGCACGTTGGGGATAAGGCCGACCTTGTGTTCCCATCCTTCAAAGGGCGCGTCGATGCACAGGGTGCAGTCCAGATCGTCGCGGCGCAGCCAGTCTTCAGTTTCATAGCTGAAGGCCATGTCGCGGGGGGTGCGCGCGCCGTAGAGCAGGCTCACCTTGCCGTAATCCTTCCTGTTTTCCAGAATGTGCATCATGATGGTGCGGATGGGGGCCATACCGATGCCGCCGCCCACGAAGAAGATGTCCTTGCCCTTCCAGTCATTGTAGGGAAAGAAGTTGCCCAGCGGCGCGCGCACGCCCACCTTGTCGCCGGGCGACAGGCGGTGGATGGCGGCGGTGACTTCCCCTGCCTGCATGACGGAGAACTGCAGATAGTTCTTCTGCGACGGCGGCGAGTTGATGACAAAGGTGGATTCGCCCGCGCCAAAGACGGAGAACTGCCCCACCTGACCGGGTTCGTAGGTGAAGTTTTTCATGGCGTCGGCGTCGTCGAGCACCACGCGAAGGGTGCGGATGTTGCCTGTCTCCTGAATAACTTCAGCCACGGTGGCGGGCATGGGCAGGTACGGGTTGCCCGCAGGCTGCGGGCGGGGCGTTATTTCACGCAGCATGCCGCCCTTGGCCTGGGGCTGGCCCTTGGGCGCAGCCGCCTGCGCGGCTTCGGGCTTTGCCGCTTCGGTCTGGACTTCAGCGGCCTTGGCCGCGGCTGCGGGAGCGGCCGCCTGGGAGTCGTTTGTGGCTTTGGTAGTATTCTTCTTGGTTGCCATGTCTGCTCCTACTCGGCTTTGGGCTGCTTGGCTTCCAGCGCTGCCAGTACGATGGCGCGGATGTCCAGACAGACGGGGCAGTTGCTGATGCACCGGCCACAGCCGCTGCAGGAGAACGAACCCCAGTTTTCAGGATAGGTGGAGTACTTGTGCGAAACGCGGTTGCGCATGCGGAAGGCTTTTACGGTGCGGGGGTTATGCCCGCTGGCCTCACGCGTGAACAGCGACGACATGCAGTTGTCCCAGCTGCGCAGGCGGCGGCCGCCTTTTTCGCTCAGGCCTTCACCTTCGTCGGTGATGTTGAAGCAATAGCAGGTGGGGCAGAAGTAGGTGCATGCGCCGCAGGACAGGCAACGGTCGGTCTGGTTTTGCCAGAACTCCACATCCGTGAACAGGGCCGCCAGTCTTTCCGGGGCTTCCTTGAGATTGGGGGCGGGCACAAGGCTGGCCCAGGCTGCCTTGCGCACTTCCTCAACCTTGGAGAAGCGGTCAGCGCCGTCTTCCAGCGAAGAGGCGGCCAGCAGTTCCTCACCCTTGGGGGTGATGGCCTGAAGCACGTAGCCGCCCTCGATTTCGGTCATGAGAATGTCCGAACCTTCAGGAGAGGTGGGGCCGCCGCCAACCCAGTGGCAGAAGCAGGTATTGCAGCCGGAGTTGCAGGTCAGGCTGATGACGGTGAGCGCCTCGCGCCGGGCCTTGTAGTAGGGGTCGGCGAAGGGTCCCTTGAGATAGGGCCGGTCAAGGACGACGTAGCCGCGCGCGTCGCAGGGGCGGGTGGCGAAAACCACCGTGGCTTCGGCCTCGGGCTTGTCGTCAAGCTGTATGGCTACGCGGTCCGGATTTTCCGGGTCCTTGCTTTTTTTGTAGCGCACCAGGGTTTCGCTCTGGGGCAGCACGGCCTCCTTGGCGGGCACGGTGGCTTTTTCAAGGGTGAAGGCCATGCCTTCGCGCCAGGGTTCAAACACCACCGAGCGCTTGGCCGCAGGCTTTTCCACGGGCACAAGCACGCGATTGCCTTGTTGCGAGAGAAAGGCCAGAAAGGCGGGCAAACCGTCGGGGGTTACAAATCGGGTCATGCTCATTTCCAGTCCCTCTCATGGATGTTCTTTTCTTCCACTTCATAGCCCAGCAGCGGCGGCACGTCCTCGGCATTGAGGCCGGACTTGTAGCCGTCAAAGAGCTGACCCACGGCGCGGGCGATCTGCTGGCGCAGGGCAAGGATGGGAATGCCCACGGGGCAGGCCCGCTGGCATTCGCCGCAGCCCGTGCAGCGACCGGCAAGGTGCATGGCGTGTATGGTCTGGAAGAACAGTTTTTCCTTTACGCTGTCGTCCTGCGTCATCCAGTGCGGGTCGCGGCTGTCGGAAACGCAGAAGTCGCGGCAGACGCACATGGGGCAGGCATTGCGGCAGGCGTAGCAGCGCAGGCAGCGATCCATCTGGCCGCGCCAGAAGGCCATGCGTTCTTCAAGACTCATAGAGTCCAGCAGGGCCAGTTCCGGCGGGGTATAGGGGCCTGCCTCCACCTTGACGGGCATGCCGAGGCGCGTGTCGGCCAGCACCGCCGAGGGCGTGGTACAGCCGTAGCATTTGCCCTGGGCGTAGTCGGTCATGCAGAAGCGGATGGGCTTGCCGTCAGCCGTGATGGTGACGCCAGCCTCGTCATACTCCACCTTGTCGATCTTTGTGTACCGGCCAAGACCCTGGTTGACGCGGGCCATATCCAGCGTGCCCTCGCAGGGCATGGCGAAGATGGTCACGTCCTCGCGGCGGATGAGCTTTTCCTGCAGCAGTTCCACCACGGAGCGGGAGTCGCAGCCCTTGACCACGATGCCGACTTTCTTGCCCTTGAAGGAGGGCAGGTACACGGCGAGGTTGTTGACGTTGAAGGGCCCCCACACGAGCTTGTCCACGTCTTCGGGCGTCTTCATGAAGATGGGCACGGTATGGGCGGCGTCATAGCCTTCGCCCCAGCCGAGCACCATGTCCAGTTCGGGCAGTTTGGCCTTGATGGCGTCCTTGAGTTCGCCGAGGGCGGCGCTTTGCCCTGTGCCCAGAGGCCGCAGCGAGGTAAGCGCCATGTCGGCTATCTTGAGCAGCGGTTCGGGATCTTCAAGGCTGGGCGCGGGGCCGAGCTTGTGGATGCGGTCGGTAAAGAGCGTCACCACTTGCTGCCAGCGCTGGCCTTCGGAAGCCGAAACCCAGGTGTATTCAAAGCGGCGGTCGTCAATGCCAAGTACGGGCAAAAACTGCTTGAGCACCTCAAGACGGCGGCGGGCGTAGAAGTTGCCGGCCGCGTAGTGGCAGTCGCGCGGATGGCAGCCGGAAACCAGCACGCCGTCCGCCCCGTTAAGCAGGGCCTTGACGATGAACAGGGGGTCGATGCGGCCCGAGCAGGGCACACGTATGATACGCAGATCCGTGGGCTGTGTGGCGCGGGCCACACCAGCTGTGTCGGCGCCGCCATAGGAGCACCAGTTGCAGAGAAAACCCACAATCCGCAATTCTTTGCCTTCTAACACTGGCATAGCGCGTTAACCTCCGCAAGGATCTGGTTGTCTGTGGCGTGTGAAAGCTGGATGGCGCCCTGCGGGCAGGTGGCCGTGCAGAGGCCGCAGCCCTGGCAGACGGTTTCGATAACCTGCGCCTTGCCTTCGCCCCGTACTTCCACTTCCTTGATGGCCCCGAAGGGGCAGCACTGGATGCATTTGCCGCAGTTGACGCAGCGGCGCATGTCCACCTGGGCGATCTGCGGGTCACTCTCAAGCTTGTCCTTGGAGAAGAGAGCCAGCACCTTGGCGGCAGCGGCGGAACCCTGGGCCACGGAGGCGGGAATGTCCTTGGTGCCCTGGCACACGCCAGCCAGATAGACGCCGGCGGTGTTGGTTTCCACTGGCTTGAGCTTCACATGGCTTTCCATAAAGAAGCCGTAGCTGTCGTAAGAGATGCGCAGCTTTTCGGCCAGCTGGGGCGCGCCCTTGCTGGCTTCGATGCCCACGGCCAGCACCACGAGGTCGGCCTTGATTTCAATGGCCTGGCCCATGAGCGTGTCCACGCCCATGACCACAAGCTGGCCCTGCCCGTCGGGATAGATCTGCGAGACGCGCCCGCGGATGTATTCCGTGCCGTATTCTTCCATGGTGCGGCGGGTGAACTCGTCGTAGAGCTTGCCCGCTGCGCGGATGTCCATATAGAAGACGTAGGACTGGGAATCGGGGATGTGGTCCTTGGTCAGGATGGCCTGCTTGGCCGTGTACATGCAGCAGAAGCCCGAGCAGTAGGGCCGCCCGATGGACTTGTCGCGCGAGCCGACGCACTGCACGAACACGATGTTCTTGGGCTCCTTGCCGTCCGAGGGGCGCACGATGTGCCCGGAGGTGGGGCCGGAGGCGTTGAGCAGGCGTTCGTACTGCAGGGACGTGATGACGTCGGGGTACGCGCCGCCGCCGTATTCCTGGTACACTGTCCAGTCCATGAGGTCATACCCGGTGGCGGCGATGATGCTGCCCACTTCAACGGTGATGATCTCGTCTTCCATGTCATACTTGATGGCCCCTGTGGGGCAGATCTTGGCGCACACGCCGCACTTGCCCTTGACAAACTGGCGGCAGTGGGCGGCGTTGATGACGGCCTTTTTGGGAATGGCCTGGGGAAAGGCTATGGTGATGGCCGTGGTGTCGCTCACAAGTTCGTTGAAAGCGTCGGGCGTTTTTTTGCTGGGGCATTTTTCGGTGCAGGCCCCGCAGCCCGTGCACAGGCTCCAGTCCACATAGGTGGCGCGCTTGCGGATCTTGACCGTGAAGTTGCCCACATAGCCCGAAATGTCTTCCACTTCGGAGTAGGCGTAGAGCGTGATGTTGGAGTGCTGGGCCACGTCCACCATCTTGGGGCCGAGAATGCAGGCGGAACAGTCCACAGTGGGGAAGGTCTTGTCCAGCTTGGCCATCTTGCCGCCGATGGTGGCGTCGCGCTCGACGAGCACCACGGGCACGCCGCCGTCGGCGCAGTCGAGAGCGGCCTGAATGCCCGCCACGCCGCCGCCGATGACCAGCACGCGCTTGTTCACGTCAAAGCTCTTGGCCAGGAGCGGCCTGTTGTTGCGCAGCTTTTCCACGGCCAGCAGCACGAGCTCTGCGGCCTTGTTGGTGTTGGCGTTCATGTCGCGGCCGATCCACGAAACGTGTTCGCGGATGTTGGCCATTTCAAGCATGTAGCGGTTCAGACCCGCGCGTTCCACCGTGCGGCGGAAGGTGGGTTCGTGCATGCGGGGCGAACAGGAGGCGACCACGACGCCGTCAAGCTTGTGTTCGTGAATGGCGGCCTCAATGGCGGCCTGGCCGGGTTCGGCGCAGGTGTACATGGGGTCGTCGGCATAGACAACGTCGGGGTAGGCGCGGGCAAGTTCCGCCACCTTGGCGCAGTCAACAGTGCCCGCGATATTGCTGCCGCAGTGGCAGACGAAAACACCTATTCTCATGACCTGCCTCCTTCAGCGGCCTTGGAGCCGGCGGCGGAGTCGCGCCGCAGTTCGTCCAGCTTGCGGATGAGGCCGTCGGCGCTGACGCGCAGCTTGCCGAGCCCCAGGTCCTTGTGGTCAAGGCCAAAGGCTATGCCCATCATCTGGGTGAAGTAGAGCACGGGCAGGTTGAAGGACGTGCCCATTTCCTTGGATGCCTGCGGCTGGCGCAGGTCAAGGTTCATCTGGCAAAGAGGACAGGCCACGATGACGGCGTCCACGCCAAGCTGGGTGGCAAGGTCGAGGATGCGGCCAGAGTTGCGGGCCGTCATGGGGCGCTCGGGTATGCCGAAGGACGCGCCGCAGCAGGCCGTCTTGAGGGGAAAGTCCACCATTTCGGCCCCACAGGCGGCCAGCATGCTTTCCATAAGGGTGGGATTTTCCGGGTCGCCGAAGTTCATGATTTCCGCCGGGCGGCTCATGAGGCAGCCGTAGTAGGCAGCCAGGCGCAGGCCCTTGAGGCTCTTGCGCACGCGGGCGGCGATGGCTTCCATGTCAAAGTTTTCGGCAATGCCCTGCATGACCGAGGTCACGGGCGGGAAGGTCTTGGCAGAAGGCCCGTCGAGCAGTTCGTCCACCCGCACGCGAAAGGCGGGGTCTTCCATACGTTTGGAGGCCAGCTTGAGGTTGGACAGGCAGCTCGGACAGGGGGTGAGCACAAGCTCGGCCTCCTGCTGGGCGGCTATGTCCAGGTTGCGCACGCAGAGCGCGGCAGAAAGCTCGGTGTCCACGGCGTGGGCCGGGGTGGAGCCACAGCAGTTCCAGTCGGGAATGTCCACAAGGTTGATGTCCAGGGCCTTGCAGACGGCCTGGGTGGACAGTTCATAGTCCTTGGAAGACCCCCTGGCCGAGCAGCCGGGGTAGTAGACAAAATTCATGGGCGAACCCCCTCGCGTTTGGCGCGTTCTTTATAGCGCTGGAAAATGCGTGAAACCGGGGCGGCTCCCTGGGGCAGCACATGGGGCTTGAGGCCGAGCTTGCCTTTTTTGAGGGCTTCGGGGGCCAGGTCCACGTCTGTAAAAACGCGCATGGAGCGCATCATGAACAGGGCCATGGTGCCTATTTCATAGGTGCGGCCAAAGGCGCGCACGGTGTCAAGAAAGGAAAACCAGAATTTCTCCACCTTGGGCACGGTCACGCGGCCTTCCTTGCGGGCCATGTGACGCAGTGTCTCCATTATGCCTGCCACGTCGATATTGTTGGGGCAGCGGAGACTACAGGTGGAACAGGACAGGCACATCCAGATGGAGCGCGAATTGAGCACTTCATCTCTGAGGCCAAGCTGTATGGCCCGCATGATCTTGTTGACCTGAAGGTCATAGGCGAGCCCTGCCGGGCAACCGGCGGTGCAATTGCCGCATTGATAGCAGGTAGACACGTTTTGGCCGCTTAGCGCCTCCACTTCCGCCGTAAAGGCGGCATCGCGCATCCGGCTCAGATTGATGGCGTCGTTCATGAGAACTCTCTGGTTAGAGGCTGAGAGGGAGGACCCTCAGGACAAATAATAATGGCATAACGAGTAACGCAGAAAAATGTAAAAAGCTAGTTCCAGTGTAGAGGAATGTACTGGAACTAGCTCAAGTTTATTTGTTCATATGTATGACGGCATTGCGTGCAGCGCGCAAGCCAAGAAGATAACTGGCCGGGCCAAAGCCGCAGATGCTGCCCGTGCAGGCGCATGACAGCACGGAATCGTGCCTGAAGCTTTCACGGGCGTGCACGTTGGACATGTGCACTTCCACCACAGGTATTTTCAGTATGGCCAGGGCCTCGGCAATGGCATGGCTGTAATGGGTCCATGCTCCTGCGTTGATGACAAGGGCCTGGATGTCTTCGTCCAGAACCTTGTGGATGCGCTCCACCATTTCGCCTTCATGATTGGTCTGAAAACATTCCACCGTAACGCCGAGTTCCGCGGCCAGCGTTTCAAGCCCGGAATCTATCTGGGCCAGGGTGGCTGTGCCGTAATGGGTGGGATCGCGCCTGCCAAACATGTTCAGGTTGACGCCGTGCAAAACTAGTATGCGCATATGAACCTCGCTTGCGTCTGGCCGACGACGGGGGGAATCCGGCGGCCCGGGCTTGCGCCCTGTATATACTCCACGGCGGCCGCAAGCGCGCCTGTGGAATGGTGTCGTGATCCAAACTTTGCGGCTTGGGCTGGCACGGCTGCCCGTCAGACTGCCTGCTCCTGAAGCCGTTCGTATAAAATCGTCCGTGCGTAGTTGTTCGCCCGAAACTTGCGGCCGAAACCGTTCACGCTTAACCGTCCGCCTGCAGTTGTTCGCCCGTATATGTTCGCCCGAAGTCTAGTGAAGCAAGTCCGCCAAACGGGATAAATCAGCGTTTCACTAATTTGCGGCCAGGGCCGCTTCCAGGGCGCGCCGCGACTCCTGGGGCAGGCATTGGCCCGTCCACAGGCGGAACTGGGCGTCGCCCTGGCCGAAAAACATGTCCATGCCAGATATGCAGCGCCTGCCGTGGCGGGCGGCGTCGCTCAGAAAGAGTGTTTGCAGCGGGTTGTACACGATGTCATAGGCCAGAGCAGTTGTTGTGGCTGCATCTTTTTCACTTTTTTTATCCGCGAGCTCAAAAAGATAGGGTGTTTCGTTTTCGGCCTTGCCGCGCATGCCAAGGGGCGTGGTGTTGACCACAAGCCGGGCTGGAACCTCGTGCCGCTGCGCCCAGGGCAGGGGCGTCAGGCCGAATTCTTCGGCCAGGGGCAGGTGCGAGGCGTCGGAGGGCGTACAGATGAACACCGTGCCCGGCCTGCGCTCCCCGGCAAGGCTCGTGAGTCCGGCGGCGGCGGCTCTGGCCGCGCCGCCCGCGCCGAGCAGGAGCACGTTTGCGTTGTGCAGGTTTTCCTGCGCCAGGGGGGCCATGAATCCGGCCACATCGGTATTTTCTCCGCAGAGCCGGTCTCCCTGCCAGTAGAGAGTGTTTACCGCGCCCACTTGCCGCGCCAGAGGGCTGGCCGCGTCCAGCAGGGGCAGCAGGGCGACCTTGTGGGGAATGGTGACGGAGCAGCCGCCAATACGCAAGGTGCGCACGCTGTCCACAAAAGCGGGCAGACGCTGGGGCGGAATTTCCCAGCGCAGATACAGGGCGCGCAGCCCGAGCGTTGTAAAGCCGGTATTGTGCAGAAGAGGGGAGAGGCTTTGCGCCAGAGGCCAGCCCGTGACGCCGTAAAGAACTGTTTCGGCGGCGCTCTGCGCTTCGGGTGGAAGATTTTTCCTGCCTGAAGCAGGGATGTCTGACGGTATGGAAGCATTCATGGCTTCGGCTTCTCCATGCTGTTGCCGTGCCGCCTCACAACCTGATGGCGGGCAGGGCCGCCGTCTGAAAAGGGTGGATACGGCAATGTAACCCGTGGCGTAGCCCGGGATGATGTTCAGGCCAGCAACCACACGCAACGCCATGTGGTTCCGGCAGGCCCGCCGGAAAAAGGCAGACCCCGAAGACAGGACGTGCAATACACCCGAAAGTAAAAGCAAGTCTCTAGCAAATTTGACATTTTTGCACAACATGCCGCATTGTGTGCATTTGGAGTCAGTAGTATACCATTTGTGAAAATAATAAAAAAGCCCCTTTGCAGGGGCAGTAAATACTGAGCGCTGTGCTCTGTGATTAACATGCTGGTTTATCAATACAACTTTGTTTCCTGCGCCAGTTTTCCCCTGTGCGCGCGGGCCTGATCCGGCCCGCGCGCACAGGGAGTATGCGTTTTTTTTGACAAATCTGTTGGCAAAACGCTGGCGTTCTCCCGCCAGACATGCGGCACAGAGGCTCCTCTGCCTAGAGCAGATTAACTTTGAAATGTTTCACATTTCAAAGTTTTCATTCAGCCGAAAAATGCGATTTGCGGTTGAATCCACGCCACGTTGTGGCGCGCTGTACTTTCGTACAGCGTTAGAGCAGTTACACTTTTTCAAAGGTAAAAAGCTCTAACGCTTGAGTTCCACGGCCTTTTGCAGCATCTGGTCTGCCGTTGTGACCACCTTGCTGTTTGACTGGAAGCCGCGCTGGGTAATGATCATATTGGTCATTTCCGTGGCCATGTCCACGTTGGAATTTTCGGTGTTGTAGGCTCGGATGGTCCCATAGTTTTCCGACCCGGCAACGCCCATTTCCATTTTTCCGGCATCGGGCGAGGCGCTGAAGAGGTTGTTGCCTTCACGGCGCAATCCGTCCTCGCTGGTAAACCGGCAGACAGGTATCTGCCACAGGTTGGAGCTCTGGTTGTTGGAGTAGTTGCCCACCACCGTGCCGTCGTTGGAAATGCTGATGTTGCTCAAGGTGCCTGAGGCGTATCCGTTCTGGGTGTTGCGCCGCGTGACCGGCGAAGTGCCGGTGTAGTTGGTGGTGGCGTCAACGGCAACGGTTGCGCCCGTGCCCATGCCGCCCAGGGCGGACTGGTTCGCGCCCACGGCCGCCGCGTTGGCGGGCGCGTTCTGCCAGCCGCCAGCGGACTTGATGCCCAGGTCCACCGTGGTGGGCGTCCCGTTCACGGTCATCTGGGGCAGGCCGTCCGCCGAAAGCTGCGAGGGCACCCAGTCCGTCAGATTGGTGCTGCCCGCCACCGCCGGGGTAAAGGCCGTCATGTCCTTCAGCTGCCCCTTGGAGTCAAAGGTCAGGGTGCCGGTCATGAGCGCGCCCGTGCCAGCCGTGGCCGTGCCGTCCTTGGCGGTGTCGCCGGAGGCGATGAGGTATTTCACCACACTGTCCGGCTGACCGCTGGGGGCGGCGTCAAAATAGATGGTGGCCTGTTGCTGGGTTCCGTCCGCACCGTACATGGTGATGCCCTGCGCGTACCCATAGGCCGTGTTGGAAATGGGTGGCGAATTGGAGGCATTGTAGTTGCTGAGAAGGGTGAAATACGGATTGGTCGCGTCAGTGGAGTTTGGCGTTTTCAGGCCGAGGTTGTAGCGCATGTCCACGGCTGTGGTTGTTTTGGCGGGCATTTTGGCGAACTTGTCAATGGTGACCTGTTGCAGGCCGCCCTTGGAGCCGTCGGCATTGTACTTATACCCGTTGAGGGCCATGCCCGAAGGCGTGCGCAGAACACCCTGATCATCCGTGCGAAAGTCGCCGGCACGGGTATAGTACAGCTTCACGCCATCCGTGACCTGAAAAAAGCCCTTGCCGCTGATGGCCATGTCCGTGACCGTATTGCTGGAGTCAAAAGAACCCTGGCCGAACATGGTGCGCACGGACTCCACCTGAAGGCCCATGCCGACCTGGCCCAGAGCCACACGCGAGTTTTCCTGCGCGTTCCACCAGTCTCCCATGCCGCCTTGCTGGGCATAGAAAATGTCGGAAAACAGGATGCCCTGCTGCTTGAAGCCTATGGTGCTGATGTTGGCGATGTTATTGGTGGTAACATTCATGCCCTCAGCCAGGCCTTTCATGCCGGTGGCGCCTATATATAATGACGAGTTCACGCTGGCCTCCAAAAAAATAGGGGCGGCGGAGGAAAAAGATTCCTCCCCGCCCCTGGAGATGCAGAGAGCGTGCCAGTCAGTGAAAGATTACTTTTCCTGAGGCAGACCAAGCTGTTGCCACTTGGTGATGCCTTCGTGCATATGCAAAATATTCCCAACGCCCGCCTTGGTCATGGCGTCATAGGCGCTTGCCGAACGGTTGCCCGTGCGGCAGTAGAGCAGAACAGGGGCGGTTTTGGGCAGGCTTTGGATCTGCGTTTCAAACGGCCCGCCAAAGTAGTCCATATTCACCGCGCCGGGCAGATGGCCCTCACGAAACTCCGCCGGAGTGCGTACATCCACGATGACCAGCCCTTGAGGCGGATTTTGCAGAAGGGCGGCGGCGTCCTGCACGCTGACGTCCCTGGCCAGGGCGGGAACCGCCAGCAGCACAAGCAGGAGTAGAACCCAAAGGCGGAACATATGGCGCGGTATGCGGTGGTGCGTGTTTTTCATGATACTTCCCAAATATCTGCTTTCCCGTATTTTGCTGGCGCTATTTGCCTACGTTATTTTACTGTGGCGCGGGCCTTGGCAAAGCCTTGGGCCGCGTTGCGGATAACGCTTTCATCCACGCAGAAGGCCAGGCGGAAATGGCCGGGGCAGCCAAAACCCGTGCCGGGCACGGCCAGAATGCGTTCTTCAAGCAGGGCGTTCACAAAGGCCACGTCGTCGCCGCCGGGCGCTTTGGGGAAGAAATAAAAGGCCCCGGCGGGCATCTGAAATTCATAGCCAGCCTGGCTGAGCACCTCGCCCATGGCCTTGCGGCGGGCGGCGTAGACCGTAAGGTCCACCTGACTGCCCAGGGCGGCGGCCATGATGTGCTGGCCGACCACAGGCGGGTTGACGAAGCCGAGGATGCGGTTGGTGAGGGTAAGGCCCGCCATGAGCTGGGCTTTTTCTTCCTTGGGCAGATGGGGAGAAACAGCGGCGTAGCCCAGGCGTTCGCCCGGCAGGGAGAGGCTCTTGGAAAAGGAACTGATGGCCACTGCGTAGGGATAGAGTGGCAGCACGGAAGGCACTTCCACTCCGTCATAGGCCAGAAAGCGGTAGGGCTCGTCAGACACCAGCCAGATGGGCTTGCCGAATTGCTGGCTCTTGTTGAGCAGAAGGTCTGCTATGGCCGCCACTTCCTTGCGCTTGTAGACGACGCCCGTGGGGTTGTGGGGCGAATTGATGAGCACCACGCGGGTTTTTTCATTGATGGCGGCCTCAAGGGCGTCCAGGTCTGGAGCGAAGGTGTCCTTGACGCTGGGCACTGCCTTGAACACGCCGCCGTGGTTGGCGACGTAGAAGCCGTACTCCACAAAGTACGGGGCAAAGGCGAGCATTTCTTCGCCGGGGTTGAGAACGGCGCGCAGAAAGGCGTTGAGCATGCCTGCCGCGCCGCAGCCGAGAATGACGTCTTCCGCCGTTATATGCGCGCCCTGTTCCTGGCTCAGGTGCGCTGCCAGCTTTTCGCGCGCCCAGGGGTAGCCGCCGTTGGGCATGTAGCCAAAGGCAAAGGGTTCGCGCGCATGTTGGGCAAAGGCGGTCAGGCCTTCGGCCACAGCGGACGGGGCGGGCAGGTCGGGGTTGCCGAGACTGAAATCATAAACCTTGTCCGCGCCATAACGGGCCTTAAGCTGTCCCCCGGCTTCGAACATGCGGCGTATCCAGGATGCGTGTTCAAGATAGCCGGTAACGCTGTCGGCAAGAATAGACATAAACGACTCCCAGTGGTTGTTGTATTCAACATGACTATTGGTTATGCTTCCAAAAGCTGCATAAAGCAAATGTCATTTGGAGGCTCTGATGCGTTTTGATATTTTCGGCAAAGCCCTGCGCGTCCTGATGCCCGCGCTGTGCGCGGCCCTGCTGCTGCCGGCCTGCGCCGCCAAAGAAACAGCGGAAGCGCCCCCCGGTATGGGCGTTACGGTAAATCTGCGCGACGTTCACCGTTGTTCACGTATTTCTCCTGAAATAACAGTAGACCAGGCTCCTAAAGGAACGGACTACTTTGATGTACACCTGGTGGAATACACCGGGGATTCCCAGGAACTTCTTCTCGGCGGCGGCACGTGGGACAGTGACGGTTCCGGTACCATACCCGAAGGCGGCCTGACCCGCCACTATCGCGGCCCCTGTCCCCCCAGTGGGCAGGCCAGGGATTTCGCCTTTGTGGTGGCGGCCATGCACAGGGGCAGCATGCAGCCGCTGGCCGTGCGCCTGCACCGTTTTACGCAGGAATAACGCCGTAGCGGGCAGTTGTGCTCGCGCAAAATATAAAAAACCCGGCCTTCGTGCAAACGAAGGCCGGGTTTTGTTTTTCTTTCTGATTTTATTGAAAATATGCGGTGCGTGTGCCCTTTCTGGAGCGGATAACCTTGCGATGGCGATCTGCCTGAAAGGCGCAGTTCCTAAAATCCAAGTTTCAAGTTACACCTAAAAATTTCAGACAGTGGCGTAACGAGATGAATTTCCAGTCATATCACGAAGAACGAGCTTTTTATGCAGGGAGTGTACTCTGATGGTACTCGACCGGAATAAAAAGCGAAGTCCGACGCAGAAATAACTGGAAAGGCGCTCGTGACGACACTGTCTAAGGGGTGGGGTGTGGGAGGGACCCTTTTGCAAAAGGGTCTCTCCCACACAAATAAAAAGAATAGAAGGCGCTAGACAGAAAGCCCCATCTTTATGACCGACTGCATGCCGCCGGTGGAGTTCACCACATCGGTGACGCCGTGACGGGCCAGAACAAGCAGGCTGTCATAGGAGCGCAGACCGGTGTTGCAGATAATGGCCACGGGGCGGTCTTTGGGAACCTCATTGGCGCGTGCGGCCACTTCTTCCAGCGGGATGGCGTGCCAGTCGGGGTGTTTTTCCTGCACGGCGCGGCCAGCGGCGGCAGGCCGGGCGTCGATGAAGAACACGTGGTTTTCCTTGCGGTTCTTCCACAGTTCTATGAACTGGTCGCCGGTGACAGGAGTAAAGCGTCCGGCCAGAGCGTTGTCGGCCACGTTGGCCACCACGTTGACCACGTCCATGGCCGAGGCAAAGGGCGGGGCGTAGGCGATTTCAAGGTTGGAGATGTCCTCCACGGTGGGCTTGGAGTATTGCAGCGCGGCGGCCACGGCATCCACGCGGGCCTTGAGGGAATCGCCGTCGGCGCAGGCGCCCTGCATGCCAAGCACGCGGCTGGTGGCTTTATCCACAACCAGTTCCAGCGTCATCATGGCTTTTTCCGGGTAGAAGTGGGCGTGGTCGAACTGTTCCACGCTGACGCTGAGGGCGTCAAAGCCTTCCTTGCGGGCGCGCTCGACGGTAAGGCCCACGCCGCAGAAAGAAAGGTCAAAGAGTTTCACGGCCCAGGAGCCCACATAGCCGGGGAAGCTGGCATTGCCGCCAGCCAGATTGGTGCCGATGACGCGGCCCTGGCGGTTGGCCATGCTGCCCAGGGGCAGGTAGCCGATTTTGTCGGTGATGATGTTTTTGATGGCCACGCAGTCGCCGCCAGCATAGATGGCGGGGTCAGAGGTGCGCATGTGCTGATCGACGACAATGGCGCCAAAGGGGGCCACTTCCAGCCCTGCGTCCTTGGCGATCTGTCCGTTGGGGATAAAGCCGGCGGCAAAGATGACCAGTTGGGCGTTGAGCTCGCGCTTGTCGGTGACAACCTTGCTCACCGCGCCGTCCTTGCCTTCAAGGCGCACGACCTTTTCGCTGGTGTACACGTCCACCTTGTGCGCGGCGCAGTCGTGGGCAGCCATCTGGGCCACGGAGTGCGAAAGGACGCCGGGCAGGATCTGGTCCACCATTTCCACCACGCTGCACTTGACGCCCCACATGTCGGCCAGCGCAACGGCGGCTTCAAGACCGATAAAACCGCCGCCCACGATGACGGCCTCAGTGATCTTGCCTTCTTCGCAGGCGCTGCGGATGGCTCCGGCAGCTTCAAGGCGGGTGAGGGAAAGGACGTTCCTGAGGTCTTTGCCCTCAACAGGGGGCACGCGGGGGCTGGCGCCGGTGGCCAGCACCAGCTTGTCATAAGGCAGTTTTTCTTCCTGCCCGGTGACCACGTTTTTGACGGCAAGGGTTTTGGCTGCGCGGTCAATGGCCGTGGCGCGCGTTTGCGTGCGGACGGTGATGCCCTTCATGTCACGGAAAAATTCCGCGTCACGCACGGTATGGTAGGGCGTGGAGCGCAGGTCGTTCAGGTTCTGGATTTCGCCTGACACGTAGTAGGGGATGCCGCAGCCGCCGTAAGAAATAAAGACGTTTTCATCCACCAGAGTCACTTCAGCATCAGGCATGAGGCGTTTGCACCGGGCCGCAGCCTTGGGGCCAAGGGCGACGCCGCCCACAACCAGAATTTTTTCAGCCATTTCTGCGCTCCTTACTTGAATGTATTATGAGCAAATGAGCATTACTACCGTATAATGAGCATGGTTCGCAACAAGAACAGTAGCTGAGAGCCGATATTTTTACCATCTTTCAGCAGGCCGGGCAAAGGCGCGACGGTTTGTTGTCGCCGTCATCTTTGGGCAGGGCCTCTATCCGCGCCCGCGATAACGCCGCTGGTCGCCCACGCGCACGGTGATGCGTTCGTTATCCATATACTCAAGAAGAGAAATCAGATATTTGCGGGAAAGCCCCAATATTTCCTTGAGGCTGCCCACATCAAGGTTATCGTTGCTTTCAAACCAGCGGCGCACGCGCTCCAGAATATCGCTGAGCACGGGGCCGTGGTAGTAGAGGCCGTCCTTGATTTTTACAAGGGCTCCCTCCTCGCAGAGCAGGCGCATGACGGGCGCGGCCTCCTTGGCGCTGACGCCCAGTTCTTCAAGCACGTCCTTGAGGTTGGGCGGGGTCAGTTGCGCGGCAACGTGGGCGTCCAGCAGTTTTTGCCGCAGCCCGACCTGATCCGCCGCAAGGCTGACCTTGTGCCCTGCCAGGCGCAGCCCTTCGCCTTCAAGAACGAGCTGTTCCTGCTTGAGGGCTGTGTCCAGCACGCGCTGGACAAGGCGCGGGGGCAGGGCCTTGCTCCAGCCCGCGCAAAGAGCGCCACGGGTGAAGCCAGGTTTGAGCGGGTCTTTCTGGTGCAGTTCTTCGCCACGGGCCAGGCAGGCTTGCAGCAGAGCTTCAAAGGGCTGCCTGCCGATCCACAGGCGACCCTCCTTGTCCCAGCACAGGGCCGAACCACGGGCGGAAAGCAGTTGCAGGCCCGCTTCCAGCGCCGCACGGGGAAAGCCTGTGAGCACGCGCAGGCGGGATTCGTCCGCGCCTTCGGCTCCGCGCAGGGTCAGCACCGCGTCAATAAGTCCGGCTCTGGCTTCGTCCCTGACCTTGGCTCCGGCCTTGCCAGCGGGGGCCGTTTCAATTTCCTGATCCAGGGTGGGCAGTTTTTGCAGCAGGGCCAGCTTTACCTGCAATTGCGGATCTTTGCGGCGCAGGTCAGGGGGCAGGGGGCTTAAAAGCAGGCCGCCGGCCACAGTGCGCAGGGGCGAATAGGCGCGCACGACGCAGTGATCGCCGAAAACGCCCACCATTTCGTCCTTGAAGCGCACTTCCGCCAGGGCGGTCTCGCCGGGGGCCAGTTTGTCCCTGTCCCAGAAGACCACGCGCGCCGGGCATTCCAGCGTGCCGTGGTGAAAGTGTATTTCCACTCGTTGGCGCAGGGCGCGCGGGGCGGAAGAAAGGCAGGTGAGGCGCATGAGCCAGCGCCTGCTGGGGAAAAGCTCGCCGGGATGGGCCAGAACCTGGCCCCGCTCGATGTCGCCCACCTCAAGACCCTGCACGTTGGTGGCGCAACGCTGACCTGCCTGCACCTCGTCCACGCTCTTGTTGTGACGCTGCAGGCCGCGCGCCCTGGTGGGAGTGTCGGGCGGCATGAAGCGCAGTTCGTCGCCCACCTTGACCGCGCCGGAAATGACCGTGCCCGTGATGACCGTACCGTGCCCCTTCATGCTGAACACGCGGTCAACGGGCTGACGGAAAATGTCGCAGCGGCGGCGGGCGGGCAACTCCTTGGCCATCTGGAAAACGTGGGCGCGCAGGTCGTCCACGCCCTGGCCCGTGGCCGACGATACGGGAAAGATGGGCGCGTTTTCAAGAAAGGTGCCCGCAAGAAAGCCGCGCACGTCCTCGGTGACCATGTCCAGCCAGTCGGCTTCCACCATGTCGGCCTTGGTCAGGGCCACAAAGCCGCTGCGGATGCCGAGCAGAGAGCAGATTTCAAGGTGTTCGCGCGTCTGTGGCATGACGCCCTCGTCCGCCGCGATGACCAGCATGACAAAATCCACCCCTGCCGCGCCAGCCACCATATTTTTTACAAAGCGCTCGTGGCCGGGAACGTCCACGATACCCAGCCTTTCGCCGTCGGGCATGTCCACCCAGGCGAAGCCAAGCTCAATGGTGATTCCCCTGCGCTTTTCCTCTTCCAGTCTGTCGCAGTCTATGCCGGTAAGAGCGCGAACCAATGATGTTTTGCCGTGGTCGATGTGACCCGCTGTGCCCAGCACTACTGCCATATGGCACCCCCTGAAGTTGTTGTGTAAGGATAGCATGTGGCAACAGGCATTTGCAAATGTTTGGAAAGGTGGATTCCTGCACAAAAAAGCCCGGTGCGGCAAAGGCTGCGACGTCCCTGCTAGAGCATTTAACACTTGAAATGCTCGCGTACGGCAGGCAAAAGCCCGCCTACTCGCATTTCGTGGCAAGGATTTTCAGAAAAATCCTTGCAGAGCATTTAACTCATTTCATTCGTAAACTGCTCTAGCTGGAGCGGTTAACGCATTTCTTTTGTAAACTGCTCTCGGGCAATTCCGTCGCGCGTGGGGCCGCGACCACGTTGCGGTTGTGCCGTTGGTGGAACTGTAAACAATTCAGTCACGGACAAGTCTGAAACACCCGCCGGGCAGCAGACGAAAAAAAGCGGGGCGTAAGCGCCCCGCTGTGGTGTTGTGGACATCCCTTCCGGGAGGGGGATTTTGGCGAGGGCCGATCGATGGCGCTGGCGCGTCAGGGTGGCGGCCCGGAAGGGTCGTTTGCGCATTTACCTTTGAAATGTTGTGCGCTTCAAAGGTAATCGGATCTATTGCTTCTGAACTGCCGCAGCGTTGGCGGCATCTTCTTCCCGCGCCTTGATCAGGGCCAGGGCGCGGCGGGCCAGCTGGGTGACCTCGGGCTTGGATATCTGGTCGTCAGCCCCCACGCTGTCTCCCTTGTGGCGCAGCTTGTCCGTAATGAGGGAAGAGAACAGCACCACGGGCAGCTTGTTGAGCATGGGGTCGGTCTTGATGCGGTGGGTAAGGTTGAGGCCGTCCATGACGGGCATTTCGATGTCCGACACAACCACGTGCACAAAATCCGTAATGGGCTGCCCGCCTTCTTCGCAGCGGCGCTTGAAGTCCTCAAGCCGTTCCCAGGCGGCGCGGCCGTTGGAAACGACCTCAACGGTAAAGCCCGCCTTTTCCATCAGGTCGCGCAGCATTTCGCGCACCAGGGCGGAGTCATCGGCGACGAGGGCGCGGTAGCCGGAGTTGCTCCAGTCTTTGCCAAGGTCGTCCAGGCGCAGGCCCAGTTTGGGATTGAGGTTGGCCACGACCTTTTCGAGGTCCAGCAGAAAGATGATGCGGTCTTCAAGCTTGACCACGCCGATGACCGTGTTGTTGGAGACAGCGGCCACGTATTTGTTCGGCGGTTCAACCTGCTCCCAGCTGATGCGGTGGATGCGGTTGACGCCGGACACCATAAAGGCCGTGGTGACGTTGTTGAATTCCGTCACAATGGTCTTGGGCTGTTCTTCATTGTCTGGATGGGCCTTGCCGAGCCACATGGCCAGATCCACCAGCGGAATGATGCGCGAGCGCAGGTTGAACGCGCCACGCACGCTGGGGTGCTGCACTTCGGGCAGCGCGGTGACCTTGGGCATGCGGATGATTTCAAGCACCTTGGCCACGTTGACGCCGTAGTAGCCTCGATAGGAGGGCTCGGCGACGGGCTGGCCGTTTTCATCGTTCTGCGGCGCGGCGTCGGACGGAGGCACGAATTCATCCAGATAGAATTCGACTACTTCCAGTTCGTTGGTTCCGGCTTCAAGTAAGATATTGGACTGGGACATACTGCCTCTCCAGGGTCGTGCCTTATGTGCGGGTCATTAGAGCAATTTCACTTTGAAATGTGTAGCATTTCAAAGCAAATCTGCTCTAGAGCGACGAAAGCCATGCCTCGGCCGCGTCTATAAGACTTTTCGGCGTGGATGCCCCCGCCGTAAGACCTGCCTGTGATTTATTTGTAAAATTGGCCGTTTCAAGCTCTTCCGCGCTTTCCACATGGTAGGTGGCAATGCCGCTGAGGGCGGCTACATCTGCCAGACGTCGCGTATTGCCGCTTTGCCGTCCCCCAACGATTACCATGACATCCACCTTGGAAGCAATGTTCCTGGCTTCTTGCTGCCGTTCACGGGTTGCGTCGCAAATAGTGGACAATACAGCAAGATTATTGAGCGAGGAAGAAAGCGACTCACGTATGCCAGTGAAAATTTCACGATCCTGCGTGGTTTGCGAGGCAAGCACGTAGGTGCCGGCCGGGTCAAGGTGCAGGGCCGCCAGTTCGTCCGCGTTGCCGAAGACGTGGGCAGGGCCGCTGGCATAGGAAATGAGGCCGCGTACCTCAGGGTGGTCCTCTTCGCCGAAAAGCAGCAGGGTCGCCCCGTTCGAAGTGGCGCGGGCGATGGAAAGCTGCGCCTTTTTGACCTTGGGACAGGTGGCGTCCACCACAGTGGCCCCGCTTTCAAAGACCTGCCGCTCCACCTGGCGGGTGATGCCGTGGGCGCGGATGACGGCAACGTCCCCCGGCCGCAACTGCGAGGCTTCATTGACGCAGGCCACGCCCCGGCTTTCATACTCCGCCAGTACCTGCGGATTGTGGATAATGGGGCCTAGGGTGCATATGCGGGGCGGTTCGGCGCTTTTGGAGCGTCCTGATGATCCTTCCAGCGCGGAATTGAGCTTTTGCAGGGCCAGGCTGACCCCCATGCAAAAACCCGCTGTTTTGGCGCGGCAAACTTTCATGTATTCTCCTGCAGTGCCGTTTCCAGAAGGTTCTTTAAGCAGTGCTTCCCTAGAACCTTTTTACACTGAAAATATTCATTCTCAATGCGGAAATGCTCTAACGGCCAACGGCCCTGACCGTCATCATCGACGATGCTGTAAAGGTAGCGTCTCAAACAGTCAGGCATCTGTCCAGCGCTTCTTCAAGTTCTTCCCAGTTCGAGCAGCGGCAAAGCTCCTGGCGCAGCGCCCGCGCGCCGGGGAGGGCGCGTACATAGCGCGGCACTACGCTGCGCATTTTCCACACGGCCGCATTGCCGGGGCAGTGCAGCCGGGCAAGCTCCATGTGCCGCAAGATCATGGCCTTGAGCCCGGCCGCGTCCTGGGCCTGGGGCTGGCCGCCCGCGCACAGGGCCGCGTGCTCGGCAAAGATGGCCGGATTGTGCATGGCCCCGCGCGCGTACATGAGCCCCGTAACGCCTGTCTGCGCGAGACAGGCCATGCCGTCGGCGGCGGTAAACAGGTCGCCGCTGGCCATGAGGGGGATGGAAAGGCGCGGGGCGAGATCGGCCAGAGCCTGCCACTGGGCCGTGCCGCCAAAACCCTGACGGGCCGTGCGCGGATGCAGCACAAGCCAGCCAGCTCCGGCGTCTTCCAGCCTCAGGGCCAGATCAGGCAAAACGGGGCGCGCATCGTCCAGGCCCAGGCGCAGTTTGAAGCCCACCCTTCCCGGCCCGGCGGCGGCCAGCATGGCGCGGGCCACCTCAAGAATATTGTCCGTGTCGCCGAGCATGGCAGCGCCCGCGCCCTGACGCAGCACCTTTGAAACCGAGCAGCCCATGTTGAGGTCAAACCAGCCGTATCCGGCCTCGCGCAACAGGGTGACGGCCCTGCCCAGAAAGGCGGCTTCAGCCCCGAAAAGCTGTACCACCAGCGGCTGGTCTTCGGGCAGGCTCATCAAGAGTTCGTTGGTGCCGGGGCTTTCATAGACCAGCCCCTTGGCGCTGACCATTTCCGTCACGCAGACGGCGGCTCCGTATTCGCGGCAGAGCAGCCGGAAGGGCAGGTCGCTGTATCCGGCCAGGGGGGCCAGCCAGGGATGCTCACGGCCCATGGGCAGGGTTGGGGGGTTGCAGGGACAGGGGGGCAGAGAAAATGCCTTGCTCACGGGAATCCTTTGCTCGTGTTCTTCTGCTAGAGCATTTAACACTTGAAATGCTCGATTACGGCAGGCAAAAGCCTGCCTTCTCGCATTTCGTGGCAAGGATTTTCAAGAAAATCCTTGCAGAACAGTTAACTCATTTCATTCGTTATCTGCTCTAGAGCAGATTACCTTTGAGAATGTACTTTCTCAAAGTTTAAGGCACGCTCACAACGGCGTTTAACCGCGCAGATAGACTGCGCTTACGTCTGCGCGGTTTCAGGAGGCTCTTTACTCAGGGCTTCCTTAAAGTACTCTATTTTCGCGGCGTCGGTTGATCCGCCTGGGGCGCAGGCGTCCCTCGCAGTTCGTCGGGGCCGGAAAAGGCCGCAGGCTGGCGTGGGCCGACAATGGTTATGCTGGCCTCGGCAACATGGTCGGGCATGGTCCCGGCCTGCGCTTCGTCGGCAGGGGCCGCAGCGCTGTCCGAAACAGCAGCGCCGGAGCCGTGCGCCCCGATCCGGGCGTTGTCAGGGGATGCCCCTTTCTCCACACTGTTCGGGGGCTGCGCCGCGTGGGCCGCATCGGCATCATGGATGTCCAGGGGCATCTGGTCAAGCTGGGTGGGGGCCGTGCTGGCGGCGGCCCCGGCTTCCGTGGCTTCAAGAAGGGGCGGCGTGGCCTCAGAGCCAGCAGCGGCATCTTCAGCAGGGTCTGATACGGTTCCCAACTGCCCAGGCGCGCCCGCGCCCGTTGAAGCCGCCGAAGCCGCCGGAGCCGCGAGCCCGGGCACGGGGTAGACGCACTCGTCGTCACGGCAGGCGACCCGGCTCAGCAGGGCGGCAGCCTGGCGCAGCCCGTCATTGGTGGTTTCGGCGACAAAACCATTGCTGAGGTGGTCAAGTATGCCCGTGCGCTCAAGTATGCGCTTAACGGAACGGCTGCCCACCACAAGAATGACCGGGATGCTGCGGGCATAGCAGCGTTCGACAAATTGGGACAGGGCGTAGGCCCCGGAAGCGTCCAGCCAGAAAACGCGGGTCAGGTGCAGAACAACAAGGCGGGCGGGCTCTTCGTCCTCTTCATACAACTGGCGTTCCAGTTCGTGGATAGCGCCGAAAAAAAGCGTGCCCTCAATAACATAGACGGCAATGCCGTCGGGCCGTCCGGCGGGGGCGTCGCGCAGCAGCGGGTCGTTGGCGCGCAGCCGCCGCACGCGCGGGTGGGCGGTCTTGTAGATAAAGAGCACCAGCGACAGCAGCACGCCGATGAAGATGGCCTTTTCAAGGTCAAAAATAAGGGTGGACGCAAAGGTCATTGACAGCACGATGCGGTCGATGCGCGTGGCCACGAGGCACAGGCGTATGGCCTCGATGTCGATCATGCCCGCAGCGATGATGAGCAGGATGCCGCCCAGGGCGGGCAGGGGCAGCCATGCGAAAAAGGGGGCCAGCACAAAGAGCATGGGCAGGGCCAGCACGCCAGAAAAGACTGTGCCCATGCGGGTGCGGCCGCCCGAGGTGACCATGAGCGCGCTGCGCGTGAATGATCCGCAGCCCGGTATGCCCGATGTGACGCCCGCAGCCATGTTGGCGAGTCCCTGTCCTATGAGTTCCTGACTGCCGTCAAAGCAGTCGTTCCTGACGCTGGCAAGCTGCTTGCCTATGGCCAGAGATTCCACCGTGCCCAGCAGGGCCAGGGCCAGGGCCGGCATGAAGAGATCGCGCACGGCGGAGAGATCAAAGGCCGGGGGCACGGAAAGGGGCGGGATGACGTTGGGGATGATTCCCACAAGCCGGACGCCGTGCTGGTCCACCTTGAAATACCAGGCAATGGCCGTAACAACGGCCAGGGCGGCCAGTGAGGCGGGAAAGCGGCGGGAGACGCGCTTGAAGCTTATGGCCAGCACTATGGTCAGGGCTGCCAGCCCCACGCACCAGTAGTTGGCCTGCGGCAAGCCGTGCAGCACGTCGAATATCTGGTGAAAAAAGCCCGCTTTCTTGGGGCCGGGTATGCCAAGAACCGTCTTGACCTGCCCCATGCCGATAAGCAGGGCCGCGCCCGTGGTAAAGGCCACCATGACGGAGTGGGAAATGAAGTTGGCAAGGTCGCCCAGCCGCGCCAGGCCCATGCCCACCTGTATGAGGCCGCAAAAGAGCGCGAGACCGAAAATATAGGTCATGCGCACTTCTTCGGGCAGGTTGAGGATGTGCACGCCGCCCACGCTCACCGTGGCCATGGTGGAAAAAATCACCATGGAGATGGCGTTGGTGGGCCCGGCGGCCATGAAACGCGAAGAACCCCACAGAGCCGCCAGGATCACGGGCAGCATGCAGGCGTATATGCCGTACTGTGGATGCACTCCCGCGATGATGGCGTAGGCCATGGCCTGGGGAACGGCCATGGGCGTGACGGTGATGGCGGCCATGAGGTCCGCCCTGAAGTCGCGGGGTGTATATGTTTTAAGCGTGGTGAGAAAAGGAAAGATGCCCGTAAGGCGCATGCTAATCCTCCCTTGGCAAATCGTCTTCCAGACGCAGCACGTCATGTCCCAGGGCGTAATGCATGAGACGCGGACGCTCCACGGATTTTTTCAGTGAATTGATGATGCGAGTCATGCGCCGCGTGCCTTCCAGCACGCCGCCAAGATGCCCGGCGAGTTCGGTGAGGTCGGCATGGGCCAGGGCGCTCTCCAGTTCAGCGGCCAGCATGCGGCCGCGCGTATCCTCGGGAAACTCCGCCATCAGTTCCCGCGCAAGGCGCAGGGCGCGGGCCTGGTTGGCGTCGATATCCTCCACAAGCTCACCGCAGTATTCCGCCTGATTGCGCATGATGTTGAGGGCGTTGTTGCCATAGTGGGCCATGGCTCCGGCCGCTTTTTCCAGGGTGTCGCGGGCAACGGCTATGCGGCGGCCCACGGTAAGGGATACAAGGCGCGCGCACTTGCCCAGAAAGCGCTCGTCAAAATTTTCAAAGCCGTACTCCCTTGTGGTGTACAGCATGACAAGGCCAAAAGGGGGCTTGTCGTTGCGTTCGCGCAGCACAAAGGACAGGCGCGAGCGGTAGCCCTCCTTGTAGATGATGCAGTCAAAGGAGTCGCCGCCCCTTTCAAGAGCCTGGAGGTTGTTGGAAACAACGTAGCGCGTGTGCCGTTGCAGAATGGCGTTCATGACCGGGTGTTCACGCAGGCTTTCTTCCAGCATGGGGGCCACGATGGGAATGGATTTTCCGCTCACGTGGTTGGCCGAGCGCGCCACCCATTCGCCCTTGCTGTTGCGCAGACGGCAGACGTACAGCTCCGCATGCATGGCGTGCACAAGAATTTCGGCGCTCTGGCGCAACACTTCGCCGGGAGGGGCCATGCGGTCGGCAATGGCGAGCAGGTCGCTGGAAACACGCAGCAGCATTTCCGTATCGCTTTGCATGGACGCCACGGAAGACAGCAGGTGCAGCAAACAGCGCCAGCTGCGCAGCGGCGTGCCGCGCATGGTGGGCCTGTAGCCCTGATTGAGGGTCCGTTTGGTGGCGGGCAACAGCGCAAGAACGGCCACGCGCATTTCTGGCGGGGCGTATTTTAGAAGTCGGATGATTTCTTCGCGGATATCTTCTTTGGTGTGCTGTGTCACCGCGTACTCCGTTTTCCGCAGGGCGGCCATGGCCGCGCTGGAAAAATATAAAAGGCTGCGGCCTTTGACGCCACAGCCGCCAGGATGTTTTTTGCTGGAAGGCAGGTCTGCTTTTATGGCCCGCAGTCCTGTAGACAAAAAAGGCAGGACTTGCCGCAGACTAATAATCATATTCCTGAACGTTCGTCAGGTCAACGGCATTCATTATTTTGACCATTCTGAGACGGGATTTTCAGGATGGCTTTTAACCTGCTTGAAATTCAGTCTATTTTTTTGAGTGGCAGTAAATTTGCATCCGGTAAAATGCGGCCCGCAACGTAGTTTGTGCGTCGCGTTTGGTAATGACGCTCGCCGGACAACGCGGATGACGCGCCGGATGAAGCGGATGAAGCGGATGAAGCACGGGATGACGCGCCGGAAAAATATCGGACATGGCAAGGTTCAGACGCGCCGCCGCGCAAGGCGCGCGCCAAAGCTGTCGTGTCCGTCATGCCAAAAGCCCAAGGGCAAGACCCGCAGATCACAGGAACACTCATGAAGCCCCACAGAACCCTTCTCATCATAGCCTCTTGCCTTGGCGGCGCGTTGCTGCTCCTGGGGCTTTTGGCAGGCTTTGTGCCGCAGAAGGAAGGGTATGAGGTCCGCCGACGGGTGAGCCCCGTGGTGGTCAGCCTGCGGCCTGAGGACATGCCCGCACCCATTGTTTCGCGCGGCGACGGTTCGCGCCTGTGGTCGCTGCGCCGCGCGGTTTCGCCCGCAGTGGCCGCGGCCGGGTCGCCCCTGCCCGCAGGGATGGAGCCGGACGGGCTTTTTGCCAAAGGTCAGGACTCCCTGGTGCAGCTTGCCCCCCTGCTTGCGCTGGACGGATTCTCCATGCCTTTTCTTCTGGCCGTGCAGCCGCCGCAGTATGGCGACGCTCTGGACGCCAGGGGGCTGCCCCTGCGCTGGCTTGCCGCTGAAACCCTGCTGGAGGGCTATAGCCCCGTTGTTTCGAGGGCGGACGGCAGACCGCGTTCGGGCCGGATGGAAAGAGACGGCGCGCTGGCGGACGACGACAGCCTGACCTACGGCAGCCTCCCTGCCAGGGCCGTGCGGTACCAGCAGCTGGTGGAAAGTTTTGCCAGGCGGTATAATCTCAGCACCGAACTGGTATATGCCATCATTCACAGCGAAAGTTCCTTTTCAACCACCCTTGTGAGCAACAAGTCGGCCATGGGACTCATGCAGATACTGCCGGATACCGCCAGCGGCGAAGTGCACAAGTATCTGTATGGGCATACGGGCGACATCAGTTTTGACGAACTCAGCGTGCCGGAAGTCAACATCCGTTACGGAACCACCTATCTTCATATCCTGCTCACGCGCTATTTTGCCGGAGTGTATGATCCGCGCGCCCGCGAATACTGCGCGGTAGCGGCGTACAACATGGGGCCCAACCGTTTTCTGCGGCTCTATGGCAAAAGCAATGAGGAGGCCGTGGATGCCATCAACGTCATGACCGCCGAAGAACTGTACGAAGACCTCACCCGCCGCCTGCCCGTTGCCGAAACTCGCGCCTATGTGGCCAAGGTGGCGCGGATGAAGGGGCACTACGCCGCATTGCAATAGGGCCGTGGGGGACCGGCGGCGCATGCGCCGGGAAAGCGCCCTGCCGGATTTTATGCACCATCGGGGATTGGTTGGGAAAAAACGGTTGAGGTGGCTGTAAAAACAACGTACACCTTTGGCAACACCGCCGTGCGGGCTGTTCAGCGTAACACGGCAATTCTGATGAGGAGTATCCATTACCATGCGAATCCGTTATTTTATGCCGCTGGCCCTGCTGCTGAGTCTGATGCTTATTGCCTGCCAACAGGGCGAAGGCACGTCCCAGTCCAAGCTGGCGGTCGTGGATATGACGCGCATCATGCGTGACAGCGAAGCCGGAAAGGCCGGGGTGAAACACCTTGAGGCTCTTCAGGCCGACATGCAGGAACAGCTCAACGCCATTCAGGGGCGCCTTGAAAAGAACGCCAGTGACGCCGACGCCCAGAAAGAACTGCAGACAGTCTATATGATGTCGCAGCAGCGTATGCAGGTGGAACAGCAGAACGTGGTCAACGTGCTGTATGACACCATGCAGCGTATCGTGAACGCGTACCGCACTGAAAAGGGCTATGCCCTTATCATCAGTTCCGAAGCGGCTGCCTCTTTCGATCCCAAGACTGACGTGACTGCGGACATCATCGCGGCCATGAACAAGCAGAAGGTGGAATTCAAGCCCGTGGCCCCCGAAGGCGACGCCGCTGCCGCCCCTGCCCCCGAAGCGTCCAAGCCCGCCGACAAGGCTGCGGAAAAACCCGCCGCCCCTGCCGACAAGCCCGCTGGCAAGACTGACAAAAAGTAAGACGCGAACCACGTTTTTGCGCTGCCGGTGTATGCCGGACAGCAACATTGCAAACCCCCGGTCGTCAGGATCGGGGGTTTTGCTTCTGCCACGGCAGCGGCATGCCGGAACCAGCCGGACATTGTGACGGAAACGCTGATTTCTTCCGTTTGGCGGACGTGCTTCACTTTTTTTGAAACAGTCGAGGACGGAAGAGTCCACTCCTGCTTCAAAAAAAGATCGCGCCTTGCCAAACGAAAGAACTGCGCGTTTCCTGGAGGCACTTTAATCAGTGTTTTCTTGTTGTTATGTGCCGGGCTGGACAGGGCACGGCATGAAGAGCATGCTGGCCCTGCTTGCGGCGGCATACCGATGGAAACATTGGGTATGGCCGACCTGGAGGACAGCCTGGAGCATTTTTATTTTGAAATTGCTCTGGCGACGGCTCGCGCAGTCGCCCGCAGTAAAAGCGTGAACGCAGGTTGATCCATCGCCAGCAGGGTCTGCCCGCGCCCTTGACGGAATTGACCTGTGGGAGCATGACAGCCGCGTTGCGTATGCGGGCGGCAGTGCCGTCTTCTTGCGTACACAAACGGTGACAGCGTAGCGTAACCCTAGAGAATGGATATGCCCAAAGTTCATCGGCCCTGAGGGCTGAATGCCTTGTTTCGACGTGGAGCGGCACAACCATGTTTGTGCCCGCCGCCTTGTGGCTGGCGTCTGCCAGATGAGACGCCAGGGCAGATTCAGCATGGACCTGCCCAAAAAAATTACCGTATTGCATGGTTGAGAGTTGATATGTTTCATGCACTTTTTGCTGTTATCCCCGTATTCTGCGTCATTGCCTTTGGCGCGCTGCTGAGAGCGCGCGATGTTCTACCCGAAAACGCAGGGCCAGTGCTTGGCGTCTACGTGCTCAAGGTGGCCCTGCCGCTGCTCATCCTGCACCTGCTGGCCGGGGCAAGGCCAGAAGACCTGTCCAGGGGCGGCTTCTGGCTGGGCCTCATCGGATCGCAGATGGTCGTCTATGTTCTTGGGTATATGGGAGATAAGCTGTTCAGCCGTCGGGGCATCGGCCCCGCCGTCATCAGCGGGTTTTCCTGCTCGGCCTGCAACGCGGCCTTTGTGGGCCTGCCCATTGTGTCCAACCTCTGGCCCGGCAACACCGAAGCCATGCTGGTGGCGGGCCTCGCCATCCTCACGCCCAATGTCGTCATTATTCTGGCGCAGGCCCGGCTTGACATCCTGGCCGGTTCTCTGGCCTGGAAAGGCGGCAATCCGCTGAGCTTTGCGGGCAGTCTGGTGCGCATCTTCATTCTGGGCAACCCCCTGCTGCTGGCCACTCTGGCGGGCGCGGTGCTCTCCATGTCACGATTGGGCCTGTGGGAACCTCTGGATCGCGCCATAAGCCTTGTGGGCTATACGGCCGCACCCTGCATGCTGCTGGCTCTGGGGCTTGACCTGCGGCAAAAGCTTGCTCTTGCTACCCGCCGCTCACATGGCGGAATGGCGCTACGGCAGGTGTGGTTCATCTTCTGCAAGCTGGTGCTGCATCCCCTGCTGTGCTGGGGCATCCTGCACGTCATGGGCATCACGGGGCTGTGGCTGGTCATTCCCGTGCTCATCAGCGCCACGGCGACGGCCCTGCTGGTCAGCGTCATTGCTGAAGTTTACAGCGCCGTGCCTGAAGAGGCTGCTCTCACCGCCGTGGTGACCAACGGCGTGAGCATTCTGACCCTCACGGGCTTTGTGTGGCTGTTCCACGCCATGGGCATGCTTTAGACAGCGCCCTTTGAGGGTGCGTGGGCGCACAGGATATGCCGCGTCCTGCGCACGCTCGCAGCGTCCTATTGAACTGGCCGATCAGGCAGTCATTTATGTGTAGTCGGATAAAACCGTCAGTACCGTAAGTTTCGCGCAAAAAGGTATTGAAGCGGTTATGGACGCCTGTTTGCCACGAAAAATATAAGCAGCAGGGCCGCGGCAATGGCGCAGCAGCCTGAAAACAGAAATGCGCACGTTGGTGATATACCCTGGTATAAAAAGCCAAATAATACCGAGGCGGGAAGAAGGAACAGACCGGTCGTCAGGTTGAACCAGCCAAAAGCCGTCCCCCGGCGGTCTTCTGCCACCAGATCAACCACCAGGGCTTTTTCGACCCCTTCAGTGGCTCCCATAAACAGGCCGTAGAGGCCGAAAAGGAGAAAGAGCGCCCCTGTATTTTTTTCTGTGGCGCTGATTCCAAAGTAAAATATTGCATATGCCGTATAGCCGCAGACCAATACCGTGATGCGTCCGACCCTGTCCGACAGTGCCGACAGGGGGATGGAAAAAATCATGGCAACCGCGGACACGGCCGCCCAAAGCAGCGGCACATATTCTGACGGCATTCCGACTTCTTTGGCGCGAAGCAGCAGAAACATGTTTGAAGAATTGCCGAGCGTAAAAAGGGCGACAACAACGAGGTATCTTTTGAAGACCAACGGCATGTCGCCCAGGCGCCAGTCAAAGGCAACGCGCTTTGGAGCGGACGCCGCAGGGGCGGATTCCCGTATTTTCAGAGAAAGAGCAAGGCAGATGAGCGCGGGAACTATGGCCCACAAGAAGATATGCGCAAGAGGAACCTCCCGCGACAACAGAGCGAAGGCCAACAGCGGGCCGATAACCGCTCCCGCGTTATCCATGGCTCTGTGCAGGCCAAAGGCCAGCCCGCGCTGATTGGGCGCTGCGCAGGAGGCCAGCAAGGCGTCACGCGGGGAAGTTCGCAGGCCTTTGCCCACCCTGTCGGCAAAACGGATGAGCAGAAGCCAGCCCCAGCTTCCGGCAAGGGCGATCAGGGGGCGGCCGAATCCGGCAAGGCTGTAGCCCAGGATAATCCACGGCTTTGCTGTACGGGTGCGGTCCATGATGACCCCTGAAAACAGCTTCAGCAGGCTTGCCGTGGCCTCCGCTATCCCTTCGATGATGCCAAGCGCGCGAGGTCCGGCCATCAGCACTGAAGACAGGTAGAGCGGAATGACCGGGTATAACATCTCGCTCGCGCTGTCATTGCACAGGCTTATCAGGCCAATGAGCCAGATGTTGCGCGGCAGGTTCAAAATTCCGTGTATCATTTCCAGTCCTTCAGCGTGAACGGCGCTACTCTTCGCCAGTGACGCCGAATTCAATGGGCGTTTTCACATAAAAAATCTTGAGGCGCTCTGCGGCAATTTTCGCAAACAGAAGGTCTGATTTTTCGGCGGCGACCGCCATGGTGACTTCCACAGGCTGTGCGGCAAGTTCGAAAAAATGGGCGGAGTGCAATTTACCGTCTCGGCCGTAGCCACTTTGCGCAGCGGTCACGGTCACGCCGCTGATGCCAAGCTTTTTGGCTTCCGCCGTCAGCCATTCGGCAATGGTGAGCGCGCCGTGAAGGCGGTTCTGCTGCGTGAAGAACGTCAATTGATAGCCGTGCATGGGCGGCCTCCTAAATATGTGGATTTTTGAGCAGGGCAAAGGTGGCGATGCCCAGAAGCGTCATGAGCAGGGAACCGAATACGTGCAGCCCGATTGCGCCCACCGCCATGACAAGGCGCTGCTGCTGCAAAAGAGCGGTCACTTCAGCGGAGAAGGTGGAAAAGGTCGTCAGCCCGCCCAGAAACCCGGTGATGCACAGGAGTCGCCATTCCGGGGACAGGGCCGGAAAAAAATCGAAAAAGCTGACGGCCAGGCCGATGCAGTAGCCGCCGATAAGGTTGGCCGCAAGCGTGCCCATGGGGATTGGCGGAAACAGCGCATTGAGCATGAGCCCCAACCCCCAGCGCAGCACTGAACCTGCTGACGCTCCCAGACTGATGGCAATGACGGATTTCAGCATATACGGGCGCTCCTTCAAAAAAAATAACCACACCCTTGGGCGTGGTTATCTCAAAAAAATACCTGACAACGCCGAAGCAGTGGCAGGAGTTATCAGCAAACGCGGTTCAAGGGGAACTCCATCCCCGTTCCTTAAAGCTTATTCCCTTGGCGCAAAATGTCAATTCCCGCCGGGGCGCATACGCTTTCGCTCGCAGCCGTCAGAGCTATTTCAAAGTGAAATTGCTCTAACATTAAAGGTTTTAGGGGGAGGGGGCGTGGGGGAGGAGACCCTTTTACAAAAGGGTCCCTCCCCCGCAACGCATTCTCCCCGCAACGCATTCTCCCCCCCACACAACCTAAATAAAGCTGCCTGCCTGATAGCTGCTGCGCACCAGGGGGGCGGAAAACACATGTTTAATGCCCAGGGATTTTCCGTACGCGGCGTAGGCGTCAAACTGTTCCGGGGTCACGTAGCGGTCGAGGGGGTGGTGTTCCTTGCTGGGCGGCAGGTACTGGCCGATGGTGATGATGGAACAGCCAGCGGCGTGCAGATCGTCCACCACCTGGCGCACCTGATCGTCGGTTTCGCCAAGGCCCACCATAAGGCCGCTCTTGGCCACGCCGCCCGCAGCGTGTACGCGGCGCAGCAGTTCAAGGCTCTGCTGGTAGCGGGCCTGGGGCCGCACGCGGCTGTAGAGGGCCGGATGCGTTTCCACATTGTGGTTGATGATGTCGGGCGCGGCGGCCATGACTGTGCGCAGGGCGGCTTCATCCCCCTGAAAGTCGGGAATGAGCACCTCGATGCTGCTTGTGGGCAGCGCGCTTCTGACAGCGGCGATGGTGCGGGCGAAATGATCCGCGCCGCCGTCTTCCAGATCGTCCCGCGTGACCGAGGTTATGACGATGTGCCTGAGGCCGAGGGTCTGGGCCGCCTTGGCCACGCGCTCCGGTTCGTCAGGGCTGGGCGCTGTGGTCTGGCCCGGGTGGATGTTGCAGAAGCGGCAGTTGCGCGTGCACGTTTCGCCCAGGATCAGAAAGGTGGCCGTGCCCGCGGAGTAACACTCCTGCCTGTTGGGGCAGTTGGCCGCCTTGCACACGGTGAAAAGGCCCAGGTCGTCCACGAGGCCGGTAGTGGTGAAAAAGCGCTTGTCCGAGGCCAGGGGGCGGCGCAGCCAGGGGGGCATGCGCAGGGGCTTGTGCGTGGCGTCGCAGCAGGAGGGGGAGGCGGGGGATTTGCTGTTCACGTTTTCCGTCCTTTAGAGCATTTTGCTTTTGAAACATTCCTTGTTTCAACGCATCATTCTGGCGAAAACCACGTTTTTCGCTAGAATCCACGCCACTTCGTGGCGGCTGCCGCCTTCGCGTCAGCAGGGCAATTTCAAAGTGAAATTGCTCTATACGCTGTGAAGCAGGGTCATAAGGCTGTCGCGCCCTTGCATGGCGGGAGCATCCCCGCTGGCGGCGGGGTGAAAAACGGCGTGAAACTCCCTGATAAAGGCCAGTTTGACCGCGTCCATAGGAGGCGCGGCCTGCGCGGATTCTCTGGCTATGGAAGTGGCGGAAACGCCGTCCAGCCCGCAGGGCGTGACAAAGTTGAAAAGGGAGAGGTCTTCGGCCACGTTCAGGGCCAGGCCGTGCATGGTCACATATTTTTTTACGGCAATGCCCAGGGAGGCGATTTTTCTGCCGTCCGTCCACACGCCGGGGAAGCCCTCGCGCCGGGCGGCGGTGACGCCAAAATGCGCCAGCATGCGGATGGCGGCCTCTTCAAGGTCGTGCACGTAAGCACGGATGCCGCCGGAGCGCTTTTTCAGATCAATGACGGGATAGGCCACCAGCTGACCGGGAAAATGGCAGGTCACGTTGCCGCCCCTGGTGCTCTGCACCACATCCACATGGCCCTTGCACAGGGATTCCAGATGGGGGGGCACGTTTTCCGCGCCGGAATTCTTGCCGATGCTCACGGTGGGTGGGTGCTCCAGCACCAGCAGGACGTCGTCTCCGCCTGCCTGTACCCATGCCAGTACCCGCTCTTGCAGGGCGAATGCATCAAGATAGCCGATGCGGTCAAGGTCAAATGCCAGCATGTTCACGCCGTGGAGTTGTGGGTCTGAGAAGTTCTGGGCCTGGGGATTTCTACGTCGGGAGCGTACACCATTGCCCCTGTTCGCGTTGTATCGCCCACGACAGGTATGCGCGGACAGGGCAGAGGCACGGCCCGCGCAGAAGCTGCCGCCGCTCTACCTGAGGTCGCACGGGGTCGCGTCCTGCGACAGAAAAATCAGTTCTTCCGTGATGTCCAGCAGTTCTTCCATCAATCCGCCGCCGCTCATGGGATGGCCGAAAAGCGCCTGCCGCTGGTTGTCCAGACCGCGTCTGTCCACGGCGTCCGGCAGTGTGGGATGGAGGGTTTCGGCCAGCCGGCAGGCCAGAAAGTAGCCCTCGGCCCCGGCGGCGAACAGATCGGCCAATTTGCTGAAGCGCGGCTCCACCTCCCGCCAGTAGGCCAGCGCGGCGGGCGAGGGCGCAAGGCTTGCAGCCGTGCACAGGGCCGCGTGCAGATTGTTGCAGGCCGCGCCGGGCAGACCTGCGCGCCAGCCCCACAGCCAGTGGGTGCGGGCAAAGAAGAGGTGGTGCTCAACGGCCAGGTCCAGCAGGCCGCGCATGTGGCGCAAGGCCGCCAGCAGCGGGCCGCTGTCTTCCGGCCAGGCGTGGCAGGGGTGGCGCAGTTGCCACAGGGGCACGTCGGCGCGGGAGGGCGTAAGCCCGGTAAGCTGTTGCAGCAGTTGGGCCAGCCATGCGTTGGCGTCCAGGCTGTGCGGGGTTTCCAGATGGGAATAGCTCAGTACATAATGCCCCTGGCCGTAGTCGCCGCTGACCACAAGGGGCTGCCCCTTGAGAAAGTCCGCCGACAGGTTGACGCCGTACAGCGCCTGCCATTGTTCGAATATGTAGGGCGGCACGCTCTGCAAGGGCAGATCGGCCAGCCAGAAATCGGCGTCGGGCGCGTCGTAGGCCGCCAGAACCCGCACGGGCGTGTTGTCTTCTGCGGCAAAGCGCCCCGGCCACCATACGGGCAGGCTGGGGCCGCCGGGGATGTTCTGCTGTGGCTGACTCTGGCGCGGGCTTGGGCACTGACCGGACTTTCCGGCTGTGGCCGCCGCGCCGCCCGTGCCATTGGCCATATCGTCCGCCGCGCTGCCCGTAAGATCAGCCGCGTCAGGCGGTTGCGGGCAAAAGGAAAATTCGTCGCCCTCACGCATGCGCACCCGCGCATGGCCCGAAATGAGATGGTGCAGCCTTTCGGGGTAGCCCGCGCGCGACCAGGGGCAGATGCCAAGCCCCTCCTTGGGCGCGGCATGGCTCAGGGCCAGCCCGGCCCCGCCGCAGAAGCCCAGATAGTTGCCGCCAGCTTCCATCCATTGGCGCACGGCGGCCCTTCCCGCATCGCCCAGTCCGGCCGCCTTGAGGCGGGCGTTGCCGCCGGGAACCAGCAGCAAAGCGGCGCGGTCTGCCGCATTTTTGTCTGTGGCGGCAAACTGTTGGGCCGCGCCGGAAGCGTGAAAACGCTGCGGCTTGCCTAAAAGGACGCCTTGGGCTATCTCTTTTCCCTTAACCAGGCGGCAGGGCAGTCCCATGGCGCGCACAGCGCGCCAGGCCATGAGGCCCCAGATGTGGGACGAATCCCATAAAATACAGATTGGCTGAGCAGCATGCATAGTGCTGCACTATTGCCGCCTTTTACGGAGAATGCAAGATGGCGGATACCCTCCCCAAGGGCTATGAGCCCCATGACGTGGAAGCCCGGTGGTGCAAACACTGGGAAGAAGACAAGACCTTCACGCCTGATCCGGACGCCCCTGGCGAACCTTATTCCATAGTCATTCCCCCGCCCAACGTCACCGGCGCGCTGCACATCGGCCACGCCCTCAACGTCACGCTCATCGACGTGCTCTGCCGTCATGCCCGCCAGAAGGGCAAAAACGTGCTCTGGGTGCCCGGCACCGACCACGCGGGCATTGCCACGCAGAACGTGGTCGAGCGCGCTCTGGCCAAGGAAGGCAAGGGCCGCAAGGACCTGGGGCGCGAAGCCTTTATCGAGCGCGTGTGGGAATGGCGCGAAGATTACGGCCACCGCATTCTTGACCAGATCCGCGCCCTCGGCGCTTCGGTGGACTGGTCGCGCCTGCGCTTCACCATGGACGAAGGCCTTTCCGCCGCCGTGCGCAAGGTTTTTGTGCAGCTCTACAATGAAGACCTCATTTACAAGGGCGACTATATCATCAACTGGTGTTCCCGTTGTCATACGGCGCTTGCCGATGACGAAGTGGAACACGAGCAGAGCAGGGGCAAGCTCTGGAAGGTGCGCTACCTTCTCAAGGACGGCTCCGGTTCCATCGTCATCGCCACCACGCGCCCTGAAACCATCCCCGGCGACACGGCCATCTGCGTGCATCCCGAAGACGAGCGCTATGCCGACATGATAGGCAAGACGGCCCTTGTGCCGGTGCTCGGACGCGAGATTCCCATCATTGCCGACGCCTATGTGGATCGCGAGTTCGGCACAGGCGCGCTCAAGGTGACGCCCAGCCATGACCACAACGACTGGATGCTCGGCAAAAAGCACGATCTGCTCTTTATCCAGGCCATTGACGAAAACGGCATCATGAAGGCCGAGGCCGGCATTTATGCAGGCCTGACCAAGGAAGCCTGCCGCGAAAAAATCGTGGCCGACATTGAAGCCGCCGGTCAGCTTGTGGGCATTGAAGAGCTGGATCACGCCGTGGGGCACTGCTACCGCTGCCATACGGTGGTGGAACCGCACGTGTCCACCCAGTGGTTTGTGGCCGCCACCAAGATGGCCCCGGCCGCGCGCGACGCCGTGCCCGACATGACCCGCATCCTGCCCGAAAACTGGCTCAAGACCTACTATCACTGGCTGGACAACATCCGCGACTGGTGCATCAGCCGTCAGATATGGTGGGGCCACCGCATTCCCGCCTGGACCTGCGAGGCCTGCGGTCAGCTCATCGTGGCCGAAGAAGCGCCGGATGTCTGCCCCCACTGCGGCAGCGCCAATCTCAAGCAGGACGAGGACGTGCTGGACACCTGGTTCTCGTCCGCGCTCTGGCCTTTCTCCACCATGGGCTGGCCCTCCGACACCAAGGAACTGCACCGCTGGTATCCCACATCCGTGCTGGTGACGGGCTTTGACATCCTGTTCTTCTGGGTGGCCCGCATGATGATGATGGGCATCCATTTCATGGGCAAGCCGCCCTTTGCCGACGTGTATCTGCACGCCCTGGTGCGCGACGCCTCCGGGCGCAAGATGTCCAAGTCCACGGGCAATGTCATCAATCCTCTGGAAATGATCGACAAGTACGGCTGCGACTCCCTGCGCTTCACCCTCACGGCCTTTGCCGCCATGGGCCGCGACATCCGCCTTTCCGAAGAGCGCATCGAAGGCTACCGCCATTTTGTCAACAAGCTCTGGAACGCGGCCCGCTTCGCCCTCATGAACCTGCCCGAAGAAGCCCCGGCCCCCGTGGACCTTGGCGGCATTCAGGGCTTGCACCATCAGTGGCTGCTGCACAGACTTGAGACGGTCAAGCAGGAAATGGATCTGGCCCTCACCGAGTACCGCTTCAACGATGCGGCCCAGCTTGGCTACAAGTTCTTGTGGAACGAGTTCTGCGACTGGTACCTTGAGCTGATCAAGCCCGACATGTACAGCGAAGACGAACAGCGCAAGGCCGCCGCACAGTATGTGCTGTGGCTGGCGCTGCGCGAAACCCTGCTGCTGCTGCATCCCATCATGCCCTTTGTCACCGCCGAAATCTGGGCCGCCTTGCCCGTATCCGCCGGTGAAAAGCCCACGGATCTCGCCCGCGAACTGTACCCGGCGCTGCGTCCGGCCTGCGTGCGTCCCATCGAGGCCGCGAGCATGGAGCTTGTTCAGGGCATCATCGTGGCCGTGCGCACCATCAAGGCGGAACTGGGCATCAGCCCCTCGCACCGCGTCAGCCTCATGCTGCATCCCGTGGATGCCAACCAGCAGACCCTGCTGGAAGAAAACCGCGATCTCATGCTGACCCTGGCCCGCCTGGAAGAGCTCACCGTGGGCATAGACGTGTCCGCGCCCAAGGCTTCGGCCTCTGCCGTGGTCGAAGGCTGCCAGGTCATCGTGCCCCTGCGCGGCGCTGTGGACCTCAATGGCGAACTGGCCCGTCTGGACAAGGAACTGGCCAAGCTCGAAAAGGACGTTGTGGGCGTCAACATGAAGCTCAGCAATGAAAGCTTTGTGAGCCGCGCGCCCGTCGACGTGGTGGAACGTGAACGTGAACGCGCCGGAAAACTGCTGGACGCCAAGGCCAAGATGGTCGCGCTGCGCGCCCGCTTTGCCGAGGCTTTGAACGAGGAATAAGAGCGACAGCGTACCGCGCTGTAAAAAGGGGTTTTCAACGCTGCCTTCCGCGCGTTTTGCGGCTGGCAGGATGAAAATCCCTTTTTCGCGCCCGCCGCGCAGGCTCTCTGCGGTGTCAGGAGTGTGCTGTTGGAAAGGCTTTGTGGGGGAGGGACCCTCTTTAGACCAGATTACCTTTGAAATGTTTCACATTTCAAAGGTGTCATTCTGCCGAAAATGCGATTTACGGCAGAATCCACGCCACGTTGTGGCGCGCCGCACTCTCGTGCAGCGTTAGAGCATGTAACCTTTTTTAAAGGTTACATGCTCTAAAAAGGGTCTCCTCCCCCACGCCCCCACCCCCTAAAACTCTTGCCGCAACACAGTGTGGCCGCACGCTGATTTGTTCCTGGCAAAAAGACGGTGAATCGTCAGCATGTTGTAACCATGGTCATGGCAGATATTGCCGTGAACGAGGAAAGTATGAGTCCCGCCAGCATAGCCTATGTGCAACTGGGCAGCGCCATTCTGCTTGAGGTGCTGGCCACGGCCTTTCTCAAGCAGTCCAACGGCATGATCCGCATTGTGCCCTCGGCGGCCGCGCTGGCCGGTTATGGCGTTTCTTTCTACCTGCTGGCCCAGGTGCTCAAAGTTGTGCCCATGGGCATCTCCTACGGCATCTGGAGCGGAATCGGCATTGTGCTTGTTTCCGTCATGGGCCTCGCCCTGTTCGGACAAACGCTGGACATGGCCGCCTGCCTTGGCCTTGGCCTCATTGTGGCGGGAGTGCTGGTCATACATTTTTTTTCAGGGTCCATGCCGCATTAGGTCGAGCGGCGGCAACAGGCCGCAAACACATATTTTTTCTGGCATGCCGGAAAAAGAGTCCGGCGTTTCCAATGCCGGAGCGCTATTGACAGTTTTTGACGGGCAGGCTATGACCTGTCCTCTTAAAGGTTTTAGTTCAGAGTAATATCCAATATGGAGAGAAAGAATGCCCACTATTAACCAGCTTATCCGCATTGAGCGGAAGGCCGTGCTGAAACGCAAGAAGACCCCCGCCCTGCAGGCCTGCCCGCAGCGTCGTGGCGTTTGCACCCGCGTTTACACCACCACCCCTAAAAAGCCTAACTCCGCTCTGCGTAAGGTCGCCCGTGTGCGCCTGACCAACGGCATTGAAGTGACGGCTTACATCCCCGGTGAAGGCCACAACCTTCAGGAACACTCTGTCGTCATCATCCGTGGCGGCCGTGTAAAAGACTTGCCCGGCGTGCGTTACCACATCGTGCGCGGCACCCTGGATACCTCCGGTGTGGCCGATCGTCGCAAGAGCCGTTCCAAGTATGGCGCCAAGCGCCCCAAATAAGGTTTTATCATTTGTACGGCGTGCGCCATGCGGCGCGCCAGGCTGCCCGTTATTGCGGAGCGCCGGCGCGTTGCGGGGTTGGTGACGCCGAAACCCGCATGAAGGAGAAACCCCATGCCCCGTAAAGGTCCTGTTCCCAAAAGGGAAGTGCTGCCCGATCCGATTTATTCCAGCCGTCTCGTCACCAAGGTCGTGAACCGGCTCATGTATGACGGCAAAAAGGGCGCCGCTGAAAAGATTTTCTACAGCGCTTTGGAAACCCTGGCCGAAAAGACCAGCGAAGATCCCATGCGCGCCTTTGAAAAGGCTCTGGATAATGTGAAGCCCCACATGGAAGTCAAGGCTCGCCGCGTTGGCGGCGCGACGTACCAGGTGCCTATGGAAGTGCGCCCCGAACGCCAGGTTTCCCTGTCCATTCGCTGGCTTATCAACTACGCTCGTTCCCGCGGAGAAAAAGGCATGACCGCCAAGCTTTCCGCTGAACTGCTGGATGCTTTCAATGGGCGCGGTGGCGCGGTGAAAAAACGCGAAGATACCCACCGCATGGCTGATGCCAACAAGGCCTTCTCGCATTACCGCTGGTAAGAGGCCGTCCCGATTTTCTCATGAATGTATCCCGACGCCGCATCCGTAAGGAAGCGGCGTCGGTTTTGCACCACACCGCATCCGCAGTATGGAGGAAAACCCTGTGTCCCGCACCGTTCCTGTAAACAAACAGCGCAATATTGGCATCATGGCTCATATTGACGCCGGCAAAACGACCACCACCGAGCGCATTCTATTTTATACCGGCGTTAACCATAAGATTGGCGAAACGCACGAAGGCCAGGCCACCATGGACTGGATGGAGCAGGAACAGGAGCGTGGCATCACCATTACCTCCGCTGCCACCACTTGCTTCTGGAAAGACTGCCGCATCAACATCATCGACACCCCAGGCCACGTGGACTTCACCATTGAAGTTGAACGCTCCCTGCGCGTGCTTGACGGCGCGGTCTGCGTGTTCGACGCCGTCGCCGGTGTTGAGCCCCAGTCTGAAACCGTGTGGCGTCAGGCCGACCGTTATCACGTGCCCCGCATCTGCTTTGTGAACAAGATGGACCGCATCGGCGCCAACTTCTTCCGCTGCGTTGGCATGATTCACGACCGCCTGGGCGCCAAGGCCGTGCCCCTGCAGCTGCCCATCGGCGCTGAAGACAAATTTGAAGGCGTTGTGGACCTCGTGGCCGGCAAGGCCATCCGCTTTGACAAGAGCACCAAGGGCGCCGAGTTCCTCATTGAGGACGTGCCCGCCGACATGATGGAACTTTACGAAGAAAAGCATCATGAAATGGTGGAAGCCGTCGCTGAAGAAGACGAGGTCCTGCTCGAAAAGTACCTGAGCGGTGAAACCCTGACGGAAGAGGAAATCATGTCCTGCATCCGTAAGGCCACCATTGCCCGCAGCATCGTGCCCGTCATGTGTGGTTCGGCTTTCCGCAACATGGGCGTGCAGCCCCTGCTCGACGCCGTTGTGGAATACCTGCCTTCGCCCGTGGACATCCCGCCCATGCCCGGCCACGTGCCCGGCAAGGAAGACGAAATCATCGAATGCAGCTGCAACGACAAGGAACCCCTTGCCGGTCTTGTGTTCAAGCTTTTCTCTGACCCCTTCATCGGTCACCTTTCCTTCTTCCGCATTTATTCCGGCTACCTTGAATCCGGCATGACCGTGTACAACGCCAACACCACCAAGCGCGAGCGCATCGGCCGCATCCTCAAGATGCACGCCAACAAGCGCGAAGACGTGAAATGGGCTGGCGCTGGCGATATCGTGGCTCTGGTGGGCCTTAAAAACGCCTCCACCGGCGACACCCTGTGCGACGAAAAGCGCCCGGTCATTCTGGAATCGCTGAACATTCCCGAGCCGGTCATTGAAGTGGCCATCGAGCCCAAGACCAAGCCCGACCGCGACGCTCTTTCCGCCGCCCTCAATAAGCTGGCCAAGGAAGACCCCTCGTTCCGCGTCAAGGGCGACGAAGAAACCAACCAGACCCTTATCGCCGGCATGGGCGAACTGCATCTGGAAATCATCGTTGACCGCCTGACCCGCGAATTCGGCGTCAACGCCAACGTGGGCAAGCCCCAGGTCGCCTACCGCGAAACCATTTCCAAGCCCGCCAAGACCGACCTCAAGCACGCCAAGCAGTCTGGCGGTCGCGGCCAGTACGGCCACGTCGTCATCGAGGTCGAACCCAACCCGGGCAAGGGGTATGAGTTCATCAACGGCATCACCGGCGGCGTTATTCCCAAGGAATACATCCCCGCTGTGGACAAGGGCATCGCCGACGCCCTGAAGTCCGGCGTCATGGCCGGCTTCCCCGTGGTGGACGTGAAGGTCAAGCTGGTCTTCGGTTCCTACCACGAAGTGGACTCTTCGGAACAGGCCTTCTACGTGGCTGGCTCCATGGCCATCAAGGACGCCATGCACAAGGCCGGTCCCGTGCTGCTTGAGCCCATCATGGACGTGGAAGTGGTGACCCCCGAGGAATACCTCGGCGACGTCATGGGCGACCTCAACGGCCGCCGTGGCCGCGTGCAGAGCATGGAAGCCCGCGCTGGCGGCGCGCAGAGCGTGCGCGCCCAGGTGCCGCTGTCCTCCATGTTCGGCTATGCCACTGACCTGCGTTCGCGCACTCAGGGCCGCGCCACCTTCACCATGCAGTTCGACCATTACGAAAAGGTGCCCCAGGCCATTTCTGACGAAATTCAGAAGAGCAGAACATAGGCATCAGACGGGTCGGCGTTGCAAAACGCCGACCCGCACCCTTCATGCCAGGGGCGGCCTTGCCGCCTGATGGCAGCTGAAGACAGGGGAAGGACATCTGGCGAACAGGCGAGATTCCTTCCCCTTGGTTTTGGGCAGCACCGTATGCGGCAAAACGCCGATGGACGTCACAAACACGTTGATCACTGGCATGTTCAGTGCAAAAATGCTCACCTAGGCGGGCGGCTTGCGCATGCCCGCATACTGGAACAGACGTCAGGGCAATTTCAGCGTGAAATTGCTTTCAACATGTACCTTGCTTCCGCAAGCCCGGCACTGCGCGCGGTGCTACCTGCGGACGACATACTTTCAGGAGAGCGCCATGCAGAATGATTTGCCCAAGGGGTTCAGGGCAGGGGCCGCGGCAGCCGGGTTCAAGAAAGTCGGTCGTGACGACCTTGGTCTCATTGTTTCCGACACTCCCGCTGTACTGGCAGGCATGTTTACCCAGAACCTTTTCAAGGCCGCGCCGGTACTGGTTTGCCAGGAAATTCTGACCCGTTCGGGCACGGCGCGCGCTGTGCTTGCCAACGCTGGTCAGGCCAATGCCTGCACCGGCGATGAAGGGCTTGCCAACTGCCGCGCGACCCAGGCCATGGTGGCCGGGCTGACGGGCCTTGATGCCGACGCGATCCTGCCGCTGTCCACCGGTGTGGTGGGCGCGCATCTCAAGATGGACCTCTGGCTTGACGCCGTGCCTGCTCTCGTGAAAAGCCTGGGCACGCGCGATGCCGAGGGTTTTACCCGCTCCTTTATGACTACCGACGCCTTCCCCAAATTCGCCACGCGCGAAGTGACGCTTACGGGAGGCACGGTGCGCCTGGCGGTCATGGCCAAGGGCGCTGGCATGATCTGCCCCAATATGGCCACCATGCTCTGCGTCGCCCTCACTGACGCGCGGGTGGAGCGCAAGCCCTGGCAGACCATGTTCGGCCGCGCGGTGGGCAAGACGTTCAACCGCGTGAGCGTTGACGGCGACACCTCCACCAACGACACCATTCTCGGCCTTGCCAACGGCGCTTCCGGCGTAACCGCCGCCAGCGCGGCGGATATGGGCCTGCTTGAAGAAGCGCTTACCGCCATTCTGGCCCAGGTATCCTACATGCTGGTCAAGGACGGTGAAGGCGCGCATAAGGTTATCCATATCACGGTGACAGGCGCTGCCAATGATGCCGACGCGGAACTGGTGGCCCGCAGCGTGGGACATTCTCAGCTGGTAAAAACCGCCATTTACGGCGGCGACGCCAACTGGGGGCGTATAGTGACGGCGGTGGGGTACAGTGGCGCAAAGTTCGACCCGGCCAAGGTCAGCATGAAGCTCTGCGGTATCGAGCGCTTCCAGAAGGGCTGCCCGGTGAATGACGATCAGGAAGACGCGCTGGCCGAACTGCTTAAGGGCAAGGACGTGCAGGTGGACATTGAACTTGGCAACGGCAATGGCTCATACAGCTTCAAGGCCTCGGATCTTGGGCATGAGTACGTGACGCTGAACTCGGACTACCGCTCCTAGGGAAACGCTGATTTATTCCGTTTGGCGGCGTTGCTTCACTTTTTTTGAAACAGTCGAGGACAGAAGAGTCCACTCCTGCTTCAAAAAAAGATCGCGCCTTGCCAAACGAAATAACTGCACGTTTCCCGGAAGTTCTTTACTCAGGGCTTTCCTAGGGCATTTTGCTTTTGAAACACTCCTTGTTTCAACGCATCATTCTGGCGAAAAGCGTGGTTTGCGCCAGAATCCACGCCACTTCGTGGCGGCTGCCGCCTTCGCGTCAGCAGAGCAATTTCAAGCGGCAGCCGTTAGGCGACGAAGAAGCTTTACGGATGGCGGCAGCATCGCCAGTGAAATTGCTCTAGGGGAACGCTGATTTATTCCGTTTGGCGGCGTTGCTTGACTTTTTTTGAAACAGTCGGGGACAGAAGAGTCCACTCCTGCTTCAAAAAAAGATCGCGCCTTGCCAAACGAAATACCAGCGCGTTTCCCGGAGGCTCTTTACTCAGGGCTTTTCTAGGGCATCAGCCGAATAATGCGATTTCCGGCTGAATCCACACCACGTTGTGGCGCGCTGCACTTTCGTGCCGCGTTAGAGCATGTACACTTTTTCAAAGTCAAAATGCTCTAAATTCCCGTCCCAATCAGAAAAGCCGTTGTACTCTACCAAACTACCATAAGATTTTTGGGGCGTGGGGGAGGAGACCCTTTTGCAAAAGGGTCCCTCCCCCACAAATTTTTCCCCAATAAAATTGCTCCACCGCCCGCAGGGCAGATTATGCGGAAGGTCGCCTGGTTTTGGTGATGCAGGCTTTCAGCGAGCTGGGTCTTCCGGCAAGCCACAGCGCGCCCTGCATCAGAAGGACGGGCACGAGCAGCAGGGCGCTGAAAAGGTGGCAGAATTTTATGGCCGTATAGGCACGCCCAAAAAGGGCCACATCGGGCAGGTTATGCAGCATGAGGCCCAGGCCCGAGAGGGACAGCAAGACCAACAGAACCGTGCGGATGGCTCCGCAGCGTGTGAAGGAAAACTCCTTTCTGCCCCCGCACCACCAGATAATGACGGCATATGTGCCGAGCATGAGCAGTACGGCCGCCGCGTAGTAGTGCCATATGGTCGTGCGCGCGTCCGTCTGCACGAGGCCGTAGCGAACGGCAAAGGGCAGATGCGACAGTCCGGAACACACGGCGGTCAGAAGGGCTGTTGTCCAGAAAAAGCAGAATATGCCTGAAAACAGTTGCGTGGGTTTATTTTGTGACCGCATCATGATTTCCGCCCCTTGAGTCTGTCGCGTAAAAGCCGCAACGAAGCCAGGGCCGCTCCTGCCAAAGGCGCTGCCAGTACAATGTCCACAAGGCTGTTTTCTTTTTCCATGCTGGCTCCGGCCGGGCGCAGGCTGGGTCTGCCAAAACTCACCTGTTCCTGTTGCAGCATGGCGGCCTCGATATCACGGAAGGGGATGGACGAAACGTAAATGGTATTGGTGCCGCCATTTTCTCTGAGCCCGAAAAGCTCGCCCTTTTTTTGTTCGGCCATTTCCTGCGCATGGGCAACCATTTTGTCCCTGATGCCGAAACTCTGGGCTCCGGCTGGACAGGCGGCAACACAGGCGGGAGGCTGGCCCTGGGCCAGCAGGTCATGGCAGAAGTCGCACTTGAAAACCAGGCCGTAGCCCATATAGCGGGGAGCAAACTTGAGGTACGGCCCAACTCCTGACTGCCGCTGGGGAATCAGCCAGGGGCAGGCCCTCTGGCAGGGACCGTCGCCAAAACAGATATTTTCATCAATGTAGGCAGCGCCCTGGGGGGTTTGGCGGGCCGCGCCCGATGGGCACAGGCTCACGCACTGCGGGTTCAGGCAATGCAGGCACCGGCGGGGCATGAAAACCCGGCGAACGCCGCCAGCGGCGGGCAGGGTGCAGGTCTGGATGTATATCCAGTTGTAGGGCGTCAGACGGTTGTTTATGTGCTGGCGCGTTGACCAGTCGCTGATGGGCACCCAGGAGGGCACCGGTTGGGGGATGGGGTATTTGGGCACGGGCAGGCGCGAAAGGTTGCGGCCACGGCAGGCTGCAACACAGGCCCCGCAGCCTGTGCATTTGTCCACATCAATGACGGTGCAGCAGTCCACACCGTCGGACGACAAGCGCAACGACATGGCCTGCGCGGGTTTGGGCCCGGCCAGCGCCAGTGTGGCAGCAGCGCCAGCGGAGGTCAGCCCCTTGAGAAGCTTTCTGCGTTGTAGAAAATGATCACTTGGCATGAAATCACCTGAAGTTTCTTACCCTTGAGGATGCGGACGCGCAAGTTCACAGGCATACGCCACGAAGATTCACATGTGATGCGCGGAGGCGCTGGTCGCAAATGGTTTGGCGGAAGCTGCGGTATCAAAAAGGCATGAGTGGCGGCGACAGTTTTATGGGCAGCAGCATCATTGCCCGCGGGCCGTCAGGTGGTTTTTCCCGCATACCGTTCAATCCCTTGCGCACGAGCCAGATTGCAAGGTACGCGCTGGCGAAGGCTCACGTCAATGCAAGGCGGATGATTCCGGCTAAAAAATGCCATGGTTGCCTGGAAAGTTTATACGTCTTGCCTGCGTGCGCGAGGTGAAAAGCAGATGCAGTGGTCCGCTGCCCAAGCGGCTGTGCCGGTGTGCCGCGCGCAGGCGCGCGCGTCACTCTCCTGCAGCCCTGGGCGAGCCTTTTTTCAAAGGTGCAATGCTTTGGGGGGGCGACTTACGAAGTGCCCGTGGTTTCGGCCTGCGGCGGTTCGTCAGTGGGGTTTTCAAAGGGCGCCGGGGGCCGCCACCGCCAGAACAGGGCCAGCAGGGGAATGAGGCCCGCAGCTTCGGCAAGCTCGCGCGGAGCGATTGTGCTGATGCCCCACCACAGGGCCACGCTTGAGGCGGCGGTGGCCAGCATGAGCAGCCACTGCCCAGGGCTCATGGGTCGGGTTGTCCACTGGAAAAAACCCACGGTGAGGATGGCGACCCATACCTTGGTAATGGTCAGGGAAAGGGCCGCGCCATCCAAAGGGTTGGCCGAGATAAGCGTCAGACAGCAGACAATGTTGAGCAGGAGCCCGCTGACATAGAAGAGCAGCAGCAGGCGGTGACGGCGCATGCCGATCATGGCATAGGCGGCGAGGTTGTGCAGAAAGGCCGTGGCCAGGCAGGGGGTCAGCAGTTGTTGGGCGCGAACCGCGCTTTCATAGTTGGGGCCGTAAACGAGGGGTAAAAACCTGTCGCTTTCAACGCAGATAAGAAAAATGACGGGCAGGGATGCCGCCCACAGGGAGCGCGCCGTCTGTCCGGCAAGCTGACGGAAGGCGTTTTTGTCCTGTTGCCAGAACTTGGCCAGCAGCGGAAAGATGACCTTGCCGAGCAGGGCGCTGGACACCAGAACCGACAGGCCTTCCACCGTCTCCCAGGCCACGCCGTAGCCGCCCACATCGGCGTTGCCGCCGTACTGCTTGAGAAAAATGACGTTGATCTTGTTGTAAAACATGGCGCAGGCCGCCATGCAGGTGAAGATGAGGCCGTGCTTCATCTGCCGGGCAAGATCAAGCATGCCCTCCCGTCCCACGCCCGCAAGGGGGTTGCGCCCCAGGGCGGCAAGGGCGAACACGATGCACAATACGGATTCAATGGGTTTGTACAGGGCAATGAGTATGGGCGGCGCGCCCATGACCACGCAGGTGATGCCAAAGCCGATGCCGATGAGCGCCGAAGGCACGCGGATGCGCATTTCCACGTCCTGACGGCCCCGGGCCTGGCACAGCGCGAAAAAGGAGTCGCTGACGCCGTCAAGCCCAAGCCCGGCGGCGATGCATAGCACGATAAGGCGCAGTTCCGGGCCGTAGTTCTGCCAGCCGGTGACCAGCCAGGTCACGGCCAGAGCCAGCACCAGCACCGTGAGCTTGAGCCAGGTTACTTCGCCCAGCAGGGCGCGGGGGCGGCCTTCACGCCGCGCAAAGGTGGACAGCAAAAAATCATTGAGGCCAACGTCGGCAATGGTTTTCACCAGATAGCCGAAGGTAAGGGCCAGAACCACCTGGCCCATGATGTCGGGGCTGCGGCGGGCCAGCAAGATGGTAAAGGCCGCCCATGCCAGGTCGCGCGTCCATTGCGCGCCCAGAATGTAGCCGAGCCTGCGGGGAATGCTCTTGAGCTTCATGTGGGAGCTTTACCTGCTGCCCCCGAAACGCACAACAGCCTTGAAGCCGGGCTTGAGTTCCAAATCCGGGTTGGGCACGGTGATTTCCACAGTGTAATATGAGGGATTGGCAACGCTCATGTCATTGGAAACCCAAGATATTTCAGTTACCTTGCCCGTAAAGGCCTTGTTGCCAAGAGAGGGAATTTCCACGGCGACGCTGTCGCCTTCCGCAATGCCGCTGACCTCGGCTTCATACACTGGCACCTGGATAAGCACGGGATTAAGCTGCCCCACCTTGATGGGAGCGCTGCCGGCGGAAAGCAGGGTGCCGGGGTTGAGCGTGGCGTCCAGGGACAATACATAGCCCTTGAGGGGCGAGGTAAGAGTCAGGGTTTCGGGCAGAATTTCCCCTTCCTGGATTTCCTGTCCGTAGTAGCTGCTCAATTCCTTGAGGCGTATGGTAAAGCTGTTCTCGGCCTTGTTAATGGTGATGCGTGTGAGTTCGATGCGTTTTTGCAGGGAGGTCACGTCCTCTTCAAGACGGCCCGACGCCTGCCGCGAGCCGAGGCCCGAGGCCGCAAGCTGGCGCGCCTTGTTGCGCTGGGCAATGGTTTCCGCCAGCCGGCGCTCAAGATCCAGCACCTGGCTTTTGAGACCCTCCGTGCTGGCGCCTTGCATGACTTCGCGCTGCACGGCGCGTTCCGCATCTTCATGCAGATGGTAGCGCATGAGGGGCGCGCCTTCTTCAACGGCGTCGCCGGGCTTGACCAGCACTGTATCCACCACGGCGTTAAACGGCATGGGGATGGCGCGGATGACCGTGGTCACCACCTTGCCTGTAAGAATGGTGCCGACAGGCTTGGGGGCGTCCGCTGCAAAGGCCGACGCGGCGAGCGTCAGGCCGAGCATAAGGGTCAGTGCAAGGGTCAGTGCGCGGGACAGTGCGAGGCCCGGCGCGCCCGTGCGGGTTGTTCGGGTTGCCCTTGCGGGGCTGGTGCGGGAAAAGCGCGCCATTACAGCACCTCCTTGGCGGGCAGACCGAGGAAACGTTCCTGAAGCGAGGTAGCAAGGTACATCCATTCAAGCTGGGCCAGTTCACAGGCAAGTTCCGCCCGGATAAGAGATATCTGGGCCTGCACCATGGCTTCCTGCCTGTCGGCCACGGCGGGAAGATCCGCGATGCCTTCGTTGAAGGAAATGTGGGCTTCCTTGTATTGCATGGCCGCCGTATCAAAGCGGGTGCGCGCGAGTTTGAGCTCGGTTTCGGCCAGGGCCATGTTCTGTTCGGACTGCAGCCATTTGTTGGAATAGTCCGTGCGCTTGCGGGCCATTTCGTGGAAGGACTGGGCCTTCATCATGCGGGCGGTCTGCACGCCACGGTAGCGGCGGCCCCAGTCCAGCAGAGGAAAGTCGAAGTTCAGGTGCAGGAAGGTGTCTTCACTGCCGCTGGGGGGCTGGTATTGTCCCGGAGGCGGGTAGCTGTTGACGCTGATGCTCATGCTGGGAACATACTGTGCCCAGGCGACCATGATATTGTAATCGCCCAGTTTGATCTGGCCGCGCAGCAGCAGGTCGTCTTCGGTGGTGTTCCAGCGGTCTTCCCACTTGAGGCTGCGCCCGTTGAAGCTCTTGAGGATGTCATCCGCGCTGGCGGTGTCCACATCCAGCCTCTGCTGCGGTTCAACGCCCGCGAGGATTTTCAGCTGGGTAAGCTGCATGGTTTCCTTCATCTTGGTCTGTTCCACCATCAGCTCCAGCTCGCGCTGGTGCTGCATGGCCAGATTGAGGGAAACGCCCTGACGGCCGTCCACGGCTTCCACCTGCTGCCAGTAGGCAATCAGTTCCTTGCCGATGGGCAGCAGGTCTTTTTGCACCTTTACGATTTTTTTCTGCGCCTGCAGTTGCAGGTAGGCCTGGGCAATCTTGTAGATGGCTTCGCCCACGGCCTTGCGGTGCGTGGAAATGGCCAGGTTGACCATGGCCTTTTGCACCTGATGCTCAAAATAGGTGGCCACAGGGTTGGGGAAGGCGGCATAGAAACCCACGGAAAGCTTGGTGCGCCCGTAGTCTCCAGGGGTCTCCTTGTTGTCCAGGTTGTTGCGGGTGAGGTTGTTGCTGACCTGCATGGTCATGCGGGGTTCGGGCAGGTACTTCCAGACGGCGTCGGTAAGAGCCACCCGCTTGATTTCCAGGTTCACAGCGCTGTTGACCAGCAGGGGAGACTGCTGGATGGTCAGGAAGACGCAGTCTTCAAAGGTGAAAATCTTGCTGGGATCGTAGAGGTTGGGCACTGCGGCCTCAAGCTTTCCCTTGTTTTCCACCGGCACGCCGGGCGCTTCTTCCAGCCAGTGTCTGGCGGGCAGTTCCGGGGACTTGAGCCCGGCCTTGTTGGAGGAGCATGCGGAAAAAAACAAGGTCATGACGAGCAGCAGCGGCAGATATGCACGCGCTGAGAGAGTACGTATAATATGCGGCATCAGGCACCCTTTGCAGTCTCGCGCTCGGCGCGTTGGTATAGTCACTATTGCTGTGGCGGAGACGCGCTAAAGCGCAACGGCCCCGGTGTCCCGCCGGTTAAATTCAAGATGATGGATCGTGAGAAAGATGCGGCCCTTTTCGTCGGCGGCCTGGCCGTCAAAGCGCAACAGGGCGGGGTCGGACCAGGAGCGGCGCAGCATTATGCGCCATGGCCCCTTGCCCCTTTCGCCGCCAAAGCGGATGAATCCCGCCCCATGCAAGCGCCAGCGCCCCATGGCGGCGGAAACCGCCCCTGCGTCCATTTCGGCATTGCCGTTACCTCGGGCAATGGCCAACCAGGCGGACTGCACCATTCCTTCCACCACATGGAGGATATCAGCATAGCCTTTATTGGCATCGGGGGCAATGGCTGGATGACAATGCTCCAACCCCGCGACGTATTTGTGATTGGGCAGAACAGTAAAGTCGCGCAGCATGCGCCAGGGTTGGCCAAAACCCAAGGCGTCGTAAAAAATATCAGTATTTACTTTATGTTGTGTTGAGCCCGCTGGCGCGTCTTCACCATGCGCCCACATGGGCGGCACCTGCCCGTTGGCGGCGGCCAGCAGGGTCATGCCCGCTGCCACGGGCGCGTAACGCTCAAGGTGTCTGCCATTGGGCGTGAGTTCTCTTACGTCCAGCGTATTCCGGCACATGCGCGCCATGACGCCGTCCTGCATGAGCCAGGGTTCCGCCTCCACAGTGGCGCGACATTCACGGGTAATGCCCGGCGGCAGCAGCAGGGGATCATAAAAACGCAGGTCCAAAAAGCCGATGACCGTCAGCCAGGGCAACCACAGGCTGGAGGCTTCCAGCAGGGCCTCCAGCGTCCGGCTCGTCGGCAACCAGGGCGTGTCGCCCATGACGTTGCCGGGCTGGCCGCCGTGCAGAGCGAGGTCCGTGTCGGCAAAACGCGAATAGTGGCAGCAGCCCTGAAAAAGAGTGGAGGTGGCCCGGTAGGGCGGCTGCGGATCGGGGAAAACCAGGGGATACAGGCGCGGCCTTTCCTGAATAACAAGCCCCTGCGTCAGGGCGTCGTTCCTGCCCGCATGCCCGCGGGCAGCGGCAGGGGCGGGCCGCAGGCCCGCGCCGGATGCGGCAAAACCGGGCAGTGTTGCGGGGCGCACCCACAATACGTGGCGTGAGGTGCCCCGCAGGAGTTCGCGGGCCATCATGTCGCCCCAATCGTTCAGTCCGGCGCGCAGGCTTTTTTCCAGCAGGCGTATGGTCCGGGTGCCCACGCCGGTCTCTTCCCCTAGCTCGTCAAAGCGCTTTTCCAGTGGGCTGTCGCAGTTCAAATTTTCCAGCGTGGGTTGCAGCAGACTGCACAGGCATGCGTAACGCAGGCCGTGTATCTGGGCAACCCGCATGGCTGCGGCCAGCAGCTTGGGCATGCCGACGGCGGCAAAAGAGGCGGGTGAAAGAAGCGGGGCGGCGTCGTGTTCTTCACTGCCGTAATGGCCAGCAGGCGCAAAGATCAGACCGTCTACCCTGCCTTCGCTTTTTGCCAGGCTTGTCAGGGCTGTGGCGACTTCCTCCGCCAGGGTCTGGGCATCGGAGGCATCCCGTGGAACGCGCGTTTCAAGGTTGAGCGGCACAATGCGCGCGCCAGCCTTGGCCAGCGGCGCGCAGGCCTCAACCTGGCCGCGCGGCACGGCCAGCACGCAGCCCAGCGGCGCGAGGCCGTTCATGAGAGAGGGCAGCAGGGCTGGCTCGAAGAACAGCAGGGCCAGAATGTCTCCCCGGCGGATGGGCAGGCCCTGGCCGCAGGGGTCCAGCGGCAGTGCTTTCGGGAACTGGCCGGAATTTTGTGTTTTTTCTCCGCTTTCGGACTGCGTCGTCCGTTGCAGCGGGGTGAAGCGGCACAGTGGGGCGCAGGCCCGCACAAGCGCTTTCTGACGGGCTTCGGCCTGACGGACGGCCTCGGAGGTATCGGATTTCTTCGCTTCGCCAAGACCGGACGCGCCAAGAATCCGTGCAAGATCGCCCACGGTGGACACTTGCAGCAAGTCTTCAAAATTGACGGTGATGTCCAGCGCCTTTTCCACTTCCTGAATGATGCGCGGAAAACGGCTGGAGCGCAGGGCCAGATCGTAGCGCAGATCGAGGTCGGGCCGCATGTCTTCCACCGGGCGGCCGCTGGCGCGGGCCAGCACGTCCAGCACCACACGCAGGGCTGCCGCTGACGATACGGAGTCGGTGGAACTGGCGGGCTTGGCTGATACGGGAGCGCCGTCAGGCGTGGGGGCAGCGGCGGGAGCCGCCGCAGTCACCACCGCAGGTATTGGCGTGGCTTCCGGCGCTGCCGTGGGGCAGGCCGTGCCGCAGTCGGGACCGCAGTCGGGGCCGCCATCCGGTGAATTCACGGGGACAAGACCGCAGTAGGGCAGCGGCATATGCGCGGCCACAACGGCGTCCTTGCCCTGGCGTATGTCGGCGATGCGGGCGCTGATGGCTTTTTTGCTCAAATGTCCGAGCGCGTACAGGCGCGCGCACGTCTGGCGCATGCCTTCCACTTCCTTGCCCTTGCGCCCGGCGGTCAGGCAGAACGCCCGAGGTTCGTTGTCCTTGGCCAGGCCGCAAAGCGTGTCCTGCGGGCCCATTTCCAGAAAGTGGCGTATGCCGTGTCTGCGCCATGCCGTGTGTACGCATTCGGTCCAGCGAACGGAATTTTCATCCAGATCCGCGATATGGCGGCAGATGGACGGTTGGTCGTGAGGGTAAAAATTCGTGGTGATGCAGCTCATGGTGGGGTGGAGCGGCGCGTGCATTTCAAGCGCATTGAGGCGGCGCAGCGCAAGGTCGCGCAGCATGCGCATGCTTGGGTGGTGGAAGGCCAGGCTCACGTTGAGCATGATGGCCGGTATGCGCCGCTTGCGCAGGCTTTTGCGGGCTTCCATCAGGATTTCGCGCGGCCCGCTCAGGATGAACTGCTGGGGGCTGTTGTAGTTGGAAACATAGAGAGCAGGCCATGTGGCACGTGTTTCGTCGATGATTTCGGCGCTGGCGTGCACGGCCATCATGCCGGTCTCGCGCGTGGCGGCGGACTCCAGTTCGGACATATGCACGGCGCGGGTGTCGATTATGTACCAGGCCACTTCCGGGTCGTAGAAGCCGCTGAGGCACAGGGCAATCAACTCGCCCAGGCTGTGTCCGCAGAACAGCGTGGGCCGCAGGCCGAGAGAGGAAAGGATGCTCCACTGCGCAAACTCAAGCATGAAGAGGTAGGGCGACTGCCAGCGCGTGAGACTGACTTTTTCAATATCCTTTTCATCCATAAGGCCGAGCACATCCCAGTCGGCCACTGCGGCGATGCGGTCCATGGCGGCGCGCGCCACGGGAAAATTGTCGTACAGTTCGCGGCCCATGCCGGGCCATACGGAACCGAGACCGCAGCACATGACGGCAAGGGGCGGGGCCTCGACTTCCGGCGAAAGCCAGACGCCGCGTCCTTCGAGGCGAGCCAGGTCGGCGGCGTCGGGATTGTGCGGCAGGGCAAGCAGCTCTTGCCGCCAAAGCGGATTGGTGCCCCCCATGCGCCACATCAGGCCGTCCTGCGGCAGGTTCGCGTAGCGCACGCCGTCCAGAATAAGCTCTTCCGGCAGGCCATCGCTTTCTGTGGTTCCGGCGGGACTGGCAACAGAACTCAGGCCCGCGCCCGAGGTGAGGGCGCCGGGCTGCCAGAGCGCTGGCGTGTCGTCGGAATGGGGCTGGTCAGACTTTTGCTGCAGGGGGTTTTTGCGGCATATGAGCGTGTCGCAGCATGGAGGCGTGGGGGCAGGCAGGCTCAAAAGCAGCGGCTGGCACTGCAAGGTGAGCGGCCCACCTGCCAGAAAGTCCAGCAAAAGAATGGTGGGCACCCGTCCTGCCTGCGGGCGCATGGGCTGTTCATCACCCAGGGCGCAATCCGCGTCGGAAACGAAGTAATCAGGGCACTGCGGCATGCTCACGCCCATGGTGTCGGTCTGCGGGGCGCTGCCAATCATGCACGGGTAGGTGTTTTTTGCTGCGGCGTCCGTGCCGAGGGCCGTGCGCAGCAGCCTTTCGCATTCCCTGAGGTGCGCGGGCTGAAAAGATTCAAATTGCAGGCGTACAGGCCCGAGCCGCCACAAATTTTGCAGCCCTTCCAGGGCAAGGCTCAGAGACTGGGCCAGAGCCGAAGAGACGGTGGATTCGTTCCAGTGCAGGCTGAGCATGACAGGCCCGGGATTTTCCACAAGCTTGAGCCAGTCAAGGCAGTGCCGCATCAGCGTCTGGGCGCACACCTGACCGGAGGGCGTGTCGGACTCTGCCGGATTTTCTGCGTCGGGACAGGAAAGCGTGATGGCTGGAGGCGACGCCACAAGCAGCCCGTCCTCAATAACGGCGCTGTCTGGCGTGGTGGTTTTGCCTGGCGAAGTGCCGGGTGCTGGAGCAGAGTCTTGCTGCATATATTTGGGGCCTGTGGCGCATGGTTGGTCAAATGGGCCAAGCCATAATGGGGTTTGGTTAAGGGAAGTACGTTAGAGTATATTGGACCTCTTGTCCAGAAGCCGGGCATGAAATAAGCCCTGGCGGCGGTGCGGCGAACAGCGCCAGCCGCATTCAAGGGGGCGTTATAATGGCGAAAGCAGCCCCGGCAGCGTCACAAAGACCAGCTTGTTGGCGACAGGCATTCCGCACTTGCCATAGGTTGACGGTTTAGCTATACTGATTCCTTACAAAGTTGCGCCCTCTGTCCGGCCGCGTGCTGTCGGCTGCGGGGCGGTGCATTTTTTTGGACAAATTTTAAGAGGATACGGCATGAAGAACGACCATTCCTGTCAGGCTGGCCAAGAGGCGGCGTCACCTGCTGCCGCCGCAGAAAGCTCCGCAGGCGGATTCAGCCGCATGCGTTCCAAGCTCGCCTTTGACCGGCTTGTGGAGATGGGAGCCAAGATGGGGATGGAAAATCCTCTTTTTCTCTGCCACGAGCGGGCTGCCAAGGCCACCACGCTCATAGGCGGCAAGGAATACCTGAATTTTTCCACCTACGACTATCTGGACATTAACGCCCATCCGGAAATAACCGAGGCCGTCACCCGCGCTGCCACCGTTTACGGCACGTCGGCCGGAGCCAGCCGCCTTGTGGGCGGCGAGCGTCCGCCCCACCGTGAACTTGAGCGCGCCTTTGCCGACCTGTACGGTGTGGAAGACTGCATTGTCTACGTAAGCGGCCATGCCACCAACGTGTCCACCCTCGGCTTTCTACTCGGTCACCGCGACGCCATCTTTCATGACGGCCTGGCCCACAACTCTCTGGTGCAGGGCGCACGCCTTTCGCACGCCGCGCGTTACTCCTACAATCATAATGATTGCGACGCCCTTGAAGAAATGCTCAAGGCCAAGCGCGCGGAGCACAAGCGGGCCATCATCGTCACCGAGGGCCTGTTCAGTATGGACGGCAATATCCCTGACCTGCCCCGCATCATCCAGCTGAAAAAGCAGTATGACTGCATGTTGCTGGTGGATGAGGCCCATTCGCTGGGCGTGCTTGGCGAGACCGGGCGCGGCGCGCATGAATATTTCGGCATTGACGCCAGCGAAGTGGATATGTGGATGAGCACGCTCTCCAAGTCCATGTGCGGCTGCGGCGGCTTTATTGCTGGCAAGCATGAACTGGTGGAATTTTTGAAGTACGGTTCGCCGGGCTTTGTGTTCAGCGTCGGTATGCCGCCCGTTATCGCCGTGGCCTGTCACAAGGCCCTGGAGATCATGCTGCGCGAACCCGAGCGGGTGCACAAACTGCAAAGAATTTCGCAGTTCTTTGTGCAATATGCCGCCAGCATCGGTCTGGATACGGGCTCGGCTCAGGGCTATGCCGTCGTGCCTGTCATGGTGGGCGATCCCATGGTGGCGGGCTTTTTGTCCAATGCGCTTTTCAAGCGCGGCATCTATGTTATGCCCATCACCTTTCCGGCGGTCAAGGAAGGCACCGACAGGCTGCGCTTCTTCCTTTCCGCCGCTCACACGGAAGACCATATCCGTCAGGCCCTGGACGCGGTGAAGGAAGAAATTCCCAAAGCGCAGGCCATTGTAGAAAAATACAAAAGCGAACACGCCGAAGAAACCCTGGGCGAATAAAAAAAGCATTCCGGGCCGGGCCATCAGGCCCGGCTCTCGTTTATAGCGGAGATCGATATGCCTTTAACCAGCGGCGCTGCCACAGAAGAAGGCGCAACAAGCGGCCGGCAGACCGTGCCGCCAGTTGTTGCCTATGTGCTTCTCTGGTTTCCCCTGTCTTCAGAGACATTTATTTTTCGTGAGGTCGTGCAGCTTCGAAAACGGGGGATGCCCGTATTCGCCTACAGCATGTATGGCGAGAACCTCAAGGGCTGCAGTGAGGAAATGTGCGCCTACGACGGCCCGGTCGGCCGTATGGGCGTCAGGGCCGCAGGCCGGATACTGGGCGCTTTTATGCGCGCCCTGCGCCAGCGGCCCGGCGCCACGTGGAAGCTCATGCGCGAAGGATTTTTTCGCCGTATGCGTAACCTTGAAGCGCTGGGCGAAAATATCTGGTGCTTTCTGGCGGGCTTTCTTCTGGCCGAAAAATGCCGTGAGGATGGTGTGCAGCTTATCCACGCGGGCTGGGCAAACGGCCCGGCCACAGCCGCCTGGGTGGCCTCGCGGGTGACGGGCATTCCTTTTGCCTTTACCGGCCGCGCCGGAGACATCTATCCCGAAGACGGCCTGCTCAAGGAAAAATCGCGCGACGCGCTGTTCATCCGAACCAACAATCGCACCAACGTGCAGTGGCTGCGCGGGTTTTGTCCCCCCGATGCCACAGACAAGGTGCATGCCATCTACAATAGCCTTACCTTCAGTCCGCGCGGCCAGTGCGCCATGCACATGCAGCCCCCCTACCGCCTTCTGGCCGTGGGCCGTTTTGCCCGCACCAAGGGCTTCCCTGATCTGCTCACGGCAATGGCCCGCCTGCGGCGCGAAAATGTGCCCGTGACCCTGACCCTGGTGGGCGACGGCAACTGGCACCGCAAGCTCGTCAAGCTGCGCGATGATCTGGGGCTTACCCAAGCTGTGGACATGCCAGGCTTTATCCCCCATGATAAAATCCGCTGTTTCATGCTGGACCATGATATGCTCATCATGCCCAGCGTAGTGCATACCAACGGCGATCGCGACGGCATCCCCAACGTCATAATGGAAGCGCTTTCGCACCGTATGCCTGTTATTTCCACCGACGTGTGCGGCATAGCCGAGGTGGTCATGGACGGGGAAACCGGCCTGCTGGTTCCGCAACGCGATCCGCGCGCCCTGGCCGACGCGGTGCGCCGCATGGCGGCCGACAGGGATGCTGCCCTGGCCATGGCCGAGGCGGGTCGGGCGCACGTTGAAAAGCTTTTTGATCCCACGCGCAATATCACGGCGGTCTATGACCTGTATGTGGACCAATGCGCCAAGGCTGCCGGTTCTGTAGACGTTGACGAAGCTGCCGTGCCCGCCTCCGGGGGCCCACAGGAAAAAATCTCCGGCCCGGCCTGCGCAGACGCGGAAAAAGAGGAACTATGAGCCGCCCTGTGCTCTATCTTGCCGTCAGTCTGGACGTGGAGGAAGAGGGGCTTTTTGGCGGCCGGTATGCGCGCCGGGGCTTCTCGACGGCCAATACGGCCAGCCTGGCGCGGCTTGCTCCCCTGTGCGAGCGGGGGATACGGCCCACATTGTTCTGCGCGCACTCCGTTCTGGCCGATACGGCTTCCCGTCCTGCGCTGGCGCATCTGCGCGACAGGTATGGGGCGGAAATAGGCGCGCACTTGCATCACTGGAATACCCCCCCCCTGACTTTTGACGGTCCAGCGGCCGATGCCGCGCTGGCCGACAACGCTTCAAGCGTGCCTGCCGCTGACGTGCCCGCGCCGCTCATGGCCGCCAAGCTTGAGAGTCTTATGGCTGTGGGCAGGGAGTTTCAGTCCGCGCCGCTGACGTCGTTTCGCATGGGCCGCTGGGATCTGCACAAAAATCACTGGCCCTTGCTGGCCCAGGCCGGAATACGGGTGGACGCCTCGGTGCGCCCTCTGCACTGCGGGGCTACGCCCCTGGCCGGGCCGGATCATTTCGACGCTCCCGGCAACCCCTACTGGGTGTCTGTCGGACAGGAGCGTATTTTTGAGGTTCCGCTCAGCGTGACGCCCCTTGTGCGCCCATTGCCGGGCCTTGTGCGCCGGGCGGCTCCCGGCTTGCGCCCGGGATTCAAGAACTGGGGCGCGCTGAGTCTGCTGCCCGTGTACCATCCCCTGTGGGCCATGCAGGCGGTTACCAGGCTTTTTGCCGCCAGGGGCGGGCAGGTATTGTCGCTTACCTGGCATTCGTCGGAAATGATGCCGGGCGGCGCGCCCCATCTGCCCGACGCTGCGGCTGTGGACAGGCTCATGAGCAAGATACTGGCCTGGACGGACTGGCTCACATCCCGTTGGGAGGTGCGCTGCCTGACCATGGACCAGTTGCGGGAAACGCTGGGAGCCCAGGCTCCCGACAGTACAGAACTGCCGCGCGGCGGCGCTGCGGGATGCGGCGATTGGACATACCCGCCCCCGGAAGCCCCATAGCTGACATTGTTTGCAATCCGGCCAGGTCAACCAGTGGAATATCAAGACATAACCTGTGGGTTTGCCTCTTCGCAGACGCTCAGGAGTAAGCAATGACAGAATGCAAGACAAGTGAGCCGGTCGTTCAGAAACCATTTGAGCCCGGTCTGCCCCATGTGGCCTGCGTGCTCCTGTGGTATCCCCTGTTTACACAACCCTTTATTTTCCGTGAAGTACAGGGACTCAGAAAACGTCTTCCCGTTTCTGTCTACAGCTTGTACGGAGCCAACCTGCGGCACTGTTCCACAGAAATGCAGCTGGCCGCGCGGCAGACGCACACTCTGGGCACAAAGGCCCTCTTCACCATTTTGGCTGAGGTGATGCGCCAGGTGTGCGTCCATCCTCTGCGCATGGGCCGTCTTTTCAGGCGTACCATGTTTCGCCGTTGGCGCTGCATTGAAACCATGGGCGAGAACCTCTGGGCTTTTTGCGCGGGGGTGTATCTGGCACGGCGCTTCACGGAAGCGGGCATTGACATGATCTACGCGCCCTGGCCGCGCGGTACGGCCACCGCCGCCTGGGTCGCGGGCAGTATTGCCGGGTTGCCGTTCGCCACCTGCGCACGGGGCGACAATCTTGAGCCAGCGGACCCGGACCTGGGCGCAAAGCTCGATGCGGCCTTTCTGGTGCGCGCCAACAACGGCGCGGACAAGGCGCGCATTGAAAATTTTGACCGGGGGCAGGCCAAGGGCAAGGTGGAACTTGTGTACAACGGCCTGACCCTGCCGCCTCTGGAAGACGTCTCCGTGGCCGAGCTGGCACGGCCTGACTTGGCAGAGTCGGCTGAACAGGCAGAGCAGGCCCATACTGATCTGGCCCACACTGACTTGGCCCACACTGACCTGGCCCACTCTGATCTGGCCCAGGCGGGACAGGCAGAGTCCAGGGCATCGCTGGCGGCCCAGGCTTCTTTTGCCTGCTGCGATTGCAGCGACGTCGCCCATTCCTTCCCCCAGCTGGAAGTGGTTCCTGCCTCGCCGTCGCCTGTTCCCATGGCGCGGCCCGTGCGCCTGCTGGCTCTGGGCAGGTTTGACGTCACCAAGGGCTTTGACGTGCTGCTCCGGGCTTGCGGTTTGCTGCAAGACAGGGGGCTGGACTTCACCCTGACTCTGGCGGGCGGCGGCGGCACCGTGATGGGCCTTGGCAACATGCAGGCCGGATTGACGCACCTGCGCAAGGAACTGGGGCTTGAAGCCCGCGTGAGCATGCCCGGCCTCATTTCCCACAACGAACTGCCCCGGCTGCTCAAGGATCACGATATCTTTGTGGCGCCCTGCGTAGTGCACGCTTCAGGCCGACGCGACGGCATCCCCAACACCGTTATCGAGGCTCTGGCCTATGGCCTGCCCGTGGTCAGCACCACGGTCAACGCTCTGCCCGAGGTGGTCCGGCACGGCAAGACAGGGCTGGCTGTGCCCCAGCACGATGCCGCAGCCCTGGCTGACGCTGTGGAAACGCTGGCCAACGATGCGGCCATGGCAGCCGGCCTTGCCCGCAACGGCAGGCTGCTGGCGGCCCGGATGTTTGATCCTGAAGCCAACAATGACCGTTTGGCGCGTATTTTCACCAATAATTACAGGTGTTGGAAAGAAACATGTGTGGAATAGCCGGTATTTGCCAACTGGACGCTTCGCCTCTTGATCCCCAGGCCCAGTACTGGGTCAAGGCCATGACCGACTGCATCGCCCACCGGGGGCCGGACGGCGAAGGGCAGTGGTTGAGCGGCCCTGTCTGCCTGGGGCACCGGCGTCTTTCCATCATTGACCTGGGCACGGGCGGCCAGCCCATGCACAGCGCCGACGGGCGCTATACGGTCGTATTCAACGGCGAGATCTATAATTTCGCGGAACTCAAGCAGGAGCTTGCCGCCAACGGCGCGCGTTTTTGCACCAGCTCCGACACCGAGGTCATACTTGAAGGCTACCGCCAGTGGGGCGTGGACTGTTTGTCCCGCTTTAACGGCATGTTCGCCTTTGCCCTGTGGGATGCCCACGATCAGCGCCTTTTCTGCGCGCGCGACCCTTTTGGCAAAAAGCCCTTTTTCTACACCGTGCAGCAGGGCAAATTGCATTTTGCCTCCGAACTGACGGCGCTGGAAAAAATCCCCGGCCTGAGCCTGACCATGCAGCCCGAAGCTGTCATGCGTTACCTGGCCTATGAGTATGTGCCCACGCCGCAGACCGTCTATGGCGAGGTGGAAAGCCTGCCGCCCGCGCACTGGCTGATGATCGAGGGCGGCGCCGTGCGCACGGGCCGCTACTGGGACATGCCCATGCCCGACGAGAGCGACAGGCGCAACCCGGACCAGCTTGGCGAGGAATTGCAGTTTCTGATGGCGCGCGCCGTGCGTCGGCGCATGGTCAGCGACGTGCCCCTGGGCGTTTTTCTTTCGGGCGGCATTGACTCGTCCATTGTGGCCGGGCTTATGGCGCGGCAGTCCCCCACGCCCATAAAGACCTTTTCCATCGGATTCAGCGAAGCCAGCTATGACGAGTCGCGCTACGCCCGCATAGTGGCCGAGGCCTTTGGCACCGACCACCATGAGCGTGTGCTTTCCGCCGAAGAGTGCGCCGACAACCTGCCCGGCATCGTGAGCAGGATGGACGTGCCCATGGCTGACGCCTCGGTGGCCCCCACCTGGCTGCTTTCTGGCGTGACACGCGAAAAGGTCACTGTGGCCCTTGGCGGCGACGGCGCGGACGAACTGTGGGCCGGATACGAGCACTACATCGGTTTCAAGGTGGCGGAATGGTACAACGCCCTGCCCGCCCTGGTGCGGCGCAAGGTGGTGGAACCACTGGCCCGCCGCCTGCCTTCCTCCGCCGGGTACATCAATCCGCGTCTGGCTGTGGCCACGTTTCTGCGGGCGGCCCAGGCTCCGGCCTGGCAGCGGGTGCAGACCATGCTCACCGCCTTTACCCCCGATATGCAGGCCGAGATCCTGACAGGGGCCTTCAAGGCGCAAGCGCCGGGCTTTCTTTCGCCGGAACGCCTTTTTGCGCCCACGCGCGAGCACTTTGAACACTGGCAGCCCTACAACGCGGCCACACCGCTGGCGCGCGCGTTCTATGTCTACGCGCACCAGTTCATGCTGGACGACATCCTGGTCAAGGTGGACCGCTGCTCCATGCTGCACAGCCTTGAGGTGCGCGCGCCCTTTCTGGACAAGGACGTGGCCGAATTCGCCGCGCGCCTGCCCGTGGACCGCAAGCTGCACGGATTCAAGCGCAAGTGGCTGCTCAAGCGGGCTTTTGCGGGGCTGCTGCCCAAGGAAATTCTGCACCGCAACAAGCGGGGATTTCAGATTCCCGTGGCGGAGTGGCTGCGCGGGCGCATGCGCCCCCTTATGGAAGATCTGCTCAGCCCGGACAGCCTCAAGGCTCAGGGCATCTTTAATCCTGCCGCCGTGCGCGCCCTCATGGACGAACACATCTCCGGCAGGGCCGATTTGCGCAAACCCCTGTGGACCCTGCTGGTCTTTCAGTTGTGGTGGCAGGCGCGCCAGCGCACCGCTGCGTAATGGAGCGGTTGCAGCGTGACGGCGTCCTTGTGACCGCGTGAGGGCCAAACAGGGCGAAGCCTTCTTGCCAGCCGCAGGCCAATGCTTATATCATCTTGCGAGGTTTTAACGACACGCAATATTCGCATATCGAGGAGTACGCATGACCAGCCAGATTAAGACAGTTCTTCTTCTGGGTTTGCTTTCGGGCATCATTATAGTGCTTGGCGGCCTGCTCGGCGGGCGTACGGGCATTGTCATAGCCTTTGGCATGGCCCTTATCATGAACGTGGGCAGCTATTGGTACTCGGACAAAATTGTGCTTTCCATGTACAGTGCGCGTGAACTCGCCCCGGAAGAAGCTCCATATTTACATAAAATTGTTGAAGAATTAGCCAGCAACGCCGGTATCCCCAAGCCCCGCGTCTGTGTCGTGCCCGAAGAGGCCCCCAATGCCTTTGCCACCGGGCGCGATCCCGAACACGCGGTGGTGGCCGTGACCGAAGGCATTTTGCGCCTTCTGTCGCCCGAAGAACTGCGCGGCGTGGTGGCCCATGAGATGGGGCACATCGTCAACCGCGACATTCTCATTCAGACCATCGCCGGGGTCATGGCCTCTGCCATTGTGACCATGGCCAATATTTTTCAGTTCACGGCCATATTCGGCGGCGGCAACCGTGACGGCGAGGGCGGCGGGCTCAATCCCATCGCGGCGCTGGCCATGGCTTTGCTGGCTCCTATGGCGGCCGGTCTTGTGCAGATGGCCATTTCGCGCTCGCGGGAATACCTGGCTGACGACACAGGGGCGGAACTTTGCGGGCAGCCCCTGGCCCTGGCTGGCGCTCTGGCCAAACTCGGCGCGGCCAGCGGGCGCATACCCATGCGCGAGGGCAACCCCAGCACAGAGCAGATGTTCATCGTGTCGCCCATGTTTGCCCACAGCAGCATGGCCAATCTTTTCAGCACGCATCCGCCGCTGGAAGAGCGCATTCGCAGGCTTCAGGCCATGGCGGCATCCCGGCGCTGATTGCCGAAACTGCCAAAAACGGGCAAAACGGGCGCAGAACCGCTCAGATAACGGGCCGAACAGGCTCTGCCGGGTTCCACGAACCCACATATTGAGGAAGACAATGTACGTACGTCTTTTGCTGGTAGCGTTACTGGCTCTGCCCCTCCTGGCCTGCAAAAAGCCCGCGTCCGTGGCTGAAAACGACCCGTTGCCGCCTGCGGAGCCTTGCCCCTATGTCTATGTTGCCGCCCCGGGCAACTATATTGTGGACATTGCCAGCGGCTCCGAAGTGGTACTTGACCCCGCCGTCAGCGAATTCGAGCTCTTCTGCTCGCCCGGAACCGCCCGCGCGGCAGTCAATTACGCCGTGGCCAGTGGCGCTCTTCCCGAAGGGGATTGGCGCATCTACCGCCTTGACGGCAACCTGGACGACCTTGCCTACAGAAGTCCGCAGAACCGCTATACCCTCAAGCGTATGGCAGAGGTTGTGGATTGGGTGACGGAAGATATCTAGACGCTGTCACGAGCGCCTTTCCTGTTATTTCTGCGTCGAACCTCGCCTTTTATTCCGGTCGAGTACCATTGGAAGTACACTCCCTGCATAAAAGGCTCGTTCTCCTTGATATAACAGGAAATTCATCTCGTGACGGGGCGGTCTCGATCGGAATCTTTGGAGGATGCTCTGTGGGGGAGGGACACTTTTGCAAAAGGGTCCCCCCCACGCCTCCACCCCCTAAAACTCTTTTTAGGGCATTTAACACTTGAAATACTCGCCTATGGCAGGCAAACGCATGCCTGGTCGGACGTGCCGTGGATGCTGCCGCAAACCGCACTTTTGGGCTGCATGAAAACTTCGAAATGTGAAGTTCAAAGGTCCTCTGCTTTAAGACATCACGAGATCCTCAAAACGGTCTGCTACAGAGTGTTTTTGAAGGGCTTTTTCGACAAGGGGCCGGTCTTCAAGACCGGCCCCTTGTCATTGTAAAGCGTGCAGGCCTGCATGCCGTTCTTGTACGTGTATGGATAACTTTATGTTATTTCAGAAGTTGTTGCTGTTTTATGCATACAGCGTGTCTGTGTGGCACGGTTTACTGTCTTGCTGTATACTTCTTGTATGCGGAAAAAAGTTTTCGCGCGTACCAGTCGGGGCAATGCCCGGCATAAGGATATTCATATGCAAACCAGCGCAAGAAACGTTTTCAAGGGTAAGGTCGCGGCTGTACATTCCGGAGCCGTCAATGATGAAGTGGAATTGTCCGTTGAGGGTGGGTTGAGCATTGTTGCTTCCATCACCCAGGTCAGCACCAAAAAGCTGGGTCTCAAGCCCGGTGTGGAGGCCGTTGCCCTGATCAAGGCCAGTTTTGTGCTGCTCATGAACGACGCCGAAAAGTACCTTTTGTCCACCCGCAACCAGTTTGCGGGAACGGTGAGCAAGGTGACGCCCGGCGCGGTCAATGCCGAAGTGCTGGTTGACCTGCCCAGCGGCAAGTCCATTGCATCCATTGTCACCATGGGCAGCCTTGCCAGCCTTGGCCTGGCTCCCGGCAAAAAAGTCACGGCCATCGTAAAGGCTTCACAGGTTATTCTGGCGGTGCCGAAATAACCTCGGGCAGAGTGCCTTGCGCACAGTGGCTCTCAAGGGGGCATGCTCCGCGAGAAGGCAGATTCTCAGGGGGCAAGGTTCACCTGCATCAGGCGTGGTTTAAACTGCGGCGGATACGGGTTCACCAGCCGTGCGCAAGCATGCGTGACACGTGAACACGCCCAACGCTCGTTGCCCATGCTGACGAGCGGAATGCACGATGAAGTATTCTGGCGTTCATGGCCTGCAACCAGGCCATGAACACCCTGCTGAAAGACAAGGCCCGGAACGCTGACGCGAACCGGGCCTTGTCGCGTTAAAAACGTGGTGTAAGCGCATGCCCGGGAAAGCAGCAGGAAGCGTATTTGTCGAACTAGCCGACATTTAAGGGAAAAGTGATAGTTGAAAATTTCACAAATAATTTTTTTACTGCGCCTCGATATTTTTATCAAGAAGAAAAATTTTGTAAAATTTATGTGAAAAATTGCGCAGGTCCTTGACCTAATGTTTTATTCATTTTAGGTTATTGCAGCGCAATAAAACGTCCAGCGTGATCGCAGGAGGCAACCGTGTGGGATAACTGCTGCGACTATGACACGATTCGCGAAATACGTGTTAAAACAACGGCATATATTGGCGTAGGCGCAATAGACAAGATTGACGGTATCCTGGGAAATTTGAAAAACGAGGGCGTTACATCAGTGCTCTGCGTTTGCGGCGGGCATGCCTACCGCGCTTCGGGCGCGTGGGACAAAGCCGAGGCCGCAGCGCTACGGCAAGGCATTGTACTGGCTCTGTATAACAGGGTCATGCCCAACCCGACCACGGATACCATCAATGACGCCGCAGCCCTCGGCCGGGCCGTCAATGCCGGAGCGGTGCTTGCCATAGGCGGCGGAAGCCCTCTGGACTGTGGCAAGGGGGCGGCTGTGCTTCTGGCCAACCCCGGTAAAAGCGCCGAAGACCTTTTTTGCTTTCGCTTCACGCCCCAAAAGGCCCTTCCGTTAGTTGCCGTCAACCTCACCCACGGCACGGGCAGTGAAGTAAACCGATTTGCGGTGGTTACCGTGGCCGGGCGCAACCACAGATCCATTGTTGGTCACGATTGCAGCTACCCGCGCTATGCCATTGACGATCCCGCCCTTATGACGGGGCTTTCGGCGGAGCAAAGCCGCTATGTGTCCATAGACGCGCTGTGCAGGGTAGTGGAGGCCGCAACCACCACAGTGGCAGGCCCACTGGCCGTAACCCTGGCCCGCGAGACTGTCGGGCTGGTGCACAGATGGCTGCCCACGGTGCTGGCTGAACCGCAAAATCTTAAGGCCCGTTATGGCCTGTGTCTGGCGGCGCTTCAGGCCGGTGTGGTTTTTGACAACAGCCTTTTGCACATGGCGCACGCGCTTGAACACCCGCTGAGCCGCTTCAAGAAAATTCCGCACGGTCTGGCGCTGGCCATGTTGCTGCCCGCCGTCATTGGTGAATGTTATGCCGCCAGGCCCGATGTGCTGGCCCATGTGCTTGAACCCCTGGCTCCCGGATTGAAGGGTGAGCCGGAAGAAGCCACAGCGGCGGCCAAGGCCGTAGAAAACTGGCTTTTCAGTCTGGGAGTAAAACAAAAACTCCTGGACTTGGGAGTCCAGGAGTCAGATGTGGAAGACTTCTGCAACTTCATCGAGCAGACGCCTTCGCTGGGTCTTCTGCTCTCGGTGGCGCCAGTCATGAGTTCCCGCCAGCGTTTGGCGAGAATCTACACGAACTCGTTACGCCCTATGCCGTGAAATTGCCCATCTTCCTCCAGGATCGGACTGATCTGCCGCAGTCCGCTCCATACCCAGCCCCTCCGTTTGCCGACGGTGGGGCTTTTTTAGTATCACGCTCCAAGGCGAACGCCAAGCTCAAGTTTTTGTCCTGTCAACGTAGTCTCATAACCGCCCAGAGCGGCAATACGTTTTTTGAATGCAGCTTGTTGCAAAAGGGTTTGCACGCTGATAACTCGCGGGTCATCCAGAAATGCCCTGGGGATCACAAGGTCCCAGCGCTCGCCGCCCAGAGGAACAAAGTCCAGTCCCACGGCGTTGGCTGCGGCGGCAACGCCGGGGCCGCAGTCCGCCTTGCCCGTGAGCACGGCGGCGGCGACGGCAAGCTGGCTTTCCACCTCTGTCTCATAGCCTGAAACATCCTGTGGGGTCAGCCCGGCGTGACGCAAAAGCGCATCGAACTGCAGGCGCGTGCTGGAGCCGGCCAGCCGGTTGACGCAGCGCAGCTTTTTATCCCTGATGTCGGCAATGCTTTTGAGCCCGCGCGGGTTGCCAGCGGGAACCACGAGCCCCACCTGCCGGATTGCCAGGTTTACAAAAATTACCTTGCCCTGGGGCCAGTGCCGCTGCACAAAGCCAAAATTGAATTCGCCCTTGTCGTCATCAGCCATATGGAGCACAGCCGCATGGCAATGGTTGTTCTTCAGGGCCTCAAGCGCGTCGGCCGCGTCGGCTCCCACAGAAATCATATGCACGGGATGCGGCTGACGCAGCAGGGCGTCCGCCATAAGATCCAGAATCAGGTCGCTGCCGCCAGCGCAAAAAAGCGTGGAGTACAGCGTTTCGACCGGGCGGAGAGGGTGCGCGCGGATCGAGCTGCCCAGGGGCGCGCCCTTGCCGTTGGCGGTAATGTGGGCAAAACCCTGGGTACGGACAGTGGTTTTGTAGCCTTCGCCCAGGCGCAGGGGCAGGGCCACGGTTTTTTCGCCCACCCTGGCCAGGGCCAGGGGGGAAAAGACGTCAAGACCGGGGTAGGCGGGCAGGCTGGAGGCCAGTTCCGCCATAAGGCCGCCGGTTTCTGTCATGCCGCCGGACAGGGTCCCTGGGCAGTGCCCGGCGGGGCGACGGGACATCAGCAAAAGGGTCGGAGACACCAGGGCCGAGAAGGCGCTCAGCGATCCGGCGGGGCTCGAGGGCAGGCAGAACACTGGCCTGCCTTCATAAACGGCGGTCATGGCCGGTGCGCCGGGCAGCAGGCCCACGTTGGGCGACACAATCTGCCCATCGGCTTCCAGAAAGGTACGCACAACGGCCAGCGCGGCTTCATCGGCCACGCACAGCAAGAGCGCATGTCCGCCAGCCGCCAGGGATTTTTGAAAAAAATCCCGTAGGGCCTCTGCCATCGCGGCAAGGGGCGCGGCAAGGCGGGCGGCAAGGCGGGCGCGGCAATCCAGAGCTTGTATCCGGGCCACCAGGGATGGGGTGATGCCGTCCACCAGGCGGGTGTCCGTTGCTGAGCCCGCCGCGTCCGTCGCTGTGCTACTTGCTGTGCCGGGCGTTGGGGCACTTGCGGTGCCGCTTGCTGCGCCAGGCGTGCCATCTGCGGCGTCCGTGCCTGTGCCCGTGGCTGGCCCCGCTGCTGCGCCCGTGGCAGGAGCAGCCCCGTCAGCAGCCCCCGCTGCCGGGCGAAAGTTGCCGCCCACAGTGGCCAGAAAGACCTCAAGCCTGTCCCACACCTGCACCTCGTCCACACCCGCCGCCAGAAGCGCGCCAATGTCGCTGGGCCGGAGAATATGGTTGCGGCAAAAAAGGGCTTCTCCTGCGGCAATGTCCGAACCAATGCGCCGAACGTGCAGCCACGGCAGCATGGGAGCCGTGATGCTGACCCCGTCCTTGCCGTCCACAGCGGCATGGGCTGACAGGGCAATGGCGTCGCAGGATGGGGGCAGGGCGTCGCCGGAGCTTATGGCAAAGCAGGTTTTGCCTTGCTGGAGCGTGGCCGGAGCCTCGCCGGTTGCCGCATACGTGTCGGCGGCCTTGAGGGCGTAGCCGCTGGCCGCGGCGAGAGCAAAGGGCGGAAAGGGGAGGGCGGCGACCACGGGCGCGCACAGCACGCTGCCTTCGGCCTGAGCCGTGGGGCGGGTCATGGCCTGTGGCAGCCGATCCTGCCCGCTGGACTCCCGCGCCGCATCCAGAGTTTTGAACAGCGTGTCGAGGGCAGCGTCAAGAGACGTAATTTCCGTATATATATTTGCGTCGAGGGGCATCGTATCCTCCTTGGAAGGGCAAGGGACGTGAGCGGACGGAAGGAGAGAATCTACCCGACAAACATACATCTTCACGGCACGCATGCAAACACCTGTTGCGGGCATGCCGCTCTGGGCCGTATTGCGTGCTGTCGCGCCTGGGCGTATAGTGATTCTTTATATGTAACCTCAACCCTGCGGCGGTATGCCGCTTGATATGACCGTACATGACATACGCAAGCTTCTGGCAGCGGACAAAGCCACGGTAGGCACATGGCTGCAACTGCCCTCCACGGACGTGGCCGAGCTTATGGCCCGCGCCGGATATGACTGGGTCGCCGTGGATATGGAGCATGGCTCCTTTGGGCGCACCGGGCTGCCGGACATTTTCCGGGCCATCGAATGCGGCGGCGCAGCCCCCTTCGCCCGCCTGCCCGAAGCCAGCAAAACCCAGATAAAGTCCGCCCTTGAGGCTGGAGCCCAGGGACTGATCTTTCCCATGATAGAAAGCCGCGAGCAGCTTGACCGCGCCATTGACTGGGCCGTGTATCCCGGTCAGGACACGTGGCGGGCCAAGGGCGAGACCGCGCAGGAATACAGGGGCGTAGGCTTTTGCCGGGCCAACGTGTTTGGCAAAAACTTTGACGACTACCGCGCCCGTCGCGCTCCGGAGCTCTTTCTTGTGGCGCAGATAGAGCATATCCACGCCGTGGAAAATCTGGACGCCATACTGACGCACCCGCGTCTGGACGCCATCATGGTCGGGCCGTACGACCTTTCAGGCTCCATGGGCCTTACGGGGCAGTTCGACCATCCGGTCTTCAAGGCGGCCATGGCGCGCATCGTGGACGCCTGCGCGCGGCACAAGGCCCGCATGGGCCTGCATATCGTGCAGCCTGACCCGGCGGAGCTGGCGCGTCAGGTGGCGGCGGGCAGCCGTTTTATCGCCTATGGCATAGATTCCGTCTTTCTTTGGGGCGCGGCTGAACGCCCTAAATAGCTCTGCCGCCGGTTAAAGGCGTCAGCAGGCCCGTCACAGGGCCGGTTTGTCCCCCATGCGTCGCGGCACTGCGGACGCGCGTTTGACAAGAAAATTCTCCAGGGAGAATCATTGTGAAAATAACTGTTTTTGGCGGTTCCGGATTCCTGGGTTCGCATATTTGCGACAAGCTTTCCGAGGCCGGACATAACGTCACCATTGTGGACCTGCACCCCTCGCCCTGGCTGCGACCCGACCAGACCATGCTCACGGGCAACATCCTTGAAGAGGAAACCGTGCGCAAAGCCGTGGACGGCGCTGACATGGTGTTCAACTACGCGGGCATCGCGGATATTGGCGAGGCCAATAACCGCCCGGTGGACACGGCGCGCATCAACGTGGTCGGCAACGTCATGGTTCTTGAAGCCTGCCGCAAGGCGGCCGTCAAGCGCTACGTCTTCGCCAGTTCACTTTACGTGTACGGCAAGTCCGGCGGTTTTTACCGTTGCAGCAAGCAGTCCTGCGAACTGTATATTGAAAACTACCAGGCCATGCACAACCTGCCGTACACCATTTTGCGGTACGGTTCGCTGTACGGTCCCCGGTCTGACAGGCGCAACGCCATCAACCGCTTTGTTTACGAAGCGCTTACCACGGGCGGCATCACCTACTACGGCGCGCCCACGGCCCTGCGTGAATACGTGCATGTGGATGACGCCAGTACCGCCACCTTGGCCGTGCTCGCCCCGGAGTTTGAAAACCAGAACATCATCATCTCCGGCAACCAGCCCATGCGGGTCAGCGACCTCTTCAAGATGATAGGCGAAATGCTGGGCAAGGAACTGGTCATCAATTACCAGAACGACCCCAACAGCGGCCACTACCAGGTGACCCCCTACGCCTTCATGCCCAAGGTGGGGCGCAAGCTTGTGCCGCCGCTGACCGTGGATCTGGGCCAGGGCGTGCTGCGCGTGATGGAAGAAGAACATAAGGAAATCCATCCCGAATTGTCCGCCGAGGGCGGCTATCTCGTGGCAACCGACGACTAGGCCGGAGTGCCGCTGAGAGGCGTTGCATTTCAAGTTGTCATCCAGAACAGCCCGCGTGCGGCGGTCTTGTCAGCAGCGTGTCTGCGCTGCCGACGCCGCAAGAAACGCTTCTGGCAAAGAATTGAGGTTCGCGGGAATCCGCTGTTGTCGGGCGCTCAACGCCTGCCCGCCGGATTTCGGAACCGGAGCCCGGATCTGAAAATTTTATACGGACACAAGGAGCCGTTGCATGAACATCATTGCCATCATTCCCGCGCGTATGGGGTCCAGCCGTTATCCCGGCAAGCCCCTGGCCCTCATCCACAACGTGCCCATGGTCGGGCATGTGGCCTTTCGTACGGCCATGAGCAAAACCCTTTCCGCCACCTATGTGGCCACCTGCGATGATATCATTGAAAATTACTGCAAGGGTGCGGGCCTGGACTGCGTCATGACCGGCGATCATCACGTGCGCTGCTCGACACGCACGGCCGAAGCCCTGCTCAAGATTGAGGCCGCCACGGGCAAAAAGGCCGATATCGTGGTGATGGTGCAGGGCGACGAACCCATGGTGCGCCCGGAAATGATCGACGCCGCCATTGCCCCCATGCTCGCAGATCCCAGCATCAACGTCACCAACCTCATGGCCGATATGGACACCCTTGAGGAATTTGAAGATCCCAATGAAGTCAAGGTGGTGGTGGACCGCTTTAACGACGCCCTGTATTTTTCGCGCGAACCCATCCCCTCGCGCAAAAAGGGGTCGGACAAAGTGCCCATGCGCAAGCAGGTCTGCATCATTCCCTTCCGCCGCGACTATCTGCTGCGCTTCAATGAGATGAAAGAAAGCCCCCTGGAAATCTATGAATCCGTGGACATGATGCGCATCCTCGAATACGGGGAAAAAGTGCGTATGGTCCCCACCGAATGCCGCAGCTGGAGCGTGGACACGCCCGAAGATCTGGCCCGCGTGGCGCGTCTGATGGAAGGTGACGATCTTATGAAGGCATACAGCAAGTAAATGGCCGTGTCTGAAAAATCAGGCATGGGACAGGGTGCGGAGGAGGCGTCGTCGGCCACAGGGTCGGCTGCGCCTTCCGCTCCTCTTTCTTCCGGCCCTCTTTCTTCGGCAAAACCAGCCGCGCAGGCAGGGCCTGGCGGGAGCACGCCGGCGCCTGCCCATGGCGCGCCGGGCTGGCGTCGTCGGCTTGGGGCCGCCCTGGAAGAATTGTGGGTGGCGCTGCTGGGCTGGATCCCCACTCCGGTGGGCCTGGCCCTGCGTCTGGCTGGCTGGCGCTGGATGTTTGCCCGCTGCGGCTCGGTGCGCTTCGGCACTGGGCTGAGTCTTGCGGGGTGCAGGGGCATGACGCTTGGCGACAATGTGCGTCTGGGGCGCGGCTGCTTTATCACCGCCACGGACGGCACGCTTGTGCTGCACGACAGCGTGGCCCTTTCCCCCTATGTGCATGTGGGGGCCGACGCCGGACGCATTGAAATAGGCAGCCATACGGCCGTGGGGCCGGGCACGGTCATACGGGCGGCCAACCACTGCATAGCCCGGCAGGACGTGCCCATCATGCACCAGGGGCATGTGCCCGGCGTGATTGTTATTGAAGAAGACGTGTGGATCGGGGCCAACTGCGTCATTACGCCAGACGTGCGCATTGGGCGCGGCGCGGTGGTGGGCGCGGGGGCGGTTGTCACTCGTAACGTGGCTCCCTTTGCCATTGTCGGCGGCGTGCCCGCCAAGGTCATCGGCATGCGTGGCAGTAACGACGCAAGCGTTGGCGGATCGGCAACCCAGGCCGCAAAAGGATAGTTATGGCATTGCAATGCATTGTTTTTGACTGCGACGGCGTCATACTGGACAGCGTGCCCGTGAAAACACGGGCCTTCGCGCGTATTGCCGCGCCCCACGGGCAGGAAGCCCAGGACCGTTTTGTGATGTACCACACGCGGCATGGCGGTGTGAGCCGTTACAAGAAGTTCCAGTGGTTTTACAACGAGGTGCTGGGCCGCGAAATTTCGGAAGAAGAGTCCGAACGGCTGGGCCGCCTGTTTGCGGAATACGCTCTTGACGAGGTCCGCCGTTGTCCGCTCATCCCCGGCATTCAGGAAGTTCTGGACGCCTGGAAGGGGAAATTGCCCCTCTATGTGTGCTCCGGCGCGCCCCATGAGGAGGTGCAGGCGGTGCTGCGCGAGCGTAATCTGGACCAGTATTTCGTGTCCATTCACGGCTCGCCTCCGGCCAAGGCCAAGCTGCTGGGCCAGATTGTGGCCTCGCTGCCCATGTCCCCGGAGGACGTTCTTATGGTGGGGGACGCCCCCACGGATCACGACGCGGCGCAAGAAGTGGGCACGCTCTTTTACGGCGTGGGCCCGGACATCAAACCGGCCTCGGAATCTCTCTATCCCTGGGGGCCGGATCTTACCGGGCTCAATGACTGGATAAAGGCCCACGCGGCGCGTTAAGGAAACGCTGATGTATTCCGTTTGGCGGCGTTGCTTCACTTTTTTTGAAACAGTCGAGGACACGGAAGAGTCCACTCCTGCTTGAAAAAAAGATGGCGCCTTGCCAAATGAAATAACTGCGCGTTTCCAGGAAGCTCTTTAATTCCAACAGCACACAACAATGACCGGGCCTCATCGCCACATGGGTGGGGGCGTCCGGGACGAAACACACTATGATGAAAAAACTATACATCTGGCTTGCATGCCTTGGAGTGCTGTGTCTGGCTGCCTGCGATTCCGGCAGCAAGGAAGAGGCCCCCGCGTCTTCCGCAAAAACGGAGCAGGCGCAGCCCGCTCCCGCCGCAGAGGCCAGCGTCGTGGAGGATGCTGGCAACGCGCCCAAGGAGCTGGGGCCGCCGCCCACAAAGGAGCAGGTTGATGCGGCCGACGCCCTGGTGGCTTTTTATAATGCGGCGGCCAGCACCCTTGCCAACCCGTACTATAGCCAGGCCGATGTGATGATGGGCAACGTGCGCTACTACCTGCATGAATGGATGCTGGCCCCGCGCCCGGATGGCGGCGACGGCAAGCCTTTGGCCGCGCGTCTTGCGGCCCCGCAGGGGATGTTCAGCGAAGACGAGTCCCGCGCCATGGCGCAGTGGGTGGAAGACATGCGCCAGAGCCTCGACAGCATGCGTGCCGACTACCGTTCACTTGAACGCTATGTGAAGGACCAGAGCATTCGTGACGACGGCGTCAAGGGCAAAGCTCTGGCAGCCAGCATCGAGAAGAACTACGAGCGCTTTTCCGCTGCCCGCAGCGGCTACATGGGCACGGTGGAGGCCAGGGCCGCATCTGTGGAAGAAGTGTTGCTCTATGGGCATCCGCTCAAAAGGCAGATACTGGAAGCCCGAAAGGTGTTCGGGCTGTTTTCACGGACGGCCGGTCTGCTCATGGCGCAAAAACCCGACCGCGAGGCTCTCAAGCAGGTGGTGACCAAGCTTGACGCCAGCCTTGCCGATGCCGGGCGTCCGCCCTTTCCCGCCTCGCCGGATGTGGAGCGCTCCTACCGCGAGTTTCTCAAGCAGGCCGCCGGGTTCAAAGACGCACTTGTCAAAGGACTGGACGAGGGCTTTTACAATCCCGTGCGGGAGGATCTCAATAATGCCGCCGTGGGCAGCCGTCAGTCGTACAATGCTTTTGTGCGCGAAGCCAATCCTGAATAGTCCGGTCGATCCTCTGGCACGCTCGCCACGGCCTTGCTGATAGTTGGTTTGAGCCGTGTGGGGCTGAGCCGCTTCGCATCAAAATGAAAGAACACCTCTGCGCATGCCGCAAAGGTACATGAAAACGCACAAGTCCGCGCGATAACCGCGCGGACTTGTGCGTTTTCAATCCTCAAAACATTTCAAAGTGAAATTGCTCTAGAACAGATCAACTTTGAAATGCTTCTCATTTCAAAGTTTTCATTCAGCCGAAAAATGCGATTTGCGACAACCATCAGCAGGCTGGTCGCTCTATTAACCAATTGCTGTCTTTGCGGCAGTCGTTGGCGAGTCTACGAGCCTTACGAATGGCGACAGCGATTACACAGAACAAGACGTATAGTTACTCATGCTGTCTTCAAGCGTAGTTTCCTGCGTCACAACGCTTTAAGCATCCGTAGCTTCCTTCGTCGCAACGGCTAAAGCTCGGCTGAATCCACGCCACGTTGTGGCGCGCTGCACGAAAGTGCAGCGTTAGAGCATTTACACTTTTTCAAAGTTAAAATGCTCTAACGCCCGCGAATCCAGTACGTTTCAAAGCCGTCCTGCAGCCAGCCGTCCTTCACTTCCGTCATCCCGGCCTGCTTGAATATCTGGCGGTATTCATCGCGCGTGCGCCGCCAGCCCCAGAACTGCTGACGCCGTATGCCAAGGTAATGCAGAATGCCGCGTATGAAAATCTTGATGGCGTTGACAAAGCTCCCGATAAAGGAATCCTCTTCCAGCAGTGAGGCGGAGAGCAGAATGATTTCACCGCCGGGCGTAAGCTGCGCGCGCAGTTCCTGAAGCAGGTGGGTGAACTCGTTCGTGGGGATGCCGTAGTCCACTGTGGACAAATATATCATGTCATAGTGAACGTCCGGCGGCAGACAAGCCGGAGGCAGGCCGATATAGATGCGCTCGTTGGGAATGTGCTGTCGCAGCCACTTCATGCCCACGGTGCTGGGCTCGTTGACGTGCAGCTCCAGGTCGGGCAGCTCTTCAAGAAGGATTTTTTCCATATAGCCGACGCCACTGCCGATGGAAAGCACGCGCACAGGCTCGGTGCGCGGCTGGGTTTCCCTGGCGAGCTGGTCGCGCAACTGACCGATAAGCCAGCGGGCGTCCTTGCGCTTGTTGGTGCGCCAGACGGCAGGCAAATCGTCCCAATCCTTGAACCGGCGAAAGAGCTCTTCATAAAATACGGCGTAAAACTTGGGCTCCGCCAAATGGAAAAAGGAGATATGCGAAAAGGATGTGAATGGAATTCCTTGCCAGCTTTCTTGATAAAATCTTCGCACGTCAACCCCCCGCTCATGGCTGCATAAATGCGTTATGGCAAACGCGCCGAAGCCACTCTACGCAGTCAACTATAGCGCAAGCCTTCGCAAGGCGCAATGCGCTCCGCAATTGTTCTCAATGTGCCGCTGCCCGTGAGGGCGGGCTCCCCGCGAAGCCGGGCATATTCAAAGGTTTTCGGCATGGCCGCTGCGGCGCCGGAGCACGTCCCTTTTTCAAGGGCTGGATGTTCTGGCACGAGCCAGGACCAGCAAAAGGCAAACGCAGCGAAATGCCGGGCGTCAAAAAAAACCGCGCCTGCGCCGCAGGGGGCAAAAGCCTTGCCAAATGACAGGGGACGGCGTTTGCAACGCCGCCCCCTGCGAATTTCAGGCAGATTCAGACCCTGTTAAGGCCTAGTGCCCTTTGGAATCGCCGTTACGTCCCTTTTTGCGGGGAAACAGCACAAAGTTCCAGTATACTACATAGAGGGGCAGCACCACGAACATCATGACGTAGGCCCAGTTCTTCGTATAGAGGAAGTAATCGTAAAAAGTATGGAATTCCATAGTATTCTCCTCTTTCGGATTGACTACTAGTGCTCATCCCTGAAGTCGGGGTGTTCGTACAGCACCGGCATGTGGTAGACGATAAAGCGGTACACGGTAACAATCATCGTCACCACAAAGATGGAAATGCAGAATTCCCAGATGCTGGGGAAGTAGCGTTCCGCTGAGGGCAGATTGTAGTTGAAGGCGATCATGGACACGTTGAAACGGTTCATGACAATGCCGAGCACCGCGTTGACCGAGGCAATGCGGCACAGGGTCACGTTGCGATCACGCGCGCCCTTGGCGTAGAGCAGGGCGGGCAGCAGCACGAAGCCCAGTATTTCCACGAGCCACCATGCGCCATAGCCGGAGAAGACATAGGGCAGGTTCGCCTGCACAAGCATGTCGATGACCTTGAGCATGAAGTAGGCGAACAGAATGAAGGAAGCCGCGCGCGCAAAGCTGAAAATGACGCCGTCAGCTTCACGCAAATGGGTTTCGTCCATGTAGTGGTGCAGACCCTTGTGGGCGAACATGCCTTCAAAAATGACCATGGAAGATCCGGCAGCCATGGAGCTGACGAAGAAGAACATGGGCATGAAGGGCGAGTACCACAAGGGATGCAGCTTTTCGGGCGCAATGAGGTACAGCGCGCCCAGCGAGGACTGGTGCAGGGTGGACAGCGTCACGCCAAAGATGGTGAGCACGATGGTGGCCTGCACCACGACCTTGCGCCACTTGAGCAGGAAGGTGAACTTGGACGACAGCCATTCCATAGGCGCCACGGAGAATTCGATGAGCAGCACCGTAACGTAGGTGGCCACGCACAGGCCCACTTCAAAGAGAACCGAAGTGGTGCCGGGGAAGAAGAACATGAAGGGCAGACGCAGCGGATGGCCCAGGTCGTACAGAAGGGCCACAACCACGAAGGCATAGCCGAGAAAGGCCGTGGTGATGGCGGGACGTACTGCCGAGTGGAACTGCTTCATGCCCATGACGTAGCAGGCCACGGTGGTAAAGTAGCCGCCAGCAGCGAGCGACACGCCGCACAAAAGGTCAAAGCCGATCCACAGGCCCCAGGGCTGCGTGTTGCTCAGGTTGGTGACCGAGCCAATGCCCATGGTAAAACGGATAATGGTGATTACCAGACCCACCGACAGGATGATGGCGGTAATGATGTTGCCCGGCGTAGGTCTGAAGAACTCGCCAAGGTTGAACAGCTTGTCCTTGGTAGGAATGACTATGCTGTGGTGCGACATTTACTTATCCTCCCCGTGACACTTGCACTCCGTTTCCCGGGCCTTGAGGGCCTCGGTCATGGCGCGGCGAGCCGTGTCGGCAGCACCCGGCCCCTGGGTTTCCTCAATCTTGCGCACAGCGGCGTCAACGGCGGCAGCCACGTCTTCGTGGGCTTCCTTGATCTTATCGTCCTTTTCAGCCTTGTACATGGCTTCGCGGCGCTTGCTGATGGCATACGCACCGCCGAAGAGCACAGGCCAGAAGGCCACGATCATTGGCACCGCGCCCAGCGCGCCGTAGGTCAGTTCACCCATGGGGCGGTTGCCGAGGTGGGTGTTGAGGCCAAGCTGTTTCAGTTCTTCGCCAGCCAGCGGCGCGTCGTCCGTCGGAATGGCGGCAGCGGCCTGGCCCACTGCGGGGCTCAGAACCATCCATGCGGTGCCGCCGGCGTCGGTTTCACCGTAGATGTAGTTGACGTACTTGCCGGGGCTGTCGGCCATGCGGGCACGGGCCACGCGGAGGAGGTCACTGCGGCGGCCGAAGGTGAGGGCGTCCTTGGGACAGGCCTGCACACAGCCGGGGAGCTTGCCTTCCTGGAGCAAAGGCTCACAGAAGGTGCATTTTTGCACCAGGGGGTCAAAGGCTTCGTCGTACTGGAAGCCGGGCACGTAGAAGGGGCAGGCGATCATGCAATAGCGGCAGCCCACGCACTGCGAGCCGTCGTAATGCACCGCGCCGTTGGGGTGCTTGGTGAAGCACTTGGCAAAGCAGGCCGAGGCGCAGGCCGGGTCGTTGCAGTGGAAGCACTGCAACTTGCGGAACACGTCCTTGCCGTTGACCTTGTACTTGTTCACCACGGTCCATTGGTATTCACTGGTACGGCGAGTGGTGTCGCACACTGTGAGGTCGCTGAAGGGCTTTTTGGGCTTGGGCAGGTGGTTGACCTTGTTGCAGGCCTCTTCGCACTTGCGGCAGCCGATGCAGCGGGTAGTGTCGTGCAGCACTCCGTAACTGTCAGCATAATATGGGAAAGTGTGGGGGCCAGCCTGGGCTACCTTGGCGGTGCCAAGGGCCGAGACCACGCCCGCGCTTCCCAGAATGGTCAGAAATGTTCTGCGTTTCATATTCTTACTCCATGCTAGTCGGCGCTCTTGGGCGCGGCCTTATGGCAGGTGGTGCAGTCGGTATCTCTGGGACGCGCGACGTTCATACCCTTATGGCAACCCATGCACTGCAGATGGTAGGCGGCCATGAGGTTGGGACGGCCAGGATTGACTTTGTCGATTTCCTTGGCATGGCAACTGCCGCACTTGGGCGGCGTGAGAGAGAGCGGGCTTCTGTGGTGGCAGGTCGCGCACAGAAGCTCAGGCTGATTGTGGAAAGCCTGGGCCAGCTTGTCGTCCTTGATTCCCTCAATGAGGGAGGTCAGGTGACGGCGATGGGTGAAGTTGCTTCCCTCGTACTTGTCGGCCAGAGAGTCGATGACCACCTTGAGGGGGGCCAGCATGGGAGAAACAGGCGTAACGGGCTTCTGGGCCAGCACGGTTTCGGCTGCCAGAGCTTCATTGTCGCCGGGCAAAAGGGTTCCGTTAATGCCCTTCTGCATTTGTTCCGGCGTCATGGACGGCGTAACATTGTGGCATGTGGCGCACCACGCCGAATCGCGCTTGGGCGTGACAATGGCATGACAGCCCGCGCATTCGCGCCTTTCCTTGGTTTGCTGTTCGTGACAGCTCACGCAGCTGACGGGAGTGTTGCCCTTGGCGCGCTTGGCGATCTTGGTGGCGTGCATGGCCCGCTCAAGGGTGATGAAATTGCCCTCGGCCTTGCCTTCCACGGTGTGACAGGTGCTACAGGCCACCGGGTCGCCCGTGTGGTGACAGGTCTCGCAGTTTTCAATCTTTTTTTCGTGATTAAGGTGATTGAAAACCACAGGTTTCATGGCCGCGCCCTTGGGATTGGGCTTGTCGCCGACCGGAAACATGACTATGGCCGATGGCGCGCCGCTGTCTGTTGGCTCCAGAGCTGCGGCATTTGCCGAACCAGCTCCCAGCGCCGTAAGACACGCCGCGCCAGCCAGGGCGATAGCCGCCAGCAGAAGCAGTGATGTGCCGTTCCTCATGTGCTTGTCCTTTTGCATTCAGACATTACCCCAAACCCGCCGCCTGGCGACGGGATCCTCCGGCCCCGCCGATCCCTACGGGGGGCAAACACGCAGATATTGCAACGGTATCGCAGGCGGGAAGACACGTCAAGGAGGGGTCAATCTTGGAATGGCTTCTCATGCTTGGAAAAACAAGGAGATTGGGAAAATTTTCATTAAATTCTCTCCGCCAATAAAAACCAAATCAAAGCCTTAAGGCGAATATGAGGCCAGCTTGCGCACAAGGGCACATGGCAGCGAGTTTTTTGAAATTTTTTTTGGAGGGCAAAAAAAATCCCTGCCACCGGGGCAGCGGGAAATAAAAAAAAGACCTGCGGGCGCATATGAGGGCAAAGCAAAAATTTCACCAGATCTGGAGATTTGTGATAATGCTCTGTAAATTATAATTATTTTTATGGCGTCGTCCCGCTTGGCGTGGCCGCTCGCCGCAAGGGCGCGGGGGCAACCTGGAGGCTCTTGACCTGCACTCCGAGATGCTCTACGCTCAAAGGGATAGGGTGTTACACGAAATTGCCCGCAGGCCCGGAGCCGCCGTCCGTTCCAGACATGTTCTTTCGAAAGGGCTCGTGCGGTTTTAGGTTCGCCTGTGGTGAATATGGCTATGGAGCCGGCTGCTCCTGACCGATAACGGAGGATCGTTGATGAAGAGTGTTGAAAGCCTGTTGCAGGGCAATGAACTGTTTCAAAAAAACTATTTCAAAAAGAATGAAGCCGAGCTTCTGGAACTTGTCAGAAGCGGCCAGCATCCCAAAGCGCTCTTTATCGGCTGCGCCGACTCCAGAGTTATCCCCTCGCTTATAACCAACGCTCCTCCCGGCCAGCTTTTCGTGTTGCGCAACGTGGGCAACTTTGTGGCTCCCCACAAGCCGGACGAAGACTATCACGCTATGGCCTCCGGCATAGAATACGCCGTCACCACCCTGGATATTTCAGAAATCATCATCTGCGGGCATACGTACTGCGGGGCCATCGAGGCCCTGTACAAGGAAATCAGCGGCGAACAGCTCATCCACACCAAGAAGTGGCTTTCACTTGGCAAGAAGGCCAAGGAGCTCGCCCTGCTCGCGCTTGGCAAGAATGCCGACAAGGACAGGCTGCTGCGTCTGACGGAAAAGCTCTCCATTGTCTTTCAGATTGAAAACCTGCTCACCTATCCTTACGTCAGGGAAAAGGTGGAGAATGGCGCCCTGCATATCCATGGCTGGCTCTACCATATCGAATCCGGCGAAATGGAATACTATGATCCCGACCAGCACGAGTTTCTGACACTGAGCAGGTCGGAAGCCGCGTCATAGACGCGGGCGTTGTCGCACAGTTTTTTGTGCGGTTGACGCTTCAAAGTATTTGCAGGCGGCCCGCTGTCAGAGCGGGCCGCCTGCCTGCGTTTGGCCGTCTGATACGTAAAAGCAATCGGAAGCATTCCAGCAACAGGGTTGCGGCCGCTTGAGGGTTTGCCGCATCGCCAGGAAAACTCTGGTTCTGCAATGCCCGCCTCAGATCAGAGGCCCCATTGCCTGCCACTAAAACACCATAAAAGTTTTAGGGGGTGGGGGTGTGGGGGAGGAGACCCTTTTTCAAAAGGGTCCCTCCCCCACAAAGCATAACAGCACATTTCACCATACTATCTTCCTACCCCACCCCATTGCCTGCGCGCGGCTGCGACCACGCCGTCCACATCTTCCGGGGGCAGCCAGAGGGCCTGCTTGCGGGCGCGAAACCAGGTGAGCTGCCGCTTGGCGTAGGCGCGCGTGTTACGCAGCCAGAGCGAGCGGCATTCTTCAAAGTTCAGGCGGCCGCGCAGAAAGGCCAGGGCCTCGGCGCAGCCGATGCCGGACCAGCCGGGCGCGCCGTCGTCGTCGCAGTGTTCAAGGGCAGCGCGGGCCTCGTCCAAGGCCCCAGCGTCAAGCATCATGTCCAGGCGGCGGGCCAGGCGAGGTTCCAGCCAAGCGAGGGGGGCATCCAGCACCAGCAGCGGCCCGGAGCAGGGCGGGGGGCTCATGGCGTTTTTGTGCCACCAGGTGAAGGGTTTGCCCGTGGCCTGCCGCACTTCAAGGGCGCGCACGATGCGCTGGCGGTCATTGGGGTGGATGCGGGCGGCGTATTCCGGGTCCACCTGGGCCAGTTCGGCGTGCATACGCGCCGCGCCCTGGGCTTCCATGCGGTCGGTGAGGGTCTGGGTCAGGGCCGGGTCCACAGGAGGGATCTGCGCCGTGCCGTGCAGCAGGGTGTGGAAGTACAACCCTGTGCCGCCCACCAGGAGGGGCGTCTTGCCCCTGCCGAGGATGTCGCGGACAAGGGCCGTGGCCTGGTCGGCCCAGCGGCCTGCGCTGATTTTTTGCGCTGTGGGCAAAAAACCGTAGAGGTGGTGCGGGCAGTGGGCGCGTTCTTCGGTGGTGGGCTGCGCGGTTATGCAGGGAAAATCCGCATAGACCTGCCGGGAGTCCGCATTGATGACCTCGCCGTCAAGGGCGTCGGCCATGGCCAGGGCGGCGGCCGTCTTGCCGGAGCCTGTGGGCCCCGCAAGGCAGATGACAGGCAGCGGGGCAGCCTGTGCCGCCCCGCTGTTGGTATGCGTGTTCCGCATGGATTTCATCCGGCGGTTACGAGGTGCGAAAGCCGCTGTGGGGCGGGGCAAGACAGGGGGTGGCCTGGGCGACCTCGCCTTTTTCGTATTTTTCCATAAGCGCCAGCCGCACGTTTTCGGGCACAAGACCCTTGATGTCCGCTCCGTGGCTGGCCGCCGCCTTGACGATGGTGGAGCTGATGAACAGCCACTGGTAGTCGGTCATGAGAAAGACCGTCTGGATATGGCGCTGCAGGCGGCGGTTCATGAGGGCCAGCTGGAATTCGTATTCAAAGTCCGAGACGGCGCGCAGCCCGCGCAGCAGAACGCAGGCCCCGCGCTGGGCGGCATATTCCACTGTCAGGCCGGAAAAGGGTTCCACAATGACCTTGGGCTCGTCCTTGAGGGCCTCGCGGAGCATGGCCACACGCTCCTCGTGGCTGAACAGGGGGCGCTTGGGCGTATTGTCGGCTACAGCCACGATGAGCTGGTCAAAAACCTCGCAGCCGCGGCGAATGAGGCTGAGATGCCCGTTGGTCACCGGGTCGAACGTACCGGGATACATGGCTATTTTCATGACGCTATCCAGATGCAGACGCGGGTCTGGCCCAGCAGTCTGTCAGTTTCCAGGGTGAAACCGGAGGGCACGGCAAAGCTTGCCTCTTTTTCAATTTCCGCAGTGACAAAGGCTCCGGGGGTAAGCCATCTGTGGGCCGCCAGCAGCCGCAGGGCCGGTTCGGCCAGCTTTTTGCGGTAGGGCGGATCCATAAAAACCAGGTTATAGGGTTGTTGCGGCGGGCGCTTGAGCACCTTGAGCACGTCGTCTTTCACGAGGCCCGTTTCGGCCTGCACGCCCAGCGCTTCCACATTGGCCTGAAGGCAGCGCATGGCCTGCACGGAGTTTTCAACCAGCAGGGCATGGGGCGCGCCACGGCTGATGGCCTCAAAGGCAAGGCTGCCGCTGCCCGCGAAAAGATCCAGCACCCGCGCCGTGGACCAGACAAGTCCACGGGCGGCGAGCATGGAAAAGAGGGCCTCGCGGGTTTTGCTCATGGCGGGGCGGTAGCCCTCGCCTTCCACAGTTTTAAGCGTCCGGCCGCCCAGGCGGCCTGATATGATGCGCATGGTACTCCCGTATGCCTACATGCGCGAGATAAGGCGCGTGAGGGCGTAGTCCATTTTTTCCAGAGCTTCCTGCAAATCGGTCTGTTCCACCCAGGGGCGGGCTTCCACATCGGCCAGCTTGCCCTTGAACATGCCCCACTTGCGTTCCACCTCGTCGGTGAGGAAATTCCAGTCCACCTTGGGGTGGGCCATGGTCTCGTGCGTGATGGTTTCGGCAACCTGACAGCCGTCCAGGGTCATTTCCTCAAGGTAGGAGGCTATGTGGGGCGTGACGGCAAAGCGCTCGCGTATGAGTCCGGCCAGGACTTCCTGGGCCTTGGACTCACCGTGGGTGAGAATCACCTGCGCGCAGTTGTGCACCAGGGGGGCCAGCCATCCAAGAAGCTGGCTTTGCCCGGCATGGCCCGAAAAACCGTTGATGGTGAAAATACGGGCGGCTACGTCCATATCTTCACCGAACAGGGTAATTTTTTTGGCTTTTTCAACAATTTTGCGGCCCGGTGTGCCTACGGCCTGATAGCCCACAAAGACGATGCTTGCACCGGGCTTCCAGATATTGTGGCGCAGGTGGTGGCGTATACGGCCCGCGTTGCACATGCCGCTGGCCGAAATGATGATGGCCGGGCCCTTGTAGTCGTTGATGGCCTGCGATTCCGCCACAGACAGGGTGTAGCGCAGGTTGGGCAGGGAGAAGGGATTGTCGCCGTTATTGAGCATCTTTTGCGCGGCGTCGTCAAAAAGCTCGCGGTTGCGCTCAAAGACCTCGGTGGCGCGTATGGCCAGGGGGCTGTCCACATACACGGGCATGTCCGCGGGCAACAGGCCCTTTTTGTTGAGCACATGCAGGCAGTACAGCACCTCCTGGGTGCGTTCCACGGCAAAGGCGGGAATGATGACTTTTTCGCCCTTGGCGTAGCTGTAGGCGATGGCGTCGGCCAGTTCCTGATCGCTGAGGTCTTCATCCTTGTGGTCACGGTCGCCGTAGGTGGACTCCATAAACACATAGTCGGCCTGGGGCGGGTTTTCGGGGTTGCGCACGATAAGAGACTGCGGGCGGCCGATGTCGCCCGAAAAGATGAGGCTGGTGGTCTTGCCGTTTTCGGCGGCTTCGATGCGCAGGGAGCCGGAACCGAGGATGTGCCCGGCGTCGTAATAGGTGACCGTGATGCCTGGGGCGGGTTCAAAGGTCTTGTGGTAATCCACCGCAGAAAAGAAGGTGACGGCTTTTTGTGCGTCCGCCACGGTGTACAGAGCAGCGGGGGGATTTTTCAGCCCGCGACGCATGTATTTTTTGGCTTCCCACAGGGCTTCCATTTCCTGGATATGGGCGCTGTCCTGCAGCATGAGGTCAAGCAGTTCGCTTGTGGCCTTGGTGCAGTATACGGGGTTTGCATAGCCTTCGCGCACCAGCCGGGGCAGCAGACCGGAATGGTCGATATGGGCGTGGGTGATGAGGATGAAGTCAATGTCTGTGGGATGGTAGACTTCAGTTTCCCGGTTGCGCGCCTCAATGGCCTTGTTGCCCTGGTGCATGCCGCAATCGACGCAGAATCGCTTGCCGCACGCCTCAATCATGTAGCAGGAACCGGTCACGGTTTGTGCCGCGCCCAGAAGTTGAACCTTCATCGTGGCCTCCGATAATAAGTAACGGCCAGAAGCAGCCGCAAAGTCCGTCGCGGCGTAGGACAGGCAGACGGCTGTTTTTCGTCTGACGTGCCTCGCCTCCGCAAAGCCCGGTGCTGTACAGGGTGCGGCGCGTAAAACGCAGTGCGCGCGGCCGTGCGTTGGCCGCAGGTCGCGTTGGGGACTTTTTTCCATAGCCGCTTGAGGCGCGCAGCGTCAAGCCTGCGCCGCCTGGGACGGCTTTGCTCCGGTTTTCCACGTGCATTGGGCGGTGCATTGCCTTTACCGCGCCGCCCACATATACTGCCACTCTGGTTCGCCGGGCGGCAGCAAGCCCCCGGCCCATTTACGCGCTTCCGCCCGGAAAGCCGACAAAGCTGCGGCAGCCTGACGCTGTTGACGTTTTTTGCGTCTGCTTTTTCCGGGAGCAACGGAAGATACCCTAAGGAGAATCCATGCCTGAACTGCAACAAAATATTGTGGACGATCTTGCCTCCGTCACCACCGAATCCTGGCGTACCTTCCGCATCATGGCCGAAATGGTGGAAGCTCTGGATATCCTCAACGCCCTCAAGGTCAATTGCATATCCATCTTCGGTTCGGCCCGCAGCACGCCGGACACGCAGGAATATCAGGATGCCGAAAAAATTTCGCGTCTGCTGGTCGAAGCCGGTTTCGGCATCATCACCGGCGGCGGCCCCGGCGTGATGGAAGCGGCCAACAAGGGCGCTTTTGACGCGGGCGGCGAGTCCATCGGGCTGCACATTCACCTGCCGCATGAGCAGGGCTGCAATCCGTATGTGAAAACCCGCTGTAACTTCCGCTATTTTTTCATACGCAAATTCATGTTCGTCAAATACGCCATGGCCTACGTGGTCATGCCCGGCGGCATGGGCACCATTGACGAACTTTCCGAAGCCTTTGTGCTGGCACAGACCGGGCGTACGCGCGCCTTCCCCATCGTGCTGTATGATTCCAGCTTCTGGAGCGGCATGGTGGAATGGCTGCGCAAGAACATGGCCGCGCGCGGGTTTATCAAGGAAACGGAAATTGACCGGCTCATCACCGTGTGCGACACGCCTGAAGAAGTGGCCAGTCATCTACGCAAAATCGTTATTCTTTAGGACGCTGCATGAGGCGGCAGGCATCAGAACCTTTCTTCCCCCATTCCGGCGGTCCTGCCTCCGGGAATGGGGGAGTTCGCGTTTTTACGCCAGCCGGGCCTGTGCCCCCCGCGCCGCCGGGGCATAGCTGGGAGAGCCTCATGGGGCGGGCACTTGAGCGCGCCCGACTGGCCGCCGCCGCAGGGGAGATACCCGTGGGCGCGGTTATCGCGGCCCCCGACGGCACGGTGCTGGCGGAAGCGGGCAACGCCCCTGTGGGTCTGCACGATCCCACGGCGCATGCCGAAATCCTGGCCCTGCGGCAGGCCGGACGCGGTTTGGGCAATTACCGGCTTGGCGGCTGTGTGCTGGTGGTCACCCTTGAGCCCTGCGCCATGTGCGCCGCTGCCTGCATCCATGCCCGCCTTGCCGGAGTGGTTTATGGGGCGGCGGATTCGCAGGCCGGGGCCGTCATCTCGCGTGCCGAGTATTTTGACGCGCAGAGCGCCAATCACAGCCTCTGGCATATGGGCGGCGTGCGCGCGGCTGAATGCGCGGAACTGCTGCGCGATTTTTTTGCCGCCAGGCGCGAAGAATAGGGGAGCCCAATGCCAAAGCCGCAGGATTTGGAAAAGCTGGCTCCGCTGTTCAGGAGAATTGGCGCCGAAACATATCCGGCGGTTGTGCGCGCAGACGGATGCTGCCAATCCGCAAGCACTGCTGCTCATTCAGCGGGTGGGCATGCCGGGCATCATATATTGGAGAACAGCGCGTTTTCAGCGTTGATCTGCTTTGGATTATGACTGTGGGGAAGCGTTTGTAGTGCGGTTTGGCCCGCGCTGCCGGAGCTTCGCCCCAACCGCCATGGGCTGGACCCCAAAAGGAACGCCATGCTGGAACTGACGGTTTTTTTTAGCGGCGCACTGGTCATGGTGCTGGAAATGGTGGGCGCGCGCGTGCTGGCCCCCTATGTGGGCACCTCGGCCATTGTCTGGACAAGCCTTATAGGCGTGGTGCTGGCTTGTCTCGCTCTGGGAGCGTGGGCGGGCGGGCGTATGGCCGACAGGCATCTGTCGCGCCGTGGGCTGGCCCTGGCCCTGGCCGGAGCCGGCCTTGGCTGCGCGCTTACGGCTCTGTGTCATTCGCTGGTGGGCCAGTGGGTCACGGAGGGCATCGGCAATCTGTACGTGGCCGCCGTGGCCGCCGCTGTGGGCATTTTTGCCCTGCCCGCATTCTTTTTCGGGGCCATAAGCCCCTATGCCATCCGCCTGCGCATCGGCAGCGTGGACACTGCCGGGGCCACGGTGGGGCGGCTGTATGCCCTGTCTACGGCGGGGAGCATTCTTGGGACATTTCTGGGCGGCTTTGTGCTGATTTCCTTTTTCGGCAGCGCCAGCATCCTCTGGGGCGTATCCGTGTGCATGATGGCGCTTTCGCTGTGCAACGCGGCACGCGGCGGCAAGATTCGCGCTGCCCTGCTGGCCCTGTGCCTGATTGGGGCCGTCATGAACGGCATGTACGGAAGCTGGCAGGAAGGCAGGGGAGGGGTGCGGCTTGTGGAAAGCCCCTACAACAGCATCCGCGTCTATGAAGGCATGGACTGGGGCGAGGGCGGCCGCGCCGTCCGGCTCATGGCCACAGACCCCGGCTACAGCCAGTCGGGCATGTATCTGGACGACCCGGCGGAACTCTATTTTCAGTACACGCGTTTTTATGCCCTTGGCCCGCGCTTTGTGCCCCAGGCCCGTTCCGTGCTTATGCTCGGCGGGGGCGGTTATTCCGTGCCCAAGTGGATTCTGGCGGGCAAGTCGGCCTTGGCCGCGCCCGACGAGGTGCGCATGACCGTGGTGGAGATTGACCCGGCCATGACGGAAACCGCCCGCCGCTGGTTCGGCCTCAAGGACGACGCGCGTCTTACGGTGGAACACGAGGACGCCAGGGCCTTTCTGAACCGGCAGCAGGGGCAGTATGATCTGGTTTTTGTGGACGTGTTCAACTCGCACTACGCGGTTCCCTTCCAGATGGGCACGGTGGAAGCCGCGCGGGCCTTGCGGCGGGCCGTTGCGCCAGGGGGCGCGCTGCTCATGAACGTCATCTCCGCTGTGAACGGCGAGGACGGACGATTGTTTCAGGGCATCTACGGGGCTTTGTCCGCAGCTTTTGAAGAGGTGCAGGTGTATTGCGTGTCCCGTCCCGACAGGCCGGATGAGGTGCAAAACCTTATGGTTGTGGCTTTTCCTGAAAAAAGGGAGGGCACGGCCAGGGAAACGGCACGGGCAGAAGAGGCAGGCGCAAACGCCGACACGGGCATGGCCGCCATGCTGGCGACCCGTCTCACGGGCCCGCTGGTTTTTGACACGCCGCCTCTTACGGACGACTTTGCCCCTGTGGAGCGCTATGCGCTTATGCTGCTACGGCAGTAAGCGCCTGGCCTCTTGCGATGCCGGGGCGAAAAATGTAGCATTCCACAATAAAAGTAGAGGAGGCGGCCTATGCAATTCAGTACAGTGAGTCCGCTGAGTTTGAGTGAAAATGTTCTGACCATACTTGGCAACAAGCTGGCTGCCGGGCAGGAGCTCACCATGACCGAACGGTTGATGGCTCTGTCTGCGGCAGGAGCGATTGTCGCCAGCAAATACGGCCCCGGCCCGGCGGAAATGGTGCTGACCCCGCCGCAGCTTCCTGAAGATGTACGGGGTCTGCTGACAAACTATGCCGGATAATTTTGCTCGGTCAGGCGAGCGGTCACAAGCCCCTGCAGGGAGAATGCATTTTGAACGAAACCATTGACGATCTTACAGTACAGTTTGAAGAAAACGGCCAGATCATTGTGAATGAACTGGACAAGGTTGTACTGAGCAAGGGGCTGTGGACCACCATACTTTTCCGCTACCAGCAGTGGCAGCCTGAAAAGGACGATTTTGGCCCTGATGTGTATGTCATCCGGCGGTACAAAAAGTCCGGCGGCGAGTACCGCCAGCAGTCCAAATTCACCATTTCCAGCGCGGAGCAGGCCCGCAAGATTGTGGACGCGCTGAGCAGCTGGATAAACTAGACGCTGTCGTCACAAGCGCTTTTCCAGTTATTTCTGCGGCAAACACCGCAAAAACGGCGAATCGCAGGTTCTTACCTGCGGCTCGCCGTTTTTGCTGGAGCGGGATTAGCTGTTACGCCCCAAAACGGCCATGCCCAAAATTTTTGTGAATGCAGATTGCGCGCTGTCTGAAAGGCGCTGTTTCCAACATCCCCGCTTCAGAATCAGAAACCAACCGTGTACTAAATCCTACTCTAATAAGAGTTTTAGGGGGAGGGGGCGTGGGGGAGGGGACCCTTTTGCAAAAGGGTCCCTCCCCCACAAAGTTTTTCCAACCTCCTGCATCTAGAGCATTTAACACTTGAAATGCTCGCGTACGGCAGGCAAAAGCCCGCCTACTCGCATTTCGTGGCAAGGATTTTCAGAAAAATCCTTGCAGAGCATTTAACTCATTTCATTCGTAAACTGCTCTAAAGCGCCGCCGCCTGGCCGTCGCCGCGCGGGTCTGCGGCCCCCTGCCAGACGCCGTTGGGCCGCCGCAGTATGGCCCCGGCGTGTCCCATCAGTTCCGCGAAGTCGTCCATGCGCCGCACCACGTGCCCGCGCCGGGTCAGTTCCTGCGCGACGCTTTCAGGGATGCGGCCTTCAAGCTTGAGGTCGTTGGATTCTTCGCCCCAGCTTCGGCCCAGGAGCCAGCGCGGCGCGTTGATTGCGTCCTGCGGGCTCATGCCAAAATCCACAATGCGCGTGGTCATGGCCGCGATGGTCTGGGGCTGGCCGTCGCCGCCCATGCTGCCGTACACAAGGTGGGGCTGCCCGTCCCTGAGCAGCATGGCGGGCGTCAGGGTATGCAGGGTGCGTTTGCCCGGCAGCAGGCAGTTGACGTGCTTGGGGTCAAGGGCAAAGGCGCAGCCCCTGTTTTGCAGCACAAAGCCCGCGTTGTCCGCCACCACGCCCGAACCGAACTCATGATAGATGCTTTGTATGAGCGACACCGCGTTGCCTGCCGCGTCCACAGCGCCCAGCCAGATGGTGTCGCCGCCGGGGGGCAGGGGGGGCAGGGCGTCGGCGCGTTTGTCCATATGGATGCGCGCCGCCTGCTGTTGCCCGTGTTCAGGGGAAAGCAGCCGCTGCGTGGGGATGTGGGCAAAGTCGGGGTCCGTCAGATAGTGCTGGCGGTCGATGAAGGCCTCGCGGGTGGCTTCAGCCATGACGTGATAGTAGTCGGCAGTGCCCTCGCCCAGAATATCCACATCCATCTGGTTGAGGATATTGAGAATCTCCAGTGTGGCCAAACCCTGACAGTTGGGCGGCGGCGTGCAGGCCGTGTAGCCCCTGTAGTCCACCCGCAGGGGTTCGGTCCAGTCAGCGGTGTGGCTGACGAGGTCCTTGTGCGTGAGCAGGCCGCCCTGTCGATGCAGGGCGCTGATGATGGCCCGCGCCGTGTGGCCTTCATAGAATTCCTGGGGGCCGTTGGCGGCCAGCCGGGCCAGGGTTTCGGCCAGTTGCGGCTGGCGCATGACAGCGCCAAATCCCGGCGGGTGCCCTTCGGGCGTAAAGTACAGGCTGCGGAAGTCCTCGGACTGATGCAGGCTGTAATTCGGCTTGCCGCTGCTCACCAGAGCCAGACCGTTGCCCAGGGAATGGGACACGGCAAAGCCGTGGGATGCGTGTTCCTGCGCCGGGGCCAGCAGTTCGGCCCAGTTCAGGGGCGAGGCCATGATTTTTTTGCTGTGATCAAAAGCCGCGCCCCAGCCGGACACCGCGCCCGGAACGGTCAGCGCGGCCAGCGGGCCGCGCGTGGGCACTGCCGTGTGGCCGCGCTCCGCGTAGAGGGCAGGGGTGGCGGCCTGTGCCGCCCGGCCGCTGCCGTTGAGCGCGCGCAGGTTCTGCGTGGCCGCATCATAGATGAGCCAGAAGTTGTCGCCGCCAAGGCCGCACATGTGGGGGTAGACCACGGAAAGCACGGCAGCAGCGGCAATGGCCGCATCCACGGCGGTGCCGCCCTTGCGCAGGATGTCGCGCCCCGCCTGCGAGGCCAGATAGTGGGGGCTTGTGACCATGCCCCGCAGGCTCAGGGGGTTGCTGGCCGTGGAAGACGTGAAGGAATACCTGTGGCTGGATGGCATTGTGACCTCGTGCTGGCTATCGCAGGGGTTTCGGTGCGCACGGGCGCGCCGAAGATGTTTCGCGGGCAGTATGCCACAGGAGGGCGCAAGGAGCAAAGGACGGTCTGCGGCCTGGGCGCAGGCGAGGGCAGAGATGTTTTTAAATGGCGTGATGGGGAAAGATTGATGGCAAAGGATGCCGTCTCAGGACACCCGTGTCAGAGAAGAAAACTCGGTGAGTTGCACCCCACTGCAATAAGAGTTTTAGGGGGTGGGGGCGTGGGGGAGGAGACCCTTTTGCAAAAGGGTCCCTCCCCCACAAAGCATTTCATCCAGACCTTTCACCCAGCTTACGCGCCCTCGGCGGCTCTGGCCGCCTCGTCGGGGTACAGTGCCTCGATGCCCGCCAGAAAGTCGGTGTAGCGTCCTTGCACAATGGCCTGTCGCGCGTTGCGGGCAAGGTCGAGAAAATAGGTCAGGTTGTGCAGGGAGTTGAGCCGGAAGGACAGCAATTCCTGGCTGGCGTACAAATGCCGCAGATAGGCGCGCGAAAAGGTGCGGCAGGTGTAGCAGTTGCAGTTGGGGTCCAGGGGGCCGTCGTCTTCGGCGAACTGCTTGCGCCTGATGTTGATCTTGCCCTGCGAGGTGTAGAGCGTGCCGTTGCGGGCATTGCGGGTGGGCAGCACGCAGTCGAACATGTCCACTCCGGCGTTGATGCCGTTGGCGATGTCCAGGGGCGTGCCGACGCCCATGAGGTAGCGGGGCTTGGATTCGGGCAGCAGGGGAGCGGTGTGGTAGAGCAGGTCGTACATCTGCGCCTTGGGTTCGCCCACGGAAAGGCCGCCGATGGCGAATCCGTCAAAATCGATGCCGCAGAGTTCTTCAACCGAGCGTTTGCGCAGGTCTTTGTGAAAGCCGCCCTGTGTGATGCCGAACAGCAGATTGTGTGCCGTGCCCGCAGGGTAGGCCGCTCTGGCGCGCTTGGCCCAGCGCGTGGTAAGGGCCAGGGATTTTTCGGTATAGTCGTAGTCCGCGCCAAAGGGCACGCACTCATCCAGCACCATCATGATGTCCGAATTGAGATTGCGCTGGATTTGCAGCACTTTTTCGGGCGTGAAAAGGTGGCGTGAGCCGTCAAGGTGGGAGCGGAACTCCACCCCTTCTTCACGGATTTTGCGCAGGGAGCTGAGGCTGAAAACCTGAAAGCCGCCGCTGTCTGTAAGAATGGCGCCGGGCCAGGAGGCGAATTCGTGCAGGCCGCCCCGCCGGGCCACAAGATCGTCGCCGGGCCGCAGGTACAGGTGGTAGGTGTTCCCCAGGATGACAGGCGCGCCAATGGCCGCCAGATCGTCGGGCGCAATGGCTTTGACCGAACCCACTGTGCCCACGGGCATGAAGATGGGCGTAGGGATGACGCCGTGAGCCGTGCGCAGGAGTCCTGCCCGTGCGGCCCCGTCCCTGTGTTCTATGGTAAAGATGGAATCAGACATGCCGCGCACACTATATGCAAGCGGCGTCGGATGCAAGGGGGCGGCGGGTTGCGGCGACCGGCCGGCGCGGTTGTGCGGGCGGAACCGGCAGGCTGGCGCTGGCGGAGATGGTTTGACAGAAATCGAATAACTGCATAAAAAAACAAGTATCCGTAGGCATACGGAGGCCACTTTGCACCAGTTATGGGAAGTCCCCAGCGCGAGGAAGGAGAATGCTTTTTTTTAGCCGCTTTATGCGCCTTCCCGGCCAGAAGACCGCCCCGACGCACAGGGCCTCGGTCGTGGCCTTGTTGCGCGCGGCCCTGGCGCACCATGTCTGCGTGGAGGTGCTGTTCACTGACCGCAACCGTCAGATGGACAATGTGTACTGCCGCATCATGGCGCTGTATGACAAAAGCCTTCGGCTCATGTCCGCCACCAAGTTTTTGCCGGACGCGCTCAACGGCGAACAGTGCCTGCTGTATTTCAATCTTCCTCGCGCGTTCCTCGTCAATATATTAAAGATGTCGCCCGGGCAGGCGCGTGCCGGTTTTTTGTGCAAGACCCGCATTATCCATAATCATCTGGAACCCGAAAAGCGCTTTTGCGAAATTGAGGTCGCCATACCGCAGGCATATGTGCAGCGCAGCCTGCGCAAGCACGAGCGGGTCTTTCCCTCGCAGGGAATGGTGAAGACCGTGGATTTGTGGCTGCGGGGCAAACTGCCCAAACATTGGCGCGAACTGGGGGCTGCGGACTTTATTTTCAGAGCGGGCGAGCCTTCACGGCTGAAACTCGTCAATATTTCTGCCAGCGGGGCACGCATTGAAGTTGAAGAAGTGGAAGAGAGCGAACGCTACCGCAGACTTACAGGAACGCAAATGCTGCTCTGCGTGGTGCTCAGCGGGCCGGGGCGCAAGCGTTGCGTTGCGCCTGTGGTCTGTCACTGTGTGGAAAGCCTGTACAGCGGCACCTTGCGGCGGCTTTCTCTCCGCCTGCGCTTTATTCAGGTATGGCAAACAGATGGCTGTGGTCACGGCGCGTGGGACAGGGTGGCCGAGGACGGCGTGGCGGCCCTGTGCGACTGGATCAACAACGATTTTTGCCTGCTCACCGAAAAACCCTCCCGATGTCCCTGATTTTTCAGGAAAGCACTGATTAGAGCAATTTGGAAACGCGCAGTTGTTTCGTTTGGCAAGGCGCGATCTTTCTTTGAAGCAGGAGTGGACTCTTCCGTCCTTGACTGTTTCAAAAAAAGTGAAGCAACACCGCCCAATGGAATAACTCAGCTTGATCTGCGTCTGCCCGCATCACCCGGCTTTGAGCCATGCCCGCAGCGCCCGGTAGTCATTTGCGCCGCCGGGGCTTGACAGCGCTCATGCCGGGCAGTATACAACTCGTTCCTTGCTCGTACCCGTGTGTGCGGGCTGTCAATCCAAAAGGAGAACCACAATGCGGAAATTTGAAACCCTGCTGCTCCTTTCACCGGAGCTTTCCGCCGAAAACCGCGAGGGCATCGTAAACACCCTCACAGCGGTTATCGAGCGTGAAAAGGGCGCCATGGAAGAAGTGGACAACTGGGGCATGCGCGATCTCGCCTACCCGGTGCGCAAGCTGATGCGCGGTTACTATGTGCGTCTCGTGTACCAGAGCCCGGCTACCCTGGTGGCCGAACTGGAACGCAACATTCGCATGACTGACGGCATCTTTAAGTTTGTGACCGTCAAGCTGGCCGATGAAGTGGCCGGGGAGGTTGCATAAATGGCGTTCAAGAAAAAATTTGCCCCTCGTCGCAAGTTCTGCCGCTTCTGCGCAGACAAAGACCTGCCCCTGAACTACAAGCGTCCTGATATCCTGCGCGATTTCATCACCGAGCGCGGCAAGATCATCGCCCGTCGCATCACTGGCACCTGCGCGCACCACCAGCGCCTGTTGACCCGTGAAATCAAGCGTGCCCGTCAGATGGCCCTGCTCATCTACACCGCTACGCACGATTCCGGCGTCAAGAAAAAGAGCAACATCTAGGAGGCGCATATGAAACTGATACTTCGCGCCGACGTAGAAAACCTCGGCAGTCTTGGTGATGTGGTTGAAGTCAAGCCCGGTTATGGCCGCAACTTTCTGTTGCCCCAGGGCCTGGCCATGGTGGCCTCTCCGGCCAATCTGAAAGTTTTTGAGCAGGAGCGCAAAAAGCTCCAGGCCCGCATGGATTCCCTGCGTGGCGAAGCTCAGGAAATGCAGGCTCGTCTTGAAGCCCTTGAAGTGGTTATCACCATGCATGTGGGCGACAATGACAAGCTGTACGGTTCCGTCACCACCACCATCATCGGCGACGCCATCGCCGCCCTTGGTGTGGATGTTGACCGCCGTCGCATTCTTATGGACGCTCCTATCCGCACTCTGGGCGAACACCCGGTGCGCATCCGTCTGCACCCCAGCGTTGTCGCCGTGGTGCCGGTGAAGGTCGTGTCCGACCATCAGTCCTTTGAAGAAGAGCCCGCTCCTGCAGCTCCCGCTGAAGAAGCCGAGGCCTCCGAATAGGGGATGTAGTGGTTTCCCACGGTGATCATGGCTCCGCCCCCGGCCCCGAGGCCGGGGGCGCGCCTTTTGGGCAGAACGGCGCTGGCCGTGGCTCAAGGGGCGGACAGCAGGGGCAGGGCGGCTTCAAGGGCCGCCAGGGCAGCGCAGCCGACAGGGCCGAGGCCGATCTGCTGCGCCGTGTGCCGCCCCACAGTGTGGAGTCGGAGCAGGCCGTTCTTGGCGGCGTGCTCATGCGCCCCCAGCTCATGCACTCCATTGTGGACCAGCTGGCGGCCGAAGATTTTTATCTGCCAGCCCACGTCACCATCTACAACGCTTTTCTCGAGCTTTACCGCAAATCCGCGCCCATAGACCTGCTGTCCACGGCAGAAATGCTCAAGAGCCGCAGCGCCCTTGAAGAAGCGGGCGGCGCCGTCTATCTTGGCGATCTGGCCCAGGCTGTCGTGTCGGGAGCCAATGCCGAATACTACGCCACCATCGTGCGCGACAAAGCCTTGCAGCGCGGCCTCATTGAAGCCTGCTCGGGCATTATCACCAACTGCTACGACGCCTCCCTTGAAGTGGGAGCCCTGCTCGACGAGTCGGAGCAGGCGGTTTTCGCCATTTCGCAGCGCACCTCCGGGCGCGACTTCACCCCCACGCGCGAACTGCTGGACAAGGTTTTTGACAACCTGTCCCGACTGGCCGATGCCAAGGACGTCATCACCGGCGTCACCACAGGCTACACCCGGCTGGACAAGCTCACCGCCGGGCTTCAGGCTTCGGACCTCGTCATCGTGGCTGCCCGCCCCAGTATGGGCAAGACGGCCTTTGCCATGTGCATGGCCCTGCACGCCGCCGTGCGCCAGAACGTGCCCGTGGCCGTGTTCTCGCTGGAAATGAGCAAGGAACAGCTCATGCAGCGCATGCTGGCCGTGTGGGGCAAGGTGGATCTTTCCAAGCTGCGCCGGCCGTCCCTGCTCACGGACGAAGACTGGCAGCGCCTGTACACCGCCGCGGACGTGGTGGCCCGCGCACCCATATTTATTGACGATACGCCCGCCCTGACCACGCTCGAACTGCGCGCCCGCGCCCGCCGCCTCAAGGCGGACAAGGGGCTGGGCATGGTGGTGGTGGACTATCTGCAACTCATGCGCACCAGCCGCCGCACCGATTCACGCGAACTGGAAATTTCGGACATCTCCCGTTCCCTCAAGGGGCTTGCCAAGGAAATGCAGGTGCCTGTGGTCGCTCTTTCGCAGCTCAACCGCAAGGTCGAAGAGCGCAGCGACAAAAGGCCCATGCTTTCGGACTTGCGTGAATCCGGCGCCATCGAGCAGGACGCCGACGTCATCATGTTTGTCTACCGCGACGACGTGTACAAGTTCGTCAAACCCGCCGAACGCCCGCCACAGGGCGTGGCTGAAATCATCATCGGCAAGCAGCGTAACGGCCCTGTGGGCGTTGCCGAACTCATGTACCTGTCGCCCTACACCTCCTTTGAGGATATGGCCCCCGACTGGTCGCCGCCCCCGTCTGAAGGCGGCTAGGCAATGTCGTCACGAGCGCCTTTTCAGGCATCGCTTCGTCGAATTTCGCTTTTTATTCCGGTCGAGTACCATCAGAGTACACTCCCTGCATAAAAGGCTTGTTCTCCTTGATATGACTGAAAATTCATCTCGTGACCACACTGTCTAGCATCCCTCAGGATTAGAGCTTTTTTGTGGGGGAGGGACCCTTTTGCAAAAGGGTCTCCTCCCCCACACCCCCTCCCCCTAAAATCCTTATTTGTCGCGCCGTGAGTGCTGATATGCCCCGATCGGGACCGGATTTCAGCGCTGGCCCCTTTCGGGGTCCGTGCGGCTCACGGCTGGTCGCCTGCAAATCTATTGACTCTCAAATCCAGTCACTTTCAAAGCTGGCACTTTCAGAAGTGATCACTTGCAAAGCTGATTTGGCCAACCCCTCCAGTGCTTCTCACTCACATTCCAGCCGGGCTTCTTCCGGCTCTGTCCAAGGCCTCGCGCGGCAGGGCATTGCGCCGTTGCCCGCCACGCACAGCGCACCGTACACGGATCTGCGCGTGCCGCGCGGCAAGCCCCGTATCTTCCGCTCAATGGGCTTGCGGCAGCACAGACTGGCGCAGTAGTTGAGGGACAAAAGTTACGGGAGGAGTTTGTGGACGCCTGCTAGCAAAAGCCTTTGCCAATATTGCGCATATTTTCACACAATATTTCCGGAATTTATCAACACGCTATCAGTGCGCAAAAAGAGTATTGTGCGGCCTGTTTATCCACACAATGCATGCTGCTGCCGTACCTGGGGATCTATATCCAATGTAATTACTCTGATTTTAAAGCGGCACTACCTTGAGGTGTAGGGTGGTGCGCCGGGTGTTGCAGAAGCATCAAATGCTTAATAGCCTGTCAATATTGAATATCTTTTTTTAAAAACTTCCTGTAATTTCCGCATATCACAGAATTTATCACGCAAAAAGCGCGCAATGCCAACTTTTTTTTGTACTTTCGTTGACAAGCTCGAAAAAGCGTGTTTCTGTGATTGCCATGTGCCGCGTACCGGTAATACGTTTTACTGGATGGGAGCGCGGGAAGATTGTTTTTTTTGTGAGGGTGTTTCATGTCCAAGTCCATTTATGTCGGGAACCTTCCCTGGTCCGCTACTGAAGAACAGGTTCAGGATCTTTTTGCCGAATACGGCAGCGTTCTGTCCGTGAAACTCGTTAGCGACAGGGATACCGGCCGTGCCCGTGGCTTTGGCTTTGTGGAAATGGAAGACGGCGAAGCCGATTCCGCCATTGAAGCTCTTGACAACTTCAGCTTTGGTGGTCGCACGCTGCGCGTCAACGAAGCCAAACCCAGGGCTCCTCGCCAGCCCCGCTACTAGGACTAGGCAACGGACCTTAACGCCCCTGTAACCGGGGCGTTTTTTGTCCTGCGCACAGTCTCGCCGTTAAGGCCCTGCGCCATTGGCACAGGCTTGCCCGCGCGGCACAGTTTAGGGGTTCACTTTAAGTGCGGGCCCGGCAACTCCCTGAATGGTTTGCCCCTTCATGGGTTTGACGAGCCCGCTCACAGTGTTGCGGGGCGCTTGAGGCTCCCGCACGTCAGCCTGTCCGCAAACCTGTCGGCCTGATCTGGTCGCACAGGGCATCTCTTGATTTGTGCGCTTTTTCATCACGCGCGCCGCTATAACAAAACACCCTTTGGGCTTGTGCCCGCAACGGTTGAAGACGCCCCTCCGGCACTTGCGTCCGTCTTTTCGCCCGCCTGTCAGCGAATCTGTCCGCCTGCCGGTCTTTCTGCCTGGCCGTCTGTCTGGCCGTCTGTCTGGCCGTCTGGCTTTCTGCCTGATGGCCTGGCCGTTCGCCTGATACGGTTGCCATTTCTTTGTCCGCCCCGCCTTGCCGAGCGCTGTAATTTTTGCCATTATGGGGCATGACGCTTCCGCCGGATCAACAGACCACCAACTGCAATCTTGCCCGGCGCAACAATCCTTGAGGAGGCAGCATGCTCAACCCCAAACAATGTGTGCTTTACAGCGGCGGCGCCGCCGGAACCGAACAGTTTTTCGGCGCTCTTGCTGAAAGCTGGGGCATGGAAGAAGTGAACTACGGCTTTGAGGGACATCAGACCGAACGCACGCGGGGTGTACGTGTGCTGACTTCTGAGGAACTGGCCCTCAAGGATGTGAGCCTTACCTATGTTTCGCGCCTCATGAACCGCGAGTACACGCGCGCGCCCCTGTTCCGCAAGGTGTTGCAGTCCATATGCTGGCAGGTCAGCAGCGGCGAGCAGGTCATTGTGGTGGGTGCGGTGCAGCCGGACGGCACGGTCAAGGGTGGAACCGGATGGGGCGCGGAGTTTGCCAAGATCTGCAACAAACCCCTGCTGGTTTTTGACCAGCCCCGTAATGCCTGGCTTGACTGGCAGAAAGACAAATGGGTGCAGGTGGAAAATCCCACCATCGAGTTTGCGCATTTTGCCGCCACAGGCACACGTTTTCTTGAGGATAATGGCCGCGTAGCCATTCAGAATCTTTTTGCCCGCTCGTTTACGCGCTAGAGCATGAAAACTTTGAAATGTGATGCATTTCAAAGGTAATCTGCTTTAGAACCTGTTTTTTCGCCCGGCCCGGTATTCCGGGCCGGGTCAGCGCCACGCCAGTGGACACAGACCGGCTGCCGCGCCATTAGTCGCGCGGCTTCTTCATTCCTCCCGGAGAATTCATGAGCCATCAATTCAGTCCAGAAGAACAGGCGGTCCTGCGCATTGTGCAGGATAATCTGCCCGACAGTCTCACACCTTACGCCGATTTGGCGGAACAGGCGGGAATGACCGAAGCCCAGGTGCTTGAGCTGCTTGGCCGTCTCAAGGAATCCGGGGCCATCCGCCGTTTTGGCGCGAGCATCAAGCACCAGAAGACCGGCTGGACGCACAACGCCATGGTCGCCTGGAAGGTACAGCCCGAACAGGTTGAGGGCTGCGGCCGCAAAGTGGCCGAGCACACCCATATTTCGCACGCCTACTACCGTCCGAGCGCCGCCGCCGACTGGCCCTATGAGCTGTATACGATGATCCACGGGCGCAGCGAGGCCGAGTGCCTGGGCGTGGTGGAAGACATCATGAAGATGACTGATCTCAAGGAGCACGCCATCCTGCGCAGTCTCAAGGAACTGAAAAAAATTTCTATGACGTACTTCGCCTGAAGGAGACCAGAATGGATACGATTTCGCGCCAGCTTTTTGAAAAGGCCCAGGTGGTCATTCCCGGTGGCGTCAACAGCCCCGTGCGGGCCTGCCATAATGTGGACAGCCACCCGCTCTTTATCGCCGAAGCGCACGGTTGCCACCTGACCGACGTTGACGGCCGTCAGTACATCGACTTCGTGCTTTCCTGGGGGCCCATGATACTTGGGCATGACGAACCCTCCGTCACCCGCGCCGTGTGCGACGCCGCCCATCGCGGCACCAGCTATGGCGCTCCCTGCCCCGACGAGGTGGCCCTGGCCGAAGCCGTGGTGGCCGCCATGCCCGGCCTTGAAATGGTGCGCATGGTCAATTCCGGCACAGAGGCCACCATGAGCGCCCTGCGTCTGGCCCGCGCCGCCACCAAGCGCGACAAAGTGCTCAAATTTGTGGGCTGCTATCACGGGCATGCCGATCCCTTCCTGGCGGCCGCCGGTTCCGGGCTGGCCACCTTCTCCATTCCCGGCACGCCCGGCGTGCCTGCGGCTGTGGTGGCCGACACCCTCCTTGCGCCGTATAATGATCTGGACGCGGTCAAGGAATGCTTCGCCCAACACGGCGGAAGCATCGCCGCCATCATTGTGGAACCCGTGGCAGCCAATATGGGCCTTGTGCTGCCCAGGCCCGGCTTTCTCGAAGGGCTGCGCGCCATCTGCGACCAGTACCAGAGCCTGCTCATCTTTGACGAGGTCATCACGGGCTTTCGCGCGGCATTTGGCGGGGCGCAGGCGCGCTTCAAGATAGATCCCGACCTCACCACCTTTGGCAAGATTATCGGCGGCGGCCTGCCCGTTGGGGCTTTTGGCGGCAAGCGCCGTTATATGGAGCTTGTGGCTCCGCGCGGCGGCGTGTATCAGGCGGGCACCCTTTCGGGCAATCCCCTGGCCATGGCCGCTGGCCTGGCCACGCTGGCCATTCTCCAGAAGTCGGACTACGCCGCCCTTGAAGAGCGCACCCGCAAGTTCGCCTTCAGCCTGCGCGACATCATTGCCGCCAAGGGCGTTCCCTTGCAGATGCCGACCCTGGCCTCCATGTTCTGCCCCTATTTCAGCGAACATGAAGTGACGGATTTCGCCAGCGCGCAAAAGTGCGATCAAAAGCTCTTCACCTCGTTTTACAAGCAGATGCGGGCACAGGGCATTTACCTCGCGCCTTCAGGCTATGAAACCGGCATGGTGTCCTTCGCCCACACGGACGATGACTTCAACAGAACTCTGGATGCGGCCCGCAAGGTCATTTTTTAAGCGGAGCCTTTCAGTGTTCATGGCCGACAATGACGGCACTGCCCAGAGTGCCGTTCCTGCCAGCCATGAGCGCAAGCATGTCAAGTTCCGGCCTGCTTGCGCGGGCTGCTCTGCATCCGGCGGCCGGGGTTCCGGCAAGGACTCCCGGCCGCGGTCACTGCGTCACACGGTGCATTCTTTCATGCCACAGGCCGCACCCATCAAGCCATGTGTGGCGGCAGACCGCCGGAGGCATTTGTGCACCCCGCTTTAGAAAAAAATTCTCTTGCCTGCTATGCCCTGAGCGCCTCTGCCTTGCCTTTGGCGCGGCGACTCAAATCCCTGCTGGCCGGAAAGCCCTGGACTGTTCCCAAGGGGGGCCGTCTGGCGGAATGCCAGATCTTCGCGCCGGAGCGCTTTTGTCCCACAGGCGCGCAGGCTTTTGCCCGGCTGGGCGAACTGCTTGCGTCAACCTACAGGCAGCATGCTGCGCACGTCTTTATCGGAGCCACGGGCATTGCCGTTCGCGCCCTGGCCCCCCTGCTTGTGCATAAAAGTGAAGACCCGCCGGTTCTGGTGCTTGATGGGGCGGGCGCCTTTGTCATCAGTCTTCTTTCCGGTCACTGGGGCGGCGGCAACGAACTGGCCCGCCATGTGGCCACGCTGCTCCGGGCGATTCCGGTCATTACGACGGCCTCCGACGTCGCGGCGGAAGAGGACGCGGCTCCGGAACCGGCTGAAAGCGTAAAGCCCGCCGCGCCTTCCGGCTATCAGCCCCATGTGGACGGTGACCACCCCCTGGCCCTCGATCTTTTGTTGCGCGATACAGGACTGCGCATTGTAGACTGGCAGCGCCTGCCGCGCGCGCAGGCCGCGCTGCTGGAAGGCGACAGTCTGGAAGTGTGGGATCCCTGCCACGCGGTGCCCGCGCATCCCGCGCTCAGACCCGTGCCCTGCGAGGCCGAAGCCGCCGCGCCGCCGCCGTCTTTTCTGGCAGCCAAGCGCGAAGCGCATGCGCCGCCCCGTCTGGCTGCGCACTGGCGTCGTTTGCCGCTCTCGGAAGGACTGCTGCGAGTGGCTGTGCCGCGCCTGTATGTGGGCCTGGGCTGCCGCAAGGATTTGCCCTCGGGAATGGCGCAGGCGGCTTTGCATGAATTTTTTGAAGTCCACGGCCTGGAGGTGCAGGCCATAGCCGCCCTGGGCACGGTGACCGAAAAGTTGAAGGAGCCTGCCCTGCGCGAGCTGGCCTTTCGGCTCAATGTGCCCCTTCTGGGCTTTGATTCCGCCCGCCTGGCCCAATGCCCGGTGCCCAACCCTTCCGAAGCGGCGGGGCGGCGCTTTGGACAGCCACCCTTCAGCGTGTGCGAGGCTGCGGCCCTGCTGGCCGCCAGTAAGGAAAGCGGCGCAGGCGAAGCGCGGCTTCTGGTGTGCAAGGCTATTTATCAGTCACAGCTGACCATCGCCGTGGCGCTGGCCCCTGAAGCAAAAAACACCGCCGCCGACCCTGAAAAAGATACTGAAAAAGAGTAGGTCATGACTCAAGCTGCCAGCCTTCACGTGGTGGGCCTTGGCCCCGGCCATGCCGACTGTCTTACGCCCCAGGCCCGCGCCGTTCTGGAGCAGGCCCAGTGCGTTGCGGGCTATCATCTGTATATGGATCTGGTTCCGCCGGAGCTGCTTGAAGGCAAACAGCGCATCAGCACGGGCATGCGGCATGAAATTGAACGCTGCGAGGCAGCGGTGGACGCCGCTCTTGCCGGGCAGGCCACGGCTCTCGTCTGTTCGGGCGATCCCGGCATTTATGCCCTGGCCGGACTTGCCCTTGAAGTGCTGGAATCCCGAAACCTCGTGGGCGTCGTTCCCTTCGGCGTCGTGCCGGGGGTGCCTGCCGTATGCGCTGCAGCGGCCCTGCTGGGCGCTCCCCTGACGCACGATTTCGCCTGCATCAGCCTGAGTGATCTGCTCACGCCGTGGGAAACCATTGTCAAAAGACTTTCCGCTGCCCTTGAGGCTGATTTTGTCTGCGTCATCTATAATCCCCGGTCCAAGGGCCGCCCCGGCCATCTGGACGCCGCCCTGGCCCTGGCCCGCCGTTTTCGTGAGCCGCAGTGCCCTGTGGGCCTGGTGCGTCAGGCTTACCGTCCGGAACAGAGCGTAAGCGTGCACAGGCTGGACAGCTTTGATGCAGCACAGGTGGATATGCTTTCACTGCTGATTATCGGCAACAGTGAAAGCAGATCGATTGAGTCATATATGCTCACACCACGGGGATATGCACGCAAAAGGCAGCCAGGAGCGGACAAATAACTTGAAAATGTATTCCACGGTGCCCATTGACACGCCGCCATGCTGGCCGTAAGCTCGCAACAATTCTCAAGTGTCGTTTTTTTTACCATGGAGGACTGTCGTGAAAAAATCCCTTGCTCTTACCTGTATGTTGGCCCTGCTCTTCGCTGTAAGCGCTTGGGCCGCTCCCGCTGTGCCTGATAAACCGCTGGAGATCAAAGGCTCTCAGAAGACCGTCATGTTTCCCCACGCTCCTCATTCCAAGGTGGAATGCGTGACCTGTCACCACCCTGTTGACGGGAAGGAAAGCTTCGCCAAGTGCAGCAACGCTGGCTGCCACGATGACCTGACCGGCAAAAAGGGCGAGAAGAGCCTGTACTACGTGATCCATACCAAGACCGGACTCAAGCACACCAACTGCATGGAATGTCACACCAAGACCGTGGCCGAAAAGCCCGATCTCAAGAAAGACCTGACCGCTTGCGCCAAGTCCAAGTGCCATCCGTAAGCCTGGTATTTGTTCCGGCCTTGTAGAGTCTTTTATACGCTTTGTATCTCTTTTGGCCGGGCCTCAGATAAAGGCGGCGCAAGCTCTGCTTGCGCCGCCTTTTGTTCGTCGTGGGAGAGGGAATGTTTTGTGGAGGGGGAGGGGAATGCTTTGTGGGGGAGGGACCCTTTTGCAAAAGGGTCTCCTCCCCCACGCCCCCACCCCCTAAAACTCTTGTTTTAGAGCATGTTAACTTTGAAAAAGGTAAATGCTCTAACGCTGCACGAACGTGCAGCGCGCCGCAACGTGGCGTGGATTCTGGCGAAAACCACGTTTTTCGCCAGAATGATACGTTGAAACAAGGAGTATTTCAAAAAGCAGAACGCTCTAGCAGAAGTGGGGGAGCCAGAGCATCGTCTTGCGACTGCGCATCATCCCAAAGTGTGTGGCTCTCATGAGGGCTGATTACAAAAAACCCCGGCAAAAGCAGAGCTTTTGCCGGGGTATCGCAATAATGATCGGGTTGGGGTTTAGCCTTCCTGGCACTTCTTTTTAAGGGCCTCGGCAAGGGTCTTGCCCATGTCGTGGCAGGCCTTGAGAACGTCGCGGTCGGGCCGCCAGCTGCACTTCACAGGCTCCACGGGCATATCCATGTGCATGTCGGTCAAATGTTCCTGCAACTGCTTGGGCGCTTCACCCGACCAGCCGAAGGAGCCGAACGCGCCGCCTATACGGTTCTGGGGGCGCAGTCCCTTCATGTAGGTCAGCTGGGCGGCCACCAGGGGCAGAATGGTGTTGTTGTGCGTGGGTGAACCCGCCAGCACCGCGCCACAGTCCGCCAGTTCCGTCATGACGGCGCTGTGGTGGTTGCTTTTGACAGACATGATGCGCGTGGGCACGCCATTTTCTTCCAGGCCGCTGCAAATGGCGTAGGCCATGGTTTCCGTGGACTGCCACATGGTGTCGTAAAAGATGAGCGCGCGCTGCTGCGGCTTTTGCTCGGCCAGGGCGCGGTACATGTCGATGATGTTGCGCACGGCCTTTTCTCCACGATGGATGAGACCGTGGTCGGGCGCGATCATGTCAATGTCAAGCTGCTCCACAATGGGCAGAGCCTTGAGCACCATGGGCGAGTAGGGCAGCACGATATTGTAGTAGTACTCCTTGACGCGGCGCAGGTATTCGCCATCGTCGCCGAAGTCGTCCACAAAGCGTGCGGAGCTCGCTATGTTCTGGCCGAAAATATCATTGCTGACGAGCAGTTTTTCTTCGGGAATGTACGAGACCATGCTGTCGGGCCAGTGCAGCATGCGCGTTTCTTGAAAAACGATGCTGCGCTTGCCCAGGCTGATGGTGTCGCCGCTTTTGACGGCTTGCACGGGCCAATCCTTGCTGGCGAAGTATCCCGCCAGCGATTTGAGCCCGGCCTGGGAAACAAAAAGCTTTTCAGGCTTGCACCGCTCCATGATGGCTTCAAGAGACCCGGAGTGGTCAAGTTCAAGGTGGTTGCAGACGACGTAGTCGATTTTTTCAGGATCCAGCACCTTGGCCATGCGGCACAGCAGGGTGCCTTCGCAGCCGGAGGCCACCGTGTCCATCAGAACATTTTTTTCGTCTTTGATAAGATAGGCGTTGTACGTGGAGCCATCCGGGGATCGGGAATACCCGTGGAAGTCCCGGTGGTCGTAGTCCACGTAGCCTATCCAGAAGATGTCTTTTTTAATTTCAACAGGTTGCATCTATTTTCTCCGGAATGTGGGGTCTTCCCGTTTACGAAAAGCCCCGCTTTACCGCACGCAGCGGCAAAGCGGGGGAGAAAGCAAGTAAAATACCAAGGTTAGGCCGGGCTGAACTGATCCTTGCTCACTCCGCAAACCGGGCAGCACCAATCATCGGGCAGCTGGTCGAAAGGAACATTGTCATGTTCGGCGGGATCATATTCATAGCCACAGACGGTGCAAACATACTTCTGCATTGAAATCCTCCTGAGGGAATGGCGCGGAATCCCGCGCTTGGTAACGTGTTTATGAAACCTAGTTTTCAGCCTTCCAGTGACCGTGCAAATTGCAGAATTCGCGGGCGGTCACCTTGGCGGCGTCGATGGCAAAGAAAGCCTCGGGCGCGTCGCCGGGCTTGAGGAACTTTGTATAGCTTCTGCCGTCGGCCAGCAGCTCAATCCATTCAATCCAGTGCTTTTCTTCCATGGGGTGAGGCACGCTGCCCACTTTCACCAGATAGCCGCCGTCAACCTTTTCAATGACGGGAACGTGCTTTTCCATGGCGCCGTCAGTGGCGCCCTCAACCATAAGCTTCATGGGCTCGCCACAGCAGACGATGTCCGCGCCGCCGCCATGCAGAACTTCAATAATATTGCCACAGTGGGTGCACTTATAAACTTCCAGATGCTTGGGCATGGTTTCCTCACAGACGTTTAGGCCAACACGGCCTTGATATGATTTGCCGCCCGGCTTGCCGGGCGGGGGCCATACAGTCGCTAATGCGCTCTCCTGGCCCCGGATACCGATAATTATTCTGAAAGAAGTCGGAGCCAAAGTAAAGCGTTTTTATGGAAATTAGTAATTATTATCAAAAAGGCAGAATGGCAGACTGCCATGTCTGTTCACTCAATCAGTCGCACAGAAAGCGGCCTGGCGCAAGAGCAATTTCATGTTTTCGACTGTTTGTGTTGTGAGTGTTTCTGCGCTGGCGAGGCCCGCCGCCTGGCATGAAGGCGAGCGCGGTTGCTCTGTGCTGCGCGCAGGGGGGCCGGAAGCTTGGTGAACCCTGGATGCAGGGTGGGCTCGGCCACTGGGAATACGCCATGGAAGAATATTTTTGCTGATGGCGCAGATACTTTTTGAGGTGGTGTGATGTCTGAGCAGCACTGTCTCGGGGGCTCCGCTTCGAGACGGAAAACTCGTCATGCCACACTAAAATATATCGAGAGTTTTAGGGGGATGGGGGTGCGTCAGAGGCAGCGGCGTCAGAGGCGGGTGTGTCCGGGGCGGGTGTGTCCGGGGACGTCGCAATCCGCACAGCGCCCAGCACGTTGGGCAGCAGGGCGCGCAGATCGCCAGTCACCAGAAATCCGGCCGGGCTTATGCCCGCCAGTTCATGCTGCCAGTGGGCGGAGCGCACCAGCAGACCAGCCTGGCCGCCGCCTTCCACATACATGACGGTGCGTACGTTGAGGGGCAGGTGCAAAAGCTGCTGTGCAAAGGCGTAGGCTTCCACCGGCTGCCTGCAGTGCAGAAAAAGGATGCGGCCGTCGCCGTCCTGGGCCACGGCGGAAATGGAGTAGTGGGGGCCGCCGGGCGACCAGAGGATACGCCTGTCGGCGCTGGTCATGCGGTAGTTCTGGATGACAAGGCGGTACTGGGCAATGCGCTGCTCCCACTGCGGGTCGTCCCGGTCCACAATGGCGGCTCCGGGCAGGCTTGGCTGGTTGGGTCCGGCCACAAAGAACGCGCCAAAGCGCTGCACCACGCGCCTGTTGTTGAAGTGATCGTCCTGCTTCATATAGCCCGTGCTTGTGCTGCCGTCGGGCAGATACATGCTGGCGTTGATGGCAGCGGAAAGATCATACTGCTCGGCCCACTGGTTGAGCGAGCGCAGGGGGCCACCGTCCAGAGAGCGGGCGCAGAGTATGAAATTGAAGTAGGCCGGATCAATGCGCAGGGCCGTCAGCAGGGCTTCGTTGTCGTTGAGGCGGAATTGGCCGAAATCAAGGCCGGGCTCCAGTTGCCGCCAGTCGGGCTTGCCCTGATCGTCAATACCGGCGGAAGACGGCGCGGGCGCGGCCACGCCGGGGGCGGGTGTGGAAACGGGCGTGCTGGCGGCAGTGGCAGGCGCGGGGGCGGATGTTTCGGGCGCGGGACTTTGCGCAACGCCCGGCATAGCGCTGGCGTCGGCAGGCCCGGTATTGGCGGCATTGGCAGTGTCTGGGGTGGCAGCGCCCCTGGCAGCGGCAGGAGCGGCGGCAGAGTCAACGACAGCAGCAGCGGCAGGAGCGGCGGCAGAGTCAACGACAGCAGCAGCGGCAGTATTAGGGGCGGTATCGGGGCCAGCGACGGGACTGGCAACTCCGGGCAGGGGCGCTTCAGGCTGGGGGCTCTGGGCCGCGCCCACATGCGGGGCATGCCAGAGCAGCAGGGCTGTCAGGGCGCACAGGGCGCACGCCAGAAGAAAGACGCGACCTGGAAGGAAGCCTTGTATCCTGCCGGGGCAGGCGGTGTGCGGGCCCTGCCCGCACGCGAAAATGCCTGTACGTATTTTCATAATATGCCGTTGGGCTTGCCCCTGAATTACGACCAAGCCAGTCATTTTGCAAGGCTCCCCGGCCTTTTTTCTTGACATATCAATTTATCTAGATATACACATAAATACGTCGGCCCCCACAAAAACTGGCCGCATTTCCGCAGCACACAAGGAGTTCCAGCATGCACATCGGAGACGGCATCCGCGCCGCGAAGAAGCCATTTTTCTCATTGGAGTTTTTTCCTCCGTCGGATGAAAAAATTTTGCCCGGTTTTTTTGAAACTGTGGAAAAGCTGCGCGCTCTGGCCCCGCTCTTTGTTTCCGTTACGTACGGCGCAGGCGGCGGCAAACAACGTAATACCCTTGCCGTAACAGCGGAACTGGCCCGGCGCGGGCTGAACACCATGGCCCACCTTACCTGCGTGGGCGCGGAGCCTGAGAGCATCTCCGCCTACCTTGCCGAATTGCGCGCTGTGGGGGTGGACAATGTGCTGGCCCTGCGCGGCGACCCGCCCGTCGGGCAGGAGACGGACTGGAGCAAGGGGTACTTCCGGCATGCCTCTGACCTTGTCGCCTTCGCCCGCCGCCAGCAACCCTATATGGGTATTGGCGTGGCGGCCTATCCCGCGCCGCACCCCGAATCAAACTCCATCGCGCTGGATCGCCTTCACACTGCGGACAAGATGCGCAGCGGCGCGGACTTCGCCGTAACCCAGCTTTTCTTTGACGCGCGGGAATATGCCGACCTGCTGGAGCATTTGCGTGGCATGGGCATTCACACGCCCGTCATCCCCGGCATACTGCCCATCCAGAGTTTTGACTCACTGCGTCGGGTGCTTTCGCTGTGCGGGGCCAACATCCCCGGCAAGCTCTATCTTGACCTTGAAAGCGCCAATGCCAAAGGCGGGGCAGAGGCCGTGCGTGAAGTGGGACTGGAATTTGCGGTGCGCCAGATACGTTTTCTGCTGGAAAACGGCGCTCCGGGCATTCATTTGTATACATTGAACAAGGCCAGCATGTGCCTGAGGCTGGCTGAAGAATCGGGTCTTTTGCAGGCATAACGCACGCCTTCCATCAGCGCAGAGCCTGGGCTCTGGCGCAACACTTCGGTCCCCGGCCTACACCGCCGGGGACCGCCTGTTTTTATTGACCGGAGCGGGCGTCCGATATAGCTTCGCAAGCGGTGCTGGCGCGCAGGACACAAATTTTCTGCCGCGTTTCTGGCTCAAGGATCGCTTTGCTTTCGGACTGGATGTGCGCTCGCCTCCGCAGAGCCGCATTCAGGGAAGGTATGGAAGCGCGAAGGCCTGGGTGCGCCGTCATGCGCGCTGTCATGCGCGCGGCCTGACAGGCCAGTTTCACTAACTGGCCCATTCATTTCTGTGGCGGCGCTGTATTGACCTGTCCCATAGCCGGAGATACTGTTTTTTATGTCATCCTCCATCGAAAAAGGCCATGGCTGGCTGCTGATTGCGGTCTGCACCTCACTTTTTTGCATGCCCTTCATGATGGCTGGCGTGAACGCGGTTTTGCCGCCCATTGGTGCGGAGCTGAAAGCCAGCGCGCAGCAACTTGGCCTCATGGGCGCTTTTTACGCCATGGGGCTTGCCGTTTTTCAGCTTGCCAGCGGCAGTCTTGGCGACATCTTGGGCTACAAGCGCGTCTTTATCTGGGGAATCGCCATCTTTGGGGTCTGCGGGGCATTGCTGGGCTTTGCCGCTTCAGTGGAAGCCTTTTTGGGGCTGCGGCTGGTGCAGGGTATGGGCGGGGCCATGTTTAACGCCTGTGGCCTGGCCTTGCTGGCATCGGCCGCGCCTGCTGGAAAAAGGGCCATATATCTCGGTTACAGCGGTTCGGCCGTGTACGCGGGCATTGCCTGCGGCCCGCCGGTGGCTGGCTTTGTGGCGGGCTGGCTGGGCTGGCGCTGGCTTTTCTGGGGCAATGCGCTCACGTCGGTGGTTGTGCTGCTGCTCATGAAGTACGGCGTCAGCTTGGACTGGCGCACGGCCAAGGGACGCCGTTTTGACTGGGGCGGCTGCATCATTTACGGCCTGGCCATGACGGCACTGACCTTCGGTTCGTCGGAACTGGCGGCCTATCCGGTGATGGCGGGCTTTCTGCTGGCGGCTTTCGCCATTCTGATGGTGCTGTTCTGCTTCAAGGAGCTGCGCAGCGAATTTCCCATCCTTGATATCCGCCTGCTTGCGCGCAACCGGGTGTTTGCCCTGTCTTCTCTGGCGGCCTTTATCAACTACAGTTCATTTTTCGGCGTACTCTTTTTCTTCAGCCTGTATCTGCAGTTTGGACTCGGCATGACCGTGCAGCAGGCGGGCATGTTTCTGGCCTTGCAGTCTCTGGTGCAGGCCATGACAACCCCGCTGGCCGCCAGGCTGTGCATAAAGTTCGACCCCGGCCATGTGAGCGCCGTGGGCGTGGGGCTGTGCGGCCTTGGTCTGCTGGTTTCGGCCTTTCTTGCCGTGGATTCGCCCATAGGCGTACTGCTGACCGCTCAGGGCCTGCTTGGCGTGGGCATAAGCTTTTTTGCCCTGCCCAATACCACCATTATTCTTGAAAGCGCCGGGCGCGAGCACGTGGGGCAGGCGTCGGGCCTTACCGGAGCCGTGCGCACCGGGGGGCAGCTTGTGAACATGGTGGTCATTACCCTGACCCTGGGCTTTTATTTGGGCGACAAGCCCGCAGGGCCGGAGACCATTGACGCCTTTATGGACAGCATGCACCTTGACCTGGTCATCTTTGGCATACTGAATCTGCTGGCCGTTGGCTGCGTGCTTGCGCGCAACCGCAAATAGCGGAGGGGGGCTGAAATTGCCCGGCGGCAGCGTCAAGAAACGTCCGATCAGAAGCGGGAGTGGGCCGCCGTTGCCACTGCAAATCCTCATAATCTGCTCCGGGGCACGAAAAAACGTCGCGCACGGGGAGGAAAAGTCTAAAGTTTTTTGTCAGGCCGCCGAACAGGCAGTAAGGACGGAGACATTCATGGCCGATGCCAATTCCGCTAAGCTGCGCATGATGCTACAAGGGTACGAACAGCAATTGCTGGCTGCCCGGCGTCTCGCGCGTTTTCGGGTTCGCATGAGGCTTGCTCATGGCGATGCGCCGGATGATCCTGATCCGGCCGCTCACAGGCACGCCTGCGTTGAAAAAGTGGCGCGCGAACTGTACGAAACGCTGCTTTTTACAGGCAGCGACAATCCCGTGGTGGAGGATATCCGCCAGGAGTTGGGCAAGGAAGTGGGGCAGAAGGTACGTTTTACCTATCCCCCAGGTCAGAGGTTGCACATCGTTGGTGAAGGCCCCGAAGGCATGGAGCCGCTGCCAGAGGATGTGCAGCGGAAAACACGGCATGCCTTGTGGCGCATTACCCGTGCCACCGTTGATAAAAGCATGCTGGAAGAACCGTCAAGAACAGAAAGTTTTGTGAAGCCAGAGGCGCAGAGCGGTGCGAAAGCGCCCTCAACGGAGTAGGAAATGGAAATCAAGACCACGACGAACAGCCTTTTTGATCCCTATGCCGCCGGATTGGACAAAAGCACCGAGGCCAGAAACGAGACGCGTCTGAAGGCGCGGGCGGAAGGAACCGGTACGGAAGCGTCCCAGGGGGACACCGTGACCGTTTCGCAGGACGCCCTGCTGCTGACAGAGGCGCGTCGCGCGGCCCAGAGCGCGCCGGACGTGCGTTCGGAAAAGGTGGAGGCCCTGCGCATCCAGGTTGCCAACGGCACCTATAAGCCGGACAGCAAGCTTATTGCCGCCAGTCTTGTGCGCGAAGAGCCGGGCCTGTTCAAGATATAGGGCAGGGTGCCCCTGAAGATATTTTTTTGCTGTTTGAAGGTGCCCGCCGCAGCGGTATAATGCGGATACGCCGTGCGATTGGGTTGTGGTGAGCGTCTTTTGATGCAAAGACCAGAGCGATTTCATTTTGGGATCGCTCTGGTCTTTTTTATTTGGATTGCCAGTGTCGTGAGGCGTGACATGCGCGTTGGGCGGCGTGCCAGAAGTATGCGCGGCGGGCGCTCTGAAGAAATTAAAGCAGGGCTTGTCCTTTGAGATTGGGTTACTGTGCCCTGCGGGCACGGGGGCCTTTTTTATTTGTTGTTTGGGCCGCCTCCGGCGGGGGCAAGGCGGGGCCGGTTATGGGGCTGCGCCCCCTTCTCGGCCCCCCTTGCATCCCCCCCGAAGCACCCCGCTGGGGTTTTCCATATTCCACCATTGTCCGAGGGCTGCGCGGCTTCTGCTCCGGGAGCTTCCTCGCTTCGCTCGGCGATCTCCCTGCGCGCCGCGCAATGCCAGCGGGCTACTTCGCGTTGAATGAGAGGTCGGGGGCGTCGGGGTGGCTGTGGGATGTCTGAGGAATGGCGTCTGATTGTTTGGGCAGGTTCGTTGTGGCGGGGGAGTCTGCACGGCATGTATTTCTGGAAGAATAAAAACCGGGATTGCCCTTTGAGATGCGTGGGGACGCTCTGCTGGTGTTGAGGGCTTGGGCTGTGGACGCTTTTAAAAAAATAAAACAGGGCTTGTCCTTTGAAAAACAGTTTCTGTGCCCTGCGGGCACGGGGGCTTTTCGTCTATTTAGTTCTGGCCGCCTTCGCGGCGTGCGGCAAGGCGGGGCCGGTTATGGGGCTGCGCCCCCTTCTCGGCCCCCCTTGCATCCCCCCCGAAGCACCCCGCTGGGGTTTTCCATATTCCATCATTGTCCGAGGGCTGCGCGGCTTCTGCTGCGGGAGCTTCCTCGCTTCGCTCGGTGATCTCCCTGCGCGCCGCGCAATGCCATCAACTGCCTTTGCTGTGAGAATAGACGTCGATGCACCTTGGGCTGCTGCTTTTACAGAAAAACGGGTGATTTCGTTTTGGAGCTGGTCTAACGATTTTGGAAGTATTTTAGAAGAATGTACAAGCTCGTTTTTCAGGAATTTTTATACTCAGACAAGGCCGAGTAGTTCCGAGATGCCATTATAAAGAACCCCAAATGGCGCGTCATCAATGAGATGCCTCAATCTCCCTTCAATGCGAAGGTGCTCGCTGGCACAACGAGACACCTTTTTTAGGATATCATATAGTCAAGCCGATGTCGCCCCGATCTCTCATACAGGGCGAAACCCTACTCTGGCATTGCGTGGCGCGCAGGGAGATCGCCGAGCGTAGCGAGGAAGCTCCCGGAGCGAAAGCCGCGCAGCCCTCGCCAATCTCTGGTAGTTGGAAAGCCCTGGGGGGTAAACGGGGGGAGTGCAGAGGGGGCCTCGCCAGGGGGCGCAGCCCCCTTCACAGGCCCCTTTTGCCCCCGCCGGAGGCGGCCCAAACGACAGAAAAAGAAAAGCCCCGTGCCCGCAGGGCACAACGCCCACCTCTCAGAGGACAAGCCCTGCTTTGCTTTCTTCAAAGCGCTCGTCGCACTTACCCTCGCCGCGTCGCCCGCCGGAGGCGGCCTAAACAACACAAAAAGAAAAGCCCCCGTGCCCGCAGGGCACAATGCTCACCTCTCAGAGGACAAGCCCTGCTTTGCTTTCTTCAGAGCGCCCGTCGCGCATACCCTCGCCGCGTCGCCCGCCGCAGGCGGCCCAAACGACAGAAAAAGAAAAGCCCCCGTGCCCGCAGGGCACAACGCCCACCTCTCAGAGGACAAGCCCTGCTTTGCTTTCTTCAGAGCGCTTGTCGCGCATACCCTCGCCGCGTCGCCCGCTGTGCAGGCGTCCCCTCCGGCACGGATTCTGCAAAGCAAGCTGTGCCGGTATTCCGGCAAGGAGTCAGCGCCATGAAATTGACAATCTTGCGCAATCCCGTCCTGTGGATATTCACAGCAGCCTTGCTGATCAGCATGGTTCTTCCGGCGCAGGCCGTGCGCATCAAGGATATTGCCAACTTTTCCGGCGTCCGTGACAACCAGCTCATAGGCTATGGCCTGGTGGTGGGTCTGGGGGGCACGGGCGACAAGAAAGACTCGGTCTTCACCATGAGTTCCATGAAAAACATGATGGATCGCATGGGCATTGGCGTGGATTCTTCTGCGCTCAAGACCAAGAACGTGGCCTCGGTCATGGTTACGGCCCGCATGCCGGTGTCGGCCAAGCCTGGCACGCGCCTTGACGTTACCGTGTCTTCCGTGGGCGACGCCACATCCCTTCTGGGCGGCGTGCTGCTGCAAACGGCCCTCAAGGGCGTGGACGGCAAAATATATACCCTGGCACAGGGCTCGCTGACCGTGGGCGGTTTTTCCAGTCAGGGCAAGGCGGCCAGCGTCAGCAAAAACATCAGCACCGTGGGCATCATTCCTGGCGGCGGCATTGTTGAACGCGGCATCCCCTTTGAGTTCAACCAGCAGGACAAGCTCACCCTGCACCTGCGCACCGCTGACTTCAGCACCGCGCAGCAGGTGGCCGAGCGCGTCAACGGCGCCATGGGCGGCCCCTTTGCCCGCGCTGTCGATGACATGTCCATTACTATGGATATCCCCGCCCAGTACCGGAACAACATGGTCCCTCTCATGGCTTCCATCGAAAATCTCGACGTCAGCCCGGACACCTCCGCCAAGGTGGTGGTGGACGAAAAGACGGGCACCGTGGTGCTCGGACGCGACGTGCGCATCATGCGCACCGCCGTGGCTCACGGCAATTTGCAGATAACCGTGCAGGAAGGGCAGCAGGTGTCGCAGCCCGGGCCTTTCTCGCAGGGACAGACAGTGGTGACCCCCACGACGGAAACCAATGTGCGCGAAGAAAACCGTCATCTGGTTATTGTGGAGGGCGCGACCCTTCAGGAACTGGTGGACGGACTGAACTCCATCGGGGCCACACCCCGCGACCTTATTTCCATCCTGCGCACCATGCAGGTTTCCGGTGCGCTGCTGGCGGAGCTGGAGGTAATATAAATGACCTCGCCTCTTACCACAGGGCTTGTGCCGCATGAGGCCAGCGGGGCTGAAGTGTCCCGCCGCGAAGTCCAGTCCCGCCTGGCTGGCGTGGGCAACCTCAATGGCAAAAAAATGACGGAAGCGGACAAGGAAAAAAAGCTGCGCGACGCCTGCGAAGGCTTTGAATCCATATTTATCCAGAAAATGTGGCAGGAGATGCGCAATACCCTGCCCAAGACCAATATGCTTCAGGGGCGTGAAGAACAGTACTGGCAGAGCATGTATGATCAGGAACTGGCCAAATCCATGACAGCGGCCGGAGGTATTGGCCTGGCGGACATGATGTATGCCCAGCTTTCGCGCAATCTCGTTTCGGCCAGCCGTGGCACGGCCTCGGCCAAAACAAGCAGCGCGTCGGCTTTTGTGCCGCAGGTCGCTTCGGTACTGCCGCAGGGTGCAGATGCGTCCGATCAGGCGACAGGGCAGGACGGGAATCAGGGCCAGGCGGGCCACACCGCCATGCGCGGCAGATCGCCCATCCCCTCCGTGTATGACGGCATTGCTCCTGTGCAGGATATGGGCGAATCCATGCAGATTCAGGTGCTGCCCGCTGGTACGGGTTCTGCCCAGGCCGCGCTTGCGGCAGCGGGGCAGCCCGCGTCCCAGCCGCCTCTTGTGGTTGCTCCGCCCGAAGTGGAGCAGGCCCTGGCCGCCCTGCGGGCGCGTAAGGAAGCCGCCGCGAAGCAGGAGGAGCAGCGCGTTCCCAATATGAATACGGGTCTGAACATGGCCCGCGCCGCTCAGTTTGAGGCGGGCAGCAAGCTGGGAGCGCATGCGGTGCTGCCGCGCACGCACCTTAGCGAACCTGCCCGTAACGCCGCCGGAAACGGGCAGTCTGCCTCGATGACCCAATCCCGGCAGGCGGCGCAGGCACAGCAGGCCGCGCAGGCGCTGGATATGCAGATGCGCATGGCGCAGAGCATGGGCACGCCCGCCGCCATACAGGCCGCCATGCAGACCTCCCAGACGGGCCAGACTTCCCAGACAGGCCAGCCAGGCCCCATCGGGCCTCTGGTGGAAATGGCCCCCGGCCAGGAGCATGGGCAGACTTTCGCGCAAACCTCCGGGCAGGCCGGTATGCAGGGGGTGATGCAGGCGGGCATTCCCGTGCCGCGCCCGCAGCAGACTTCCCAGCCCGCAGGCGGCGTCATAACGCCTGGGCCGGTCATGGCCGCCGGGCAGGAAGCCGCGCAGGAACCGCATATCCAGAAGGTGCGCTACACCACCAATGTGCCGCCCGACCAACGCAAGACTTCAGCCAGCGACATTATGCACAGTCTCGCGGTTGAAAACGCGGCAGGGTCGCAGCAGGGGCAGCAGCACGGGCCGCAACAGGCCGGTCAGTCCGCCGTGGGCGCGGCATTGCCGGGGCAGCCCGCTGCCGCCGGACATGAGGGCGCACAACAGCCGCAGCTTCAAAAGGTGCGGTACACCACCAATGTGCCGCCCGGCCAGCGCAAGACCTCAGCCAGCGACATTCTGCGCAACAGCAGTGTGGACGCCGTTGGCCCCAACAGCCGCGCGGGAGCGGGACTGGCCGCCTATCATGCGCAGCAGGCCGGGCAGCCGCTTCAGGCTGCGCCTGGGCAGCCACAGGCCCCGGCCACCATACAGCCGCTGCAAGCCCCAACGCAGAGCCAGGCCGGACAGCCCGCGCCGGTATTGGTCGGTCAGTCCGCAGCAGGCGAATCCGTAACGCCGGTGCCGCCGCAAGCCTTGCAGGCTCCGCAGTTGCCCCAGCCCACAGGAGGCTATGGCATTCCGCCCCTGACGGCCATGGATCTGCGGCGCTGACGGTTGACTTTCCCTCTGGACAGGCCTTTTCCGTCCGGGCACGAAAATTGCTTCATTCGGGACGGGGCGGCAGATTCTGCCTGCGGGCCATAAGCCACAGGCCGCCCAGCGAGGTTTACCATGCATACGACAGTCCATACATCCCTGATCCGGCAAAGCAAGGCCCTGGCCCTGCTGTGTGAACTTATGGAAGAAGAGTATCAGACGCTTCTTGGCCATAATACGGACGCCGTGGTGGCGCTGGAATTTTCCATTCAGGAGCTTATTCGCCAGTTGGCGGCGGAAAAGGCCACGGTCATGAAGGCCCTGGCTGGCGTGCGCGTCAAGGAATACGCCGCGACGCTTCCGCAGGCCGAAGGCGCTGCGCTGCTGGATATGCTGACCGTCATAGACAGGGCCGAGCAGGGAGCCGCGCGTCAGGCCACGCGCAACAGCCAGCTTTCTCTGGCCCTGCTGGACCAGAGCAGCCGCACTCTTGTTGCGCTGACAAGCCAGGTCATGCCGCCCAAGGCAGAAACCTACGGCCGCCGGGGCGGCATGCGCCCTCACGGCCATCCCGAAGCCGCGCTTATTTCAGGGAGGCTCTAAGTCATGCTCAGCGGTCTGCTTAACATGGGCCAGACGGCGCTCAATGCGTCCCAGGCATGGATATCCGTCACTGGCAGCAACATCGCCAATGCCGACACTCCGGGCTATTCCCGTCGCTATGTGGATCAGCGCGACGCGGGCACCCTTACCGCCAAGCCCGGCGGCGAAGGCATGGGCGTCAACGCCCAGCAGATACTGCGCTTTTTTGACGCGTTTCTTGAGCGCTCCTATGTGAGGCAGTCCACCAATTCTTCCCGCTGGACAGAGCAGGATACCGTGCTCAGTTCGGTTGAAAACCTGTTCAACGAGTCCAACCGGTCGGGCATAAGCTCGTCCATGAATGCCTTTTTCAAGGGATGGCAAGATCTTACCAAACTCCCGGACAATAATGCCTATCGTCAGAGCCTGCTTTCCTATGCCGACAACCTGAGCGACATGTTCAGCAGCACCACGGCAAGCCTCAAGGCCGTTCAGAGCGAAATGGACGTGTCCATCAAGCAGTCGGTGGATCGTATCAACACCCTGGCCAAGGGCATTGCCGACCTTAACAGGCAGATCACGAGCAATACCGTTGACGGCGTGAGCAATCCCAATGCCCTGCTTGACCAGCGCGACCAGATGGTGCGCGAGCTGGGCACGCTTGTGGATGTGGAAACCATCGACAACGGCAAGGGCAACTTCACCGTGCAGCTCACCACCGGGCAACCGCTGGTGCAGGCGCAGAGCGTCAACGAACTCAAGGTCATGGGGCCGAACGCCGAGAATCATCTTACAGTTGGCTCTGCCTACACGGGCAAGGTGGAGTTTCAGGGTTCCGACAGCCACGAGTACACCGTTGAGATCCTCAATGGCGGCAACGTCGGCGACACGCCGCCGCCGAGCTTTCGCGTTTCGTTGGACGGCGGCAAAACCTGGCTGCGCGACGAGAGCGGCAAAGAACTGCACTATGATATCACCGACGTTGACGGCGATGGCAAGGTAGATCCCGTACAGGTCAAGAATCTCAAGATATCCTTCACCGAGAAGACCAACTTCACCGCTGGCGACAAGTTCGACATCATGCCCAAGAGCGGCCTGTGCTGGATAGAGCCCACACGCGGCCCCCAGAACGTCACGCCGCAGACCTATTTTGACGGTTCGGAAAACAAGAACCGCGTCACCGGCGGCAAGCTGACCGCCTACTATACCGTGCGCGACGACAACTGCGGCCGCTATCTTGATGAGCTGGACGCCGTATCCTCTTCTCTTATCTGGGAGGTCAACCGCCTGCACAGCCAGGGAACCGGCACGGAACTGCTGACCTATGTCCAGGGCACACAGCAGGTGCAGAGCGCCCTGCAGCCCCTTGGATCGGCCCAGTCCATCCTGCCGTATGCCGACAAGCTCCAGAGCGGCAACCTCAATATCTATTTTTACGACCAGACCACCGGGGATTTCCGGCCAACGGCTTCCGGCTCCAATTCGCTGGATTTCAGCTCCATCACGCCTCCCGGCACGGTGAATTTCGATCCGAGCGTGCATACGCTTAAAGACGTGTGCGACGTCATCAACAGCAGCTTCCCCGACAGCAGTGCGCCGGGCGTCAACATGCTCAAGGCCAGCATTCAGGACGGCAAGCTGCTTATCGAGTCCAATCCTGCCAGCAACGTCAAATTCGCCATGGGCGTGGACAGCACGGGGCTCATGGCCGCGCTTGGCATCAACTCCTTTTTTACGGGCGACAACGCGTCCAACATGGCCGTCAACAGCCAGTTGCACTCCAATGTCAACCTCATAGCGGCCGGGGCCGTCAACGGGCAGAATCAGGCCAACAAGGGCGACGGGTCAACGGCAACGGCCATCGGGGCGCTCGCCACCAAGGACGTGACCATTTCGACCACCTGGAAAACCGTGTCCAACCAGAGCCTTGGCGAATACTACGCCACGCTGGTAACCACGGTGGGCGCGGACAGGCGGCTCTCCAAAACCAATTCGGAGTACCACACCTCCCTGACCACGGATCTTCAGGACCGCGTAACTTCCGTAACAGGGGTGAATCTGGACGAAGAAATGTCCAACCTCATCAAGTACCAGCACTCCTATACGGCGGCGGCCAAGCTTATCACAACCGCCGACCAGATGCTGCAAACCCTGCTTGGTCTCAAGCAATAGGAGCTGTTATGGCCATCAGAGTGACACAAAGCTCCATGTACAATACCATGGTGGGGCAGATGCAGAAGAACCTTTCTGCATATATGGAAAGCAATGAGCAGGGCTCCACGCAAAAGAAAATCAACCGCCCCTCCGATGATCCCGCAGGAACCTACCGTGTGCTCATGACCAGGGACGATATCAGCGACACCAAGCAGTACCAGTCCAATTGCGATACTGCCGAAGGGTGGCTCAAGCTGGCGGACGACGTTCTTGGCACGCAGTTGAGCACAACCATGACCAAGCTCAAAAGCTTGATGGAGCAGGCCGCCACCGGGACCACAGCCGACCAGCGCACGCTTATCGCTTCGGAAGCCAAGGAGATTTTTGGCCAGATTCTCAACCTGTCCAATACCCAGTTCAACGACAAGAGTATTTTTGCAGGGCAGCGCTACGACCAGAACGCCTTTGAGCAGAGCCTTGGCCTGACCAGTTGGGACACCAACTGGAACAACGATATCAGCAAGGGAAACTACACCATTGAGGGCGCGAGCAATACCTCCATGATGGTGCAGTTTACCAGCACGGGCAATCTGGACGACACCGCGCCTCCTTTGACCTACCGCTGGTCCAAGGACGGCGGCACAACCTGGAATACCGCTACAATGGATCCTGCTTCGGCGCCCCGCACCCTGGTGGCCGACGGCGTGACCATCACCATGAAGCAGAACATGGCCGTCACCGCTGCGGACACAAGTCTTGGGGCCGGAGCCAAGAACGGCACGCTCGTGTACATCCGCCCCACGGCCGTGTATCAGGGCGACGACAACGATCCCCCGCCGGAAATGACCGTCATGGGCGGCCCCAGCGGGCTGAAGACATCAGCCAGCGGCGCTTTTGGCAACAACGTGCTGGTGCGCATAGATGCGGTTCCCAGTGTGGATCTGTCCACCACGGGCACGCCCTTTGCCTATTCATACAGTCTGGACAGCGGCAGCACCTGGGTTACGGCTACGGCGCAGACTGCGGGCGGCGGCAAAGTGCGCCTGCCCGTGCCCGGCGGCTATATGGATATGGACGCGTCCTCTGCGGGCAGCACCGTCATAGACAAGGGCACGCAGGTGCTTATCCATCCCGCGCGCGCCAACCTGAATCTGGAAATCATGAAGGGCACGTATATTGCCGCCAATAACGTGGGCAAGGATATTTTCGGCGGCTACTATGATGGCAAGCCCGCCATTGATGGCAATGCCAACCTGTTTGAAATCGCGGGTGACTTTATTTCTTACTGCGAGAACAATAATCAGGAGGGCTGCCAGAAAAGCCTGGCTGCCATTGAAGTGGCGCAGCAGAATATTCTCAGTCAGGTGGCCCGCATCGGCGGCCTGGAAAACCGCGTCAGCATGGCCAAGGACGTGCTGAGTTTTCAAAAGGTAGACCAGGAGGAACGTTTGAGCTATACCGAGGACATCGATCTTACCGATCTGATGGCCAAGCTCACGCGGCAGCAGTTGACGTACCAGACGGTGCTTCAATCTTCATCGATGATTATGCAAATGAGCCTTGCCAAGTACTTATAATAGGTAGCACTTATGCTGATACTGACGCGTCGCCCTGGTGAAAGCCTTTATCTCGGCGAGAACATACGCATAACCGTTCTGGGTATGCAGGGCAAACAGGTCAAGCTTGGCCTGGAAGTGCCGGGCGACACCACCGTTTACCGCGAAGAAGTGTACAAGCGGGTTGTGGAAGAAAACCGCCGCGCTCTTGAAACCAGTAACAACGACCTCATGGTGGCTGCTGAATTATGGCACGAAACAAAGAAATAGAGATCGAAACCCGCCTCGGGCGGCGTAGTATCGATGCCGAAAAGGTTGTGCATTTTCCACGCGGTCTGGCCGGATTTGAAAATGAAAGAGATTTCATTCTGCTGCAAATCCGCCCCGAGGCTCCTCTGCTTATTTTGCAGAGTACAAGCAACCCCGTGGTTGGCTTGCTGGTGGCTGATCCCTACAGCTTTATGGACAAGACCGCGTATGCCCCCGCCCTGGGCGAGGCCGAAAAGCAGCTTCTGCAAATAGCGGATCTGGAAGAAACAGCCGTTCTGGTGACAGTTTCCATTCCTGCCGGGCAGCCAGAGGCGGCCGTGCTCAACATGGCCGGGCCCATTATCATCAATTCCCAGGCCCGCCTGGGGCTTCAGGTGCCGCAGTGCGGCGATGGCCCGCAGCAGATTTACATGCACAGTCTCAAACCAGTGGACAGCGAAGCGCCTGCGGAAGCAGGCGGAACCGCCCCGGCGGAGTAGCCTGCGCCGCAGTTGGGCTGCCACATCTACCTGGATTGTCGCATCTATTGGACTTGCGTTCGTATTGGCTGGAGGCCGCCCCATGGGCGGCCTCTTTTATCGTGGTTTCAGGCAAATTCACTTTGAAATTGCTCTGACGGCTGCGCGAGAAGGCTCCGGCGGGAGACGCAGACGCCGGAGTGGGGACTGCAAAAACTTTGCAAAAAAGCAACCGCAAAGGTAGGATGGGCCATCCAGTTCATGCCAGGGTATTTTATCTTTGAAATAAGGTAACATGCTCTAACGCTGCGCTCTCCTCCAGCGTCGGGGCAGGTACCCTTTTTCAATGCAACATGCCCAGAAAGTAGCATGAACGCGCTCGGCCGGTCGTAGCGCGTCATTGTCCGGCAACATTGACGGGGCTATTGCCGATCTTATTTATAAAGAGCAGACTCAAACAAAAATAGCGGCAGGCCAGCAGAAAAAAGTTACATTTTTGTGCCGCCTGAACTACTTTTTTACGGTTTTTAAAAACTGCCTTATTTCAGCCAATTGCCCGACATTTCCCTCGTGAACGCGGCTCTTCAGACAGCATTTTTGCGCACAGTTCTGCTAGTGATACCAAAGTTTTTTGGCGCATCCCCTATGCAAGGCTGGTAATCATGGATATACGGTTTTATTCTTGTAGAAAAGTTGACCGGTTGGGCAACCAATCGCAAAGTGTCCGGTGTGTCCCGGACTGGCGAGTGGGGCGTGCGGGTTGCACCTCCGCCATACAGATGTTCAAGGAGGCCTCATGGCAAGTCAGGCGTTGATCAGGGATTTTGAAGACCTCATCGGCAAAGAAAACGTGTTCAGCTCCGAAGCAGACCGGCAGAGCTACTCGTATGATTCGGCGGTGCTCGCCCCGGTTGTGCCTTCGCTTGTGCTGCGCCCGACCTCCACTGAACAGTTGGGCGTCTGTGTGAAGAAGCTGTATGACAACGGCATCCCCATGACCGTTCGCGGCGCGGGCACCAACCTGTCGGGCGGCACCATCCCCGACAGCACCGATACGGTTGTCATCCTGACCAATGGTCTCAACCGCATCATTGAAATCAACTCCGACGACCTTTATGCCGTGGTCGAACCCGGCGTCATTACCGCCCAGTTCGCCGCCGAAGTCGCCAAAAAAAATCTTTTCTACCCCCCGGATCCGGGCTCTCAGGCCGTGTCCACCATTGGCGGCAACATTGCTGAAAACGCTGGCGGCCTGCGCGGCCTCAAGTATGGCGTGACCAAGGACTATCTCATGGGCGTGGAGTTTTTTGACGCCACCGGCGAGATCGTCAAGTCCGGCTCGCGCACGGTCAAGTGCGTCACCGGGTACAACCTCGGCGGCATGCTGGTGCAGTCAGAAGGCACGCTGGGCATCATTTCCCAGGCCATTCTCAAGCTTGTGCCCCCGCCCAAGGCGTCCAAGGCCCTCATGGCCGTGTTCGACGAGGTGCAGAACGCCGCCGAAGCCGTGGCGGGCATCATTGCCGCCCACGTGGTTCCCTGTACGCTCGAACTTCTGGACAACAACACCATCGTGCGCGTGGACGACTTCACCAAGGCCGGACTGCCGCGTGAAGCTGGCGCCATCCTGCTGATTGAAGTGGACGGCCATCCCGCCCAGGTGGCGGACGACGCCGAAGCCGTGGAACGTGTGCTCAAGGCCAATCACGCCAGCGCCGTACATGTGCCCAAGGACGCCGAAGAAAAGTTCAAACTGTGGGAAGCCCGCCGCATGGCTCTGCCCGTGCTGGCCCGTTGCCGTCCCACCACCGTGCTTGAAGACGCCACCGTGCCGCGTTCGCAGATCCCCGCCATGCTGAAGGCCGTCAATGAAATCGCCGCCAAGTACAAGCTTGAGGTGGGCACCTTCGGACACGCCGGCGACGGCAACCTGCACCCCACCTTTTTGTGCGACAAGCGCGACAAGGACGAATTCCACCGCGTGGAAGAAGCCATTGACGAAATGTTCGACGTGGCCCTCAAGCTGCACGGCACCCTCTCCGGCGAGCACGGCATCGGCACGGCCAAGGCCAAATGGATGGAAAAAGAAACCTCGCGCGGCACCATTTTGTTCTCGCAGCGGCTGCGTCGTGCCCTTGACCCCAAGGGCCTGTTCAACGCCACCAAGCTGGTGGGAATCTAGGAGCCTTACATGAGCAATCTGCACGAACTGTCCCAGCGCCTCATGGCTCTGGATGACAGGATTACAGCCTGTATGAAGTGCGGCATGTGCCAGGCCGTGTGCCCCATGTACGGCGCGTCCGGCATGGAAGCAGACGTGGCCCGCGGCAAGCTGGCCCTTATCGACAATCTTGCCCACGAAATGATTCAGGATCCGGAAGCCGTTTCCGACAAGCTGGGCCGCTGCCTTTTGTGCGGTTCCTGCCAGGCTGCCTGTCCTCCCGGCGTCCAGATTATGGACGTCTTTATGGAAGCGCGGGAACTCGTCAACGCCTATCTTGGCCTGCATCCCGTCAAGAAAATGATCTTCCGCGCGCTGCTGCCGCAGCCCGGCCTGTTCAATCTGGCCATGCGCGTGGGCGCACCCATGCAGGGCCTCATGTTCCGCAGCACGGGTGCTCCCCAGGGCACGGTCTGTGCTCCCATGCTCAACTTCATGCTGGGCGACCGTCACATGCGGCCCCTGGCCAAGAAGCCCCTGCATGTGCGCCATGGCGCCCTTGACGAACGCCGCCAGTCCGGCGGCATCAAGGTGGCCTTCTATCCCGGCTGCATGGGCGACAAGATGTATGTGGACATGGCCGAAGCCTGCCTCAAGGTGCTTCACCACCACAACGTCGCTGTCTTCATGCCCAAGGGCCTGACCTGCTGTGGCATCCCGGCCCTGTCTTCGGGCGATGCCGACGGCATGGTCAAGCAGATGAAGGCCAACCTCAAGGCCCTTGACGGCGTGGACTTTGACTACATCCTGAGCCCCTGCGGCTCCTGCACCTCCACCATCAAAGAACTCTGGCCCCGTTACGCGGACCGTATCGGCGCGGCGGAAAAGCGCAAGGTTGACCAACTGGCCGCCAAGGCCATGGACATCAACGCCTTTCTCGTGGACGTGCTCAAGGTGCATCCCGCCGAAGCTCCGGCTGGCAATGCGACCACGGTGACCTATCACGACTCCTGCCATCTCAAAAAATCATTGGGCGTGGTCAGCCAGCCGCGTGCCGTCATGGCCGCCAACCCCGCGTACAAGGTTGTGGAAATGGCGGAGCCGGATCGCTGCTGTGGTTGCGGCGGCTCGTTCAACCTTTTCCACTATGACTATTCACGCAAGATCGGCCAGCGCAAGCGCGATAATGTCGTGGCTTCCAGAGCTGAAGTGGTGGCCGCTGGCTGCCCCGCCTGCATGATGCAGCTTGAGGACGTGCTTTCGCATAACAATGACCGCGTGCGCGTCATGCACACTGTGGAAATATACGCTGAAAGCCTGAAATAAAACGGCCGCTCCGGCGGGGAAGATTCTTCCCCGCCGGGGTGACGCGGGAGGCCCGCGTAACCTAGATGACCCATAAGGAGTATCGTATGCCCCCTGTAAACCAGGAACTGGTCGAAGCTTTCGCCGCCAAGGCCGCAGCGGTCAGCGCAGTGGTGCAGGAAGTGCCCACCATGGCCGCGGCCCTGCAATATGTTGTGGACGTTTGCGCCAGCAAGGCTCCTGCTGAAATCCTGGCTGACGAGCCCGGCACAGCCCAGGGCCCTCTGAGCCCCAACAATGTTCCCACCCGCCTGCAGCGGGTGGTCGCCGCCCCCGAACTCAATGACGCGGATTTCGCCGTTCTGGCTGCCGCCTGTGAGGAAAAGGGCTTTCTCTGCATCCGCGAAGGACTGCGCAACTATCTTGCGGGCATCGATGTGGGTCTGTCCACGGGCATCGTGGGCGTGGCCGCCAGCGCCACCTGTCTGCTGAACACCGACAATGAGGACGTGCGCCTGGCGGGCATGATTTCCGAAGTGTCCATGATACTTCTGCACAAGTCCGACATCTACCCCGATCTGCCGTCCATCGCGCAGATTCTGCGCGAGCGCATGAGTGCAGCGCCTGCTACCTACACCACCCTGGTGACGGGGCCCAGCCGTACGGCTGACATCGAACGTGTGGCTGCCGTGGGCGTACATGGCCCGCTGGAACTCCACGTCATTCTTCTGGAGGACTAACCCATGCATGACGCCCTTAAAAGCAATTCCGGCTACCACAAGGAGCTGGACGAAGCCCTTAACGACGAATTTTTGCGCCGCACCCTGGACACCTTCGCCGTTGCCTACCGCGCCAACCGCGAAGCCGTGTTCAAGGAAGTGGACGAGCGCGGCCTCATAGCCAAGGTGGCTGACGCCAAGGATTACGCCTGTCAGCATATGGAAGAACTGTACAGCCAGTTCAAGGCCGAAGCCGAAAAGCGCGGCGTGCACGTGCACCGTGCCGTCAACGCCGCCGAAGCCAACGAGATCATCTCGCGCATCGCCAGAGAAAACAACGTCAAGCGCGTGGTGAAGTCCAAGTCCATGACGGCTGAGGAAATCGAGCTGAATCCCGCTCTTGAGGCCCAGGGCCTCATCGTGGACGAAACCGACCTCGGCGAATGGATCATCCAGCTGCGGCACGAAGGCCCCTCGCACATGGTCATGCCCGCCATCCACCTTTCGCGCTACCAGGTGGCCGACGACTTCACCAAGGCCACGGGCACGAAACAGGATTCGGACGTGCAGCACCTGGTCAAGGTGGCCCGCGTGCAGTTGCGCCGCAAGTTCGTTGCCGCTGATATGGGCATCAGCGGGTGCAACTTCGCCGTGGCTGAAAACGGCGCCATTTCTACCGTGACCAACGAAGGCAACGCCCGCATGGTCACCACCCTGCCGCGCGTGCATGTGGCCATAGCCGGTCTCGACAAGCTCGTTGCCAAGCTGGACGACGCCCTGACCGCCCTGCTGGTGCTGCCCCGCAACGCCACTGCCCAACGCCTGACCTCATACGTCACCTGGATGTGCGGCGCGGGCCCCTGTGCCGCCAATGCCGACAACAAAAAGATCTTGCATGTGGTCTTTCTGGACAACGGCCGCACCGAGATCGCCAAGGATCCGCTGTTCAAGCAGATCTTCCGCTGCGTGCGCTGCGGCGCCTGCGCCAACGTCTGTCCCGTGTACCGCCTCGTGGGCGGCCACAAGATGGGCTACATCTACATTGGCGCCATCGGCCTCATCCTGACCTACTTTTTCCACGGCAAGGAACGCGCCCGCATCCTGAGCCAGAACTGCATGGGCTGCGAATCCTGCGCCAACGTGTGCGCCGGCGGCATCGAGCTGCCGCGCCTCATCCGCGAAATCCGCGCGCGCCTCAACGAGGAGCAGGGCGCTCCCATTGAGGCCAACCTGCTGTCAGCCGTCATGAAGAACCGCAAGCTCTTCCACAAGCTGCTCAAGTTCGCCAGCTTCGCCCAGAAGCCCTTCACGCGCGGCGCTCAGTTCCAGCGGCATCTGCCCGCCGTGTTCCTGGGCAAACACAACTTCAAGGCCCTGCCCGCCATTGCCAACAAGTCCTTCCGCGACCGCTGGCCCGAAATCGCGCCCAAGGTACAGAACCCCGTCATGCGCGTGGCCATCTTCAGCGGTTGCGCCCAGGACTTCATCTATCCCGAACAGCTGGAAGCCTGCGTGAAGGTCCTGGCCGCCAAGAATGTGGCCGTGGACTTTCCCATGGAGCAGTCCTGCTGCGGTCTGCCCCTGGAAATGATGGGACAGCGCAAAACCTCCATTGACGTGGCCAAGCAGAACCTTGCCGCGTTCCGTGGCGGCAACTACGACTACATTATCACCCTGTGCGCAAGCTGCGCCGGACATTTGAAGCACCACTATCCGCAGATCCTCGACAAGGATTATGCCATGGTGGAAGGCCAGGCCTTCGCGGCCAAGGTCATCGACTTCAGCTCCTTTGTGCATGACGTGCTGGGGCTCAAGCCCGAAGACTTCCAGAAGTCCGGGCAAAAGGTCACCTACCACGCTTCCTGCCACCTTTGCCGTGGCCTGAACGTGAAGGAAGCCCCGCGCGCGCTTATTGCCGATGCCGCCGAGTATGTGCCCTGCGAAGAAGAAGAGGTCTGCTGCGGATTCGGCGGCAGCTACTCTGTGAAGTTCCCTGAAATATCGGCACAGCTTCTGGAAAAGAAAGTCAACAACATGAAGGCCACCGGGGCGGATCGCCTGGTGGTGGACTGTCCCGGCTGCGTCATGCAGCTGCGTGGCGGCGCTGAAAAGCAGGGACTGAAGATCAAGGTCGATCACATCGCCGAGCTGTTGGCCGACAACCTGAAAAAATAACCCATATCCGTAAAAATAGTAACGAAGCGCCGCTTGAAAAAGCGGCGCTTCGTTTTTTGGAACATTGAAAGTTGGCAACGCGTTGTGGGGGAGGGACCCTTTTAAAAAAGGGTCTCCTCCCTCACGCCCCCACCCCCTAAAATTTTTATTGCAGTATGCAGCAGTACAAAGCGCTTTCTGGCATGGCGAGCGCAGCCACACACGGGCGTTAGGACAATTGGGGCATTATGGCAATTGGGGGGGGCAGGGCAATTGGCATCAGGGCTCTTTCAAGACGAAATTGTACTGCACGGGATTGGTGCGGGAGGGCGCGCGAAGAGAAACAGCGCTGCCTGCTCTGAAAAAAGTGCGCGTAAAAGTATGCCACACCTGCCGGATGGCGGATGGCTCGTGAAGCAATGCATGATGACAGGCAATACTGTCGCGCTGACAGGTGGGCGTGCTTTGCCGCAGCGCCAATCGTTCAGGATGTCGGATAGCGTGTTCCGGACGGCTGGTCGCAGGCAGACCGCCGCAAAGTGCGTGCACTTCAGCGCAGGGATTTTTTTAGTGCATTGCCAGTGTAGGAATGCGCCACCAGTACCAGTGGCTGACAATGGTGGGATCTTGAGGTTGCCATTCTCCACAAGTTTCAAAGTAATGCAGAATTTTGCATTCCGTATCGCTGAGGTTGCGTTCCTTCTGGATCATCTGACGGATACGGAAGAAAATGGCCTGGCATTCAAAGAGGCTGAGGCAATCTTCATCCATGCAGACGTCTGCTTGGAGATGGAGGACAAACTCCTTGTAAAACGGGTTGTCTTCACTAACGCAAGCATCAAATGACGGGCAGTTTTCCAGCAGGTATTTCAGGCCTTGCGAAAAAAGCCTGTCGGTCGGGCGATGCGGCGCCTGCTCGGTGCAGGTTCTATATAGTCTTTCCATTGCCTCGTGGTAATTGGAAAGGGGCATAATCAGCTCCTCTAGCTAGTGATTCTGAGAGTACCAATATATCAAAGTTCAGATAAATTACAAATTATTCTATAGTTTAGGAACAGACTCAAGACGCGGACATAAAAATGGATACGATATCGGGTACAGCAGGGGCCAGTCGAAAATGCGAAACTGACCGTCAGCGTATGGGGCGGCGGGGTTGCAAATACTGGGGCTGAAAAAACAGCCTGTACTGTTTGGCGGGAGAAAGATGGGCCGGTCTGCTGACCTCGCCTTCAATGGATAGAGGCTTGTCGGACAGGCCAAAGGGCTGCAATTGCCCTGGCGCCATGTCCATGTGTGAGAGTCTTTCTCCGGTGACATTAAAAACGGGCATGGTACTGTTGGTATTTCCTGCAGTCAGTAGGCCATATTTGCCCGCAGGTAGCATGATTTCAGCGGTTCCATTATGTGCGGTGGCGTTGAGCAGGCTTGGCACGGGCAGATCCGTGCGCCGCAGCACATCAAGAAAGTCGTTGCCAGTCCGCCCCACAAAGGTAACCAGTGAGGTTCCATCGCCGTATACCAGCAGACTGACAGGCATTGTGCCGCCATGAATACCCATAAAGGCCGGTTTTCCACCAGCGGGCATAATAACCCAGGGCTCCTCTGGTTGAATGTTGTTTTTTTGTGTGCCTGAAGATTGCGCGGCCAGAGCATCGGACACGATACCTACGGCAAATATAAGGCACAGAATGCAAAAAAGCCGTATCTTCATGGCATCTGTACTTCCATTTATCAGCAATGATGCATTGTTACGCACGGGCAGCATATACCTTGGCGAATGTTTTCGCGAGAGCCTGCCGCAAGCCTGGCTGGCCATTCCGGTGGGCGCGGTAAGGGGCTTCCAAGCAAATGTGTAATGCTAGCATCTTGTTGCAGCCAGCGCCAGTCCCGGTATTTTGCGTGCATTGCCTGAACGTAACAGTAGTGCGCAGCACTATAAAAGCTTTAGTAAGGGGCGGCGTAATTGTCAAGGAGCGCTCCTGCCAGCTTGCTGAAAATCAATAAAAAATTCTACTTATTTTGCACGGTTGCGTTTTGCGGGCTGCACAGGAGCAGGCGCGTGTTCGGGCTTGGGTGGCAGGGGCGGGCTAAGGTCTGGCGGCTCCGGAATGCGCGGAAGGTTAACGCTGTTCCCCAGATAATGGAGAAAAAACTCGGTTAAGGCCGCAACCATGCTTTTGTGGATGCTTTTTCTGCTCTCATCGCTGACCGAACGGCAAAGTTCGGGCAGTTCCGCCTCCAGCGCGGGCGGGCAGGGGGCCATGAGCGCTCCTGCGTCAGCCTTGTCCAGTACCAGCCAGCGGGATTTTTTGCCCGCCATGTCATAAATCCGGCGGGCGTGCAGGGCGGTATTGTTCAGCCGGTCGTTGGAGGCGGCCATGAGCAGCAGAGGCGGGTAAAACCAGCGGAAAGAATCGCGGTTGAAGAGCATGCCAAAACCCGGAGCCACAGCGGCCACAGCCTTGACGCGCTTGTCGGCGAGGCTCTTGGTCAGGGGCAGGCTCCGGCAGAGACCATCCATGCGGTTGCGCGCCCAGACATTGCAATACATGTCCTGCTTGCCCGCCTGGGCGCAGTAGGTGCGCCAGCCCTCGCAGTCGGGCAGCGCGCCGCCCAGCAGCAGGGCGGCAGTGCCGCCGGCGCCGAACCCCAGCACGCCGATGCGCTCGGGGTCAATGGAGGGTTCGGATTCAGGATCATTGAGCAGAAGGGGGATAAGGCTGGAAAGCTCGCGCACCCTGTTGGACAGTTGCTGCCAGGTCAGCAGAAGATCCATATTGTCGGTATTGTCGCCGGGGTGGGTGGGCGCGGCCACCACAAAACCGCTGGCGGCCAGCCATGCGGCGGTGTCGTGATACGAAAAGCGCGATCCCGCGGTATCGTGCGAAAGCAGGATAAGCGGAAAACGCCCGTCCACGGCTTTTCCCCCACGGGCTGCGGAGATTTCCCACGGGCCGTACTGGATGTCGCGCGGAGGTCGCACCGAGGGATACCAAAGGTTTACGTCAAGGCGCAGGCCGCTTTCCGGGTCCCACTGCCCAAGGGTACGAAAACCCACGTGGTAAAAATCGGCCCTCGCGTTGGGGGCCGGCAGCAGCGTCAAGCAGAGAAACAAAATCAGGATTGCAGAAAAATTCTGTCGCATGCCCGTGTTGTGCCATAAGCGGCCTTGGGGTACAAGGGCGGTCAGGAGCGGCGCTTTGCCCCCGAAATCAGGCCACGGAGCTGGAATGTATGGATATACTGCGCTATTTTATTGACTTTATTCTGCACATTGACGTGCATCTTTTTGAACTGGTTGCACAATACGGTCTTTGGATTTACGCCATACTTTTTATCGTCGTTTTTTGTGAGACCGGCCTCGTGGTAACGCCCTTTCTGCCGGGCGACTCCCTGCTGTTCGCGTCGGGCGTGGTGGCCGGGGCCGGGCTTATGGGCTATGCGGAAGTGATGCTGGTGCTGCTGGCGGCGGGCGTTTTTGGCGATGCCGTCAATTATTGCATCGGCCGCCATGTGGGCCCGGCCATTTTTTCCCGTGACAGCCGCTTCATCAAGAAGGAACACCTGCTCAAGGCCCATCATTTTTACGAGCGCCACGGCGGCAAGGCCATTGTGCTGGCCCGCTTTGTGCCCATTGTCCGCACATTTGCCCCCTTTGTGGCGGGTATTGCCCTCATGTGCCCGCGCACCTTCTTTTTCTTCAACGTGACGGGCTGCATACTGTGGGTGGGCTGCCTGGTTTCAGCCGGATTTTTTCTGGGGAATCTGGATTGGGTGCGCCAGAACTTCAGCATCATCGTCTATGCCATTGTGGTGGTCTCGGTGCTGCCGGTGGTCATAGAAGTGCTGCGATCCCGCTTTGGCGGCAAAAAGAGCGATGTGGACGGAAGGGAAAAAAAGTAGCCCTTGGATTGATATATTGCCCCGGACCACAAAAAATCCCGCCAAGGCGGGATTTTTTGTGGTTGTTGCAATGCCAGCCGCGCGAATTGCCCAGGCCCGGCGCATAATGGGGCTTTGAAACAGGCGCGGGCGCGTTTGATTCGAAGATGCCTACACGATCACACGCAGCCGTCCGTCTTCCATATGCGCCTCGCGATTGATGCACAGGGGCGCGTCTTCGCCATGGTGGGACACAAAGACCATAGGCAGCCCCCTGGCGGCCAGATGGTCCAGAAGGTTGAGGTAGCGCGCGCGGCTTTGGGCGTCCAGGCCGGAGCAGGGTTCGTCCAGCAGCAGCAGATCAGGCTCGCCCACCAGCGCCCGCGCCAGGAAGAGGCGGCGCAGCTGCCCGGTGGACAGACGACGGATGGACTGCCGCCCGAGGGCTTCTACGCCCTCCTCGCTTTCTTCAGGAAACATCTCGCGCATGCGGCGGAGAGCCTCGGCCTTTTCCGCCGGGCTGAACTTGCGGTAGACGCCGATGCTGTTGTCAAACCCGGTGCAGACCATGTCATGCGCCGTCAGCGAATAGCCGTACAGCGCCTGCGACAGGTCGGATACAAGGCGTATGCCCTTGCGCACTGCGGCCAGGGTGTCCACAGCGCCGCCCTGACGCGGCAGCCAGCGCTCCAGCGTGCCCCCGGCGGCCGCGAACTCGTCACCGGCCAGCAGCCGCAGCAGGGTGGATTTACCTGAGCCGTTGGCCCCGCTGATGCGCCAGTGCTCCCCTTGATGCATGCTCCAGGTGACATTGTGCAGCACTTCCTGTCTGTCGATGAAAACGGTGACGTTTTCAAGGTTCAGCAAGGGATGCACCGCTTCAACCTGCCCGGCTTCATCATCCGTGATGGTAAGCCCTTTTTCCTGCACAGCGTCAGTTCCCTCGGCTTCCGAGGCTTCGCCTGCCTGGCTCGGAGGGACGGAATACAGCCTGCCGTCACTGACATAGTGGCGTTCCTCGCACCAGGCGGGTATCTGCCCGGGACGGTGCGCGGTCATGATGACGGTGCAGCGCGCGGCGTGCTCTTCAAGCACGTCAAAGAAAATTTCGCGGTAGCGGGCGTCCAGTCCGTCGGTGCACTCGTCAAGCAAAAGTAGGGCCGGGGCCCGCAACAGGGCTCTGCCCAGAAGCAGCAGGCGCAACTGGCCTTGCGAAAGGGTGTGCATGGCGCGATCCAGGAGGCCCTCCGCCTCGAGGCGGTCCGCCATCCGCACGGCTGCTTCGCGGCGGGCGAGGGCCTGAGCGCCGCCGTCGGAATAGACCAGGGGCGTATCGTCAAATCCTGTGAGCAGCAGGTCCAGACCTGTCAGATCCCACGCCTGGCGCTGGTAGTTTTCCTGCTGGCCGGGGGACACAAGGGCCGTCATGGCGCGTCCGGCCAGAGGTGACTGTTCGCGGCCTTCGGCCGTGTGCCACCAGATGTGGCCCTTGGAAGGCCAAAGTTCGCCGCGCAGCAGTCGCAGCAGGGTGGACTTGCCGGAGCCGTTGGGCCCAAGCAGGGCGCAGTGGCGGCCACGCGCAACCTGCCAGTCTATGTGGTGCAAGATGCGCCGCTGGCTGGCGTCGCCAGGCAGAAAAAGACTCAGATCCCTGATGGTTACAATTGGTTCAAACATATATCATCCCTGCTACAGGCATTCAGCGTGATGCGAAAAGGTTCGAGAACGTGTTGCCGAGGGCAGAAGGGCGGCTTCTGGGCCGGGCTGCCGCCGGGCCTTCCCCGCCGGAGTTCCTGCCGGAGTTCCTGCCAGGGCTTCGGCCAGTGACTTGTCCAGGGCCTTGACAAGGCGCCATGCCCTAAATGGGGTAGACGCTGCGCTGCCCACGGTCAAACACGGTGTATTCCCTGAATCCGAAGGCTCGGGCATAGGAGGCCAGCCGGGCAAAGCCGTAACCCACATCGTCCGTCACGTGCGCGTCCGAAGCGAAGCTTATGGGCAGGCCCATTTCTGCGGCCATGACCATGATGGGCGGCGCGGGATAGATTTCGCGGCAGGCTTTGCGCAGACCGGCTGAGGAAACTTCCATGCTCATGCCGGAGTGCCGCAAGGCCGCAAGTCCCTTTCGCACAAGGGCCAGGCTTTCCGGCTTTGCCAGCCAGACGTGAAACTGCTCGACGGAGAAAATTTTGATGAGATCCGGGTGCGCGGCAATATTGAAGAGGCCGGAGGCCAGCATACGTTCCCAGGCTTCAAAATAGCGGGTGTACTGGGCTTCGCATTCTTCCTGCGACATGTCCTTCCACGGTTGCGCGCCATCATCAAAGCCCCATGGGCCGATGAAGTGCACGCTGCCCAGCAGGTAGTCAAAATCGTAGGCAGTACTGGACGCGCGGGTAAAGTCCAGCTGGCCTTCAAGCCAGTCCATTTCCATGCCGAAAAGCACCCGGCAGGGGCCGTGCGCATTGGCGGCCTTGATTTCCAGAACTTCGCGGGCGTAGTCCGGCAGGTGGCGCGTCAGTTTGTCCCTGTATTCATTGGTGTAATCAAAACCCAGGGGACGTGGCGAATGCTCGGTAAAGCCAATGATCTCAAGCCCCCTGGCCTGAGCGGCCGCGTACATTTCGGCAGGGCTGTTGCCGCCGTGAGAATACTTGGTGTGGGTGTGCAGGTCTGCGAGAATCATGCGTTGGTTTTCCTGGGTGTCCGGGGAGTCCCGGCCTCCCGTGGCGGGAGGAAGGTTGCTGTGTGCAGCCAGTATGAACCGGAAAAGCCCGGCTGGCAAGATGCGGCAGGTACGGTCAGCCCCAGGGACGGGCCTTGGGGCATGCAGGCATGTTAGGGCGCTGTCCAAAAAACGGGTGCGAAAGTTCGCCTGGCAAACTTCCGCACCCGTATAGCAACAATCAACTATGCCTGTACTTTATTTCAGCAAGCGTCGTACAATTTCCTGCCCGGCCTTGCGCCCCGCGCCCATGGCGAGGATGACGGTGGCCGCGCCGGTGACGATGTCGCCTCCGGCAAAGACGTTGGGCATGGACGTTTCGCCCGTTTCTTCATTGACCTCGATATAGCCCCACTTGTTCTGCTTGAGCTTGGGGGTGGCGTCCAGAAGAATGGGATTGGAACGTGTGCCCAGCGCCACAACGGCAAGGTCCGTGGGCAGATCGAACACTTCGCCCTCAATGGCCACGGGGCGGCGGCGGCCGGAGGCGTCGGGTTCGCCCAGTTCCATTTTTTGCAGGGTAACGGAAGTGAGGCGCATTTCGGCATTGCCGTTAAAGCGCAGCGGGGCCGAAAGCATGGCGAACTGCACGCCCTCTTCCTCGGCGTGTTCCAGTTCTTCAAGGCGGGCGGGCATTTCGGCCCTGGTGCGGCGGTAGACGATGTGCACGCTTTCCGCCCCCATGCGCAGGGCGGTGCGGGCCGCGTCCATGGCCACGTTGCCCGCGCCGAAGACCGTGACGTTCTTGCCGGGAAAGGCCGGGGTGTCCTGATGCGGAAAGTCGTAGGCCCGGCCAAGGTTCACGCGGGTGAGGTACTCGTTGGCCGAGAACACGCCCACCAGATTTTCGCCGGGAACGCCCAGAAACATTGGCAGGCCCGCGCCCACGCCGATAAAGACGGCATGGTGGGTTTCAAGCAGTTCTTCCACCTCGACGGTACGGCCGCCAACGGAGTTGAGGTGAAAGTCCACGCCAGCCAGGCGCAGGCCGTCAATTTCGGTGGCAACCACGTTCTTGGGCAGACGAAAGGCGGGGATGCCGTAAATGAGCACTCCGCCGGGCTCGTGCAGGGCTTCGTACACGTCAACCTTGATGCCCGCAGCGGCGCAGACGCCCGCACAGGTGAGGGAAGACGGGCCGGAGCCGATGCAGGCAACCTTGAGGTCGCCGCGCGGCAGGGCGCAGGCATCCGTGCCCGTGACCTGTTCGCAGGCCGTGGTGGCGATGTAGGTGTCGGCCACAAAACGCTCAAGGCGGCCGATGGCCACGGGCTGGCCCTTGGCCCTGAGAACGCACTTGCCCTCGCACTGGTGTTCCTGCGGGCAGACGCGGCCGCAGACGGCGGGCAGGCTGTTGGTGCTCTTGATGATGCGGTAGGCGGCGTCCATGTTGCCATGCGCCGCTTCACGGATAAAGTCGCGGATGGGCACTTCCACCGGGCAGCCGCTGACGCAGAGGGGCTTTTTGCACTGGAGGCAGCGCTGGGCTTCTTCAATGGCCATTTCCCTGGTGTAACCCAGGGCCACTTCGTCAAAATTGGCGCGGCGCACTTCGGCGGGCTGGCAGGGCATGTCCACCCTGGGGGCAACGGGCTTTTTGGGGGTCTTAGTTTCCATGAGCAGTCCTCTGATAGTCGTCGATGGAGACCTTCTCCTGTTCACGATAGGCGGCCAGACGGCGGCGCAGTTCAGGAAAATCCACTTCGTGCCCGTCAAATTCGGGGCCGTCGACACAGGCGAACTTGGTTTTGCCGCCCACGCTGACGCGGCAGGCGCCGCACATGCCTATGCCGTCAACCATGATGGGGTTGAGGCTGACCGTGGTCTTGACGCCAAAGGGGCGCGTGGTTTCGGCCACAGCCGCCATCATGGGCACGGGGCCCACGGCCACGACTTCAAAGACGCTCTTGTCTTTTTCAAGCCTGTCGCGCAGAAGATCCGTCACAAGGCCCTTGTGGCCGTAACTGCCGTCATCGGTGGAGATGAGCAGTTCGTTGACAAAGGATTTCAGCTCGTTTTCAAAAAGCAGCAGGTCCTTGCTGCGCGCGCCGATGACGCCCACAACCTTGTTGCCCATGCGGGCGTGGCCCTTGGCAATGTGGTGCATGGCGGCAATGCCCGTGCCGCCGCCCACACAGATGACGGTGCCTTTCTTTTCAATATGGGTGGGGTGGCCCAGAGGACCGCAGACGTCAAGGATGTCGTCGCCCACGGTAAGGGCTTCAAGCAGGGCCGTGCTTTTGCCCATGACCAGATACACAATGGTGATGGTGCCGTTTTCGGCGTCAGTATCAGCAATGGTAAGGGGAATGCGCTCCCCGGTGGGGGTCATGCGCAGCATGACAAAATGGCCGGGTTTGCCCTTGCGGGCGATTTCCGGCGCATCAAGCACCAGCTTGCTGGTTTTGCCCGGGATCAGGCTTTCCTTGTGCAGTATGCGTGTTGGCATGGACTCTCCTCTTATGATTTTATGTGGTGACGGTATCTGCGAACACGACCCCTTGCAAGGACAACCCGGGCAAGAGGATGACATAACTCATTATGTATGCACGCCTTTGTGCAGAGCAGTAAAATTTTCTAGAAATAAGGTCTTTCCGCTAAAGGTTTTTATTCCGCACTCCGATAAGGCTAATGATGAGTGGGGAAGGGGAGACCGCATGTTGAGACAACATGGCGAACCAGCCCCCCAGACGCAGGGAAGCAGTGATCCATTCAGGGAGGAATGGTCATGTCGCAACACATCGATGACGCATTCCTGTCGGAAAACGGACCGCAGGACAGATCCGCGACCTCTTATGAGGAGCATGATCTTGTCCTGATACAACGGTACCTTGCCGTACTGGAAGAAAACAAAAAAGCCTGCTGCACGGCACTGACCGATGCGGATTTGGCAATGGACATGGCGGGATTTGTGCGGCGCACGCTGCAAAATTCCGCGCAGAGGCCCCTGGCGTCACCCGCACTGCTGGCTTTGGCCCTGGTGCAGCGGACGCCTGAAGGACCCCAACAGTAAACCGGCGCTGTCTGCCCCTGTGGGCGGGCCGTCGTGGAACCTGAAAAAACGCAACCTGGGCAGGCGGCTTTTTGCCGCGATGCCACCGTTAAAAGAAAAGCATCACTTTTCCGTGACATGGATGGGTGCGTGGCCGGTTCGCAGTTCATGAATAATTCTCCACTCATGTGAAGGGGAGGGCCGTGGGGGCCCTCCTCTTTTTTCCCCTCGTGAAAAAAAATTTTTACAAACTTGTGCTGTTTTTTTATTTGTGTCAAACTGAGGCATGATTAATTCGAAAATTGATATGACAAACAAGCAAAGGAATGAAGTAGCGCGCATCGTAACCAACTGGGCAAATTATCTTGAAAGTGTCCCGCCGACTTCCGATGCCGTTAAGGTGCACAGATGCTTTGGGACCAATAGTTCCATAGTGCGAAAAGATGATTTTAACAAAAAATTACGTACGGTTGTTGATGAAATGCGGGTGTGGCTCGACGTAACAGCCCCGGCAGCATCCAAGACAAGCCGTTGCCAGGGAACTGTTCGTAACGCGTGCCAGACCAAAAGCCCGGTTTAGCGAAGCCCACCTTTAAAGAGCTTTGGCGGCTGTATGAGCAGACGTCCAAAATCAAGGCATAAACGCGGTTTATCCAGCTAGTTGCACGCCAAAACGGACGTATCAAAAACTTTGGGGATATATACGCGCAAAAATAATTGACGCCATGAGCCATGCGGCATGCCAGGGCAATCAGTTCTGGTTTGTTCATATGGCGGGTATACTTGTTACTGTGAAAGAGGGTCGTGACGGCCCTCTTTTTTTGTTTTGCTCCCAAGCGGGATATGGCAGACCGTATGAATCGTCAGCACGCAACACTCCCAGCACAATTTTTTACAGAACATGACGAGGCGCAGTGATGGCATGCGGCGCGTTGCACTCGCGTGCAACGCGCCACTACGTGCGTGCATTCTGCCGAAAAATGCAAATTTCGGCAGAATGACAGCGCTGAAATGCGAAGCATTTCAGCGTGAATCAGGTCTAGGGGTAGAAGCCGGTGGGCTTTTCTCCCAGGTTGATCATGATGTTCTTTTGCTGAGTGTAATGCTCAAGCATGATCTTGTGGGTTTCACGCCCGATGCCCGATTCTTTGTATCCGCCAAAGGGAGCGCCAGCCGGGATGCTGTTGTAGCAGTTTACCCACATGCGGCCCGTTTCAACGGCGCGGCTCACGCGGATGGCGCGGTTGACGTCGCGGGTCCACACTGCGCCGCCCAGGCCAAAGACGCTGTCATTGGCCATCTTGATCACTTCTTCTTCAGTCTTGAACTTGATGATGACGGCCACGGGACCGAAGATTTCATCCTGGGCCACGCGCATCTTGTTGGTGACATTGCCGAGCAGGGTAGGCCGCATAAAGCAGCCCTTGGCCAGTTCGCCCTCGGTGATGCGCTCGCCGCCGCAGAGCACTTTGGCTCCTTCGCCCTTGGCCTGTTCGATGCAGAGCAGTATGGCCTTGAGGTGTGACTCATATATCTGCGCGCCCATCTGGGTCTTGGCGTCCCAGGGCAGGCCAACCTTGACGCGGTTGAAGCGTTCAACAGCTTCGGCCACGAATTTGTCGTAAATGTCTTCATGCACAAAGACGCGCGATCCGGCGCAGCAGACCTGCCCCTGATTGAACAGGATGCCCAGTTGCAGGCCGTCCATGGCCAGATCCCACTGGCAGTCGGGGAAGAAGATATTGGCCGACTTGCCGCCCAGTTCGAGGGTGGAAGGGATAAGGCGCTTGGCGGCGGCCAGGCCCACACTGCGGCCTACGTCCGTGGAGCCGGTGAAGGCCAGTTTGCTGAAACCGGGGTGCTCCAGAATGAATTGGCCGGACCGTGAGCCGCGCCCGGTGACGACGTTGAAGACGCCCTTGGGCAGCACATCGGCTATGAGACGCGCCAGTTCCAGCACGGAAAGGGAGGTGTGGTTGGAGGGCTTGAACACGGTGCAGCAGCCGGCGGCCAGTACCGGAGCCAGCTTCCAGGCTGCCATGAGGAAGGGGAAGTTCCAGGGCACGATCTGCCCCACAACGCCGATGGGCTCACGCAGAACCAGGGAGAGCGTGTTTCCGTCAAGCATGGTGGCGGAGCCTTCGTCGGTACGCACCACGCTGGCAAAGTAGCGGAAGTGGTCGGCGGCGAAGGGGATGTCAACATTCAGGGTTTCGCGGATGGGCTTGCCGTTGTCCAGCGTTTCCACCATGGCGAGGTGTTCTTTGTTGGCGTCAATAATGTCCGCAATTTTCAAAAGCAGATTGGCGCGCACGATGGGATCGGTGTTTTTCCAGCTTTGCCAGGCACGGGTCGCGGCCTTGACCGCAGCATCCACATCTTCCTTGGTGGCCTCGGCGCAGGTGGCAAGACGCTCACCATTGGCCGGGCAGAAGGTGTCATAGGTCGCGCCGTCAGAGGCGTCTTTCCATTGGCCGTCAATGAAGAGGGAATAGTTGTCCTGCAAGTGTGGCTTTTTCATGACGCATCCTTTGGTTGAGGGTTATTCCGCATAATAAGTCCTCTTTAATGTTGGTATAACAACTCCATTTTCTGTATGTTAGAGGGTTGTGGAACAGAAAGAGCAACACAATATAAGTTAATTGTGAAAAAAATATCAAACCAATGATGTAGTGTTCGGAAATGATACAGTCGAAACACGTCACCATGTGTAACGAAAGAAAACGCCAAAAGAGAAAAATCGGCAACTGTATCACGCTCTGCATTATTATCAGGATAAGTTGCAAATAAATTGCCTGCGATTCAGGTCAGATGGATGCATGACTATGGCATCGGCGCCATCTGCTCTGTAATTTGCCCTATCCAGGCGGACTTTTTTGAAAAGCGCAGCGTATGGCGCGAGGCGCGCGTGGCGTTGGGGAGCGATATGCCGGGGGCAGTGAGGCGGGATGCTACGGTCGGGTTCACGCTGCAACTGTATGGACGGCTGTGTGAACAGGGCCTCGCTGTAGGTATATCTGGGGGAGGGCACTTTTGGGATGTTTCGCAGAGCGCGAACCGGCCCCGGAGCAGCCTGATTTTTGCGGCGGCGTGCTGTTGGGAAGACGTTGTCTCTGCCTCCCGCTTCGGATCATGAAAAACTTCGCGGCGTGCTGAAATACAACAAGATTTTTAGGGGGAGGGGGCGTGGGGGAGGGACCCTTTTGCAAAAGGGTCCCTCCCCCACAAAGCATTGCAATGCCCACAGCCCACTGTCTAGTCTTGACCGGACTGCCTGTAGCCGTGGCTGAAATTGGCCGCATACAGGAGCGAGGACGTGTCAGCGGCGTTTTGCCCCGGCAGCACCAGAAAAATGGTCTGCCGTACAAGTCCGTGCTCGTGTACGCAGTGGGCCAGGGTTCCTGCGGTGGCCCAAATGAGGCGCTGGTCGGGCCAGCCCACGCGGTAGGCGCATAAAATGGGGGTGTCTGGCGGGGTGTGGGCCAGCAGCTCTGCTTGCAGACTTTCGCAGGCTCCGGCTGAAAGGTAGATGGCCATGGATGTGCCGTGGGCCGCCAGCAGGTGCAGGGCTTCGCGATCCGGTACAGGGGTGCGGCCTTCCATGCGGGTGATGATGAGGCTCTGGGTCACTTCCGGCACGGTAAAGGTCACGCCTGCGGCGGCCGCCGCCGCACAGGCTGCGGTAACGCCCGGTATGACGCGCCAGGGGATGCCGTCCTGATCCAGCAGGCGGGCCTGCTCACGCAGCGCGCCGTAGAGGGAAGGGTCGCCCGTGTGCACGCGAGCCACCGGGCCGCCCGCCAGAGCCGTGCGCCGCACAAGGTCATGACACTGCTCAAGGGTCAGGGGGGCGGAATCCACCACGGGGACACCGGGGGCCGCGCAGGCCACCACGTCCGGCGGAACCAGCGACCCTGCATAGAGCACGAGGCTGGCCTCTTCAATAGCTTTACGGCCTTTGAGGGTCAGCAGTTCCGGGTCGCCGGGGCCTGCCCCCACAAAACTGACAAGACCGGGGGCTGCGCCTCTGGCATGGGAGGGGCCGTTTGCGCACGATGAGGTGGAGGCGCTCAGGTTGTCGGTCGGAGGTGTTTTTGTGTTGCCGCTATTCATGTTCACGCTTCTGCACCGCACCGTCGGAGGCGGGTTTTTGGGCTGTAAGTAAAAATACGGGATTCATGGCCGCCAGGTGCACGTCGCCGCCCAGCTCCTTGCCTTCCGAAGCCTGAATCTGGCAGATTTCCACAGGCCAGCCCAGACGTTCGAAGAAGTTGCGGCAGAGGCAGAGGGTGTCCAGCAGAACGCAGCTTGCCACCACACGCCCGCCTACGGGCAGGCGCAGGCAGACGTGCCCAAGGATGTCCTCACCGTCTTCGCCTGAAAGGCCGCCGCCAATGAAAACCCGGTGAGGATCGGGCAGAGAGGGCAGGCATTCGGGCGCTTCGCCCAGGCGCACGTCCAGAATGGCCACGCCGAAGCGGCGGCGGTTTTCCTGAATGCTCATGGCCCGCCCCACGGAGCGCTCCACAGCGATGACGCGTCCTTCATGGGCCAGTACGGCGGCTTCAAGGGCAACGGCCCCGGAGCCAGCGCCCACATCCCAGACCACATGATGCGGCTCGATGCGCAACAAGGCCAGAGCGGCGGCCCGCACGGGTTTTTTGCTTATAAGCCCCCTGTCCACGGCGAGTTCGTGCGCCTCAAGGCCGAGGCGCGCGCGGCGCGGCGTGTCGGCGGGCACAAAAACAAGCGTGCAGGCAGGACCAAACGAGGTGCTGGCGGCCTGGGCCATGTCCAGGTTGTGGCAGATCTCATCCGGCGCGCCCATGCGCTCAAAAACGTGGGCGCGGAACCAATCGACGCCACGGTCAAGGAGGTGGCGCGCGAGAAAGTCCGGGGTCATGCGCGCGTCGGTGAGCACGCAGAGCGGCGCGTTTTTGCTCACCGCCGCGTTGAGGGGGCCGAGGTCGTCACGCCCGTGCAGGGAAAGGCAGATGACCCTGTGCCAGGGCAGGGCCAGCCGGGCGCAGGCCTGCTGCAGGGAACTGACGGCAGGCAGGAGGCGCACGGCGTCCTGCCCGAGAAGGCGCACCAGAGTGGCCCCGATGCCGAAAAGCAGCGGGTCGCCGTCGGCCAGCATGACAACGCGCTCGCCAGCGGCGCGCATCTGGCTCAGTCGGGTGAGTACGGGCTGCAGCGGAGTGCTCAGGGGCAGCAGACGCGCCTTAAGCAGGTGCGGCCCCGCATTGTCTTCATAGGCGTCAAGTGTAGAAGCTGATGCAGAGGCTGGGGAAGAGGCGTGAGAAGGCGCGCGCGCGTCGGCGTCGCCCTGATCCGCGGGACTTTTTTCTTCAGCCGCGTCGGTCAGTTCGCGCAAAAGATGACGCCCGCCGCATATGACGTCCGCCTCTTGCAGCAAGGCGCGCTGCGTGGCCGTGAGATCCAGCAGGCCGCGCGGACGGGCGCAGTCAAGGCCGAGGACAGTGATGGGTGAAGGCTCGGCCGTGGTGGGCTCAAAGATGAAAAAAGATTGCAGAATTTCGGACATGGGCGGCCAGTCGTCCGTCTGGGATTCCGCAGCCGGTTCTTCTGCGAGCAGTGTCGCTGGCTTGCGCTGCATTTTGGCCGGGCGCGCTGGCGAAGCCGTTTCTGCAGGGCGGGCGGCAGTGCCGGGAGCGCTGTGCACGGCGGAGTTGTCAGTTTCGCTGGCAGAGGCGGCTGCATCGGGGATTTCCGGCGCAGAAGGCGCGGCTGGAAGGACGTGAGCATCCTGTGAATCCGGGGAGGGCGATGCGGCTAACCCCTCCTGCGGGTGGGGGGCAGGCTCCGGCGCGTTGATGGAATGTGGGGCCGCGTCCGAGGCGGAATCGGGAAGAGAAGGCGCGGCAGCTTCGGACGACGCGGCCTCCAGTGGGGCAGCCTTTGGCGCGGCAGCCTCCAGTGGGGCGACCACCGGTGCGGCAGCCGGGACGCCAGGCGAGAGAACCCTGGCCGCGCCGGGCGCGGTTTCGGGTTTGGAGTCGGCCCTGCGCTCGTTTGCGCTTTCGGGGCAGCTCGGTGCGGGCACGGCGATGCCGGGCAGTGCAACCTGATTTTTCATAGTGCCAGTAATTCCCTGCCGTCGGTGTGAAAAAGATGCAGACGCACGTGGCGGCCTGCGAAATTTGCCGCCACGGCGGCGGCCTTTTGGCCTGTGAGGGCGATGACGTCGTTTCCGGCCTTATCCTGCAGGAGCAGCTCCAGAGCGTGGGCCGCAGTGACGCAGTGGCGCACCTGATCCGCGCAGGACGCGCCGCACTGGCGGCACAGGCGCGCGAGATCCTCCATGTCCAGTTCCGCGTGCCGGGCATGCGTGTAGGCATGCCCCTGGGCAAGTTTGACCAGTTTGCCGAAAAAACATCCCCATATGAGATTGTCAAAAGGCATGCCGCCGGCAGCCTTGAGGGAAAATGCCGCAAAATCCGCCACCTGAATGAAACTTCTTTGCGGCATATGCGGATATTTGTCCATAAGCAGGCGCTCGGAGCGTCGCCCCGTGGTCAGGCCCATGTCGCGGCAGCCTGTGGCCGCAGCCACGGCCAGCCCCTGCTCTATGGTGGCCTTCCATGCCTGATGGCTGTACGGACGCACCGTTCCCTGCGTGCCAAGGATGGAAATGCCGCCCACAATGCCCAGGCGCGGGTTAAATGTTTGCCGGGCCAGACGCTCCCCTTCAGGAACGCTGACAATGACCCTCAGGGGAGGGCACGGGCCTGCGCCGAACACCAGCGCGCCATGGCGCATGGCAAAGGCTATCTGCTGGCGCGGCGTGGGATTGACGGCAGCTTCGCCAACGGGAACCGGAAGCCCCGGCAGGGTGACGCGCCCGACGCCCGGCCCGCCCTCGATGCTGACGGCAGGGGAGTGGGCGGCATCCGTCCCGGTGGCGGCATTGGCGACGCCAGTGTGTCCGGCCATGGCGAAATTTTCAACTACCGTGGCTGTGATAAGCGCGCCGGAAGTGGCGTCGGGGTCATCACCGCCGTCCTTGCGTATGGAGGCGTGGGCCACGCGGGGGTGGGCAGAGTGTCCCGCCCCGACGGCATGGCCGCAAGAGCCACCTTCGGCAAAAAGCGGCGCGAATTCCGGCCATGCGGCCAGCTCCGGGGCCGGGCCATGGCCGCAAACGGCCACCTCCAGCCGCAGCCAGCCCCTGGGCGTGGGGAAATCCCCGCGCTCAGATGCCGCATCATTGGCGCCGTCCGTGGCAACAGCGTCCACGGCAGCGTCTGCGGCTGCATCCGCTGCGACATCCGCTGCGACATCCCGTGGCCCGGAAGGCGTGGAAGAACCGGAACTGAAAGGCGGCAAGGGCACGTCCACATGGCCGGGCGCGCACCCGGCGCGCAGGAGGTGCAGGGCGGCCAAAGCCGCGCCCGTTGCTGCCGACCCGGTGGTAAATCCTTCGCGCAGTCTGGCGGCCATGATCAGTCGGCCGCGTCGGGCAGCCAGACCTGGCCCTTGGCCACCAGAGACACTGGCCCGTCCACTCCGGCCATGGACGCTCCGGCCTCGGAAAAAAAGCGTATATCAAGAGGGGAGCCACTGGGCTGCATTATGCTGAAGCTTTTGGTTCCGGCAGTCTGCGCGCGGCTCAGGGCAAGGGCCAGCGCGCCGGAACCGCAAGCGCTCTCAAGAAAGTCGCTGCGCGTGTCGCGCACGTGCACCAGGGGCAGCATGTCCATCTGGCCCTGAAGCGTTCTCCACCATATGACGCCCACGGCCGCTTCCTGTCTGAGGTCGTAGCGCTCGCGCAGCAGGGCAGCTGCGGCAAAACAGTCCTCGGGCTGGCTGTGTATGTGTCTGTCGAGCAGAAGGTGGCTGATGCCGGGCAGGCGCACCAGATGTATGCCCTCGGCCATGCGCTGCACGGTGATTTCGGGCAGTCGCAAAATGGCTTCCACGCGCCAGTAGGGCGCATATCCGCGTACACGGAGCTGCACGGGGCCCTGCCAGCCAGAAACGCTGATTTCATAACACCGCTGTAACGCGGAGCCTTCAGAAGCGGAGGGCAGAGGGCTGTCAACAGACGCGACGGGCAGGACGCAGTTTTCATGTGACCCGGCCGTGTCGCCCGTCTGCTGGCGACAGTCGTCAGCGCAGGCCAGCATTGCGCCCACGGCCCGGCTGGCGTTGACGCAGAATTCGCCCCCGGCCATACGCAGGCTTTGAGCTTCAATATTGACAAAACCGGCCTGTTCGCCACCCAGGCAGGATTCGGTAAGGGCCTGTCTGGCCAGTCGGCACTGCAAGGCGGGAGCGAGCCCATCTGACGGAAACAAGAGTGTGGTGTTGCCGCCTGGGCTCCATTTTGAAAAAGGCAGGGTAGGCATAGAGATACTTTCCTTTTATTCTTCTTCAAAGTATGCCTCAGCCTCGGCAGGCTGTCCAGCAGTGGGGGTTGCAATGGCTTTTCCTATGGATGCGGCAGCGTAAAAAAACTTGGGTAATCGTAAGCAACAGGCAGTTATCAGAGAATATTTCCTATTTAAAACTTGCGGTTTTTCATAAAGGCGGTTATGTCTAAGGCAGTTGCCGTCTCCATAGGCCAAGCCTAGAACGAGCCGGCAACGTGGCGGGCACACCGCGATTTACTGTTGGTTGACGGTAATTCGACGAACTTATCAACGTTTGGGAGGCAGTATGAAATCGTTTCGTCTTCTTGTTCTGGCCGCTGCTCTGGTATTGAGCTACGCTGTGGCCGCCGCGGCCGCACCGGCCTGCACCAAGAAAATTGACAGCTTTGACTTCGTTGTGGACTATTCCGGTTCCATGATGATGAAGAACGCTCAGCTGAAGCAGGATAAAATCATTGTAGCCAAAAGCGTGTTGCAGCGCATCAACTCTGCTATTCCTGCTCTGAACTATAATGGCGGCCTGCACACCATTTCGCCCAACGGCGTTATCGTTGCTCAGGGTCCCTGGGACCGCGCCACCATGGCCGCTGGCATCAACAAGCTGCGTTCCGGCTTTGACATCTTTGGCCGCATGACCCGCATGGGTACCGGCCTGCAGGCTTACGAGCCCTTCCTGTCCAGCATGAAGCGCGACGCCGCCGTTATCCTCGTGACCGACGGCGACAACAACCGTGGCGCCGATGTGGTGGAAGTTGCCCGTCAGCTGTACGCCAGCCAGCGCAACCTGGTTATCCACATCATCTCCTTCGCCGACACCAAGAACGGTGAAGAAACCATCAAGAAGGTCGCCGCCCTGAACCCCGCCACCATCGTGGTGCGTGGTGAAGAACTGGCCACCAGCGACGCCGCCGTTGAGCGCTTCGTTCTGTCAGTGTTCTGCCAGGATGAAGACGTGATCGTGCTGCGTGGCGTGCACTTCGCGTTCAACTCCTATGCTCTTGACAGCAAGGCCATGGGCATCCTGAACGAAGCCGCCGGTCTCATCAAGGCCAGCCCCAACAAGCGCGTCGTGCTTGCTGGCTGGACTGACTGGATCGGTTCTGACGCTTACAACATGAAGCTTTCACAGGAACGCGCCAACAGCGTGAAGAACTACCTTGTGAAGCAGGGCATCCCCGCCAGCCGCATGACCGCCATCGGCCGTGGCAAGTCCTTCAAGTACAACAACGAATCCGCTGAAGGTCGCGCCATGAACCGGCGCACCGAAATCTCCTTCGAATAATCGAAGGGCGGGTTTTACTGGAATAATATGCAAAAAGCCGGGTGGCCCTATGCCGCCCGGCTTTAATGTGTGAGGTGCTATGCGCAAACAAACATTTCTGGCTCTTTTGCTGACGTTCGGTCTGACCGCAGGCGGTTGCGCCTGGTTCGGCGGCGATTCTTCTTCTACGGAAGCGGCGGTAACACCCGCCCAGCCCGCAGAAACTGCGGCGCCTGCCCCCGAACCCGAAGCGCCGGCTCCCGCCAAGGCTGGCAAAAAAGTTGACAAGAAAGCCGCCGCCAGTGCGGAAAAGAAGCAACCCGTGGCCAAGGGCGGTAAAACTGAAGCTCAGATAGCAGCCGAACTGGATTCCGTGGGACACAAGCTGGTCGCTCAGGCTGGCAGAACCGTGGTTCCCTCCAAGTCCAAAAAAGACGTGCAGCAGGTCGGCAAAGACTTTGTGGCAAGCTATGTTGAAGTGGACGAAAGCACCATCTCCACTGAACTGCGCCCCGGCGCGTCAGGCCAGTACGTTGGCTTTGTGCGTTACAAAGAAAACGTTTATGAATGCCGTGGCGCTACCCGCCAGGCTGCGTTGACGGCGGCCTGCCAGCAGGTCAAAGCCCGCAGGATCAACGAACTGATCAGATATGACGGCAAAAGCTGGCAGTTCTAAGGCTATCTGATTTTGATACTGCCCTGGCGGCAGCGGACAGAGGCACGCCGTAAAGGCGGCAGCCCATGAGGCGCGTCTCTACGCGAGAATACGCGCCCATGCGAGAGGTTACGCGCCACAGAGGGCGTGTCCTGGTTGGGGATGCATATTCTCGATAAAAGTTGTTCTGGCGCACGTGCTTTTCATCATGCACTGGCATCATGCATAGGCAACAGATACTGGCAACAGGCACAGGTTTTTTCAGCGGGGCTTCGGCCCCGCTTTTTTTGTGGGCAGCTCTCGGTATGGGGCTGCGCAAAAGGCGCGCGGCATGATCCAGGCAGAGGCCCAGCAGAGGCCCCGGCAGAAACTTTGGCTGAGACTTTGGCTGAGACTCAGCCAAAGTCTCTGGCAGCCGGTCAGGTAAAGCAGGCAGGGATATGCGGGTGCAGTCCGCCAGGGCAGCGCCGACAGCAAGGTGCCGAGCTGCGCCGTCAGCTCCTTGCGGCGTCGGAGGCAGTGACCTGTGGGGGCAGATTGTCCACAATCCAGTCCACGCACTGCTGCGGATTTTTACAGGTGGCTTCGCAGCACAGGGTCGCGTAGCGGGTGTACAGTTCCTGGCGTTCCAGAAAAATGTCGCGCAGGGTTTGACCTGGCCCGATAGCCAGCCCCCGTTGCGGGTTGCGGGCTATGCGCTCCTCAACGATGTCGAGCGGCACATCCAGATGCACGATGGGCCCCAGCGAGGCGAGATGACGCATGGCCCTTTCGCGGTAGACCACGCTGCCGCCGGTGGCGATGACCGCGCGGTTGGCTTTTATGGAGCTGATGACGGTGGCTTCCACATCAAGAAAGGCGTCCTTGCTGAGGGCGTCAGTGACGTCTTGCAGGCGCGTCGCGTAGATGGCTTCGATGAGGTGGTCGCTGTCCATAAAGGCCCAGTCCAGACGTTTGGCCAGGGCCTCGCCGATGGTGGACTTGCCCGCCCCGGCCATTCCGATAAGGATGATACACGGTGAAGGTCTGGCCGGAGCCGTGATGGATGAGGGGCCAGAGCGATCAGAAGTGGCGTCTGCAGAAGAGGGCACGGACATTTTTGCTCCTTGGCCGGTGAAAAAGATGCCTGAAATGTGCCCAAGGGTGGCGCTGCTGTCAAGGCGCGGGCGCGATGCCGGAAAGGCGCTGGCTCGGTACCCCTCCAGATCAGAAAACTCGTCGTGCGCCCCAATGATACGGCAAGGGTTTTAGGGGGTGGGGGCGTGGGGGAGGAGACCCTTTTGCAAAAGGGTCCCTCCCCCACAAAGTCGCGCAACTTGCCCTCTAAAGTATACTGCGGTATCTGCCGATAAGCGGGGAAGAGGTGGTATTATGTTCGTGACACACTACAAAAACGCGGTATGGGCCCGTACCCTGCGGGCAGTGGCCCTGGGCTCGGCCATTTTGTGTTTCGGCATCACGACCGGCCTGTCCGGCGTGTCGTTGGCCGGTGTCGCCGAGTCTTCGCTTCCCCAGACCCTGCCCGATGGCGGCCCCAATCTGACCGAGTCATGGATGCGCACAGGCGGCGCGCGTCTTTACTGGAATACCCTGACGCAGCCGAGGCAGATACGCATGGTGGGCGCGGCTTTTGCCGATCCCGCCGCTGTGCCGGAGCTCATGTCCAGCCCCCAGGGGCAGCCTGACGGAAAATCCGCTGGCAAGGGCGGCCGTGGCGGCAAAACCGCCCCGCACAGCATTGTTGTGGATCCAGGAGCGCCCGTGCGGCCCTGGCCCCACGCGTCGTCACGGTCCGCAAAGCAGGGCGGGGCGACGGCCAGTCAGGCCAGTAAAAAAAGTGAAGCGGCGCAGGCCGCCAGCGCGCCAGCGGGAAAACCGGCTTCGGTCAGTCCGGCGCTGACGGCCCCGGCTTCCGCGCGGCAGAGCAATGGCACGGCGGCGGCTGCACCGTCATCCGTGCCCGAAGGAAACGGAACGCGCGGCAACGTGCAGGGCAATGGCGGCAGGACGCAAAATACTGCGGCATCTCCTTCGCCGTCGCCTTCCATCGGCATTGGCAACGGCGTCGCAATGCCCGCAGGCGCGGCCATGCCTTCAGGCGCGCCGTCAACGGCTGCACCCACAGCCGCGTCTTCGAGCGCCTCGACGTCCGCCGCGTCGTCTTCCATGTCGGTGACAGGATCGGGCGCTGCTGCGGGAGCTTTTGGAAAGGCCGGGGCTGGTTCCGTCCGTTCGTCCAGCGGCGGCACGCCGCCGGACGTTCCGGCTCCTCCGTCCATTCCCTCCCTCTCCGCGGACGATTTGCTGCCACCCAGCAACGGGGCTGGCGGCGCCTCCGGTGGGGGCGGCGCTCCCGTGCGGGCTCCCTTGCCGTAAGATTTTGGCGTTTGACCATGAGCCCCGTGCTATGGCAGGATGTCTTGCCATGCCGGGCAAGCCTGACAGGCGGCGTTACGCCGCCTGTTTTTTGCGACGGCCGCCAGGTTCGGCCGATGATCGGCCCAGTCTGCGCTTGACGGGGGGGCTGCGCGCGTGTATGTAGCTTCTTCCATATATTTTAACGCCAGGGCCTTGCCGTCCCTGACCGCTATAACAAGTGGACGGCCCCTAACCGCCAAAGCCCGGCGTGCCGCAAAGTCCCGGTAAGGGCGCTGGTCATACCGGAAATTTTAAGGAGTCAATCATGAAGAGAACATATCAGCCGAGCAAGATCAGAAGAGCCCGCACCCACGGTTTTCGCGCCCGCATGGCCACCCCTGGCGGTCGCGCCATCCTGCGCCGCCGTCGCGCCAAGGGCCGCAAGCGTCTCAGCGCCTGAGTGAACGGGGGGCATCCCCCGTTCGTCGTCAGGGAGCTTCCATGTGCCGGTACCTTCTGCCCAGGCAGTTGCGCATCCGCCGTCGGGTGGAGTTTACGGCCTGCTATGAGCGGGGCAGGCGTTACCACACCGAGCATTTCCTTGTCTTTGTGTTGCCGGGAGGCTGTCCCGGTCTTCGCGCGCGCACAGGCATGGCTGTCTCCCGTAAGGTAGGCAATGCCGTGGTGCGCAATCGCGTCAAGAGGCTCCTGCGGGAATTCTACCGCCTGCACAGAGAAGAACTGCCCGTGGAGGCCGACATCGTTACCATAGCAAAAAAGCATGCCGGAGAAGCCGCATTGGACTATGCCCATGTGGCTGCGGAACTTTTGCCGTTGTTACGGCGTGCGGCCCGACACCCGTCGGGCTCTTCGGCATTGGCTGGTCTGCCATGAGCCGCATGCTGCGCACCCTCTGCGTATTTCCCATACGCGTGTATCAGCGCTGCATCTCGCCCGTGCTGCCCCCTGCCTGCCGCTATTACCCTACCTGTTCCGCCTATGCCGTAGAGGCCGTAATGACCCACGGCGTGTTGCGTGGCGGCTGGCTGGCGCTCAAGCGCCTGGCCCGCTGTCACCCCTGGGGCGGATCGGGCTATGATCCAGTTCCACCACCATCAGGACGACGTCGCCGTGACGTTCCGCCATTGTCCCAGGAGTGAGCGCCCACATGCAAGACAGTAAAAATCTTATCATTGCCATTGTTCTTTGTCTTATTGTCATTGTCGGCTGGGGATATCTGGCCGAGCATATGGGCTGGACCTCAAAGCCCGCCCCTGTGGCGCAGCAGCAACAGCAGCAGAATGCGCAGGTGCCGCAACAGCTGGCGCAGACAGCGCCCGCGCCCGCGCAGCCCAGTCTGCCAGTTTTTACGCCCTCGGCGGGTCGCGACATTACGGTGGACACTCCCCTGTATGAAGCTGTTGTTTACAGCGGCGGCGGCGCGCTGCGTTCGTTCAAGCTGAAAAAATTTCAGGTTGGTCTCGCGGCGGATTCGCCCCTGGTAAACATGGTTGACCCCAAGACGGCCCAGGTGGCCCCCATGGGCCTGGTTATCAACAGCCAGCCCTCGTGGAGCACCGGCCAGTGGACAGCGGATTCCGGCGAAAACGGCCTCACCATTGGTGAAAACCAGCAGGGTTCCCTGCGCCTGACGGGCGAAGTGGACAATCTGCGCGTGGTGCGCGACCTGACCTTCAACGCCTCCTCCTATCTCATTCAGGAAAAGGTTCGCGTGACGAACCTGAGCGAACAGGCGCGCAGCGTACGCGTGAGCTACACGGCGGCCGCTGACGCCAGCAATGCCGCCGGTGACCGTTACGATGCCATGCGCGTCGCCTGGGACAACGACGGCAGCCTCAAGGAAGAAAGCTCCGCGAGCACCCTTGAAACCACCGGCGTTCAGGCCGTGGGCAAGATTTACTGGGCTGGCGCCATGAGCACGTATTTTCTCACGGCCGTAATGCCCGGTGAAGCCAACAACGTGACAGTCAAAGGCGTCATGCAGCAAAATGTGTATCGCGCCGCTGTCGAAGAACAGGAAACCCTGCTTGGCCCCGGCCAGGAAAAGGAACTGTCTGTTTCCTACTGGGTCGGCCCCAAGGTGCGCTCCGAGCTCCAGGACGTCTCGCCCCAGCTTGCCAAAAGTATTGACCTGGGCTTTTTCCACATCATTGCCAAAGGGCTGCTCTGGCTGCTGGAATTCTTCCAGAAGTACGTGCACAACTGGGGCCTGTCCATCATCCTGCTGACCGTGCTCATCAAGGCCGTGTTCTGGCCCCTTACGGCCAAGAGCTACGCGTCCATGGAAAAGATGAAGAAGCTCCAGCCCCATATGACGGAGCTGCGCGAGAAGTACAAGGACAACAAGGAGCAGATGAACAAGGAGGTCATGGCGCTTTACAAGACCTACGGCGTTAATCCCGCCAGCGGTTGCGTGCCCATCCTTATTCAGCTGCCCGTGTTCTTCGGTCTGTACCAGGCTCTGCTCACCTCCATCGAGCTGCGGCATGCGCCCTTCATCAAGTATCTGCCCGGTACGGACATGCTCTGGCTGGCCGACCTCTCCACCAAGGATCCCCTGTACATCACCCCCATCATTATGGGCGTGACCATGTTCCTGCAGCAGAGGATGAACCCCCCGGCCGCCGATCCCACGCAGCAGAAAATCATGATGTTTTTGCCCCTTATCTTCACGGTGCTTTTCCTGAACTTCCCGGCAGGCCTGGTGTTGTACTGGCTGGTCAACAACGTGTTGTCCATAGCGCAGCAGCAGATGATGATCCGGAAGCTCAAAGGCCACGCCGCCGCGAAATAGCCGCAATGGCGGCCTGTACCGCCCATTGGAACGAGGACGAGTATGGAAGGGTTTAAAGAATTCCAGGGAAAGGACCTGGACAGCGCCATAGAGGAAGCCTGCGGCTACTTCGATGCTGCGCGTGAAAAGCTGGAAATCGAAATTGTGCAGGACTCCAAGTCCGGCATCTTCGGCATAGTCGGCGCGCGCAAGGCCAAGGTCCGGGCGCGTCGGGTGCAGCTTCGTGAAACTGTTGAAAGTATTCTGGGCCGCAAAGGCGCGCAGGCTGACGCCTCTGAAAGCGTGCCCGCCGCTGCAACGCCGGAAAAAAACCGCGCCCCGCGCGAGGAAGGCGATCAGGCTGCCAACGGCCAGCAGGAAAAGCGCAACAGCCGCTCCCGCAACCGCAAGCCCGCGCAGGAACCGGCAGCCGAACAGGCCGAAGGTTCTCAGGGCCGGGATGCCCGTCAGCCCAGAGGGGTAGGCCCGCGTCCGGAACGGCAGGGTGAGAGAACTCCGGAACGTGGCGCTGAAAATGGCAATGCCCGCGCCAGTGCCAAGGCCCCCGACAGAAGCTGTGACAAGACCTGTGACAGGGGCGCTGAAAAGCCCTCCGACAAGTCCGATGGCGAAAACCGTGGCGAAAGCCGGGGCGACAGTCGTGGCGAAGGCCGTGGCGACAGGTCAAGGGACAGGGCCAAGTCTTCGGGCCGTGCGCAGAATGGCCAGAACGGACAAAATGGTCAGAACGGTCAGAACGGGCAGAACGGCGAAGAGGGCAGACGCGCCGAAGGGCGTGGTCGCCGTGGCGAATCTCGTGATTCCCGCGATTCCCGTGACGGCCGCGAAAGCCGCAACGCCGCAAAAGATGGCGGCCGTGAGGCTGCCCGCCAGCCCAAGGGCATGGACGTTCTGGACGATGATTTTGAAGAAGCCGCCGAAGGGCTGCCCGCCATGCCCATGGAGCAGCTTGACCAGGAACGCCTGGACGTCCTTGTGCGTGAAACCGTCCGCCAACTGGTGCGCCCCATCGTGGGCGAAGACGTGCATCTGGATGTAAAGCTGGGCGGCGACAGGGTGCAGGTGGGCATTGACAGTGAAGAAGATTCGGGCCTGCTCATTGGCCGCGAAGGACAAACGCTGGCCGCGCTGCAGTACATGATTTCGCGTATCGTTTCGCGGGGCATGAATGCAGCTGTGCGCGTGCAGCTCGACGCCGGGGAGTACCGCCGCCGTCAGGACGAAAAACTGCGCGAAATGGCGCTGGCCCTGGCCGACAAGGTGCGCCAGAGCGGCCGCTCCTATTCCACGCGGCCCCTGTCTTCGTACCATCGCCGTATTGTGCACGTCTGTCTTCAGGAAGCGGTGGATGTGCAGACGCGCAGCACGGGCGACGGCCCCATGAAGAGGGTTGTCATTTTGCGCAAAAAGACCGAAAAGAACTAGGGAAACGCTGATTTATTCCGTTTGGCGGACTTGCTTCACTTTTTTTGAAACAGTCGAGGACGGAAGAGTCCACTCCTGCTTCAAAAAAAACGCGCCTTGCCAAAAGAAATACCAGCGCGTTTCCTGGAGGCTCTTTAATCAGTGCTTCCTTTATCTGCTCCAGAACGGTTACGCCGTTTTCAACGGTAAAGTGCTCTCGTAGCGCTGATGGACAGAGCTTGCATATCAAGGCGGCTTCCGCATTTCCGCCTTTGGCGGAAATGCGGAAGCCGCATTTTCCTGAACCCTGAAAAAAACGCCGCCAGGGTTAAACCGGCGCACCCATAACTGTAGCGCACTCATGGGCAACACCACACGCGACACCATAGCGGCCATTGCCACGCCACCCGGATCAGGGGGGATTGGCATTGTGCGCATTTCCGGGCCTGACGCCAAGCAGGTGCTCGCGCGCATGTTTTTGCCCCTGTCGTCCAGGTTTGAAAACTTCCGCCCCTGGTTTTTGCACAGGGGGCGGGTTCTGGACTGCAACGACGAGGCTCTGGATGACGTGCTGGCCGTTTTTATGCCTGGCCCGCGCAGCTTTACGGGTGAAGACGTGGCTGAAATCCATTGCCACGGCGGCGCGTTTATTGTTCAGGCCGTACTGGAGAGCGCCGTGCGCCGTGGCGCGCGTCAGGCGCAGAAGGGCGAATTTTCACGGCGCGCCTTTATCAATGGACGCATGGATCTGAGTCAGGCCGAAGCCGTGGCCGAACTTATCGCCGCGCCCTCGCGCGAGGCCCTGCGTTACGGCCTGAACCGGCTGGACGGTCTGTTGGCCCGTCGCACCGAGGCCCTGCGCGCGAAGCTTGAAGAACTGCGCATGCAGGTGTGCGTGGCCGTGGATTTTCCCGAAGACGAAGTTGAAGGCATGGACGCCCCCACCTTCAGCGCCGCTGTTGAAAACGTGTCTGCCGCGCTGCGGCACCTGCTCAAGGGCAGCCGCCGGGCGCGGGTCATGCAGCAAGGCGCAGTCGTGGTGCTGGCGGGCGCCGTCAATGCGGGCAAGTCCAGCCTCATGAACGCCCTGCTCGGGCGCAACCGGGCGCTGGTCACTGATATTCCCGGCACCACGCGTGATTTTCTTGAGGAGGTCTGCGACCTCAATGGTCTGCCTGTACGCCTGACGGATACCGCAGGTTTGCGCAAGGCAACGGAAAGTATTGAAGAACTGGGCGTTGAACGCAGCCGGCAAAAGCTGGTCGAGGCGGACGCCATTGTTCTTGTGCTGGACGGCGGCGCTCTGGGCGAGGCCGGGGCCACGGCCGAGGTCTGCCCGGAGCCGGCAGCCCGAGAAGTGCTTGAAATGGCAGGCACAACGCCTGTGCTGGTCGTGTGGAACAAATGCGATCTGTGTATGCCCCAAAAATTCCCCCCAAGCTGGATTCAGAACCAAACCTGTTGCGCAACAAGCGCTTTTTCCGATACACAGGTGGAGGACATGGCTGAACACCTGCGTGCGCTGTTGCTGGCTGAAGGTGACGGGACTGCCGGAGAAGAAGGGCTTGCGCCCAATGTCCGGCAAACACTGGCTCTTGAGGCGGCTCTGGCCGAACTGACGGCCCTGCGCGAAGATGTGGATGCCGGGCGGTCGTATGACTGCTGCGCCGTGCGTCTTGACGTGGCCGCCGCCCATCTGGCGGAAGTTACCGGGCTGAGCAGCCCGGCGGAAGTGCTGGACAGGGTTTTCTCTCAATTCTGCATTGGCAAGTAATCTGGTAAACAACCTATGGATATGGATGTATTACGTCGCCGTCTGAGCAGTGAGGAAGTGAACGCTCTGCCCCTGTGTCATTTTGAGGGGCATGTGCATGTGGTGCGCAGCGAAGAAGACTGGCAACGCGCGCTGCCTCATCTGCGGGAAGAAAGCGTTTTGGGCTTTGATACGGAAACGCGACCATCCTTTCGCAAGGGAAGGCGCAACGCTCCGGCGCTGATCCAGTTGGCCACGGAGCAGGCCGTGTACCTGATCCAGCTGGCCTGGATGCCCTTTGGCCCCGACCTGGCGGCTCTGCTTGCTAACCCGGCGCAGGTCAAAGCCGGTGTGGGCATCAGGGATGACATGCGTGATCTGGCCAAGCTGCACGATTTTGAACCGGCAGGGCTGGTTGATCTGGGCGGCGTGGCCAGGGCGCACAAACTGCCCAGTCAGGGTCTGCGCAGTCTGACGGCCAATTTTTTTGGCTGGCGGATTTCCAAGGGTTCCCAGTGCTCCAACTGGAGCCTGCCCGAACTCAGCGCCAAGCAAATCGCCTATGCCGCCACCGACGCCTGGATCGGCAGGCTCATTTTCATGCGCATGTGCGAGTTGGGGCTCATCCCCACCACGCGGCCCGCAACCTGGCCTGTGGGGGCCAGCGGGGGCGGTGCGTGAACGGCGCTCCGACGCTGACGGCTTTTCCGGCCCTGGGGCCGCGTCTGACGTTTTTTACTGGCGGCACGGCCCTGCGCAGTCTCAGCCGGGAGCTGACCCGCCATACGCACAATTCCGTCCATCTGATCACCACCTTTGATTCCGGCGGCAGTTCGGCGGTTTTGCGCCGGGCATTCGCCATGCCCGCAGTGGGCGATATCCGCAACCGTCTGCTGGCCCTGGCCGACAGCGCCGTCGTGCCTGCCGCTGTGCTGGATTTCTGCGCCTGTCGCCTCCCGGCCGAAGGTGAAGATCTGCCGGAAAACGTAGCGTCCATCATGGGCGCAGTACCTTCCTGCGCAGGCAAAAAAGCCCCGGCGGATTTTCTCAGACGGCAGCTTGTGGGCATGGGCAGGGCAGGGCACCGGGTCTGGAAAAGCATGCCCGGCGTTTTTGCCGACGCCCTGCGGCTGCACCTGAATTTTTTTCTCTCCCGCATGCCCGGCGATTTTGATCCCTATCGCGCCTGCTTCGGCAATTTGCTGCTGGCCGGGGGCTATCTGCACTACAAGCGCAATTTTGACCCTGTGTTGGCATTTTTCAGCCGTCTGCTGCAAACGCGGGGCGTGGTACGCCCCATTGTCAGGGAAAGCCTGCACCTGGCGGCTGAATTGGACGACGGCTCGGTACTCGTGGGGCAGCACCTCTTTCGCACGCTGCCCCGGCCCGTGCGGCGGCTGTTTCTTACCGTGCACGAGCCCGAACGGCTCAACGAGCAGGATTGCCTGGAGTTGCCCGCAACGCCGTGCCGTCCGCCGCTTGCGCCTGCGGCAGGCGTCTATCTGAGTTCGGCCGGGGCCATCTGCTATCCCATGGGCAGTTTTTACACCAGCGTGCTGGCCAACCTGCTGCCCCAGGGCGTGGGAAGCACCGTGGCCGAAGCGGACTGCCCCAAAATATTTATTCCCAATTCCGGCAGTGACGCCGAGCTGCTGGGGCTGAGCGTGGCGGGTCAGGCTGCCATGATCCTGCGCCATTTGCGGGAAGACGCCCCGGAAGCGCCAACCGAACGCCTGTTGCACCATGTGCTCATAGATTCCCGCCACGGGCGGTATGAGGGCGGCCTTGGCGACGAGGTGCGCAAATCCATCAGCGACATGGGCCTCAACATTGTGGATCGGCATATCGTGTGTGAGAACAATCCCCAGTACCACGAGCCGGAACTGACGGCCCGCGCCCTTCTTGATCTTTTGCCGGGCAAGGCCGCGGAGATCTGAGTGAAACCCCAATTTTGCGGTCGGAATGGCCCTGAACGGAACTGCGACAGCCCTGATACGGATGGACGCATGCGGGAATTGCGCGTGGAGCAGCAGGCGGGCCAGCGGCTTGATCATGCGCTTGAGGCGCTTTTGCCCAACCTGGGCGTGCGCGGACGCAAGCGCTGCATCGAAAGCGGTCTTGTGCTGGTCAATGGCCGTCCCGCCGCCGCGTCACGGCGTATGCGCGAGGGAGACGTGATTTGTCTGCTTGACGCGGCGACACAGGCCGCCACAGCGTCCGTAGCGGGGGCCATCCCGACGCCCGCCCCAGCGCCCGCAGGGGAGGCCGCCTCAAGGGCGGCAACAGAAGGCGTCGCAGCGTCGGCGTCGCAGACCGCCCCAGCGCCCGCGTCGGAACTTGCGCCAGCACTTGGTGCGGTTGCCCAGCACAACGACCTCTGCGCACTGGCCGCCAGCCTTGGCCTGCGCATGCTCGACAGGCAAGGCGAGTATTGTTTTTTCAGCAAACCGGCCAACATGCACAGCGCCGCTCTGGCGGGCAGCACACAGGCAAGCGTGGAGGCTCTCGCCCCCGCTCTGGCGGCAGCCTGGGACGGGCCTTCCCCGTGCCGGACTTCAGGCCAGCCGTGCCCTCCGGTCATGCCCGGCGTCCGCCATGGCTGCGGCCAACCCGTACACGGGGCGACACAGGGCCAGGAACTCATGCTGCTGCAACGGCTGGATTTTGGAACGTCAGGACTGCTTTGCGCCGCCCTGACGCCTGCCGCCGCTGCCGCCTTTCGTGCTGCAGAAGCAAAAGGGCATTGTGAAAAGCGCTATGTGGCCTTGCTGACAGGCGTTCTTACAGGGCCAATCACGGCGCGGCAGTCTCTGGGCGTAAGCGGCCGCCGCAAAAGCCGTTTGCGCGACGCACAGGCGGACAAGACCCGTTGGACGGATTTTTGGCCGCTGCATGTCTGGCATCCCGACACAATGGACGCCGAGGAATTGCGGCTGCTTTTCAGCGCCGCTCCCGTTGCGGCAGGCCCGACTTCCGGCATGGCCGGGGGCACGGCAACGGGCACGGCAAACGAGTCCGGTCATTTTTTGCCGGAAGAATCGTCCCTGGCAGCAGCGCCCCGGGCTTCCGATCTCCCGCTCTCCCTGCCGCCGCAGGGGCTGACCCTGGCTGCCTGCCGCATCCGTCGTGGCGCGCGCCATCAGATACGGGTGCACGCAGCGGGACTGGGACACGCGCTGTGGGGCGATGCCCTGTATGCGGATGGGGTGGGCGCGTTGCCGCAGGATTCCGGCGGCGCTGAACCATCCACGGATCTGCCCGGATTTTTTTTGCACCACGGCGGCCTGCGCCTGCCTGGAGCCGCATGTGTTGACTATCCCCCCTGGCCTCTGCCCGAAGCGCTCAGTCGTCTTGTGCGGGCGTGGTTTGAGGGTGTTCTGCCGCAGGCGGAACGCTAGAGCATTTTCGCTTTGAGAATATCCATTTTCGCGGCAGCCGTTGCCCACAGGGCTTGCCTGAACCGTCGGCGGACCGCCTTACGGGCAGGACAGCATCGCTAGTGAAATTGCTCTGGGCGATGCAAAAGTATTGAGTGCTTAAACAGTTTTTAATACTCAAAAAAATTGACTGTAACATACTTAAAATAATGTTAATCAGGCAACGCTGGTTAAAACTTTTATTTGTTTCGGGTGTGCCCTCTTGGCACGTGCCCGCTGTGAGTATACATATATCAAATCAAAAGACGGCGGTCCCCCCAGAAGCGGACAACCGCCGGAACGTCAACCGGTATGGTGCGTGGCATTGAGGTCATGCGTGCGTGTACCGATCCCAAGGAGAAAGGATGTTTCCAGCGCTGTTGCCCAAATCCGCACCGTTTTTCGCCATGCTGGCAGAGCAGAACAGTCTTCTGCGGCGCATGGCGGGCCTGCTGGTTGAAATGCTGGACGATGTGTCCAATATGGATCATATCCATAAGGAAATCGCCTTTCTGGAAGAAGAGGCGGATGTGCTGCACAGCCAGATCATCCGCGACCTGACGCAGACCTTCATTACCCCCATCGACCGTGAAGACATCCTGCGCATCAATCAGGAGCAGGAAGAGTGCATGGACTGCCTCCACAGCCTGAGCACCCGCCTGCACATTTTTGAATTCACGCGCATACGTTTCCCCGCGCTTCAGATGGCCCGCACCATCAGCGCCATGCTGGACATGAGCCGTCTTATGCTTGAGGGGCTGACCCACAGGCGCGACTGCCACAAAACACGCGCCTTCCGCAATCTGCGGGGCGAGTGCGACATGTTGCTGGCCGTGGGCCTGGCGGAACTGCTGGACGAACAGCAGGAAATCACCGTGCCCCAGATCATGCAGACGCTTAAATGGAGCCAGGCCTATGAACGCATGAGCATCCTGCTTGAGCAGGTCAATGCCCTGGCGGAAACCATTGAAGAAGCGGTGCTGAAAAATGTTTGATATCCCTGTGCTGCTGGCGCTCATCGTGCTGGTGGCGCTTATCTTTGACTTTACCAATGGCGCGCATGACTGCGCCAACGCCATTGCAACGGTCGTGTCAACCAAGGTGGTCACGCCGCGTTTTGCCGTGGGAGCCGCCGCTTTGCTCAATCTGGCCGGTGCGCTGCTGGGCACGGAAGTGGCCAAGACCCTGGGCAGCGGCATAGTCCTGCCGCAGGTGGTCGAGGGCAGCCATGTGCTTGTTCTGGCGGCCCTGGTCGGGGCCATAGTCTGGAACTGCATAACCTGGTACTTCGGCATCCCTTCGTCCTCGTCCCACGCGCTCATCGGCGGGCTTATCGGCGCGGCTGTGGCTGACGCCGGATTTGACGCGCTCAACGGCAAGGGCATTATCGACAAGGTGCTTATCCCGCTGGTGGCTTCGCCATTGGCGGGTTTTTTTATGGGCTATCTGATCATGTGGATCATTTACTGGGCGTGCTCGCGCATGTCCAGGCGAAGAGTCAACGGGGCTTTCAGGCGCTTGCAGCTGGTGTCCGCAGCCTTTATGGCCACCAGTCACGGCCTGAACGACGCGCAGAAAACCATGGGCATCATTACCCTGGCGCTGCTCATTTTCGGCAAGATCGACGCGGTTGAAGTGCCTTTGTGGGTCAAGCTGTCCTGCGCCGGAGCCATGGCCACGGGCACGGCTGTGGGCGGCTGGAAAATCGTGAAGACCATGGGGCACCGTATTTTCAAGCTGGAGCCGGTACACGGTTTTGCCGCTGAAACGTCGGCATCTCTGGTCATCACCGGGGCCTCGATGATGGGCGCGCCTGTGAGCACCACTCACACCATCACGGCCTGCATCTTTGGCGTGGGTTCCACCAAGCGGCTTTCGGCCGTGCGCTGGAACGTGGCCGGAAGTCTGCTCACGGCCTGGGTGCTGACCCTGCCAGCGGCGGGCGCTGTTGGCTTTGTGTCTTACTGGCTGCTGCATTTTATCTGGAACTAGGCAGCCTGTTGCCAAAAGTTACGCAAGAGCCCCGGCCAACTGGCCGGGGCTCTTGCGTTGTGGAGAAGCCGCCAAAACACAGGGCATTCCTGTAGTCGTGCGAACCCCGGATAAAAGTTTTAGGGGGTGGGGGCGTGGGGGAGGGGACCCTTTTGCAAAAGGGTCCCTCCCCCACAAGGTCTTTCTCTAGCAAGGCCAGGCATGGGGCGCGGCATGAGACGCAGCCGAACATCCCCCTATGCCGCCGGAAAAAGGGCGAGCACCAAGACCAGGCGGCAGCCGAAAAAAAGGGCAACGGGACCGGGCAGGCCCTGTGGCAAATGTCGGGGAGGGGGCGGCTAGTCGCCGCTTTCGCGTTCTTCCTGGCAGGCGCGGCACAGGCCAACGCCGGGAAGGGCCTCAAGGCGTTTCAGGGGGATGGGTTCGCCGCAATCACGGCAACAGGCTACGCCGTCAATCATTTCCGGCCCACCGCGATCAATGGCGGCACGGGCCCGCATGAGAGCGGATTCCCTGTCCAGGCGCTCCAGTTCTGTAGCTTGATCAAAAACGTCCATGGCGTCTCCTTGTCAAAGTAAGCGGCAACCCCGCCGGAGCGGGGTTGCCGTACCAATCGTCATCGATTTTCTACGCAGACTATTTAGTCCACAATTATTTTTCTGTAAAGCCCCTGAAAGAGCTTTTTCAGGCGGTGCGGCCGCCGAGAATCTCTTCAAGGGTATGCATGAAGGAATCAAGGTCAGCCTTGTCGATATTCAGGGCGGGCAGAAGGCGCAGGGTCACGCCGTGGCTCAGGTTGCAGATGTAGCCCCGGCGCAGCAGTTCTTCCCACACCGCTTTGCCGTCCACGGCGAGCTCGATGCCGATCATGAGGCCCATGCCGCGTACTTCCTTGATTTTTCCGGGCAGGCGATCCTGCATGGCGGCCATCTCACGCTTTACATGCGCGCCAAGATTGGCGGCATTTTCAGCCAGCTTGTCGCGCAGCAGTATTTCCACAACCTTGGTTGCCACGCCCGAAACCAGCGCGCCGCCGCCAAAGGTGGTGGCATGGCTGCCGGCTTCAAAGCCGCAGGCCACGGCATCGGTAGCCAGCATGGCCCCCATGGGCAGACCGTTGGCCAGGGATTTGGCGACGCTGATGGCGTCGGGCGTCAGCCCATAATTCTGGAAAGCCCAGAATTTGCCCGTGCGGCACAGTCCATCCTGCACTTCGTCGCACATGAAGAGAACATCCCGCTCACGGCACAATGCTTCGAGCTGGCGCAGATAGTCGCCGCACAGCGGCACCACGCCGCCTTCGCCCTGCACCACTTCCACCATTACGGCGGCGGTGGCGGGGGTTATGGCCGCCTTCATGGCCTCAAGGTCACAGGCAGGAACCTGTTTGAATCCTTCGGGCAGCGGCGTGAAGCCGTCGCTGAGGCTTTCGCGCCCTGTGGCGGCCAGAGCGCCGAGGGTACGCCCGTGAAAGCAGCCGTCAAGCGTGATGATTTCATAGGCGTCGCGCAGTTTGACCTTGCGCATGTAGCGACGGGCCAGCTTGATGCACGCTTCGTTGGCCTCTGCGCCGGAGTTGCAGAAAAAAGCCTTGTTGTGGTGGCTTGTGGACAGCAGCAGGCGGGCCAGTTCAAGCTGTTCGTTCTGGTAAAAAAGATTGCTCACGTGCCAGAGTTTTTCAGCCTGGGCGGTCAGGGCCGCGTTGACTTCGTCGTTGCAGTGCCCAAGCGCGGTAACGGCGATGCCAGCCAGCAGGTCCACATATTCTTTGCCGTCAACATCCCACAGTCGCGCGCCTTTGCCTCGGACCACAGCCACGGGATAACGGCTGTAAGAACGGCAGAGCAGGCTTTCTTCCCCGGCTTTGACGGCAGCAAAGGCTTGTGACATGGACGGACTCCTTTTCTCGATGAACCTATGGTGTTGAGGTGATGTGCCGGTGTTTCGGCACCGCGTGATCAGCGCCCTGTGTGGCCGAAGCCGCCGGAACCGCGCTCGGTGGGAGCCAGCTCCTGCACTTCGCGCCAGCGTGGCCGCATAAAGGGCTGAAAGATGAGTTGGGCAATGCGTTCGCCATTGGCGATGCGGCGTTCCTGCCCGGAGGTGTTCAGTAGAACCACCAGGATTTCCCCCGTATAGTCGGGATCGATGACGCCCACGCCCTGGGCCACGGTCAGGCCGTCGCGCGCGCCAAGGCCGCTGCGGGAGTAAACAAAGCCAGCAATGCCCGCTGCGCGGGGCTGCACGGCAATGCCCGTGCCGATCTTGAGGCGCTGGCCAGGGGCGATAACTGCCTCTGCGCCCTTGTCGCCAGTGAGGCAGGCGCGCAGGTCAAAGCCCGCGGAACTGCTGGTGGCAGGGGCAAAAAAATCGTCGCCGTCCTGGGCGTAAAGCTGACGGGCCTCAGGGCGGACAAAGGCCACATCCACAGTGCTGTCGGCCTGCACCGCGTCGGGCAGACCGAGCACGTCGTCCAGCAGCATGGACGCGCTTTTGGCAAAGCCATTGGTGTTTTGTGAATTGCTCATGGCCGAGTAGTAGCGCAGCTTGGGCTTGGGGGCAAGCGCGCCGTGTGCGTCCGTCCCGGACGGTTTAAAAGCGCATCAACGATGAGAGCGCTGGCGCTTTGAAATGCTTTGTGGGGGAGGGACCCTTTTGGAAAAGGGTCTCCTCCCCCACGCCCCCACCCCCTAAAACTTTTGTACGAGAGCGTAGTGCGCCGTAATGTACGTGGATTCTGCCTAAAACCGCATTCTTCGGCCCAAAGAACACTTTGAAATGTAAAGCATTTCAAAATTAATTTGCTCTGGCTTGCCAGAGCAGGTTACGAATGAAAAAAGTTAATTGCCCTGCAAGTATTTTCAGATAAATCCTTGCTGCGAAATGTGAGTACCGGGCTTTTGCCTGCCGTACGCGAGCATTTCAAGTGTTAAATGCTCTACTGGTGCATTTGTATGGTGAATTTGTGCGGCCCACGCAAAAAGGGGCTCCTGCCTTGCGGCTGGAGCCCCTTTCCCGGCGTTGCGGCCGGTGTTTCCTGTGGGAACGGGTTGGGCGTCAACGGGAATATGGTCTTTTATTCATAAGAGCGGTCAGGGTTTGGGTGGCTGCGGCAACCGCGCTGCCCGAAACTCATCCGCACTGCCGAAACGCATCCATTGCGGCCCGGACTGCGATAAAAGACCCCCGCTGGCTTTAGGCCAGTTTGGACAACAGGGTTTCCTTGATGGACTCGATGCTGCCTTCACCGTTCAGTTCAATGTATTTGGTCTTGCCCTGAGCGGCAAGATCCTTGAAGAAATACGCGGCGGCCAGGGTGCCGTCAGTGGTGTTGTAGTAAATGTCGTGGCGCTTGTTGATGGCGGCCTCGTCCTGGTCGTCGGAGCGGCTGGAGAGAGCGCCGCCACAGACGCGGCACACGTCGCCATTGGGTTTGATGGCCTCAATGAAAATGTTGTTGGGGTGGTTGTTGTTGTTCTTGCACAGACGGCGGCCCATGATGCGGTTTTTGGCGACTTCGCGCGGCAGCAGGATTTCCACCACGTAATCCAGACGGATGCCTTCTTTCTTGAGGGCGTCCCACAGTTTTTCGGCCTGCACCATGTTGCGCGGGAAGCCGTCCAGCAGCCAGCCGTGCTGCCCCTTGGTCTTCAGGGTTTCAAGCACCATGGGAATGGTGATGTCGTCAGGCACAAGGTCGCCACGGTCAATATAGGCCTTGGCTTTTTTACCCAGTTCAGTACCGCCGCCGATGTGTTCACGGAATATGGCGCCGGATTCGATGTGGGCGAGGTTATACTTCTGCTTGATGAGGTCGCCCTGGGTGCCTTTGCCGCTGCCGTTGGGTCCGAAAATCAGAATATTCACCGTTACTCTCCTTGGCGGAACCGCAATTTTGGTTGTGCAAAAAAGAACACGCAATGAACCTAGCCCCTAAGGCCGCTTCTGTCAACGGGAGACAGGAAGAATAGTCGACAGGGCGTTGAGGCTCTGTACCCGAACCAGCTAATTTATCAGCGAAAGAGTTTCCATGTGCCTTCGACAATACCGCCGAGCACATCCACAAATCCCTTGGTAATGTCGCCAAGGGTGTTCAGGATAAACGTGCCCGCGCCAATGGAGGTTTTGGTGTTGCTCAGGCCGCCGTAAAGGCGCAGCGGAAAGTCAGGAACGTTCTTCATGCTGACGTTGAAATTGCAGTCCAGGGTCTCGCTGTTGAAGTTGATCCAGCCGCCGCCGCCAACCTGCAGCCCCGGCCCCTTGAGATAAAAATCACTACTGCGCGCCACGCCATTGGTAATGCTCCCGGACGCGCCCGAAGCGGTAATCATCGTGGGCTTGCCCTTGAGCTTGCCCTCCGGCGTTCTCTGCTGGTAGGAGCCGTTGAGCACCTCGACGCGCCATTTGCCGTTGAGCAGGGCGGGCAACTGATCCGGCCCGGTGAGGTTGGCATGCACCTCCGAGTGGATGGAGCCCCTGCCGCTGAGTGCGGCTGCGCCGCCCCTGGCATTGCTGGCGTCCGTCAGATCAAAGTCGTTGATGGTGAGGGTATTGGCGAAGCTGAGGCCCCTCGTGAAGTTGATGGAGACCCTGCTGACGATGGGCGCGCCGTAAAACTGGCCGGTAATGGAGTCGGACGTGAGCTTGCCGTTTTCAAGTTTGTACTTGGAGCGCAGGTTTTGCACCGTGAAGCGCATGGCTGTGAGCTTGTTGACGCCAAATTCGCCGGAAGCGCTGAAGCTGCGCATAAAGCGGAAATCCCACGGTTTGCCCTCTGACTCGCCGGATTTTCCCTCATTGGCCTTCATGTAGCGGTCAAGGTCAAACTGGTCGGCGGTGAGCTTGAAATTGAGGCTGACCTGGTCGCGCCAGTCAAGGTTCAGTGTGCCGGTGACGGCGCTCTGATCCAGTTTGGCCCGGATTTCGCGCAAAGAAAGGGAATTGGGGTCGCCCCTGAAGCGGGTGTCCATTTCGATGCTGCTGAAGCCCTTGGGCATGGTAATCTTGCCAAGGCCCGCCAGGCGCAGGGTGCGGGCCATGTCGGGGCTGTACGCCGATACCTTGCCCTGCCACGAAATCCCCTCCGGGGCGGCGGTAAAGCTGGCCTGGCCGTGGGCCTCCACGCCCAGCGCGGTGAAATGCCCCTCGGATACCGAAAATTCATTGCGGGCCGACTGGCCGCTGAAGCGGCCCGAGGCCTGAACGTGCACTCCTTCGGGATTGAAAGAGCGCTCCGCGTCCATGCGCAGCGAAAGCGAGCCGGGCAGATTGGTGAAATCCATCTGTCCGCCATCGGCCCCGTCGCCGCTGAACCACAGCCTGCCGTTGATGTCGGTCGCCATGTCCAGCCCGGCGGCGGCCATTGCCGCGTTCCATTGCCCCTCAAGGCCGAGCTTCTGGCCGTCCCAGGCCGCCGTGCGTACCTTGAGGCCAATGTCCAGGGAGGCAAAGGCGAACGTGGTTTTTTTGCCGCCGCTGATACGCGGCGGCGCGCGCAGAAAGCCGTTCTCCGCCCTTGCGGTGACGCTGCCGCGCAACTTGCTCAAAAAGACGTCCAGTTCGCGCCCCTGGCTCATGATGTCCACATCGGCGCGCAGGCGGCCGCCGCCCACGGGCATGACCTTGAGGTCTTTGCCCAGGTTTTCGCCATTCACGTCGCGCGCCCGCAGGCGTATGGAGTAGGGTGTGCTCGTGTCGCCGCCAAGGATGGTTTCGCCCTTGATGCTGCCGCCGTAAAGCTTGCCTTCCACAAGCAGCAGGGTGTCTTCAAGGCGGCTTTGGGCGTCGATCAGCCCTTGTCGGATAACCACAAGAGCGTCATTGATGATGATGGTGCCGTAGTCCACTTTTTTGGCGGCCAGGCGGATGTTGTAATCCACGCCGATTTCGCCTGGAATGACGGGCCCGCCCGGCATGGGCGTGAGCGGCCCGTACTCGAATTTGGGCTCTTCGGGCATGTCGCCCACGGCTTCGGGGATGGCGCGCCCAAGATTGACGTTCTCGGTGGTCATGTCCAGGGCCACTTCGGGCTTGTGCCAGTCGGCCACGCCGCCCGATCCTGTAAACCGGGCGCCCGCCGCCGTCACTTCAATGTGCGGTACGCGCAGCCCGGCCGCGTCCATGTCAAAAACAAGCAGTCCTTCAGAAAGTTCGTCCAGGGACAGTTGCAGTCCGGGGGCCAGATTGCGGGCAAAACCCAGCCAGCGCGTGAGGCTTGCGCGGTGCAGGTGCAGGCTGCCTCCAAGGGCGGGGCCAATGGGGCCTTCAAGCTGCACTGCGCCGTCAAAGCTCACACTGTCTGGCCCAAGGGTCAGTTGCAGTTTGTTCAGACTGACCGCTTGCGGGTCGGCGTTGCGCCATGCTGCGCCGCCCGCGAACTTGAAGGGAATGCTCGCCCCATCCTTGGAGATGGAGCCGCCGAGGTCGGCCGCAAAAGTGAGGCCCTGTTTGCCAGGGATGATATCGGGCGTCAGGTTGAAGGAAAATTTCAGTTCGGGCAGCCAGTCCGGGAGGCGCAATACGCCGCTGCACGCCATGCGCGGGCTTTTGCCCAGGGGATCGACAAGGCTGGTTTTGCCGTCCACATACAGGCTGTCCAGGCGCATGGGTTGACCGTCAGCGGGCGCAAGCGTGGCGGCGGCCCATGAGAGGGTGCCCTGGATGTTGTCGCCCGGTTTGGCTTCGAGGTCGCACTGCGCGCCCTCGATGACGAGGCTTGAGCCGTCGGCCCCCAGGATGCGCAGCTCGCCCTGCTGCACCGCAAGGCGACAGCGTCCCGGCAATGTCGCCGCCCCGCCGCTGCCAGAGGCGAGCAGGCCTTTCAGATCCATGCCGGGGCCGAGGGCCACGGGCACGGTTCCTTCCACGCGGGGGCGCAGGAGGGAGACATTGCGAGGTTCAAATCGCCCTTGAAGAAGCGCGGCAAAATCGGGGCGCAACGTGGCATAGGCTGTGGTAAAATGCCAGTTTTCGCCTGTGACGGTGGCGTTGCTCACGGCCAGTGCCGGCACGGGCAGAAGGGCCACGCTGACGGCGTCCACAGAGATGGACAGCCCGGTACTGGCCCGAAGTTCTTCGATAAAATGCCCGGCAAGGGCCTCGGGGTTGCGCTGCAACAGGTAAAAGGCCCCCGCCGTCAGGCCGGACAGCAGGAGGAGGAGCGCCAGGAGGATGCGCGCGAAAAGGCGTAGGCGGCGGGCATTCAGAAGCATGTTGCAGTCTCTCGTCTTGACGCGGCGAAGCGTCGAGGCTAGGTTTCTAACCTATTGTATCTTGTCTTTATTGGCAACTGTATGACATGCAAAAGACTTTCTGACAGTTACCGGAGAACCATGCAGCGTATTTTATGGCTGGGGAGCCCTTTTTTCGGTGTGGAATTGCACGCTGGCGGCTGGCAGGACGTGGCCCTGCACAATGTTGGGGGCGATCGCGCCTTCGGCTGGGAGGACCTTGTGCGTCTGGCGGGGTTTGTGCCCGACGTGCTGGTTGTGGGCGATAACAGCCGCCCGCCCTTTGTGCTCGGGGTTGAAAAATTTCCCTGCCTGACGGTTTATTACAGTGTGGATTCGCATATCCATAGCTGGCAGCCTTTCTATGCCCAGGCTTTTGACGCCTGTATGGTTTCCCTGCGTGATGACATTCCCCGGTTCCACGGGCCATTTCTTGCTAAAGACAGGGTGTGGTGGTCGCCGCCCTTCGCCTGGGCGCAGGATCAGCCCGACCCCGACGTGCAGTCCGTATGGGACTGTCTTTTTGTGGGCACTGTTTCGGAAAACACGCCCCTGCGTTCAGAATTTTTACGCGCGCTTGGCAGTCAGCTCCCCGGTCTGCACGTGGAAACGGGGAGCTACAGGCGGCTTTTCCCCCAGGGGCGTGTGCTGCTTAACCATTGCGAGCGCGGCGACCTGAACTTCAGGACCTTTGAGGCCCTCGGTTGCGGCGGCTGTCTTGTGACGCCCCGCGTGGGACACGGTTTTGCCCAGCTTTTTGTGGACGGCGAGCACCTTGTGGGCTACGCGCCCAACGATGTGGGCGACGCCCTTTTTCGCATAAAATTCTTGCTGGAACACCCCGACGTGGCGGCCCACATTCGCGCCACAGGGCTGGCCGAGGTCAATGCGCGTCACCGCGCGGCCCACAGGGCCCAGGCTTTTACCGACAACATCTGCGACCTGTGGACCTGCGGACACCAAGAGCTTGTGGCCAGCCGGATTGCCAGGAGCGATGCCGTGCTTGAACAATGCCTCAAGCTGCTCTATCTGCACTGGGCCGAAGAGTGCGTTTGCCCTGACGCGCGCAGGGCGTATCTGGCTGCGGCCAAAGGGCGTTACGGCCTTGCAGGCCCTGAGGCCTAGGCCAGTCTAAAGCCGGGTCGCGTTAGAGCAGTTTACGAATGAAATGAGTTAAATGCTCTGCAAGGATTTTTCTGAAAATCCTTGCCACGAAATGCGAGTAGGCGGGCTTTTGCCTGCCGTACGCGAGCATTTCAAGTGTTAAATGCTCTAGCGTTGGGCCTGCGCCGCATCCATAGGGTCAAAATGCAGATCCAGCGCCGGGTCAATAGCTGGCGCGCCAGCCGGGCGCGGCCCCTGGCTCTTGCCGGCAGGCGGGTCAAAACTCAGGTGCAGCAGGGGATCATTGCCAGCGGTGGCGACGGCATCGGCCGTGCGTGCCGTCAACCTGGCGGCCCGCGTCTGGTGGGGCGCAGTCTCCTGCGGGTTCGAGTCCATGTCCAGCGCGGTTTCCATCGAGAAAGCCGGGGAGGCATAATCCTGCTGCTCTGGGGCATTGTTGACGTTTGCATCAGCGGCGCTTACATCAGCAGCGGCAGGCTGGCTGCCGTCCGGATAATCCAGGCGCGACTCCAGGGTGCGCAGCATCACCCGCAACTGGGAGTGCTCCTCGCGCAGTTGCCGCACCAGCTTTTCCTGGCAGCGCAGCATATAGACAAGGACGGCGAGAATGCCGAAAAAACACAAAAAAATGAAAAGCATTATGGAAAACATGAAGGGCCTCCAAAAGTACGGGCCGGGATCGCCCGGCCACGTTGGGCCGTTATATACGTTCACCCCCGCCGGGGCAAGGAGCATTTATGGCCGCGCAGCATATTGAGCCGCATCTTGTTATGGCGGACGAGCAGGGCAATATTTACGATGATGAACGCCTGCTCATGGTCTGTCGCAGGGGCGCGCAGTGGGGGCTGCCGCGCCCTGACGAACTCATGCCCCTGCCTGAGGAAAGCGAATTTTTTCTGCTGCCTGGCCGACAGGCCGTGGGGCTTGACCCCGAAACCGGAGAAATAGTGCCGCCCGAAGGCGAAGCCCAACTGGCCGTGGCGGCTTTTGCCGCCCCCGCGCACACTCTTTCGGCGCATCCGGCCTATGCCAGCAATCCCGGCGCGCCCCTGCTGCCCCTGTTCGCGTATGGGGCCATTGGTTTTGCGCGTGGGCGCTTTTATATCTGCGCCCGCAAGGTCGATACGGATCAGCGTCAGGTTTTCAGCCGCATCCCGCGCCACCGCATAGAGCAGGGCGCGCGCGGGCTGCTGCAGGATTATCCCAAGAACCGCCTTGTGCGGCATATCCTGGATAATTGCGTGGCCCGCTACGACTGCCCGGCGGCCCGAAATTTCGCCCTTGGCCGTTACGAAGCGCCCCTGCCCACGTCCCGCTCCTGCAATGCCCGCTGTGTGGGCTGTATTTCCGCCCAGGACAAGGACTCGCCCGTGGCCGTGACGCCCCAGTGCCGTCTGGCCTTCACGCCGGAACCCGCAGAAGTGGCCGAGGTCATGCGCATTCATGCCGGACGTGAAAACCGCGCGCCCATTTATTCCTTCGGGCAGGGCTGCGAGGGCGACCCCCTCATGAACCCCGACCTTCTTGAGGAAAGCATAAAATTGTTCCGTTCCGGTGGCGGTTTGGGAACCATCAACTGCAATACCAACGCCTCGCGGCCCGAGGCCGTGGCCCGTCTGGCCGAAGCCGGGCTCACAAGCCTGCGCGTGAGCATCAACAGTGCGCGCCCTACCCTCTACGAACGCTATTACCGGCCTGCGGACTACAGCCTGGACCATGTCTGCGCCTCCATACGCGAGGCGCGAAGCCGGGGCATTTTCGTGTCTCTGAACCTGCTCTTCTTTCCCGGCATCACCGATACAGAAGAAGAACTGGAAGCCTTGGCGCGCATGGTGGGCGAAAACGGCGTCAGCATGATCCAGTGGCGCAATCTCAATATTGATCCCGAGTGGTACTTTGACCTCATGAAGCGGGATATGGAAGACGGGGGCAAGCTTGAGCTTTCGCCAAGCATGGGCCTGACCCAGTTTATGAAAAGGCTGAAAAAGCTCTGCCCCTGGCTGCGCCATGGCTACTTCAATCCCTACGTGGGCGAAAAAGCGGAACTGACGGCCCCCATGCCCGGAGCATGGAGCCTGCCGGAACCCCGCGCCAAGGAAGGCGCGCTGGCTCCCGGCGAAAGCGCCTGCGTTGATTTGGAGTAGTGTTATTTTGAAATGTTTTGTGGGGGAGGGACCCTTTTGCAAAAGGGTCTCCTCCCCCACGCCCCCACCCCCTAAAACTCTTATTGAAACGCTACTGCACCGGCGGCCTCGCATTCAGTGGCAGTGCATGCTGACGAACGAATCCAGATGACCGCACCTGCGATTGCGCCCGGTGCCCGCGCATCCGGGGGTTGCGTAGCGTGGCGGCCGCATATCTGGCAATAGCGCATCCCTGGCTGCTGTTGTCCGGCTATTGTTGTTTGGCTATTGTTGTTTGGCTATTGTTGTCCGCTGGTGCGTGCTGGCTGCCTATGGCGGCGTGCAAAAAAGAATTTATAAATGTGACGCTGGTCACAGATGTTTTCCTGACCCTTTATAAGCTGAAGACGCTGGCCCTGGCTGGCGTCTTTTCAGTTCAGGGGCAGCGGGGCAGTCTGTTTTGAAAATGACCACGCCCCGCCCTCCAGGGATTCCAGGGCTGGGCAGCGCGGGCGGACATTCCCCGGCCAGCACATGGTTGACGTGCGGCTGGCGCGCCAATGACCGAAAAATGGTCTTATTGACGGCAAACAGGGACTCTTTCGACGAAACCTGCCAGGCTTTGGGGATATGGGCTTGACACAGGCGGTGAACCTAATTATTTCACTTGAAAATGAAATTCATTTTATAAATGTCCGGCCTTTGGCCGGAAGGAGCGCACCATGAGCAAGGTTATGATTCTGTTTGGTTCCAGCACCGGCAATACCGAGAGCATTGCCCAGAAGCTGGAAGAGCTTATTGCTGCCGGCGGTCATGAAGTGACCCTGCTGAACGCCGCTGAAGCCGCTGCCGAAAACCTGGCCGACGGTTATGACGCCGTGCTTATGGGCAGTTCGGCCTGGGGCATGGAAGATCTGGAACTGCAGGACGACTTCGCCCCGCTTTTTGACGAAATGGAAAGCATGGGCCTCAAGGGCAAGAAGGTGGCCGCCTTTGCTTCGGGCGATATGGAGTATGAACACTATTGTGGCGCTGTGCCCGCCATTGAAGAAAAGGCCAAGGGCCTCGGGGCCGAGATCATTTGTGAAGGTCTCAAGATGGAAGGCGACGCCTCCAGCGATCCCGACGCCATTGCCTCCTTTGCCGAGGATGTGCTCAAGAAGCTGTAGAATAGTCATAGCACTGTCTGGCAAAGCGTAGCGGCAGCCCGGTAGTTACGGCTGCTTCGGCAGATATGCCCGCGAGGCCCGAAACCCCGGCTGGTTTCGGGCCTCGCGTCGTTTTCTAGGGGCCGTGCGGGTTTTGTCGTGGCAAAGAGGGCCGGTACACGGCCGGCATAAAAAAAGTTGTTCATATGCTGGCTTCACAGAAAAAGACGTGGCAAAATACATTCACGGCCCTGGTGAGGCTTGCCAGACCGTAGTTGATGTGCAAAAAGCGGAACTCTGCCCGCGCGGTGCCGCCGCGCTGCTGTGCTTTCAACAAAAGAGAATGCTCATGTCCATTTTGGTTTGCGGTGGAGCTGGCTACATAGGCTCCCACAATGTGCGCGCGTTGCTGGCGCGCGGCGAGGACGTTGTTGTTGTGGACAATTTTTTGACCGGACACCGCGCTTCCCTGCCTGACGGCGTCAGCCTGTATGAAGGCGATATACGGGACGAGGCGCTGCTGGATCAGGTGTTTTCGAGCAACAGGGTGGATGCCGTGCTCCATTTTGCCGCCAGTTCGCTGGTGGGTGAAAGCATGGAGCAGCCGCTGAAATATTTTCACAATAACGTCCACGGCATGCAGACCCTGTTGGAAGCCATGGTGCGCAACCGTGTGGACAAGATAGTTTTTTCATCGTCGGCTGCCGTCTACGGCGAGCAGGAGAGCGTGCCCATCGATGAGGACGCGCCGCTGCACCCCACCAATCCCTATGGCGAAAGCAAGCTCATTATGGAGCGCATGATGCACTGGGTGGGCAAGGCCCACGGCATCCGCTTTGTGAGCCTGCGGTATTTCAACGTGGGCGGCGCATGGCCCGGCGGCGCCATAGGCGAGGCCCACAATCCTGAAAGCCACCTTATTCCCCTGATTCTCCAGGTTCCTCTGGGCCGCCGCGATGTGGTGACCATTTTTGGCAATGACTATCCCACCCCTGACGGCACCTGCATCCGTGACTATCTGGATGTTATGGATCTGGCGGACGCGCACATGCGCGCTCTGGACTATCTGCGCACAGGGGGCGGCAGCGAAATCTGCAACCTTGGCAATGGCAAGGGGTTCAGCGTACGTGAAATGGTGGCGGCGGCCTGCCGGGTGACCGGGTATGATATTGGCGTCACCGTGGCCACGCGCCGCTATGGCGATCCCGCGCGGCTCGTGGCTTCGGCCGACCGCGCCAGAGAAATTCTCGGCTGGCGGGCCAGGGCGGGCATCGACCAGATCATCGCCTCGGCCTGGGAATGGCACAAGACCCATCCTGACGGGTTTTCTTCCTGACAGTGCTGCCGCGCGCAACGGCATTGTTATCGTGAAATATACGGCGGCCGCCTGCGGAGGGGTCGCCCGCGCAGGGCAGGTATTTTCGCTGCTACGCCCGCCTGGACGCTCCCTCACGCTATGGCGCGGCCCTTTTGCCCCCCCAGTTTCCTGAGGCTGATGCCTCTGCCCGCCGTGAAGCATTGACCCTGTCGGCAGGGTAGTTATTGTACTGGTAACAGTGAGAATGCCATGCGTGATCATGTCCTTTTTCTGATTCTGGCCGTGTTCTTGCTCTGCGGCCTGTATTCCGTAGTCACGGCGACAAAAGCAAATGCCGCCGTCGCTGATTCAGCCAGCCCTTCACAGGAGGCTGCCATGAAGCCCACATATCCCATGCCGCCTCTCAACGCGCGCGAGGCGGACGTTATCTTGCGCAAAGGCACGGAGGCCCCCAACTCCGGCCAGCTTACGAACAACAAGGCGGCAGGAACCTATGTCTGCCGACAGTGCGGCGCGGCGCTGTACAGTTCAAAAGATAAGTTTGCGTCCGGCTGCGGCTGGCCGAGCTTTGACGACGAATTGCCGGGGGCCGTGCGGCGGCTGCCCGATGCGGACGGGAGAAGGGTCGAGATAGTCTGCGCCCATTGCGGTGGGCATCTTGGTCATGTGTTTGAGGGCGAAGGCTTCACGGCCAAAAACACGCGCCACTGCGTCAACTCGCTGTCCATGGCCTTTTACCCCGCTGGCAGTCCTGAAGAAGCCAAAGCCCTGGCGCAGCGCGCCCAGACCGCCGCGACAACAGGCACGGCCATTGTGGCGGGGGGCTGCTTTTGGGGGGTGGAGGACGCCTTCAGGCGTATGCCCGGCGTGCGTGACGTTGTTTCTGGCTATACGGGCGGCCGCACGTCAAACCCTTCCTATGAAGACGTGTGCCGGGGCGACACCGGCCATGCCGAAGCCGTGCGCATTGTCTTTGATCCCGCGCAGATCACGTATGAGCAGATCCTGCGCCGCTTTTTTGAAATCCACGATCCCACCCAGCTGGACCGTCAGGGCCCCGATGTGGGCGATCAGTACCGCTCCGCCGTGTTTTACCTCGATGCGGAGCAAAAGGCCGTGGCCCTCAAGCTCATGAACCTTTTGCGGGAAAAGGGCTATGACGTGGTGACGCGCCTTGAGCCAGCCGGGCCTTTTTATGAGGCCGAGGCTTATCACCAGCGTTTTGCCGAGCGCATCGGGCGGGGCCGCTGCCACATGTCCGTGCCGCGTTTTGATGAACCCGCCAGAGGTGGCCGTTTTTGAAAAAGTGTAAATGCTCTAACATTGCACGAGAGTGCAGCGCGCCACAACGTGGCGTGGATTCAGCCGGAAATCGCATTTTCGGCTGAATGAAAACTTTGAAATGCGAAACATTTCAAAGTTGATCTGCTCTAGACAGTGTCGTCGAAATATTTTGTGGGGGAGGGACCCTTTTGGAAAAGGGCCGCCTCCCCCACGCCCCCACCCCCTAAAACTTTTATTCTCTGTTGCCAGACCAGATGACAACGACAACGGCACGGAATGCTCCGTGCCGTTGTCGTTGTTGTTCTGTGAAGTTTCGCCGGACTGCCGCCGGACTGCCCGCCGGTTTGGCAACTGATTTGGCCGCTGATTTGGCCGTCGAATTGCCGCCGGGCGGGGCCGCCGCGTTATTTTTTCAGCTTGAGGTTGGGCGGCACCAGTTTGATGTATTTGTCTGTGGCGTAGGATGACGTGCTGACTCTGGACAGTTCGTCCTTGCTCAGCCGCCCCAGGCTGCCGAAAAACCTGGCAACATCCTCAATGTCTTTCTGCGCGCCACTACGCCCGTTGGTCTCGTCAAAAAGGCTCTGCTGCTCGGCCAGGGGCAGCACCTGATGGCTCTTTATGTCCCGCCGCAGCAGTTCTTCATCATAGTCCTTGCCTGCCCATTCAAGGTAAAAGCGCCGGTAATCCTGCAGAAAAGTTTCAGGGCTTTTGCTCATGTAATCATCCACAGCCCGAAAATATACCGTGAGAAATTTGGCCGTTATTTCAGGATTGGCCTTGGCATACTCCGCATCGGCCACAAGGTAGGTGTAGCTTTCCTTGCCGCAATATTTCAGGTCTGCGACGAGCACTGCGCCCTTGTCCAGCGCTAGATACAGTTGCGGCGCCCACAGGGCGGCCCCGTCGCCGATATGGTTTTCAAGACTGGCCACCACCAGCCCCTGCGCCATGTCGCGGATGCTGATGTCACTGTCCTGAAGGCCAAGCGTCTTCAACCAGATGGAGAGAACATAGTGCGCCGAGCTGATGTCGGTAAGCACAAAGGTTTTGCCGCGCACTGTGTCCGGGCTGCCGAGCACATTGGGGTATTCTTTGTTCCAGCCCCTGACCTTGGCAATGGGGCTGTCGGCAGGCACCACCACGCCATTGGCGGCAGCCTCGTCCACACCTATGGCCATGGCGACGACATTGTGGCGCATATTGCCGAGAATGGCGGGGATTACTCCCATGCCGGCATACACCCATGCCCCCGTGGAATGGGCATTGAGAATTTCCGAGCCGGAATTGTACTGATTAATTTCAATATCCAGTCCGGCTTCTCTGTCCCACTTCTTTTCTTTGGCGTACCACATGAGAAACGTTTCAAATTCGTCCACCCAGGCGGTGGGAACGCGCACCAGTCTGGCCGCGTCCGCTCCGGGCGCGGTGAAATGCAGCAGCATGAGGGTGGCGAGAAACAGGATAATATATTTTTTCAGCATAATTTTCTCCCGGAAAGATGTGGAGACGCAGGAAGGCGGACAGAGTGCAAGTGGAGAATGTTGGGGGGATTAGAGCAATTTCATTTTGAAATTGCTCTGGCGGATGCATGAGCTGACGCCCGCCGCAGAGGCGTAAGCGCAGCTTCAGGCAAGCCCGCAGGAGCGGGCAACGGCTACCGCGAGAGTGGATATTCGCAATGCGAAAATGCTCTAGGGGTACAACCCGCGTGGGCCCGGCTTGAGGCGGGCATAATCTGTTTACCTGTTTTTTTATTTTGCGGCAATGCCTGAAAGGCGGGGCCGGGCGTTCCGTATGTCTTCAGTTGAAGCTTCCGTCACCACAGAGCCTGCGGCCCCACAGGTACAGGGCCGCAGTGCACAGGGCCGTGACCAGCAGCGCCGGGCCGAATGAACCCGCGTATTCGCGCACATTGCCCATGAGCAGGGTGAGCAGCACATTGATGAGGCAGGCGACGGTAGCCATGAAGCCCACTCCGGTGGCCACAAGCCCCGGCCCTGTGGTGCGGATGGTCAGAACAAACACCGCAGCGTAGGTGCCGCCGCAAAAGACGGCCAGGCACACGCCCGCCGCCAGTGTGGTCAACGGGCCGGGCATAAGGGCCATGGCTGTGTATAGCAGGGAAATGCCGAGCACAAGGCGTGTCAGCAGCTTGTGGAGGCCGCTTCTGCCGGCCATCTCTCCGCCGCCAATGCGGGCAAAGGTTCCGGCCAGAAGCACCACTCCGGTGGCAAGAGCCCAGTGTTCAGGCCCATTGTTCTGGTCGCGGTCGGCAAGAACAGTGGGCAGCCAACTGCCCAGCGCCGTGATGGTGCCGAAAGAAAATCCGTGGCAGCAGCCGAGAAACCAGAGCTGTTTTGATCTGGCGACGCTTTTGAGAGCCAGCCAGATGCTGTTGTCAGTGCCGGACATGGTTTTTTGCCGCAATGAGTCGCGTGGCGTCCAGAGCAGCGCGAGCAGCAGCAGGGCGGGCATCAGGGCCACCATGATGTAGCTCACCACCCACCCCTGAGCCTCGAAAAACGGCAGCACAAGATATGGAACCATGGTGCCGAGGCTGAAGGCCGCGCCCTGCATTCCCTGGGCGCGGGCCAGAAACTGCGGTGGGGCCAGAACCTTGACCACCGAAACCACGCCAAGAAAAAGCATGGCCGAGGCCATGCCCACCACTAGGCGCATGACTATGGCCAGGGCGAGGTTGTGGGGGGCCAGAAAGGGCGCGAGGGAACAGACGGTGCAAAGGATGGTCGAGATCACAAGAGAGCGCAGTATGCCCAGCCTGTCGATAATCAGCCCCGCCGGAATCTGGGCCAGGGCGTGCGTCCAGAAAAGGGCGCTCAAAAGAAACGACAGTCCGCTGTAGCCCACATGAAAAAGTTGCATGAACTGCGTGGCCACTGGCGGAATGTTCATGAACATGAAACCGATTCCCAGGCAGCCAAGTATGGGAAACCAATAATACACGGGCATCAGAATTCTCCGGGGTCGCCGCGTCCTTGCGCGGCGTCACGCTACAGGCAGTCGCAGAGTGTTCTTTCGCGCAGGGATTTCAGGCGGATGCCGCCGTTCTCCAGTTCGCCGCGCAGTTCGCGCAGCCTGCGGTCCATGCCTGCCGGAACATTTTTGCCCGCCCATGTGCGGAATGGTCCCATATCCGTGATGTCCACGCCGCCGTTCTTGAGGTCGCGTACGAGGATTTCCTTGCCCTTGAAGTTGCCCGAAGCGGCGGCGGCCACCAGGTCATACACGGCGTCGTCAGCCTTTTTGACAATGGAGGTGATCACGCGCCCCGGCAGTCTGCCGTCCTGGTTTCCGTCAAGCCCTATGACATACGCGCCACGTTTGGCGGCTTCTTCCAGGGCTGGCCCGTTGCCGAGCCCGCTGGCCAGCACCAGAATGTCCGCGCCCTGATCCAGCAGTTCGCTGGCGGCCTTTCCCCCGGCGGCAGCGTCCGTGAAGGAGCCCGTGATCCGGTTGATGACGCGCACCTCCGGGTCCACAAGGCGCGCGCCCTCCACGAAGCCGTTGAGCAGGGAGCGCATGGCGGGCACGTCTTGCCCTGACAGCCAGCCGATGGTTCTGTCGGCATTGATGCCGGGCAGGGATGTCTGCGTCGTGATCATGGCCGCCGCCGCTCCGGCAAGATAGGCTGCCTGCTCGTCGGCAAAGGTTATGCACATGATGTTGGGCGCGCGTATGCCCGCATCAATGCAGCCAAACAGGGTTCGCCGGTAGTTGGCGGCATTGTTGCGCAGGGCTTCGTGCAGCCGGTCAGAAGCCACCAGCACGAGATCATGGCTGGAAGCGGCATTGCGGAAAAATTCCTGGATGGCGGCGGTGTCGGCCTGGGCCGGAGCCACCAGAACTTCGGCGGCAACAGGCAGTTGCCGTGCCCGTTCAAGGCCGCGCAGCAGGGCGTCGTTCCAGCCGCCGTCACCGCCGGGATGTTCCAGCAGCAGGGCCACGCGCAGCGGATGCCCGCCGGCGGCAGTGGCCGTTTCCGCCGCGTATGGGGAGCTTGTGGCGCAGAGGGCCAGCAGTATGAGGCAGAGCAGGAAAAAGACGGGGGACGGAACAAAAGGCGATTCACTGTGGCGCATGGGCGGTATTCCTTAGGAACATTGATTTAAGAGGCTCCTGGAAACGCGCAGTTGTTTCGTTTGGCATGGCGCGCTCTTTTTTTGAAGCAGGAGTGGACTCTTCCGTTTTCGACTGTCTCAAAAAAAGTGAAGCAACGCCGCCAAACGGAATAAATCAGCGTTTCCCTTAAACACGTAATGGGGACAAACGGCCGGGCGGCAAGCATACGCCCGCGTGCCGCAGCCCGCAATACCCGGACACGCAAAGGAAATGGCGCAGGTTCATCTGGCTTGCGGATATTCAACCAGCAGTGGCATGCGCGCTTTTGCGCGCAATTTTTGGGCGGTGGCTGCAGGTGCGGTTGTAAAATATTTGAAGTTCTTTCTTGACAGTACAATGTGAAATATTGGACAATCAAATCATCGACAGCAAGTGTATAAAGAAAATTTTCAAACAGACATTTTTGTGAAATGGACGAGAGGGTGAACAGCATGTCTGCGGAATCATTGCCCCTATGGTTTGATGTGGCCGCGATTGAAAAGGCCTTGACCCGGCAAAAGGCTCCAGACGCCATCGAGCTTCGCGATATTCTGGATAAATCCATGCGGATGGAGGCCCTCAACCAGGATGAAATCGTCGCTCTCATGCGCGTTGATGATCCGGTGGGGCATGAGCGCATTCTTGCCGTGGCGGACGAGGTCAAGCAGAAGGTCTATGGCGACCGCATGGTGCTTTCCGCGCCGCTGCACCTTTCCAACCATTGCGGCAGCGAGTGTTTGTACTGTTCCAACCGGCGGGACAACGGGCTTGTGGAACGCAAGTACATGACCTCGCCGGAGATGCGCGAGGCGGCGCTGAAGCTTATCCGCCAGGGGCACAAACGCATATTCCTGGTCAGCGGGCAGTTGCCCAACGCCGATGTGGACTACCTGGCCGAGGCCATAAGCATTCTCTATACGCTTTTTGACGGTGTGGGTGAAATCCACAGCGTCAACGTCAACGTGGGGCCGCTGGAAAGCAGCCAGTACCAGGTGCTTCTGGACGCCTATGTGGGCACTGTCCTCATCTATCAGGACACCTACCACGAGGCCAGCTATCGCGCGGCCCATGTGTCGGGCCCGAAAAGCAACTACGCAAAGCGCCTTGCCGCTCCCGATTCGGCCTTTGCGGCAGGCGTGCCCGATGTGGGCATGGGCATTCTGCTGGGCCTTGGGCCATGGCAGTTTGACCTGCTCGCCCTTGCGCAGCACGCGCAGCATCTTGAGCGCGTGTATGATATGGGGTGCCGTACCGTAAGCCTGCACAGGATGCGTCCCGCCCCCGGCAGCCTCATGAGCGCGCCCTATCCGGTGAGCGATGCCAACTACCTGCGGTGCGTGGCCCTGGCCAGACTGGCTTTGCCCTATGCGGGCGTCATCCTGACCACAAAGGAACCTGCCGGACTCTGGCGCGACGGCTGTGGCGCCGGAGCCTCGCAACTGCTCACGGGCAGTGTGGCCAACCCCTATGGAGGATGGACCGTGGCCCCCGGGCAGCAGGTGCCCTTCCCCCTGGGCGAGGATTGCCATGTGGATGAAGTGGTGCGCTTTCTGCTTGAAGACGCGCGCCATTTGCCGTCGTTTTGCGCGGCGTGTCCGCGTCTGGGCCGCAGGGGCGAGGAGTTCCTTGCCATGGTGCGCGAGTGCGGCATGAAGGGGCAGTGTGGCCCCAATTCGGCGGCGTCGTTTATGGAATTTTTGCTGCATTACGCCACTCCCTATACACGCATCCAGGGCGAACGCCTGCTGGAAGAAAAGCTGGGCAGAATGTCCCTGCATGAGCGCGGCGCGGCGGATCGTCTGCTCAAAAAAGTGCGGGCTGGCTGTATGGACGAGTTTATCTGACGGCAGGATTCGGTTGGCGCTATGCCACACGGCAGGAGCCACGGCATGGCGCCAGGCAATTGTTTTACCGGCGTGATCAGGCGTTTTTCTTGCGGACCACAGGGGATTGTCTTTTGCCAGGCAGTCGCCAACCGTGCTTTCAGTCCCGGAACCGGCGGGACGCGATGGCCGGGGTGTGTCCGGGTTGCCTCAGGGCAACCGGGGGACGGGCTGTAGCATCCGGCGGCTCGTCCCCCAATTTTATCAGGGCCGCAGTATTGTCTCCCTCTGTCGGGCCTCTGCCCGGGCTCTCCCGTTTTTTCCGACGTCTCCTGTGTTTCCCCGACTTCTTACACGCTTCCTCGTGCTTTGTTGGCTGCCTTGCCCTGCTGACGTTTTTTTGTTCTCCAGCCGGGCGCGCCTGCGGCTTGCCCTGCCGTCCCGCGCAGGCGGGCTCAAGGGCGTTTAGAGCCTTGTAACTTTGAAAAAATGTACATGCTCTAACGCTGCACTAGCGATGCTGTCCTGCCCCGTAAGGCGGTTCCCGCCAACGGTTCAGGCAAGCCCGCAGGAGCGGGCAACGGCTGCCGCGAGAATGGATATTCCCAATGCGAAAATGCTCCAGAGCCAAAACCGTTCAGAGATCGGGTATTTGACGTGAGCGGCGGTGCGCGGTACTGTTGCAGATGGTTTATTCCAACCGCCGTCAGGCGGTTTTTAGCAAGGAGCATATGGCGTGAGTTTCGTACGGCGTGGCATTTATTTTGACAAGCAGGACAGGGATATCCTTGTGCTTGTCAACCGCATTCTGGAATCCGATAACAAACCTTCGGATAACAGTCTTTTTGACCCCAGCCTGCACCCGCATGGCATCAAGGAACTCGTCGCCACTCCGGTTTCACGCATGGCCTATGCCGTCATCAACCTGCTGCGCAATCTTCAGGTGGGGCGCACCCAGGCCAGAGACCGCCTGCTGGCCCTGCAAACCCTGTATGACGAGGTGCTCAACAGCGCGCATTCGATGCTGCGCCGCAATACGGCGCGCGTGCTCATGCAGATCATGAAAAGCATTGTGCGCGCTCACGACAACACCCTGGAGCAGCTCAAGCTGGCGCACGACTTCCGCCGGACGGTGCAGGGCACGCCGCGCGTTGTCCGCCGCATGCTGGCGCGGTATCATCTGCCGGAAATGCCAGAGGCATGGAACCAGATCGCCTTTGACGACCATGTGTACGATGCCAATACCAAGGGCCGCAAAACCCCGACGCATCTCATCATGGACGCCTGGATCAAGGGGCTGCGTTCGCTCACTGTGGCCTATGAGTACTGGGTGCAGCCCGACGCCGCGCGCGAAATTCTGCGCGCAGCCGAAATTACGGGCATTGCCGTGCGTATTGGCCTGGAATTTCAGGTGCCTTTTTACGGGCGCTTTGTAAGCGTGTTCTGGATACCGCGCGGCTTCAGTTCGCACGAAGATTTTCTGGAGTTTCTGCACAGCCCCAAGGTGGCGGAAATGATGAAGCGCGGCCGCGAAGTGCTGCGCTGGCGACGTGATCGCGTCCTGCACTGCCTTGCGTTGTGGAATGAGCACCAGCGCCCCAAGATGGAAGCCGCCTGGGGGGTGGAAATACCCGAACTGTCGGCAGACGAGTTTTTGCGTTTCGTGGGCCGAGGCCAGGCCAGCAGCCTGCATCTGGCTGAAGGCCTGCACCGCCATGTGCAGCCAGCCCTGCGCCAGCGCGCCGCCAGGCTCGCCGAGATTGACGACGCCGTTTCACGCGCCGAACTGGCGGTTCTTGAGCGTATGGGGCCCGAGCATATAGCCGAGGAATGGCTTTCCGCCGCCCTGCATCCTGAACTGCCCGATCTGGACAGTCCGCCGCCTCCGGAAGAGATGCCCCACCTCATGCGGCTTTCCCTGTTCGAGCTTACCCGCGAGCTGGCGGAGCTTACGCCGGGCTACCGTCTGGTGCTCTGCACTTCGGGCCTGAGCGTTGAGGACGTGGCCGAGCTTTTGTGGGATGCCAAGGGCAATATTACCCATCTGGAAATCTTCAACATGAAGAGCTGGATGGAGCGGCAGCAAGCCAACCTCAAACCCATCAGCGAATTGCAGCAGGCCTTCAATGAAGGGCTCGGCCCCCGCGTAAAGCAGATGATACGCCAGATGGCGCGGCGCATGCGCACCGTGGACGAAGAAAGGGCCGCCAAATTTCGCGACATACTGCACAACGTGCCCAAGCTGTGGGAGCACTACCGCCACAAGCCCCTGGGCTCGCGCCTTGGCACAAGCTCCGCCAGCCGCATTACCTACGGCATGGGATTTGTCATCAAGGATACCCTGCCCAAGGGGCGCTTTACGGCGCACAAGGGCAGGGGACAGCAGCAGTTTGAAATCCCCATCTGTTCGCCGGTGGAGGAAGTTTACAGCTACGCCAAGCCCCGTAATCCCTCGTCCTGGCAGCGGCTGGCCGCCTGTCTGCACTGGCTGCCCGGCTGCCGGCACCTGGGCCTGGAGCGCCGCAAGACCTGGAAGACCGCCAGCGAAGATTTTCGGGTGTGCAACCAGGGCAACGTCATCAATCTTGGCGGCCTCAGTACGACCACGGGCAATAACTTGCTTGGCAAAAAGCAGCAGGTCGATCCGGGGCGGCCCGGTTTCGCCTATCTGAACAGTTCATTCTGCAACTTGCTCAAGGTGTTGCTGGGCTTTGTGCCCGCCTTTTTCTCCTTTCTGTACACCCAGGACTGGTGGGTGCTCGCCTGGGGCGGCACCTTCATATGGTTCGGCATTACGGGCGTGCGCAACGTGATGCAGATGGTGCTGGCCGCCAAGGGGGCCACGCGCGATACCCTCCTGCACTGGAAGGATCAGGTCAGCATAAGCCGCTTGTGCGACTCGCTCATGTATACGGGCATCTCCGTGCTGCTGCTGGAAGTGATGGTGCGCGTATGGCTGCTGGACAGGACCATGGGCATCACCGTGGCCCATAATCCCTGGACCGTCTTTACGGTTCTGAACATTATCAACGGCTTCTACATCTGCGCGCACAACGTCTTTCGCGGTTTTCCCAAGGAGGCCGCCATCGGCAACCTCTTCCGCAGCGCCCTGGCCATTCCCGTGTCGTCCGTCTACGGCTACATGCTGCAGTATGGCCTTGAAGGGCTCGGCGTGCTTAATCCGGAAATCTATCTGGTGCCCAGCGCGGCGGTGGTGTCAAAGATGGCTTCAGACACGGTGGCAGCCCTCATTGAAGGCTATGCAGACAGTCAGGTGAACCTGCGCATGCGCCGCTGGGACTACAAAAGCAAGCTTAACAATCTCTTTGACTGCTATACGCGGCTGGAACTGCTTTTCCCGCATGAAGACGCCCTCATCAAACTGGCGCGTCCGGGGGGGCTCCAGGGCAGCGGAGGCATCAAGGGCAAGGAACTGGAAAAGGCCTTTATCGTCAATGCCCTTGACCTTATGTATATCTGGTTCTACCAGCCACGGGCGCAAGACGCTTTTCGGCAGGTAGCGCGCGCCATGCCCGAAGCTGACCGCAATGTGCTGGCGCGATCGCAGCTTGTGCTGACCCGTGAGCGCGAGATCAGCCAGCTTCTGGTGGACGGCCTGCTGGGACGCAATTTTTCCCGGCCTCTGGCCTTCTTTCTGGACAAACGCAAAGCCTACCTGCGGAGCCTGAGCCGCATGTGCAGACCCGGCAAGATGAAGGAGCCGGGCGGGCAGCGTTAAGGTTCGTTTTTTATTGAAAGACCTTGTGGGGGAGGGACCCTTTTGCAAAAGGGTCTCCTTCCCCACGCCCCCACCCCCTAAAACTTTCATTATAGAGCATGTTGCCTTTGAAAAAGGTCACGTGCTCTAATGCTGCGCGCGACCATAATCTGCTGCCCGCGCGGGTGCACGTTGCGGATGTGCCGAGCTCGCTGTTTGCCTTGCACTTCGCAGTCAGGCTGCGACCGTCAGAGCTGATCCCCCTCTGTCAATGACCATTCCCAGAGCGTCAAACATCCTTTTTTGCATGCAATCACACGGATAAACGCCCATTACGCTTCGCGGCGCGCCTGCCAGTGTGGGCGAACTCCTTTGACGCCCAGCGGATGTTGCCGGCAATTCAGCGCAGCGTGGGCGCAGCCGCGACATTTGCCTGCATATCTTCCTGAAAGCAGTTCTGCTCCTTGCTTACGCAAGTAAATGACGTGACAGGCATGGCGTCTCTTTTGTGAATGTATATTCCCAACGGTACGCCATATTTTCCGCGTAGTGACACTGGGAAGTTGCAATGCGGCGTCGTGCGGATTCGGGCGTACGAGGCCCGAATCCCTTTGTGCCTGCTATTGTTTTTTTGCCATTGACGCTCAAGAGCCGGGGAAGGCCTGTTTTGCCAATAGGCCCAGCCTGATAGGCGTTTAGTCTTCACGGTTTTATTTTTTGGGTGAACACTCAAACAATGTTGTATTGTGCAAAAAAGAACAAAATGTATCTAGCTGTGTAAAAAAGAACATATACAATAAAGCAAAAAATAATTTAAAAGGTTTGGTAGTTACGCTCTGCAGCTATTGCAATGGATTTTTCTATGCTGTACTGTCTCCATAAAGGACGCTTTCTTATCACTGCGGCACATACATTAAGTAACTTAAGTATGTTGTGCTCGCATAACGCCAGGAGTCGCTATGAGTACTGAGCTTAAGAGCATGCACATGGGCCAGATCACTTCCTTCTTCATTCCCAATGTTACTCTTGTGGGTGAGGGATGTTCCAAGGAGATTCCCGCTCGCCTTAAGAACATCGGCGGCACCAAGCCCCTGATCGTTACTGACCAGGGCATCGTCAAGGCTGGCATTCTGAAGCAGATTGCCGGCGTTCTTGATGCCGCAAAGATGAAATACGCCATTTTTGACCAGACTGTGCCCAATCCCACCGACAAGAATGTGGACGCCGCCTTTGCCATGTACAAAAAGGAAAAATGCGACAGCATCATCACCCTTGGCGGCGGCAGCTCGCATGACTGCGGCAAGGGCGTGGGTTTTCTCGCTGGCAACGGTGGCAAGATTCATGATTACGAAGGCGTGGACAAGTCCTCCAAGCCCTTCCCGCCCTACGTGGCCGTCAACACCACCGCAGGTACCGCTTCTGAAATGACCCGGTTCTGTATTATCACCGACACGTCCCGCAAGGTGAAGATGGCCATTGTTGACTGGCGCTGCACTCCTGGCGTCGCCATTGACGATCCCCTGCTCATGATGGGCATGCCCCCGGCCCTTACCGCGGCCACCGGTATGGACGCCCTGACGCACGCTGTTGAAGCCTATGTTTCCACTGCCGCCACTCCCATGACCGATGCCTGCGCCGAAAAGGCCATGGAATTTATCAACCGTTATCTGCGCCGCGCGGTTGCCAACGGTCAGGACAAGGAAGCCCGTGAAGGCATGTGCTACGCCCAGTATCTGGCCGGTATGGCCTTTAACAACGCCAGCCTTGGTCATGTTCACGCCATGGCGCACCAGTTGGGCGGCTTCTATGACCTGCCCCATGGCGAATGCAACGCCATTCTTCTGCCGTACGTCAGTGAATACAACCGCATCGCCACCCGTCGTCGCTTTGGCCGCATCGCTCGCATTCTTGGCGAGATCACCGATGGCCTGAGCGCTGATGAAGCTTCCAAAAAGGCCATTGCCGCCATCAATACCCTGTCTCAGGACGTGGGCATTCCTGCTGGCCTTAAGGCTCTTGGCAAGAAGTACGGCAAGGACGTGAAGGAAGAAGATATCCCCATCATGACGGCCAATGCGCAGAAGGACGCCTGCGGCCTTACCAACCCCCGTACCATGACAGACGCAGCCGTGGCCGCCATCTACAAGGCCGCCATGTAAGTTTTGAGAGCAGGCGACCTGCACGGGCAGCGCCGTAAAAAAGCAGACTGGTCACCCTCTGGGGCGGCCAGTCTGCTTTTTTGTATGAGCCCCGGCACGGGCGGGATGTATTTTGAATGCTTTCACGCACCATGCCGTCGCCACGCTGAAGGCTGTTTCCTTACCAGGCGGTTGCCGCTTGAAATTGTTCCGGCGTCCATGTGGTGTGGCACTCGCCGCAGGTAATTAATTCCTTGCAGTATACAAAAATAAATTAAAGATTTTTAGGGGGAGGGGGTGTGGGGGAGGAGACCCTTTTGCAAAAGGGTCCCTCCCCCACAAAGCGTTTCAACGTGCATTGCGTGGCAAGAACTGACTCCAGCGGAGCCTGCAGACAAAAAATACCCCGGCAGGAGTACTACCGGGTATTTTTATTTACAGGCTCCCGCAGAACGGGGCCAAACGCTTGGCGCGCAGCGCAGGTCTCTGCTCTAGATGAGCTTCATCTGGCGCAACACGGCGGTAAGCTTTTCTTTGGCCGCCGCGCCTATGGAGCAAAGCGGCAGGCGCAGCTCGGCTTCCATCTTGCCCATGAGGTGCAGGGCCGTCTTGGCCGGGATGGGGTTGCTTTCAAAGAACATGGCTTCGTGCAGCGGGAAAACTTCATGATGGATACGCGCGGCCCCGGCGCCATCGCCCTTGCGGAAGGCGTTGACCATGGCGGCCATGCGGCCAGGCACAAGGTTGGACGTAACGGAAATGACGCCATGGCCGCCCAGGGCCATGAGGGGCAGGGCGGTGAAGTCGTCGCCGGAAAGCACGCTGAACCCCTGGGGGCAGCTGGACAGGGTTTTGCTGCCCTGGGCCATGTCGCCGGTGGCTTCCTTGACGCCAACAATGTTGGGAAAAGCCTTGGCAAGGCGCGCCAGGGTTTCAGGCAACAGGTTGCACCCGGTACGGCCGGGCACGTTGTAGGGCACAAGCGGCAAGTCCACGGCTTCCGCTATGGCCTTGTAGTGCTGGAACAGCCCTTCCTGGGTCGGCTTGTTGTAATAGGGGGTGATGAGCAACGCTCCGTCGGCCCCGGCCTTTTTGGCGAAGCGGGTCAGGCGGATGGCTTCAATCGTGTTGTTTGAACCGGCTCCGGCCAGAACGGGAACACGCCCCTTGGCCTGATCGATGCAGATTTCAATGACCCTTTCGTGTTCCTCGTGGCTGAGGGTAGCGGATTCGCCGGTGGTGCCGCAGGGCACCAGGCCATGAATGCCTTCAGTGATCTGGAACTCAATGAAGTTTCGGTAGGCCTCTTCGTCAAGGGCGTTGTTCTTGAAAGGGGTGACAAGCGCTGTCATAGCACCGGAAAACAGCATGACGATCTCCTTGGCGCGCTTTGCGCGCCTATGGATGGCCGAACGCCGAGACTGAAGGCGCACCCTCATCCCGTTCGGCTCAGATTGCGGCAAAGCCGCGTTATGCAACTATGCCTATTGATTTATAAATTCTTTCAGTTCCTTGCCAGCGCGGAAAAAGGGCAGACGTTTCGAGGATACGGTGACGCTTTCCCCTGTCTTGGGGTTGCGTCCCGCATAGCCCTCATACTCTTTGATTTTAAAGCTGCCAAAGCCGCGAATTTCAATGCGCTCTCCGGCAAGAAGGGACTGCTTCATGGCGTCGAAAAAGGTGTTTACCACCATTGACGCGTCATCAAAGGGGATATTGGTTTCGTCGGCCAGCGCCTTGATAAGTTCGCTTTTGTTCATCACGCCTCCGTAACTGCGTTATGTTACTCGCGGAAGCATTCTGCCTGAAACGGTAGAGATCGTCCAGTATCTTGGTGGTATTGTTGGCAATTTTTTGTGTTCGCCACAATCCTCCCCGCGCTTCAAAGCCCGAATGCCAAGGAGAGTCAACAATAGGCATCTATTGCTAATTCAAACCTATACCTTTTGTGCAACAAGGTAAACAGTCTGCGCGGGCTTTTTACGCTCTTCTTAGAGCAGATCAACTTTGAAATGAGAAGCATTTCAAAGTTTTCATTCAGCCGAAAAATGCGATTTTCGGCTGAATCTACGCCACGTTGTGGCGCGCTGCACGAAAGTGCAGCGTTAGAGCATTTACACTTTTTTCAAAGCTAAAATGCTCTAGTGTTTATCAGGAAGCGGCTGAAGAATTTTACGGGGGGCCAGCCAGTCGGCCATGCCCAGGCGCAGCCTTTGCAGGCGTGAAGCCAGGTTGTGGATGTCCTGGGCCGCAGGGCAGCCTGGAGCGTAGTACATGAGGGGCTGTTGGTGGCAGACTGCTTCCGGCAGTTTTTTGTCATTGCGGATATGCCCCAGCAGCACGGGCTCAAGATGCAGAAAATGGCGGCACGCGCCGTGCAGCTTGTCAAAGGAGGACTTGGCCTCGCTGGCGGATGTGACCTGGTTGACGATGACCATAAAGTCGCGCAGGCCGTAGCGGGCGTTGAGCACCTTGATGAGCGCGTAGCTGTCTGTCAGCGATGTGGGTTCCGGGGTGATGACCACAATGCGCATGGCCGCCATGGAGGCGAAGGTCTGCACTGTGCCGGAAATGCCCGCGCCCACGTCCATAAAGACATAGTCATACCTGTTCAGTTCAGGCTCAAGGCGGGTCAGCAGCACGTCGCGCATGTCGGGCTGCAGTTCGGTAAGCTCGGGCACGCCCGATGCGGCAGGCAGCACGTCAAGGCCTTCGGGCTCCACATGGTGCAGCACGTCGCGTATCTGGGCCTCGCCCAGCAGGGCGTTTTGCAGATTGCCCTCGGGAGTGACGCCCAGCAATACGTCAAGGTTGGCAAGGCCCAGATCGCAGTCCATGAGCAGGTTCTTAAAGCCCATCTGGAACAGAGCGCAGGCCAGATTGAGCGAAATATTGGTTTTTCCGACCCCGCCCTTGCCGCTGAGCAGGACCACGCTCAAGGTTTTATTTGCCATCAGTTGTTTCTCCCAAAGAAAAGAAAGCGTTTTTCACTGGAATGCACAAGGCTTGCCCGTTCATCCAGGCTTGCGCCGCCCGCAAGGCAGATATGGCCGTTTGGTTGCGACAGCGCGTTTTTCAGGGCGTCTTCCGCCTGGGTCAGCAGGGTTTGGGCGGTGGCGCCCGTTCCCGGATTTATGCAGGCAATGCCAAGCGCGCATACAGGCCCGCCGTTGGCCAGCGCCGTGTTGCGCAGCCCGACCTGGCGCACGAAGTTTTTTTGTATCTGGTCGGCCAGCAGGCGCGCCCGTAAAGGGTTCACCCCTGGCAACAGCAGGGAATAGCGCCCCTCGGCCACATGGCTGAGGCTGTCGCAGGCTTCGCTGTGTTCACGCAAGGCGGCGGCCAGGGCAGCATCCAGATGCTCAAACTCATCCCGTCCCCATGGCGTGTCAGCCGCGTCTCTGTGGGTGATATCGGCATAGATCAGGCAAAGGTCGCCCCCTGAACGCGAAAACCGTAAAACTTCGCGTTCCACCTGGTCCAGAAAAAGCCTGTTGATGAGCACGTTGACCAGCTGGGTCGGCAGTTCGGACCGGGCGTCAGGCATGCTGTCGGGCAGAACCGACCCTGCCACGGGCAGCACGCACCATCTGCTTTCCGCGTAGTCACGGCAGAAGCTCTGCCAGCGGTCGGGGCTGAAACCCGACAAAAGGCGGGCCACCAGCACGGTGTGCGGCAGTTGAGACCCCGCGTCGGGCACGGGATCGTCCGCTGCGGCCGCTGTGCGCAGGGCCAGCAGCTCGCGCGCCAAGGCGTCAAGTTCAGCGTTGCTGCTCATGGCGATACAAAAGGTAGTCGTGTTGGAAAGCGTCGATATGGCCGTCCAGAACCGCATCCACATCACCCACTTCGGTGCCCGTGCGGTGGTCCTTGACCAGGCGGTAGGGTTGCAGGGTGTACGTGCGTATCTGGCTGCCGAAGGCTATGGCGTCCTTGCCTGCGTACTGGGCCTGACGGGCTGCGTCGCGCTTTTCGATCTCCATGTTGTACAGGCGGGCGCGCAGAACCCGCATGGCGGTTTCCTTGTTGTGGTGCTGCGATTTTTCATTCTGGCACTGGGCCGAAATGCCCGTGGGAATGTGGGTGATGCGCACCGCAGAGCTTGTGGTGTTGACGCTCTGTCCGCCGGGGCCGCTGGAGCGGAAAATGTCCACGCGCAGGTCGGCTTCCTTGATATCCAGTTCAATATCGTCGCCAGCGTCGGGGATGACGTCCACCGAGGCGAAGGAGGTGTGCCTGCGGCCCGAAGAGTCAAAGGGAGAAATGCGGATAAGGCGGTGAATGCCGCGCTCGCCCTTGAGAAAGCCAAAGGCGTGGGGGCCGGCTATGCGCAGGGTAACGCTCTTGATTCCCGCTTCATCGCCGGGCAGAAAATCCATCTCCTCAACCTTGTAGCCGTGGTTGGCGGCCCAGCGGTTATACATGCGCAACAGCATTTCGGCCCAGTCCTGCGATTCGGTGCCGCCAGCCCCGGGGTGGATTTCAAGTATGGCGTCCTGATTGTCTTCCTCGGCGGAGAGCAGCATCACGAGCTCGGTCTCGTCCAGCAGCGCGGCCAGCTCTTTTTGCTGGTTGGCCAGAGATTCGAGCGCTTCGGGGTCTTCGCTTTCAGAGGCAAGGGCCAACCACTCGTTCATGTCGTCATGGCAGATTTTGAGCCTGTTCAGGCGGCCAACTTCGTCTTCAAGCTGCCGTTTTTCCTGAAGGACAGGTGTAAGAGCCTCTGGCTTGTCCCAAGCGCCGGGGCGTGAAATTTCTGTTTCTATGGCTTGCAGCCTTTTTTCGCTGGCCGCAACGTCAAAGTCGCCCCCAGAGGGAGGAAAAGCGTTGGGTAAGCGGATTGCAGGCAGCGCGAAGATCTGAAAGTTGCAACATGACGGGTCGGTTGGTTGAGGGTGCGTCCGGTCAGTACCGGAAAGCGGCCGCAATGGCCGCAATCAATATCAGGCGTCGGAACTGCGCCGTGACCTGCCGCCACGGCCCGGCAAAAGCAGCACGAGCAGCAGGGCGGCGGCCGTAGGCAGGGGCCAGGGCCACAGGCGGTGGTACAGGCTGGGCGCGCTTTCAAGCGCGGCGCGGCCCCAGAGCGCCTGTTCCCTGAACTGCGCGCCGCGCATGGTCAGCCGCCCACGGGCGTCCACCACCACGGAAATGCCGGTGTTGGTGCCGCGCAGTATCCAGCGGTTTTGTTCAATGGCGCGGAGCGCGGTCAGATACAGGTGCTGTCGCGGTGCCGGGGTCGCGCCGAACCAGCCGTCATTGCTGATGTCAACCAGAATGTTGGCGCCATCCGCGACCCGTGCCTGCGCCAGCCAGGGAAATATGCCTTCATAGCAAATGAGCATGCCCATAGCAAGATTGTCGTAGCGCAGAGGCGCGATGGTCGTGCCCGCCTGGTAGACGCCCACGCCCTGCAGCAGGGCTTCAAGAAAGCTCCAGTTGAGCCATTCCGGCAGGTATTCGCCAAAAGGAACCAGGTGTTCCTTGTCATAGTATCCGGCCACAGCGCCGTCGGGCGGCGTCAGCAGAAAGGCGCGGTTAAAGACGTCGGGCTCTTTTTTGTCCGCGCGGCGCGCAAGGCCGGGCGCGCCCACAAGCAGGGGGCTGCCGGTGACGGACGGCAACTGCCGCACTCTGGGGGAATGCAGCTGGTTGGTCTCAAAAAAGAAGGGCAAGGCCGTTTCCGGCCAGATGATAAGCGGGTGTTCGCCAGGCCGTTGCGCCAGGGCATCGTAGGTAAGGCGCAGATACAGATCAACGGTCTGGCGCTGGAAAGCGGGCAGCCACTTCTGGTTCTGATCCACATTGCCTTCCACAAAGAGGGCCTGCACGCTTTGCGGCCCAACGGGGTCGGTTACGAGGGGCTGCTGGTGCAGCCGCAGCGCGCCGTAGCCCAGCAGCAGGCAGGTCATGGCAAGGCCGCAGACAAGGCTGGCGGGCCGCCATGATTTTTTCGCAGGGCCGGCGTCGGAGCTGCAGGGCGTGCCGGGGGCGGCAACGCTGGCTTCCGCACGCTGTTCAGCGCCATTTTTTTCGCCATTCTTCCCGTCGCCTTTTCCCCCGTCTTTCGCATCGTCTTTACGGGGCGACGCCGAGGGGCTGGGCTGGACGTTGGGGCTGACGGCAGGGTGCGGCAGCAGGGCCAGGGCGCAGAGAAGGGCGGCCATGACCCACAGGCCGGACAGGCCGTATGCGCCCACCGTGTCTGCCCCCTGAACCAGCAGGGGCCACGCGGCAAGCGCGCCTGAAAGCTCCAGCCAGGGAAAGCCCAGGGCCAGAGCGTAAACGGCTTCAAGTATATACCACAGGAGGCCCAGCAGCACGGCCCACAGGATGGGGGGGCGGTGGCGCAGCAAACGCGCCGCCACGGAGAACAGCCCTCCGGCGCTGGAAATACAGGCAACGATGAAAAGGGCGCAGGGTATGGCCAGAAGCCACGGCAGGCCGCCCACATTGTGCACGGGCATAGTGAGCCAGTAGAGGGCCGCCATGCCTCCGGCCATGCTGCACAGCCATCCCCGCCGCAGTGCGGCTGCGGACGTGGGAGCGTACAGGCCGAGCCAGGCCAGGGCCGCTGGCCACAGCAGAATCAGCGGCGGCAGACCGGCCAGGTCGTTGGGAAAGCCCAGCCAGATGCCTGCCGCGCCCGCAATGCCTGTAAGCAGCGCGGATCTGTCAGGCCGGAAGGTGGCGGCCAGCGCAGGACTCATCTGGGCAGGGCTCATACTCTGGGTATGGCTCATACCCTGGCCGGGGAATCTGCCGGAGGGGAAGCATCGGTTTCCGCCAGCGCGTTGGCCTGAGCGGACTGCACCATGGTGCTGTGGATATCATCAACCATGGCTGTGGCTTTGCTGCCAAGAGCTGTCTGCTCGTCTTGCAAACCGGCAGTCGCGGCGGCTGACGCCCGTAACGCCTGATCCGCCTCATGAGCCGCCCCGATTTCCGCGCCTGAACGGCCTGCGGCGTTGTTGGCCGGTTCCATGCGCAGGCGCAGGATAAGCTTTCGGTCGGCTTCGAGCACGGTGAAGGTCCAGCCGCGCAGCGTAAAGCTTTCGCCGGGGGCAGGCACATGACCGGCCTCCATGCTGAGGTAGCCGCCAATGGTGTCAACCTCGTCGGAATCCAGGTCAACGCCCATGTCCTCAAGGTCTTCAAGCAGGGCGCGGCCCGTGAGTTCGTAAGCGTTATCGCTCAGGGGGCGGATGTCTTCCTTCCGGGGCGCGTCGTGTTCGTCCTCAATATCGCCGACGATTTCTTCCAGCACGTCCTCAATGGTAATGAGCCCGGAGGTGCCGCCGTACTCGTCCAGAGCTATGGCGATGTGCTGCTTGCGCGCGCGAAATTCCTGAAGAAGCGTCCGTATGGACTTGGTTTCGGGCACAAAGAAGGGATCGCGGATAAGCTCGGCAATGGACGAGGGTTTGCCGCCCGTGTCAAGCATGCTGCGCAGCAGATCCTTGGCGTGCAGAATGCCCACGATGTTGTCGCGGGTCTCCTTGTACACCGGAATGCGCGAGTGCCCCGAGCGCACGATGATGTGCGCCACTTCGCTCAGGGGCATGTCGTGGGAAACGCAGTCGATATCGGTGCGGGGGATCATTGTGTCCTGCACCTGAAGATCGTTGAAGCGCAAAATGCCAAGCAGCATGGATTCCTCATCGGGTTCCACCTCGCCGTCAGCGCTTGCTTCAAGAATGGCTTTTTCCAGAGATTCCTGATCGTCGTGCCCGAACAGTCTGCTCAGGCGCGACCAGATGGTACTATGACCTTCCGAGCCGCCGTCCAATGTAGTCTCCTTGGTTGAAATTGGGGCCGGGCGCGCCTGCCGCGCCGGCAATGGCCTGCATTACATTTGCTGCCAACGGTTCTGCCGGGGTGGCCTGCGTTCAGCCTGTCCCGGCTTTGAAGTCTGGCCACAGTCTGGATCGGATGACCTTTGAAGTATTTTACATTTCAATGTGTCATTCTGCAGACAAAAACAATTATTGTCTGAATCCACACAACATTGCTGCGCGCGGCGCCTTGGTACAGCGTCAGGGAAGCACCGGTTAAAGAGCCTCCTGGAAACGCGCAGGTATTTCGTTTGGCAAGGCGAGCTTTTTTTTGAAGCAGGAGTGGACTCTTCCGTCCTCGACTGTTTCAAAAAAAGCAAAGCAACACCGCCAAACGGAATAAATCAGCGTTTCCTTAGAGCAGTTTGCGCTGCTCCATATCCATATGCATAACCCACTGGGTTATGGGCGACACCCCCCGCGAGGGGGTGCTGTGGAACCAGTTAATGTCCGATTTGCCCTGTTCAAGAACGGCCCAGTTGGTAAACTCCGTGCCGAGTACAAGAGCCGGGTTTGGCCCCTCATGCACACGGGCGTGCAGAACGGAACAAGTGCACCAGAAGGTGACGATTTTTTCATCCTTGCCCATGTGGTAGATGATGAGACAAAGTAACTGTGAACCTTTGTCCAGGTCAACTGGCTTGATATCCAGATCTTCCATGGGAAAGCGCAGGGCCATGCCTGTGGCTGAAATATTTTCGACCTGAACCGGCTCTATTTCCATGCCGCGTTTGTAGTGCAGCAGGGGATTGCTGATCTCGGAGGTATTGCGCGGTATGGGTTTGCTGGAATTCAGCTCCCACACGCCGATGACGCGCACTTTGTCCTTGGGAGGCTTCACGCGGATAAAAACACGCTTTTGCCCAGTGGAAAGGTCTTCAGGCGAGGCGAGCCGCAACAGGGATTTATTGCGTCTTGGCTCCACGCTCTCAATGACAGAGCGAAATTTGTAAAATGTGGGACCCTCGGGCAGGGTGGCGCGAAAATACACTTCCACAGTCACGCCCGCCAGTTCCCGCGATATGTAGTTCAGCACTTCCATGCCCAGCGATGTGGGGGAAATGTATTGCAGCAACGCGGCCAGGCCTTTATGCGAAACGCCCTTGTCCAGGATGTTGATGTCAAATATTTCGTTTTGCGCCTGGGCTGTTTCCAGCATCTGGCGGATAATGGCCTTGCGCCGTGCCGCCTGCTGCTGCCGCTGCATATATGTTTGCGCGACAATGGCCGTTATGCAGAAAATTACCAGCAAGGCAATACAAACTAGAACATTGCTGTCCGGCTAAGGGTTAAGAAAAAAGTCCAAAATCTCAATGCGATGTGGTATAAAGAGTTTGCGAAAAACTTTGCCACACAAGGAGATTTTGGACATGAGTCACCATAATACACTTTTCTCCCAGATGCTATCTCTGATTCCCAGACATGTTTTTCAAAAGCTCGAACACCGGCACAAAGTAGGGCGGGCCTCACGCAAATTCGGCTTCAAGGAGCAGTTCACCGCCATGGCCTTTATTCAGCTTGCCGCGAGGCGTTCCATGCGTGACGGGCTCCGGTGTCTGGCTGCCGCCGGAAACCGCCTGTACCATTGGGGCCTGAAAAACGTGCCCCGCTCGACTTTCGCCGACGCCAACAATTCAAGGCCCGTGGGCTTTTTCAAGGACTTGTTCGCTGAAATGTACGGACTTTGCCAGCCGCATGCGCCTCGTCACAAATTTCGCTTCAAGTGCAAACTGTACAGCATGGACGCTACCACCATCAGCCTTTGCCTGTCCGTCTTCCCCTGGGCATCGTTCCGGCGGAACAAAGCCGGGGTGAAGGTAAATACCGTGCTTGATCACGATGGCTACATCCCTGCCTTCGTCGATATCAGCAATGCCAAAACCCACGAAAGCCGCATGGCCAAAAGCCTTTCGCTGCCAAAAGGCTCCATTGTGACCTTTGACAAAGGCTATATAGCCTATTCCTGGTTTCGAGCCCTTGAGGAAAAAGCCATCTTTTTCGTGACCCGCCTCAAACGCAACGCCGTTTATAAGCTTTTGGAGCGCCGCCCGGTGCGCCGGGGGACCGGTGTCACTTCCGATCACATCATTGAGGTCGTCAGTCGGGGAAAAGGCCTGCGGCTGCGGCGTATTGGCTACCGCGACCAGAAAACCGGAAAACATTACGAGTTTTTAACCAATAACTTCCGGCTCTCGCCAAAAACCATTGCCGACATCTATAAAGACCGCTGGCAAATCGAGCTTTTCTTCAAGGAAATCAAACAAAATCTGCGCATAAAGACCTTTGTCGGCAACTCGGAAAACGCGGTACTGATTCAAGTCTACACGGCCCTGACGGTGTACCTGCTGCTGGCGTACCAAAAATTCCTCAGCCGCATCGGGATGTCCGTGCAGCAACTTTTCCAACTCATCCAGCTCAACCTGCTCGGTTCGGCGTCTCTGGAAGAACTCCTGAATCCACGACGGCGAAGAAAAGATAATCTTCAACATCTCAGCCTATTAGAATTGGGTGCTTAGCCGGACAGCAATGAAACTAGAAGAAGTTGTGCACCCGTCATATGTTCACCAATATATATATTGCTGTGCAATGAGGCAGCCGCAACCAGAGCAGGGCGACGTTGAGAGGTCCTTTCTCAACAGTACCGGAACCCGGATACGGAGCAACAGCACAGATAAACCGCGCCACAACGTGGCGTGGATTCAGCCGAAAATCGCATTTTCTGCTGAATGAAAACTTTGAAATGTGAAACAGTTCAAAGTTGATCTGCTCCAGGTCTTCACGGTGAGCGCCTGCTCCCGCAAGGTCCAGAGCACTTGCAACGTGAAACGGCTCCAGCGCCGCAGTTGGGCGTAAAAACGTCCACCGCCGGATGCATCAGAGCAGTCCCAACTTGTGCAGATGTATTTCCAGACAGGCCACGGCCGCTGGCGTAACCCCGGAGATGCGTCCTGCCTGGCCCAGACTGAGGGGGCGCACCCGGCCAAGCTTTTCCGTCACCTCACGGGAAAGTCCGACTACTGTGGCATAATCCATATCAGGGGGCAAGGCCGTGGATTCGAGCTTGGCCGCACGCGCCACAAGCTCGCGCTGACGCACCAGATACCCCGCATATTTGATTTCCGTTTGCACGCTCTCGCATGCCGCGGTTCCGGCCAGCAGCATCTCTTCTTCCAGAAAGGCCCCCAGTTCGGCCGCAGGCCCGTCGGGGCAGGCCCGCAACAGGGCCGCGATCTCGTGCAGGTCCATCTCCGGCCTGCGCAGCACTTCCGCCAGGGTGCGCCCGGCGGGCAGGCTTGCCGCCGCGTCTCCGGGCGTCGCGGGTTCAGACGTGGCGTCAGGATTGCCGCCATTGCCGTTATTATACTTATCGGATGGAATGCGCTTTTGCTCAAGCCCGGCGCGCAGGCGTGCCGCGGCATCCTGTTTGCGGCAGAACGCGTCCCACTGGGCGTCGCTCACAAGACCCAGATTACGGCCCAGGGGGGTCAGGCGCGTGTCCGCGTTGTCCTCGCGCAGCAGCAGGCGGTGTTCCGCCCGTGATGTGAACATGCGGTACGGCTCCTGGGTGCCGGAGGTGACAAGGTCGTCCACCAGCACGGCCATATAGGCCTCGTCGCGACCGGGCAGGAAGGGCGGCATGTCACGCAGGCGGCAGGAAATGTTCAGGGCCGCCCACAAACCTTGCGCCGCCGCTTCCTCATACCCCGATGTGCCGTTGATTTGCCCGGCCAGCCAGAGTCCCGGCACGGCCTTGCTCTCAAGGGTGGGCATGAGCTGTATGGGATCGGAAAAATCGTACTCTATGGCGTAGCCGGGGCGCAGCATGACGGCGTTTTCCAGGCCGCGCACCGCGTGGAGCATGTCCAGCTGCACGTCCAGCGGCAGGCTGGTGGGAACGCCGTTGGCGTACACCTCGGCGCTGTGGAGACCTTCGGGCTCAAGAAATATCTGATGGCGCTCCCTGTCGGGAAAGCGGGCGACCTTGTCCTCGATGGAAGGACAGTAGCGCGCGCCCGTGCCCTTGATGATGCCCGTGAACATGGGGGAGCGGTCAAAGCCGCTGCGGATGATCTCGTGCGCGCGTTCGTTGGTCCAGGTCACATGGCAGGACACCTGGGGCAGTACAGGGCCGGGCCCGTGAAAGCTGAACGCCGGGGGCGGATTGTCGCCCTTTTGTTCCTCCAGCACCGAATAGTCGATGGAGGAGTTGAGCAACCGTGGCGTGGTGCCGGTTTTCAGGCGGCCAAGCGTGAAGCCCAGAGAGCGCAGGCTGTCTGAAAGGCCGATGGCCGGGGCGTCGCCCAGGCGGCCGCCGGGAATGCTGGTAAGCCCCATGTGGATGCGCCCGTCCAGAAAGGTTCCGGTGGTCAGCAGCACGTGGCGGGCGGAAAAGCTGAGTCCCTGGGCCGTCCGCACGCCGGTGGCGCGGTCGTCGCCGGAGGAGATGCCGATGACGGAATCCTGCCAGATGCGCAGTCCGGGCGTGGAGTACAGGGTTTTCTGCACAACGCGCTGGTAGGCCAGGCGATCCATCTGGGCGCGGGTGGCGCGCACCGCAGGCCCCTTGCTCATGTTGAGCACGCGAAACTGTATGCCCGCCGCGTCGGCCCACAGGCCCATCATGCCGCCCAGCGCGTCGATTTCGCGGGTCATGTGCCCTTTTGCCAGGCCGCCGATGGCGGGATTGCAGGAAAGGTAGCCCAAACGGTCAAGGTTGCCGCTCACAAGCAGCACGCTGTGCCCCATGCGGGCCAGGGCCACGGCGGCTTCGCAACCGGCGTGGCCGCCTCCGGCCACGATACAGTCAAAAATGGCGGTGTTGGTATCAGACATGTGCGGGATTCATAAGTATATGGGTGAAAACCTGGGCGTCCTTGATGGTCGCCGTAATGGAAGAACTTTCATTGGGTTGGTGGCAGGTGCCCGCAAGGCAGCTCCATACGGCGGCGGCAAGGCCACGCTGCCGTAACTGGGCTGCCACCGTGGCTCCGCCGATGCCGAGGGTTCTGGCCTCAATGCCGTAGACGCGGGCGATTGCGGCGCTCAGGGCCGTGATCACCGGGCTGGTTCCTGCGATGTAGGAGGCGGCCTGCCGTTGCACCACGCTGATGGCTATCTGCACGCCGTGGTTTTGCTCCACCTCGGCGGCCAGGGCGCGCACCTTGTCCAGCACGGCCTCCGGGTCAACCTGGGGCAGCAGGCGGCAGTCCACATAAAAAACGTCACTGCCAGGCACGGTGTTGATATTGGGCACGTTGCCCTCGTGCTTGCCGGGCACAAAGGTGGACGTGGGCGGGCTGAACAGGGTGTTGGTATCGCCAAAGGCGGAACGCAGGCCATTGTGGCAGGCCAGCGCCATGTCCGCTCCGGCCAGAAAGGCGTTGCGGCCCTTGTGCGGGGTGGAGGCGTGGCACTGAACCCCGGTGGTGCGCACCTTGAGCCAGAGCTGGCCCTTTTCGGCCACCTCGATGACGTCGCCCCGGCGGGAACCCGAATCGGGCACGATATACAGGTCGTCAGCGCTGAAAAGCTCTGGAGCGGTTTTGAGGATATGCTCCAGCCCGTAGGCGCTGCCTGTTTCTTCGTCTGCCATAAACACGAGGCCCAGGCTCAGTTCGGGCGTGACGCCGCGCTGGCGCAGTTCTTCGGCCAGCAGCAGCATGCTTGTCACGGCCTGCTGGTTGTCTTCAACGCCGCGCCCGTACAGCAGATCGCCTTCGCGCCGAACCTGCCAGGGATCAGAGACCCAGGCGGACAGGTCGCCGGGGGGCACAACGTCCATATGGCCGAAAAGCCACAGGGTACGTTTTTTTCTGCCGGGGATGCGGGCTACAAGGTTGGGGCGCTGGCCCGAAGACACGCGGGAATCAGGGGCGTCAACACGTAAAATATCTGTTATGCCGCAAGCTTCAAGCCATTGCGTGATGAGCGCGGCCTTGGCCTCTTCACCGTCGCCGCCGTTGTCGGGTCCAAGGGCAGGGCAGGCGGTAAGGGCGCTTTGCAGGGCCACCACACGGTCTTCACGGCCCGCGAGGCCGCGTAACAGGGCGTCCATATCCTTGTGCATGTTTCCTCCCCTTACTTCAAAGCCGTGTATTTTAGAGCATTTTAACTTTGAAAATATATATTCTCAAAGTGTAAGGCACGCTCACTGCATCGTAACCGCTCTCAACCCCGTTCACGGCCTGCCGCCATTCAGCCGGGCGTGACCACAGGTTCGCGGCACAGCAGGCCGCGTATCAGCAGATTCGCGTACCGGGGCTGAAAACGCAAGGGGCTGCGTGAGCAGCCCCTTGGGAAAATCTGCGGAACAACGCTGCCCGGCCCGGATCAAAGAAATGGAAAAACGGCTCCGCGCCGCACGGGCGAACCCGTTGACGGAACAAAAGCCGAAAATCCGATGTCTTCCATCCATGTGCGTCTACGGGCAAAACCCGTACCTGGCACACTCCGCTTGCGCGGGCATATCCGCCCTCCGGCCTGACAGGAAAATTCCAATGCGTCCGAAGGGGTGACGGCCTGCGGTCTAGCGGCCCTTGGCGGCGCGCTTGGACGCCTTGAGGGGGTTGACCTTGGCGCCGGAGCCAGTCTGGGTCTTGATATGGGTGGCAAAATTGCAGCGACCGCCAACCCACTTTTTGGAGGGCACGGGGTAGCTTGAGCAGAACTGCTCTTCACCAAATTCGCGCACGCGGTCACAGCCAGTACACTGTTCCACCACCGGCGAAAGAACAAAACCGTTAAGCACCACACCGTCAGCGGTCTTGGTGGCGTTTTCCAGAGGGGTCATAGCAAAACCTCCATGCGCAGAAGCGCCGTATTGCAAAATAGCGGCGACACTGGGGCCGCCGATTCGGAATGGAGAAATATAGCCGAACTTGAGTCGCTGTCAAGAGGGCGATGGCGGGAATTTCCCGCCGGGGGCCAACGCCGTCACGTTCTGGGCATCGGCAGAGCCTTGCGCCGTAGCCTATCCGACAGGTTTTGCAGGCGATCAGCCTCGCGAGGGCTACCTTACGCCAGCCCCGCCGCACGGCGCACAAAATTGCGCACCTGGGTCATTTCGCGGCACAGCGCCTCATAGTCAAAGCGGGTGTATTTGCCGTCCATGTACAGGATTTCGCCGTCCACCATGGTCATGCGGGTTTCCATCCCCGTGGCGGCGTAAACGAGGTGGGAAACAACATTATAGACGGGCTGCATGTTGGGGGAGGTCAGGTCAAGGGCCACGCAGTCTGCGGCCTTGCCCACAGCAAGGCTGCCCAGGCGTTCGTCATGCATGGCGGCGGCTCCGCCCAGAGTGCCCATGTCAAGGACGGTCTGCGCGGGCAGAAGGGTAGAATCCATGCCCGCGACCTTGTGCAGCAGGGCTGCGCGCCCCATTTCTGTGAACATGTTCAGCCGGTTGTTGCTGGCGGCTCCGTCCGTGCCAAGGGCCACGGCCATGCCGCGCTCAAGCATGGCGGGCACGGGGGCCACGCCCGAAGCGAGCTTCATATTGGAGGAGGGGTTATGGGCCGCCACCGCCTTGCTGGCGGCCAGGCAATCAAGCTCGTCAGGGGTGACGTCGACCACGTGGGCAAGAATGCACGGGGCGTCCAGCAGGCCCATGCGGTGGCAGTAGGCCACGGGTCTGCTGCCGTGCGTGTGCAGGCATATCTGTGTTTCTTCTGTGGTTTCGGCAAGATGAAAGTGGAGGGGCAGGGTCAGTTCGTAGGCGAGGTCGCGGCAGGCCGACAGTATTTCCGGGGTGGTGGTGTAGACGCTGTGCGGATTGACGGCCACGCGCACCCGTGGATGGTCGGCGTATTTTTCAGCCAGGACGCGGGTGTTTTCCAGCGCGGCATCAGGGCCGGAGACGGCCGCCGAGGGAAAGGCGAACACCACTTCGCCCCCCAGGCAGCGCATGCCGGATTCTTCGGCGGCGGCAAGGGCCGCCTCTTCAAAAATATACATGTCAATGTAGGACGTGGTGCCTGTGCGCAGCATTTCGGCATGGCCCATGAGGCTGCCCAGGCGCACGATTTCAGGGGTAAGCTTTTGTTCGACAGGAAAGATGCGGCTGTTGAGCCATTCCATCAGGGGCATGTCGTCGGCGAGGCCGCGCAGAAAAGTCATGGCGGCGTGGGTGTGCGCGTTGACAAGCCCCGGCAGCAGCACGCACTGCCCAAGGTCAACCTCCTGCTGCGGCTGCCAGCGGGAGGCCACTTCGTGACGCGGGCCAATGTCCGCCACAAGACCGTCAAGCACCGCTATGCTGGCGTTTTCAAGAACAGTGCGCTCCTCGTCCTGAGTGACGATGAGGGCGGCGTGGACAAGTGTATGGCAAGGACGCATGGCAACTCCCGCGACGATGTTTGCAAAAAGATTCTGTATCCCTGTCAGGCTGGTGATGGCAAGGCCGGACAGACATGGGGGCGGGGCTGTAAAAAGAGATAGGTTGCATTATTTGTTCAACAATTCTGTTTTTTTGTGCTGTTGACATCTGTCAGTGGCGCTTTGCTGAAGATCCATGCCATCTTTTGCCGCGCGGGATGAGCGCCGCTTTACCGCGCGGGGCGCGGCGGAAAGGCTTGCAAGATTGAGCGCCAACGTATATAGAAATTCGCTGGTATTGTGCGCAAATCGGCTTTGAGGCGGCCTTGGGGCTGCCCGACTGTATGCGTGACGTTCAGGACAATGACTTTGCTACACCTTTGGAGGTGCGTTTTGTTTGAATCAGTAGCCTACGCCATGGGCACTCCCCAGGCCGGTGCCGGCCCCGCCAGCGGAACCGACATGCTTATGCAGTTCCTTCCCCTCATCGTGATGTTCGTCATTTTCTGGTTTCTGCTCATCCGTCCGCAGCAGAAGCGGGCCAAGGCCCACAAGGCCATGCTGGCGGAACTCAAGCGTGGCGACCATGTGGTCACGTCCGCCGGACTGATTGGCCGCATCCTTGAAATCGACGATGAGCAGGTGCTGCTTGAAAGTGGTGAGTCCAAGCTGCGCGTTACGCGCGGCGCCATTGGCGGCCTTGTGCCCGGCAAGGGCGGCAAGGACGACAGCAAGTAGCATCTCTGGTTTTTTGTCATGTCCGGCCCGTGGGCTGGCCTTTGCCAAGGCCGGCTCAGGGGCTTTTGACCCTTGGAACGGGCGGCATGACCTTGGTGCGCGCCGTGTTTGCGCGCCGTTCCGCCGCTGTGTGCCCCCGCCCGGCCCACAGTTGCAAGGCTTCGGGCGAGCCGTGCCCTTCAGGGCATGCTGTGCTTTAAATCTGTTGTTTGGAAGGTGAACGATGGGTCTGCGCTGGCGCTTGATCTTGGCTTCGTTGGTATTTTTGATTTCTCTTGTGTACGCGCTGCCCAGCGTGCCCGTTATCGGGCCCGCCCTGGAGCGCGTTTTGCCGTCCAGCAGGATCAATCTCGGTCTTGACCTCAAAGGCGGCATACACCTGACGCTGGGCGTGGACGTGGCCAAGGCTGTGAGCAACTCTCTGGCCATTGCCGGGCAGGACCTGCGCCGCATGGCCCAGGACGAAAAAATAGTGGTGCTGCGCCCCCGCGTCCTGAACGGCACGGCCCTGGAATTTCTTTTGCCCCGCGCCGATAATGAAGCCAAGCTGCGCGAAATCCTGGCCCGCCATTTTCCCCAGTTGACCGTGGGGCAGCCCCAGGTGGGCGAAGGCGGACAGTTGCGCTACGTGGCCCGCTTTACGCCAGCCGAAGTCAAGAGGATTGAAGAACTGTCCCTTGACCAGGCCTTGCGCACCATCCGCAACCGTATCGACCAGTTCGGCGTGGCGGAACCCGATATCCGCAAGCAGGCAGGCAACCGCATTCAGGTGCAGTTGCCCGGCATTTCCGACCCGCGCCGCGCCGTGCAGATCATCGGCCAGACAGCGCACCTTGAATTTCACCTGGTTCGTGAAGATGTGGACCCCAACAAGGCCGTTCTGCCCGCCGGGGTAGTGGTTCTGCCCATGCTGGAAAAGACCGCCGGGCAGCCCGAGGGCCGCATCGCTGTTGAAAAAGACTCGATGCTCACCGGCGAAGACATTGCCGATGCCCGTCCTGCTTTCGACAACATGAACAAGTCCTATGTGACCATGAGCTTCAACACCCGTGGCGCGCGTATTTTTGAGCGCGTGACCGGCGAGAGCGTGGGACGCCGCATGGCCATCGTGCTTGACGGCAAGGTCTATTCCGCGCCTGTCATCCGCGAGCGCATCGGCGGCGGCAAGGCAAGCATTTCCGGCAGTTTTACCACTGCCGAGGCGCAGGATCTCGCCATCGTGCTGCGCGCGGGCTCGCTGCCCGCCCCTGTTTCCGTGCTGGAAGAGCGCAGCGTCGGCCCCTCCCTCGGGCAGGAGGCCATTGACAGCGGCGTGCGCGCCGCCTTTGTGGGCGCGGCTGCCGTGGTGGTTTTCATCGGCTTTTATTACGGCCTCAGCGGCCTTATCGCCAACCTCATGCTCTGTTTCACCATGCTCATCGTCATGGCGGGCATGGGCGCTTTTGGCGCTACCCTGACTCTGCCGGGCATCGCGGGCATCGTGCTGACCATCGGCATGGCGGTGGACGCCAACGTGCTGATCTACGAACGAATACGTGAAGAACTGCGCCTGGGACTCACGCCGCTGGCGTCGGTGCGGGCGGGCTTTGACAGAGCCATGGTCTCCATTACGGACGCCAACCTCACGTCCATCATTGTTACAGTCATTCTGTACCAGTTCGGCACAGGGCCCATCAGAGGCTTCGCGGTAACCCTGGGGCTGGGCATTGTTGCCTCCATGTTTACGGCCATCTTTGTTTCGCGGGCCATTTTTGAAGAATGGGCGCGCCATTGCGGTCCCAAGGGTCTGAGCATCTAGCGCGCCGGGAGGCTGTCATGAGTTTTACCTTTATCAAACACGACACCAATATTGACTTCATAGGCAAGCGCTTCTGGGTTTACGGAGCCTCCGCCCTGCTTATCCTCGTCGGCATTATTTCTGCCGTATGGGGCAATGGCCTCAAGATGGGCATCGACTTCGCGGGCGGCGTCATCGTGCAGGTGCAGTTTCAGGAGCCCGTGGCCGACGAAGCCCTGAAAAAAGGTCTGGATACTCCGGCCCTGCCCGGCATCACCACCCAGCGCTTCGGCGAGGGCGGGCGTGACTATCTGCTGCGTTTCAGCAGCGCCGAAAACGCCGACGCCACGCACCTGCGCACCACGGTGATGGACTCCCTGGCCGCCACCTTTCCCGGCAATGCCGCTGAAATTGTGCGCCTTGAGATCGTGGGCCCCAAGGTGGGCGCTGACCTGACCAACAAGGCCCTCAGCGCGCTGTACTATGCCATTCTGCTCATTGCGGTGTATATCTCCGGCCGTTTTGAACAGCGCTGGATGGCTGGCGCCATCATGGCGGCTGCCCTTTGGGGCGGCATTTACGTGGCCGGACTCACAGGCCTTGGCATGGGCTGGCTTGTGATGCTGGCACTGGGCATAACCATGGTCGTATGCTTTGTGTTGCGGCTCAACTTCGCACTAGGGGCCGTTGTGGGGCTTCTGCACGACGTCGCCATAACCGTGGGCCTGCTCTCGTTGATGAATGTCGAAATCGACCTCAACGTCATGGCGGCCCTGATGACACTGGTGGGCTTTTCGCTCAACGACACCATCATCATCTATGACCGCCTGCGCGAAAACCTGCGGGCAACGCCAAATCTGGACATGGCGCACCTGATCAACAAGAGCGTCAACCAGACCCTTTCGCGCACCATCCTGACCAGCGGCACGACCCTGATGTCAACCCTGGCCCTGTTCTTCCTCGGCGGCGGCGTCATTCACGATTTTGCCCTCACCATGCTCATGGGCGTGGTCATAGGCACGGCCTCCTCCATCTATGTTTCTTCCGCCATCCTGCTGGCTCTGGGCGATACGGACTTTTACGTCCGCCTTGTGCAGAAAAAAGACCAGTATGAACGGCCCGGCGAACACGGCGTGGTGTAAGCCCGCATTCGTTAAAGGCTTTTGATAGACAGACGGAATCCCCGCACCAACCGGTGCGGGGATTCCGCGTTTTCAGAGGGCTGCGGAGATGGCGCTGTGAAATGCTTTGTGGGAGAGGGACCCTCTTTAGACCAGATTACCTTTGAAGTGTTTCACATTTCAAAGGTGTCATTCTGCCGAAAATGCGATTTGCGGCAGAATCCACGCCACGTTGTGGCGCGCTGCACGGTCGTGCAGCGTTAGTGCGTATACCTTTTGAAAAAAGGTATACGCACTACAAAAGGGTCTCCTCCCCCACGCCCCCACCCCCTAAAATTTTTATTGCAGGTAATTGGTGAGGACTTCAAAGGACGCGTCTTCCAGGGCATTGGGCCATATCAAGGGCAAGGTGCCTGGCGGTAGACAGTCGAAGGAAATGATCTCAAGGCGGGTGGCAGAAGACGAAGTGTCCGTCAGGCGAAGAGAAGGAGCTCAAGGCGGGTGTACAGCCGGGGACAGTCGGTCAGGAGGTACCAGTGGTGCGAATCGCAGATGGGGCAGAAGGCGCGCACGGAGAGCGCGCGACGAATGCGAAAAGGCGCAAAAAAAGGCCGCAATTGCTTGCGGCCTTGAATCGTCAGCTAGCTGCTGGAACTACCAGCGGCGGGGAGCGGGACGCTTCTCTTCAGCCTGATTGACGCGCAGGGCGCGGCCTTCAAATTCCACACCGTTAAGGGCGGAAATGGCGTTGCGAGCGTCGTCTTCATTCATTTCCACAAAGCCAAAGCCACGGGCGCGGCCGGTTTCGCGGTCAGAGATGAGCTTGACGGAAAGAGCTTCGCCATGAGCGGAAAAGAGATCACGAACACTGTCTTCGGTAGCGGACCAGGGCAGATTGCCCACGTAGATAGAAATAGCCATTTGAGACTCCATTTTTGTTGTTCTGGGTGCAGACTTTCCGCTGGAAGCCTTACCCACGTAAGTCTCTGGCAAAAAAAAATACTGGACCCAATCAGTGAAAGCACTCTACGAGGGTCGGAAAAGACTGTCAAGAGAAATGCGCGGCATGCAACTCTGAAAAAGTTGATAAAATCCGTGCCTGCCATAACACGCGCCCGTAAAACCCGCAATTTTGTAGGGCCTACTCCTTGTATGCCTCAATAGTCAGGCTCACTACAAAGTCTGCAAGTTTTTCGCCGTGGGGCAGATTTTTTGCAATTTCTGCGTACAGAGGGTCATTCCAATCCTGCATGCTTTGCACATAGCCGGGGTTGGTGCGCAGCGCAAGACGGGAAAATCCGGTTTTTTCAACAATGGCTCTGGTTTGCTCGACCAGAATGGCTCCGCCCACGCACCCCACCAGGGCCTCGGCCATTTGCCGGATATTTTCCGGCAGCGGCTTGAGAAGAGCAAGGTCTGACACCGCCGCCTTGCCGCCGGGCTTCAGGACGCGAAAAATCTCTCGCCACACCTGTTCTTTATCGGGCGAAAGATTGATGACGCAGTTGGACAAAACCACATCAACGCTGCTGTCGGCCACAGGCAGATGCTCGATTTCTCCCAGGCGGAACTCCACGTTGTCCAGTCCGGTGAGCTGACTGTAGGACGCAATGTTTTTCCGCGCCTTGTCGAGCATTTCTGGCGTCATGTCCACGCCGATGACGTGTCCACTTGCGGTCACCTTTTCGCCAGCCTGAAAAGCGTCAAATCCGCCGCCGCTGCCAAGGTCAATGACTGTCTGGCCGGGCATGAGCGCGGCCATGGCAACAGGATTGCCGCACGAAAGCCCCATATTGGCGCCTTCAGGCAAACGGGCAAGGGTCGCGGCATCATAGCCCAGAGTTTGCGCCAATCTGGCGGGGTCGGCGGCATTGCTGCGCTGGCCGCAGCAGCACGAACGCTGCTGACCCGATGCTATGGCCGCGTAGCCGGAACGGACGGTTTCCCTGACCTGCTGGCCATCACTGGGAGTGCTGGGGTTTTTCATGCTTTTGCCCTTTATTTTGATATTTCAAATATTATTAAACTGTTGTGGTAAAAAAATTACTTGCAGCAGCGCTCAGGCAGCACCGCTGCCGCCACCGTACTTTGCGCCCGGAACCGCTCGCACTGTTCCGGGTGGCCTGCGCAGCACTCTTCCGTGAGATAGGCGATGGTTTCCAGCATCAGGGGGATGTTGGCCCGGTAGCGCAAAAAGCGCCCCTCTTTTTCCACCGTGATGAGGCCTGCGTGCAAAAGCCCCTTGAGGTGGAATGAAAGATTGGTTCCGGGGAGTTGCAGGTGTTTGGCGATTTCGCCAGCCACAAGCCCTTCGGGAGCAAAACGCACAAGCAGCCGAAAGAGTTGCAGGCGTATGGGCGAAGAAAGGGCTTCAAAGAGAGTGCTGGCGTGGGTGACTTCCATAGGTCAATATTTCAACATATTTTGAAATGTGTCAATAGAGCTTTGTAACCTGGAAAAAAGTAAATGCTCCAACGCAGCACAAAGCGCAGCGCCCCATAAGGTAGTGTGGGTTCGGCAAAAAAATCGGACTGTTCGGCAGAATGGCACATTGAAATGTGAAGCATTTTAAAATCAATCAGGCCTGTCCATGTGGCGTGGGGAGCGGAAACTGCGCGCAGCGCTGCGTAAAGCCGTGTGCTGGTTTTAGACCGTGCTGTGGGCGTCTGTATGCAAAAAGCCGCCAACTGGCCCAGTTGGCGGCGGTGTTTTTTGAGGCCTGCGGGTAAACGCTGACCGGGGCGTGCGCCCGGAGTATTCGCGCGGTTCCATATCCGCAGGCTTTCACAGTGGAGCGGTTTCGCACGGGGCGGGTTTTTTTAACAGTTGCGTAATCTGCGCGCCATTGCAGTCTGTTCTGTCTTTATGCCCATTGCCTGCGCAAACGAAAGCAGCAGTGAACGGCAACCGCAGCGGCAAAGGCGGTAATAAGCGCTCCCAGCATGTCCAGAGGGTAATGCACGCCAAGATATATTCGTGCCCAGGCCGTCGCAAGGCCCAGCAGCAGGATCGCTGTGCCTGAAATGCGTTCCTTGGGGCAAAAGAGCAGGGCGGCTGCCAATGAAAACATGAATGTGCCGTGAAAGCTGGGGAAGGATGCCGTGGGAGCGTGTTCGATGAAGGTGCGCCCAAGGTCAATAACAAAGGGCCGGGGGGTATAATGAAGTGTTCTTATGACGTAGGCTGCGGCCATGGCCAGGGTCACCGTGAGCACGAGGCGCAGGGCCACGGCTTTTTCTGATTTTCGCCGCACCAGTATGCAGAGCGCCATGAGCACGGCCAGAGCTATGGGCAGTTCAGCCAGAAGGCGGGCAGTGGCAAGGAGAAAGACTGGTGAAGACTCGTCGGCGTTCAGCGCCATAAAAATTTCGTGATTCAGGGACTGCATGGCTTTCTTTCGTGGTGGTATTTTATGTGTGGAAGGCCGTCTGAGTGCGGTTTTCTGGTACGACCGGGACATGCCCTGCCGCCGATGCCAGGCGGCAGAGGTATTTGGAGCGGGTGCCCCTTTTTAGAGCAATTTAACTTTTAAATTGCTCTGACGGCTGCGTGAGCAGACGTTCGCTACGGAGGCGTAAGCGCAGTTTCTCTGCGCGGTTAAACGCCGAAGTAAGCGTGCCTTAAACTTTGAGAATGTATATTCTCAAAGTTAATCTGCTCTAAAGCCAATATGCTCCATACGCAAAGTCCGCCAAGGCGTGTTGCGCCTCAGCGGACTCTACTGATTGTCTTGGTGGGCCCACCAGGATTCGAACCTGGGACAGGCCGGTTATGAGCCGGAGGCTCTACCAACTGAGCTATAGGCCCCAAGGAGTGGAACTATAGACGCAAGTTGTGTGCCGGTCAAGTCAACAAGGCAGAACTGCCGGATTTTCATACTATTGCCGATGAGCCAGAACGAACTTTGAAATGCTTCACGTTTCCAGATCGTCATTACATGGCGTGGCTGGTTTCAAGCAGGGATATCTGCTCGTCCATGGCTTTTTTCAGCGGCAGGGGCAGGCCCATGATGTCCACATTGAGAAAGCCCCGCACGATGGTGGATGCCGCTTCATCTTCATCAAGGCCACGCGCCATGAGGTATTCAATTTCTTCCTGGGCGATCTTGCCGACGGCCGCTTCGTGCGACAGTTCCACGCCGTCCTGGTTGCTGTCGAGCTCCGGTATGGCGTGGATGCGCCCCCCGCCCAGTATGAGGCCCTTGCATTCGAGGTGTCCTCTGGCGGGCGCGGCGGAAGCGCCGATGAATCCCCGGTTGATGATGGTGCCGCCCGTTGTGAGGGTGCGCGAGATGATTTCGCCCCGCGTGTCGGGGGCGTTGAGTTCGATGCGGTTGCCGCAGTCCACATGGGAGCCTGTGGGGGCGACGATGACGGAGTTGAAGCGGGCCACAGCGCCCTGACCTTGCAGCTTCATGGTGGGGTACATCTGCAAATCGGCCACTGGCTTGAGCAGGATGTAATTGTTCTGAAACTCGCCCCCGGCTTCCACAATGCCTGCCGAACGGGGCCGCACCGTGGTGCTTGTGCCCCAGTTGTGGATCATCGTGAAGGTGAGTTTGCCGCCTTTTTCCACATAGTATTCGGTAATGCCGAGGTGGGCGGTGTCCTTGGCGTCGTGGGCCGTGGCGCAGCCACCAAGGATGTGCAGCTCCGCGCCTTCTTCAACGATGACGATATTGTGGATGCTCTGGCCCGCGCTGTGCCCCTTGATGAACATACAGGACTGCACCGGCTGGCTGATTTTGGCCCCTTTGCGGGCGCGGACAAAATAGCCGCCATTGCAGTGTTCGCGCGTGAGCCGGGTGAATTCGTCCTTGTCGGGATCGAGCAGCTTCCAGTAATACTGGGGAAGCCCGTCGAATTTTTTAAGCGCTGTACGGATGTCCATAAGGTCAAGACCTTCATGATTGGTCTGACAGTGGACGCCCGCATGGTTGAGTTGCATGAACGCGCCGCTGACGGAGCGGTCGTTGACGTCAATGCCTGCCAGGACAAGGCGTTCCTTGTCTTCTGCGGGCAAGCTGGCGAGGTCTTCGATGGGGGCGGCGTTTTCGTTGCCGCTGAAGCTGTATCGGGAAAGATTGACATTGCTCATTTGAGGGGAGCCTCCGCAATTTGACCAAACGTGTCGCCAGCGAGGCAGCGCAGGCATTCCTGGTAGCCGTGCTTGGCAATGTGCTCCAGAATTTCTCGCGGCCCGGCTTCACAGCACAGTTTGCCATTGTACATGACCTGGCCCCTGTGCGCGTTGACGTACTCCAGGATATGCCCTGTGTGGGTAATGATGAGGCCGCTTGTGCCGCGCCTTTGTTCACGCTGCCGCAGCGTGGCGCAACATCGTTCCGGCGTGCCGTCAAGCAGGCTGCGTACGGTCTGGCCCACGAGGGTCATGTTTTCAAGGTCCACGCCCGATTCCGGCTCGTCGAAAAGCAGCAGGTCGGGCTGTTGGGCCATGAGTTGCAGGAGTTCAGATCGCTTGATTTCGCCGCCTGAAAACCCCGCGTTGACGTCGCGCTCCAGAAATGTATCGAAGTGGACTTTGCGGGCCATGGCCAAAATATCCATCTTTCGTCCGCGTCCGCACAGTTCCACCAGTTTGCCCGTGGGCAGCCCGTGGATCGTGGGCGGCCGCTGAAAGGACATGCCAAGGCCAAGGCGCGCCCGCTCGTACATGGGGGCATGGGTTATGTCCGTACCTTTGAAAATAATCTGCCCCCGGGTGACGGCATAGCCTGAAACGCCCATGAGCGTCATAAGCAGGGTTGTTTTGCCGGAACCGTTGGGGCCAAAGAGTATGAATGTTTCGCCGGGTTTTATGTGAAGGTCTATACCCTTGAGCACGGGAGTGCCCTTGACCTCCACATGCAGGTCATTGATTTCAAGCATTGCTGTCTCCAGTTTCACCAAGATATTCCATCACATCGTAATGCACATGATCCAGAATGTGGGTCAGCCTGGAGACGCATTCGTCTCCCACGGCCTTGGCCAGCAGATCCACTATAAAGGCGGCTCGTTTGGCATTGACCAGGGCATCGTAGCCCGGATCCGCACTGTAGGGTATGGCGCTGACTGCGGCGCTGAAGTTTTGAAGCATTTCAGGGCTGAGGTTTTTGATGGGTTCGGGTTGGTCATTGATATAGGCTATATCGTCCCGCAGCTCCAGCATCACCGGCTTGCCGTGCATATATGCGATACATACTTTCATGGTATTCCCCTTGGTTTTGCAGATGACGCATAGTGGCAAACTTGTAAGGCTGTGTCCAGGGGGGCGCTGGCTGGGCAGGGTGGGCCCCGGAGCCGCGCTTGCGGTACGGTACGCTACTGAGTATCATAAAAAAGATCATATGGAGGTCTCCATGTATGTGATTACCGGTGGCGCGGGGTTTTTGGGCAGCGCTCTTTTGTGGCAACTCAACTGCATGAATATTGAAGACATTGTGGTTGTGGACAACCTGGCCAGGAGCGACAAATGGCGCAACCTGGTCAAGCGCCGCTATGTGGACTATCTGCACAGGGATCAGTTCCTCGATCTCGTGAAGCGCGACGCTCTGCCCTGGGAGGTCAGCGCCGTGGTGCATCTTGGCGCGTGCTCCGCCACCACGGAAAAGGACGCGGATTTCCTGATGGAAAACAACTTCCATTACAGTCGCGACCTCTGCCGTTACGCCCTGGACAAGGGGGCGCGCTTCATCAACGCCAGTTCCGCGGCCACCTATGGCGACGGTTCGCTGGGGTTCAGCGATGACGAAAATCTTGTGCCGCATTTGCGGCCTTTGAATATGTATGGCTATTCCAAGCAGCTTTTCGACCTCTGGCTCCTGCGCGAAGGCTTGCAAAGCGAGGTGGTCAGCCTGAAGTTTTTTAATGTTTACGGCCCCAACGAGTATCACAAGGGCGATATGCAGAGCGTGGCCGCCAAGGCCCACAGGCAAATCAGAAAAGAGGGCAGCCTGAACCTGTTCAAATCAGACAGGGCGGACATGGCTGACGGCGAACAGCGCCGCGACTTTGTCTACGTCAAAGACTGCACGGCCCTCATGGCCTGGCTGCTGGAGCGCAACGACGTTTGCGGCATCCACAACGTGGGCACCGGCACGGCCCGCAGCTTCAACGAACTGGCCATGTCGGTTTTCGGCGCTCTTGAACTGCCGTGCCGCATCAACTATGTGGACATGCCCGACACCTTGAAGGGGCGTTACCAGCATTTTACCCAAGCCGCCATGGACTGGCTTGACCGCGTGGACTGTCCGCTTACCTTTACGTCGCTTGAAGAGGGCATTGCCGACTACGTGTGCGGCTATCTTGAAATGGATGATGCGTATTTGTAGAGCAAGTAAGGGCTGAGGTCGCGCGCCCTGAGCAGGGTGTGGGGCAACTGCCATTGGAAAAGGTCAATTGCGCTTGCCAAGAGAGGGCGGCGGGATTCCGGGCATTGCCTTGAACCCCGCCGCTTGTTTTGGAATGTCCTGTGGACAGGATTAACGCACCAGCCCGGCCTTGACCGCGAAGGGATCCCAGGACGGATCGCGGTGCGCGTCGTACTCGGTGATCTGCTCCAGCCAATCGCTCAGAGGCTGGCCATACAGACGGGATATGACCGCCAGGGTCATATCCATCCCGGCGGAAACGCCGGAAGAGCTGACCACGGCGCCGTCATCCACCCAGCGCGCCTGTTTGATCCAGTTCACCTTGGGGCCGGGCGCGGTAGAATCCTTGAAGGCCATTTTGTTTGTTGTGGCAGGCCTGCCGTCCAGAATGCCCGCTGCGGCCAAAAGCGACGCGCCGTTGCACACGGACATGACGATTTTCGTCTTGGTCGCCTGGTCGCGCAGCCAGTCCAGAGTCGCAGCGTCGCGAACCAGGGGCACTGCGCCGCTGCCGCCGGGCACCAGCAGATAGTCCAGCTTGGGCGAATCGGCATAGCCGTAGTCGGCTACGGTCTTTGGCCCTTGATTTGAGGGGATTTCTCCCCGTGTGGCCGCGATGGTCACCAGCTTTACGCCTACGCGTTTTTCTTCGCCACCCCAGAAACGGGCCGGGGCGTGCTTGAGACTGCCCCATAGTTCCATGGGACCGTAGGCGTCCAGCATCTCGAAGCCGGGGAAGATAAGAACCCCGACGGTTATCTGACTGGAAACTTTGCCTGGGTGGACCTCATACATGACCTGCTCCTCTGATTGGGGTGATTGCACGCGCGCCGGAACGGAAAGGGCGGATGCGAGCAGCACGAACGCGAGAGCAAGACACTGCAAAGGGAGATATTTCATTTGGCTCTCCTAAGTGTTAACGCCATGCGCCGGAACGGAATCTGTTCCGGTACTGGCCGGGGGTGATGCCGAAGCGGCGCGAAAATGTCAGGCGGAAGTGCTCACCGGACTGGAAACCACACTCCCGGGCGATGGTTTCCAGTGCCTGCGTTGTTTCCTCCAGACGTTTCACAGCTGCTTCAAGGCGAATATTTTCAATGAAATGGGCCGGAGTCTCACCTGTTTCGCGTTTGAAGACCCTGGCGAAGTTGCGCGGGCTCATGGCCGCGTGGTTGGCTATGGCCTCGTTGCACAGCGGGCGCTGATAGTTGTCGCGCAGCCATTGGATCGTCGAGGCTAGCGTGCCGCCCTCGTGAATCTGCGCCAGAAGGGTTGTGCTGAACTGCGACTGTCCGCCCGGACGCTTGAGGTAGAGCACCAGCACTCTCGCAACGTTCAGCGCCAGTTCGCGGCCAAAGTCCTCCTCCAGCAGGGCCAATGCCAGATCAATGCCCGCCGTCACCCCGGCCGAGGTATAGACGGAACCGTCCTTCACATGCAGGGCGTCAGTCTGGACATCAATATTTGGAGAAAAGGCGCGCAGTTCCTCAAGCATGAGCCAGTGGGTGGTGGCCCGGCGGCCTTCCAGCAGCCCTGCGCGCGCCAGGATGAAGGCTCCGGTGCAGATGGAGCAAACGCGCCGCGCAAGGGGCGCAGCTTCGCGCAGCCAGTCCACCAGCGCCTGCGGAGCCTGCCTGGCCGCAGGGCCGCCCGCCACCAGCAAGGTGTCGATGCCGCTGCACTGCCCCAATGCTGCATCAGTCAGCAGACGGATGCCGGAAGCGGTCCGCACCACCGCGTCACTGCTCTCGCCAGCGACCTGGATGCGGTACAACGGTTCCGCGCCGCCGGACTGTGCATGCAGATCGTTGGCTGCGGAGAACACGCTCAAGGGGCCCGTGATGTCGAGGATTTCCGCACCGTCATGGACAGCCATGACGACGAGGCGTGGGGCAGTTGAACAACCGTCGGTGGGGCATTGCTTGCATTTCATGGTCGCACCCTAGGCCAGAGCACGACATGGCACAATGACATTAATAGTGATATTCCTGCCAACATGGCCCTGTCTGCTTTTGGGCATTGCCTGCATTGCCGCCGCCGCCGACGGCGACAAACAAAAAAGCCCGGCGCGTGGTATACGCGCCGGGCTTTTGAGCGTTTTGGGCGGTGGCCGGAGTCGGCCAGAGCAGATGCCTTTGAAATGTGGTGATGTCCGGAAGGCTCAGTGTAATGAACCCCCCGCCTGAACCAGAAAACCCTTTGTATTACACTGCAATACCATAAGAGTTTTAGGGGGTGGGGGTGTGGGGGAGGAGACCCTTTTGCAAAAGGGTCCCTCCCCCACAAAGCATTTCAACGTAAAAATACTTTACTCCGCCGCATCATCCTCTGACATGGCGTCCTGCGGGGCTTCGCCGTCCAGGCCCAGGCGGGCCAGCCGTGCGGCCTCCTGCTTACGCTCGCGCGTGCCCAGGGGCTTGCGTGACTCAAAGTCCTGGCTGCGTTGCTGCTGGCGCGCAAAAACCAGAAATCCGGTATGCGCGGTCATGCGGTCTTCGGGGCGCAGGCGGTCAGCAATGGGCTTCCAGCGGCGGATGAGGATCTCGCAGACTTCAACATCAGCAAAGGGGCCGCGCTCAAGGCCGAGCAAAAGCTTGCTGACCTGATCCACGGTGGGCAGCAGAAAGCCGAAGCTTGCGCCGGGGCGCACGGCCGCCACCGCGTGTTCGAGGTATTCCCAGGGGGTACGCACGTCCAGAAAGAGGGCGTCCGCGCCAGTGACGGCAAAGCCCTGGGCCACGTCGCGGTTGTGCAGTTCCACGTTGTCGCCCACGCCCGCCCATTCGAGGTTCTTGCGGGCCAGGGCCATGAATTCCTCGCGCGCCTCATGGCTGACAACGCGCCCTGTGGGGCCGCAGAACCATGAAAGACCGGTGGTCAGGCCGCCGGAACCACACCCGGCCTCGATGATGGTGCGGCCGGGGCCAGCGCCAAGGCGCAGGCAGATATATGCGATATCCTTGGGATATATAATCTGCGTCTGGCGTTTGAGGGTCTTGAGGCGGTCGTAAAGGGTGGCTTCCATCACCTGTATGGGCACCTGCTGATTGGTGTACACCACACTGCCGAAATCGCAGGTGGTCACATCAGAGGCCAACAGGGTGCCGTCGTTGCTGTGCCAGTTCTGGTCTTCGACCAGGCGTTTGGTGTAGCGGCGGCCCTTGGGCGTCACGTAAACAACAAGAGAACCATAGGGAATCATGCATTTCCTTTGTGTTGCGGCGGTGGGCGCCGTAGCGTGAAAAGGGGCCGGTTGTCCGGCCCCTGGTGTTAAAAATCAGGCCAAAAAATCAGAACATCTGGCGCATGAGGTCTTCGCCGCCCTGTGAGGTGTCCACCACGGTGTCGTCCTCGGTGGAGGGGGACGTGGCCGAAGTGCCCTCTATGGGCATGTCGGTGCGGAAGGCGAGGCCGTCCTTCATGACAATGCCTTCGGGCATGACGAAGTCGTCGGCAGGGTAGCGGTCTTCCACTTCCACGCGATAGGCGCGGAAGATGGGTGCGGCGGTGCGCCCGCCCTGTTCAAGGCGGCCCAGGCTCTGCAACTGGTCGTAGCCCACATAGATGCCCGTGACCAGATGGGGAGAAAAGCCCACAAACCAGGCATCGTGCTCATCGTTGGTGGTGCCGGTTTTTCCGGCGATATTGTACCCCGGAACCTTGGCGCGGCTGCCTGTGCCCGCGTTGACCACCTGCTTGAGCAGGGTAGCCATCATATAGGCGTTCTGCGGGCTGAGGGCCTGCCATTGCTCCACATCCTGCCGGTAGAGCACGCGGCCCTTGGGATCGGTGATGGAGGTGATGATGCGCGGGCGCACGCCCAGGCCCTTGTTGGCAAAGGCCGCGTATGCCTGGGTGAGGTTGAGGGGCGAAACCGCCACAGCGCCCAGGCTGACCGAAAGTTCCTGCGGGAAGTGGGGTTCAAGGCCCAGGGCCTTGGCCCGCTGGATGACGTTGGCAATGCCCACCTGCTGGGCTATGCGCACGGTGCACGTGTTGCGCGACAGCGCGAGGGCAGTATGCAGGGGCAGTTCGCCCTTGTAGTTCTTTTCGTAGTTGGAGGGCCGCCATACCTCGTTGGTATAGGGGTTCACATACACAAAGGGCGCGTCCAGCACTGTCGAGAGCGCGGTGAAGCCCATGTCCAGCGCCGTGGAATAGACCACGGGCTTGAAACTGGAACCGGGCTGGCGGCGGGCCTGGGTTGCGCGGTTAAAGTGGCTGTCGCCGAACTGGTAACCGCCGATGAGGGCCACCACGTCGCCGTTTTCAGCCTCCACTGAGGCAATGGCGCCCTGCACCGCCGGTTCCTGCTGCAGGAGCAGGGGAATGGGCGTGCCTTTTTTGGCCGTGCTGGGGTCAAAGGGCTGGGTTTTCTTTTCTTTGCGGCCCTTGGCCCCTGTTTCCACAATGGTGGTTTCAGCGGCGGACACCCAGATGAGGTCGCCAGGGCTGAGCACCAGTTTGGCGTCCTTGACGGCGGGAGCATAGATGCCCGCCACCTTGGGATTGGGCTTACGCGCCCAGGACATGTCGGCCACGGGGATGACGCCCGTATACCCCTGACCCAGGCTCACGCGCGCTTCCTTGGCTTCCACCTGGGTCACGACGGCCTTGACCCAACTGTCGCCAGCGAGATCCATCGGGCTGAAGCTCTTTTGGGCAAGCAAGCTTTTCTGCTTTTCGGCATCCAGCTTTTCCAGGGGGCCACGCCAGCCCTGGCGTTTGTCCAGTTCTTCCAGACCCTGACGCAGGGCGGCTCCTGCCGCGTACTGATGGGCAGGCTCCATGGCGGTATGCACGGTGAGCCCGGCTTCGTACACGTAGTCCGCGCCAGCTTTGTCGGTTTCCACGCCAAGGGCCTTGAGGTTCTGTTCCGTAAAAAATTCTATGAGCAGGCGGCGGGCTTCTTCAAGATACCACTGGGCCGCGCCGCCCATGCCCTCGGGCATGCTCCAGTAGACCAGAGGCTCGGCAATGGCTTTTTCGTATTCTTCGTTGGTGATCCATTTGAGGTCGCGCAAGCGCCCAAGCACGTACATTTGCCGGCTCTTGGCCTCTTCTGGCCTGCGGAAGGGATTGTATGTGCTGGGAGCCTTGGGCAGCCCGGCGATAACGGCGCTCTCCGCCAGCGTGATGTCCGAGGCGTGCTTGCCAAAGTAGGTGCGCGCGGCGGCCTCCACGCCATAGGCGTGTTCACCGAGGTATATCTGATTGAGATAGATGGTGAGTATCTGGTCCTTGGTATAGGTTTTTTCCAGATCATAGGCCAGAATGGCCTCTTTCATCTTGCGGGTATAGCTGCGCTCGGAGGTCAGCAGGAGCTGCTTGATAAGCTGCTGGGTGATGGTGCTGCCGCCCTCGCCCTGGCGTCCCTTGCGAAAATTGTTGATGGCCGCGCGCAGAATGGCCGTGGGGTCCACGCCCATGTGGCGGTAAAAGGCATCGTCTTCTGCGGCCAGAAAGGCCATGGGCAGATACCGCGACATCTCTTTGAGGCCGATGACGTAGCGCTTTTCATGAAAAAGCGTGCCCAGGGTCGAGCCGTCACGGGCCAGAACGACCGTGGCCTGAGGCTGCTTGTACTCTGCTATGCGGTTGATGTCCGGAAGGTCGCGCGAGGCCCAGTAAAAGAGCATGACCACGCCGCTTCCGCCAAGGAGGCCGCAAATCAGTATAATGCCAATCAGCCAGAGAGTGATTTTTTTCCATGACAGACGAATTTTCATGGCAGGGCGATACCGTTTTTTTGCTTCGGCGTAAAGTGCGCGTCCAAAGCGCCGGGTGCGGCGGGCTGCGAAGTATGCGGACGGGGGCTGTACGCCTGAAATGGTGGATGAGAAGACATTTTACAAACAAACAATTGTATGTTGCAAATATGCTGGATTGTAGAGCGTGTTTTTTTGAAGCTGCTTCGGTGCGCCATCTGGATCTCGCCGAAGGGCGGAGCAGTTATCCGTGCGTCTGCGCGCCGTAACGGGCAGATGGCAATGAGCGTGGCGAACCTTATGGGAAAATATATTCTCAGCTTTCAACTTTCAACTTCAAATCTCAACAAAAAGGGGGGGCCGTGTGGAAAATAAAAAGCGGAAGGTTTCCCTTCCGCTTTTTTTCCGAAATGTAACGGCTCGGACTACACGCAGCCGGTGGGCTTGGGCAGGCCGGCCATCTTGCATGCGCCTTTGCCGGGGCCGGAGGGGAACAGTTCGTAAACTTCCTTCAGCTTGTACCCGGTGTTCTTGGACAGAATGCGGACCATGGGAGCGATGCCGTTCTTCTTGTAGTAATCCTGCAGGAAGTCAAGAATCTTCTGGTGGTCGGCAGTGATTTCAGAGATGCCTTCGGATTCTTTCACATAATCCATCCATTCGGGGCACCAGTCGTCAAAACGCAGAAGGAAACCGTCTTCGTCAACTTCAAAGCTTTTACCTTTATAGGTGATCTCAGCCATGCGTGTGTCCTCCTTGGACAGATAGTACTCACCTCGCCGGAGCAAGATGCTCCAGGCGCAGCCAACCGGGGGGTACCCGGCCGAATTCCTCCGATGGGGCGCGAAAGCGTAATGCAATCACAACGAATGCCTTTATGCCATAAAAAAATTTTGATGGCAAGCCCTGGCTCGTTTTTTTGGTCTGCCCCACCGATCTAGTCAAATTTTTTTCTTAGTCATCTCAATACAATAATCGAATCCCGATCTCTTGACTCAACCATCTTGACGGATGCAATACAGCACTCGGCCAAGCTTTGCAACTTCTTCCATAAGGCTGTCTTCAGCGGCTTTATTGCTGAGATCACGCACTCGTATGAAAAGGTGACGATTGCCATCGTCATTGCTTTTGGTAAGTACCGACAGCAGGCGCGCGTTGTGAGCGCGCAGCACGTCAAAGATAGGGCGCGCCGTGCCCGGCTGATCCGGCAGTTCGATGGCGAACTGAAGACCGCCAAGGCGTGCGCCGGTGATGTCCACCAGAGCCTTGAAAACGTCGTGGTCAGAAATGATGCCTACCAGCGTTCCGTTTTCTTCCACCACCGGCAGTCCGCCGACCTTGTGGTCAAGCATGAGCAGGGCGGCCTGCTCCACCGTGTCGGAAGGTTTGACGGTAAGGGGGTTAGCAGTCATAATGTTTTTGGCTTTCAGCTCGGCCAGCAGGTAGTGCATTTCATACATGTCGAGCGTGGTGGCCTTGGAGGGAGAGGCGTCACGCACGTCACGGTCAGAGATAATGCCAACGACACGTCCCGCATCATCAAGAACGGGCAAACGGCGGACGTGATGGTCCTTCATAAGTTTGCCGACCTTGAGCAGAGACGTCTCCGGGGTGACGCTGACAACATCGGTGGTCATCCAGTTCTGAACAGGCATGCTACCCTCCGGCTTTTCGATGCGGTTTGATGGTTCTGCGGCCGCCGTGTACAGCGGCCTTTTTCTGTTTATACAACAACAAACGGATGCTGCACAAGTGCGCGCCAGGGTATTTCCGGCGCGCCCGGCGGCGGATATCAGGTGCGTATGGAAGTATATCTGGATTGCGGCGGCGGCATCAGCGGCGACATGACCCTGGCGGCCCTGGCCCATCTTGGCGTGGATTTTGGCCCCCTCACGGCGGCTCTAGAAAAGGCGGGCGTGCCCTGTGAGCTTGAGGTGCGCGAAGAAGTCAGGGCGGCCGGCCCTGGCCGTTGCGTTGACGTGCGCTGGCGGCATGAAGGGCAGCCCCTGCGTCACCCGGCGGACATCGCCGCCATCTTCAATGCCGTGGAACTGCCCGCCGCTGTGCGCCAGCGCGCCCTGTCCGTACTGGACGCCCTGACCCTGGCCGAGGCTCACGCCCACCAGATAGCTCCTGAAAAGGTGCATTTTCATGAAGTGGGTGCAGTGGACACCCTGGTGGACATCCTTGGCGTGTGCTATGGCCTTGCGCAACTGGGCGCGCGCCGGATCACGGCCTCGTCCCTGCCCTGGTTTTCGGGCAGCATTGACTGCGCGCACGGGCGTATTCCCCTGCCCGCGCCCGCCACGGCCTGGCTTTTGCGCGACAAGCCCGTGTACGCCACCGATGCGCGCGAAGAACTGATCACCCCCACCGGGGCGGCGTTGCTGCATGCCCTGACGGACGAATTTACCGGAGCCCCCAGCGGCACCCTCAGGGCCATGGGCACGGGCTATGGCTCACGTCCGGCCGCCTCGGGCCTGCGGGTCTGGCTGCTGGAGGCGGCCCCCCAGGCAGATCATGGCCGTGGCGGGCGCGAACTGGTCAGCCAGCTTGAAACCCATATTGACCACCTTACCGGCGAAGAGCTTGGTCAGGCCCTCACGGCTCTGGCCGACATGCCCGAAGTGCTGGATGTCCTGTGGCTGCCGGGAACGGGCAAGAAAAACCGTCCTTCAGGCTTGCTGCGCGTGCTGTGCCTTGTGGGGGATGAAGACGCCGTAAGCCGTGCCGTGGTGCGGCACACCCATACCCTGGGGCTGCGCTGTCAGCGTATGGAGCGTCTGGTGCTGCCGCGCAGGGCCGTGACGGTCAGAGTGGCGGGGCGGGATATGCCAGCCAAGCTGTATGTGGTCGAGGGACGCGGATATGTGCGTCCCGAAGCCGACGCCCTGGGGCGGGCCGCGCATGCGGATGGTCTTGGGGCCCCCGCGTTGCGCCTGGCCGCCGACACCGAAAACAGCTCGGAATTTTAAAAAAAATATTAAAAAAAGAGTAATAGTTTCAGTCTGAAGACGGGTAATTCGCAAAGACCTCTTGCGTCCGGGAACGCATAGGCATATGGAAACTCAGGGCTGTGTGCCCTTTAAGGAGGATACCATTATGACCATGCAAAATCTCTGGCGGCCTTTGGGGTTGTGCACCCTTGCCGCGGCCCTGTGGATCGGGGCTCCGGTTCAGGCAAACGCGGACGTTTCCGGCAATGCTCCGGGCGTCATGCTTGTGGCCCGCAATGACCAGCAGTACAACGGCGGCCAGGGCATGAACGCCCCCGCCCCGCACAAGAAGGACGCCAAGGGCCTCAAGGCCACCAAGGCGCCCAAGGCTCCCAAGGCCGGGCACAACGTCAAGCCCGCGCCCAAAAAAGCCGCCAAGGGCAGCGCCTATGGCCAGCATGCCGGCGCAAAGAACGGCAAGGCTCCCCAGGTTGGGCGCCCCGGCAACAAGGGGCCGCGCAACGACCAGATGGCCGGCCCCAACGGCAAGCAGCCCAAGGGCGCCAAGGTGGCGCGTCCCAACGGCAAGCGTCCTGAGGCGCAGCAGCGAGCCCCGCAGAGGGCCCCGCAGCGTCCTGATGGCGAGGTTACCAACTAGAGCATTTTACTTTTGAGATGCGACGCATTTCAAAAGTGATCTGGTCTGGAGCATTTCAGGCGAGATTGTTCAGGCGGCTGCGTAAGCAGACGTCCACTGGCGTGGCGCAGGCGCGATTTTTTCGTTCTTGAGCGGCCAATGTGGGCGTGCCGTAAACTTTGAGAATGTAGTTTCGCAAAGGTACAGGGCCCTGACGACTGACGCGCTTTCCGCCAGCCGCATGCGGCTCACAGGCAATCTCTTCGCGGCTGCACACCCTGAAGACCCCCCGTAAACGCATGGTTTGGCAGCAATATCAAGCCCCGCAGGCAACATGCCTGCGGGGCTTTTTGTATGTAGAAAACCCCCCGCTAGGCGGGGGGTTCCGTAAAGCTTAAAGCTTTAAGCACGTCAGCAAAACTCCTTTTGATTTGTTACAACAACTTGCGGTCTGGCAACTGCAAAAGAAACAAATCAAAAGGAGGTCACAATGGGTGACGCAAAAAGTTTAGCTCACACAAAGTGGAACTGTAAATATCACATCGTCTTTGCCCCCAAATATCGCAGACAAGTATTTTATGGAGAGAAAAGGCGAGCGGTAGGTGATATTTTGCGTAAGCTGTGTGAGTGGAAAGATGTAAAAATATTAGAAGCAGAATGCTGCCCTGACCATATCCACATGCTACTTGAGATACCCCCGAAAATAAGTGTGTCGAGTTTTATGGGGTACTTAAAAGGTAAAAGTAGTTTAATGCTCTATGAGCAATTTGGCGATCTCAAGTTTAAATACCGCAGCCGTGAGTTTTGGTGTCGTGGGTTTTATGTAGATACCGTGGGTAAAAATACTGCAAAAATTCAAGACTATATAAAGAAACAACTGACAGAGATAAGCTCGGTGATCAGTTGAGCCTTCCATACCCTGGAAGCCCGTTTACGGGCCGCAAGTAACAGAAATGCAAATGTCAGATCGTGCATGCGCCTGCTAGGGCGCAGCTGGTAAGAGAGCCTTACAGGCGCATATGAAAAACCCCCGGCTATGCCGGGGGATATTTATTGTATGTAGAAAACCCCCCGCTAGGCGGGGGGTTCCGTAAAGCTTAAAGCTTTAAGCACGTCAGCAAAACTCCTTTTGATTTGTTACAACAACTTGCGGTCTGGCAACTGCAAAAGAAACAAATCAAAAGGAGGTCACAATGGGTGACGCAAAAAGTTTAGCTCACACAAAGTGGAACTGTAAATATCACATCGTCTTTGCCCCCAAATATCGCAGACAAGTATTTTATGGAGAGAAAAGGCGAGCGGTAGGTGATATTTTGCGTAAGCTGTGTGAGTGGAAAGATGTAAAAATATTAGAAGCAGAATGCTGCCCTGACCATATCCACATGCTACTTGAGATACCCCCGAAAATAAGTGTGTCGAGTTTTATGGGGTACTTAAAAGGTAAAAGTAGTTTAATGCTCTATGAGCAATTTGGCGATCTCAAGTTTAAATACCGCAGCCGTGAGTTTTGGTGTCGTGGGTTTTATGTAGATACCGTGGGTAAAAATACTGCAAAAATTCAAGACTATATAAAGAAACAACTGACAGAGATAAGCTCGGTGATCAGTTGAGCCTTCCATACCCTGGAAGCCCGTTTACGGGCCGCAAGTAACAGAAATGCAAATGTCAGATCGTGCATGCGCCTGCTAGGGCGCAGCTGGTAAGAGAGCCTTACAGGCGCATATGAAAAACCCCCGGCTATGCCGGGGGATATTTATTGTATGTAGAAAACCCCCCGCTAGGCGGGGGGTTCCGTAAAGCTTAAAGCTTTAAGCACGTCAGCAAAACTCCTTTTGATTTGTTACAACAACTTGCGGTCTGGCAACTGCAAAAGAAACAAATCAAAAGGAGGTCACAATGGGTGACGCAAAAAGTTTAGCTCACACAAAGTGGAACTGTAAATATCACATCGTCTTTGCCCCCAAATATCGCAGACAAGTATTTTATGGAGAGAAAAGGCGAGCGGTAGGTGATATTTTGCGTAAGCTGTGTGAGTGGAAAGATGTAAAAATATTAGAAGCAGAATGCTGCCCTGACCATATCCACATGCTACTTGAGATACCCCCGAAAATAAGTGTGTCGAGTTTTATGGGGTACTTAAAAGGTAAAAGTAGTTTAATGCTCTATGAGCAATTTGGCGATCTCAAGTTTAAATACCGCAGCCGTGAGTTTTGGTGTCGTGGGTTTTATGTAGATACCGTGGGTAAAAATACTGCAAAAATTCAAGACTATATAAAGAAACAACTGACAGAGATAAGCTCGGTGATCAGTTGAGCCTTCCATACCCTGGAAGCCCGTTTACGGGCCGCAAGTAACAGAAATGCAAATGTCAGATCGTGCATGCGCCTGCTAGGGCGCAGCTGGTAAGAGAGCCTTACAGGCGCATATGAAAAACCCCCGGCTATGCCGGGGGATATTTATTATACAGGAAATGCCGCTGGTCACAGCCAGCGGCATTTCCATATTCGCGCAGTTTGGGGTTGTGCTACCAGTCCAGCGTGACCTTGAAGGCGCGCGCAAGATCTTCCACGTCTTCGTTGGCGATGACGCTGTCGCCGGACTTGATGGTCAGGCGGCTGTCGGCGGTGACCACGCCCACGCGAGAGCAGAGCTGCCACTGCCCAAAGGCGTCAAAGATCATGGCCAGTTCGGGCTTGACGCTCACAAGCAGGCGGCTGGCGCTCTCGCTGTACAGCAGTTCCGTCGTGTTCATGCACTGCATGGCGTGTACGGCGTCCAGGTCGAGTTCCGCGCCCAGGCGGCCGCCGATGCACATTTCAGCCAGGGCCACGGCCAGGCCGCCGTCCGAGCAGTCGTGGCAGGCCGAGATGGCCCGCTGGCCCATAAGGGCGGAAACCGCGCGGTAGCGCGCCATGGCGGAGGCGGCGTCCACATGGGGCACATGGCCGCCCTTGAGGCCCAGTTCGTCAGCGGCCTCGCTGCCCGCCATTTCGTTCCAGGTGCCGCCCATCAGGTAGATGTAGTCGCCGGCTTTCTTGAAGTCCGACGTCTGGGTGGCGGTGACGTTGCGGATGACGCCAAGAACAGAGAACAGCACCGTGGGCGGGATGGAAATACGCTCGCCGCCGCCGGTGTAGTCGTTCTTCATAGAGTCCTTGCCGGAAATGCAGGGCACGCCGAAGGCAAGGCTGAACTGGCGCAGGGCGCGGCAGGCGCGCACAAGCTGGGCCAGCTTGTAGCGGCCGTCAGGATTGGAGGGGCTGACCACAGGGTCGCACCAGCAGAAGTTGTCCACCCCGGCCAGGGCGTCGGGGTCCGCACCCACGGCCACGGCATTGCGTATGGCCTCGTCCATGGCGTTGGCCATCATCCAGTAGGTGTCGTAATCGCTGAACTTGGGGCAGATGCCGTGGGAAATCACAAGCCCGGCGTCGGATTCCAGCAGGGGGCGCAGCACGCCCGCGTCAGCCGGGCCGTCGCGCTTGACGCCCACCAGAGGCTTGATGACGCTGCCGCCGCGCACTTCGTGGTCGTACTGGCGGATGATGTATTCCTTGGAGCAGATGTTGAGGCGGCTCAGCATGCGCTTGAGAAAAGCGCCCTGATCCGCGTCGGCCACATCCACGCTGATTTCCTTGATTTCAGGAGCCTTCCACTCGGCTTCCAGTTCAAGCTGGGGCACGCCCTCGTGCATGAACTGCATGGGCATGGAGGCCACGATGCGGTCATTGTAGCGCACCTCGAAGTAGCCGGATTCGGTGAACGTGCCGAGGGCCGTGGCTTCCACGTCCATACGGGCGGCCAGTTCCATGAATTCGTCCAGCTTTTCGGGCGGCACGGCCAGGGTCATGCGTTCCTGCGCTTCGGAGAGCAGGATTTCCCAGGGGCGCAGTCCGTCGTACTTGAGGGGGGCCTTGGCGATGTCCAGCACGCAGCCGCCCGTGTCTTCGGCCATTTCGCCCACGGAAGAGGACAGACCGCCAGCGCCGTTGTCGGTAATGGCGTGGTAGAGGCCAAGGTCGCGGGCGCGCATGATGAAGTCGTACATCTTGCGCTGGGTGATGGGGTCGCCGATCTGCACGGCAGTGGCAGGGGAGCCTTCATGCAGCTCTTCGGAAGAGAAGGTGGCCCCGTGGATGCCGTCCTTGCCGATGCGCCCGCCGGTCATGACGATGAAGTCGCCGGTTTCGGCCTTTTTGAACCAGCCGGGGCGGCCGTGGATTTCGGCCGGAATCACGCCCACCGTGCCGCAGTAGACCAGCGGCTTGCCCAGATAGCGCTCGTCAAAAACCAGTGAGCCGTTGACCGTGGGAATGCCGGACTTGTTGCCGCCGTGCTCCACGCCTTCGCGCACGCCTTCCAGCACGCGGCGGGGGTGCAGCAGGCGCGGGGGCAGGGCTTTGTCGTAAAAGGGCGAGGCAAAGCAGAACACGTCCGTGTTGCAGACAAGTTCCGCGCCCATGCCCGTGCCCATGGGGTCGCGGTTGACGCCCACAATGCCCGTAAGCGCGCCGCCGTAGGGGTCAAGGGCCGAAGGGCTGTTGTGCGTTTCCACCTTGATGCAGGCGTCGTAGCCGTTGATAAAGGCGATGACGCCCGCATTGTCCTTGAACACGGACTTGCAGTAGTCATTTACGCCCATGCGCTCGCGCAAGATGGCCGTGGCGTCGCGGATGCAGGTTTTGTACAGGTTGTCCACCACTTCGCGGCGGCCCGTATCCGCATCGACATAGTCAATGCGCGAGGCGAAAATCTTGTGTTTGCAGTGCTCGGACCAGGTCTGGGCCAGCACTTCCATTTCCACGTCAGTGGGGTCGCCGGGCAGGCCCAGGGCCTTGCGGCGCGCCACTTCGTCGGGGGCGGTGAACTGCTCGCGGATGCTGTGCATTTCCTTGAGGTTCAGCGCCCAGGTATTGGCGCGGCTGGCCTGGGTGAGGTCGTCGTCGCTCATGCCGGACAGGGTGATGGTGTCCACCGTGTCATTGGCTTCGCCGGTGACCTGCGCGGCTTGCGCTTCAAAGCCGGGGCTGGCCTGCCATTCTTCACGGCTCTTGATGCGGTAGCGCTGGATGAGCGTGTTGCAGAGTAGGTCGCGGGCCAGCATGTCCACCTGCTCGCGGGTCAGGGGAGCGGCGGGATCATTGACGATGCGGTGCTGCACGGCGGTGTAGACGCGCAGGCTGTCACGCGGGATGTCCAGCACCATGGCGGCGGTGTCGCGCGCGGTGCGGGCCTCGTTGTCCGTCACGCCGGGGCGAAAGCCCACTTCCACATACCAGTCCGGTTCGGGCTGGCCAGCGGGCAGAGGCTCAAGAGAGGCAGCCTGCAGGATGGGGTCATGCCAGATGCCTTCATCCAGCAGCCGTCTGACCTGGGCCTCGCTGAGGCCCTCGGCCGTAAAGACCTTGATCTGACGCACGGAACCCGTGGAAAGGTTAAGGGCTTTGAGCAGGTGCTGGGCCGTCTTGCGACCCTGCGTATCGTCCAGTCCGGCGTGCAGGCCGGTTTCCACCCGGTAGAGCATTGGTGCTTCCTCGTGAGGTTACAGCTTATTTCTTTCTGTCGCGCACATAGTCGGCCATGTAGTACATGACCTTGCGCTCCGGCTTGTCGGGCAGGCTGTCAAGAGCACGCCTTGCCGCGTCAAGAAATGTGTCGGCCTGTTTGCGCACGGCGGCGTCAAAACCCGCTTCGCGTATGCGCAGGGCAATGGCCTCGGCGTCGGCCTCGGTCATGCTCAGGCTGCTAAAGGCCGCGTCAAAGCTCTTGCGGTCGGCCGCGTTCAGGCTTTCGCGGTAGAGGCGCAGGGGCGGGGTCAGCTTGCCCTCGCGCACGTCGCCGCCCGTGGGCTTGCCCGTGGCGCTTTCTGGGGCGAAGTCCAGCGCGTCGTCCACCATCTGAAAGGCCATGCCCAGGTTTTCGCCATAGGTGGCGGCAGCGGCCACGGCGGCAACATCGGCCCCGGCAGCCAGCGCGCCCATCTCACAGGCGGCGCGGATAAGCCATGCCGTCTTGCCGCGCACCATTTCCTCATACTGATCGGCGCTGGTGTCCACCCGGCCCTGGGCCGCGATTTCGAGAATCTCGCCCGCCGCCGTGCGGCTTGTGGCCTCGGAAAAACAGCGCGAAAGGCGCGGGTCGCCTCGTTGGGCCACCAGGGCGTTGGCCCCGGCAAGCAAGGCGTCGCCCGCCAGAATGACGCTGGAGACGTTGTAGAGCGTGTGGGCCGCAGGTTTGCCCCGGCGGCTTACGGCATTGTCCAGCACATCGTCGTGCAGCAGGGTGGCGGCGTGCAGCATTTCAAGGGTGACGGCCAAATCCACGATATCTTCATTGCCGTTGCCCAGCAATCGCGCCGTGAGCACGGTGAGCAGGGGCCGCAAACGCTTGCCGCCAGCCTGAAAAATATGGCGGGTTATGGGGCGGACGGGTTCGGGCAATGTGTCCACGGCCTTGTCCAGAGCGCGGTTGATGGCTGGCAGTTCCAGGGCGAGGCGTGCTTTGAGTTGAATCATGTCGCTACTCAGATGAGGTTAAGGGCGGGCAGCACCTGTGCCAGTGCGCGCAGGGCGCCGGGAAAATCTTTTTCTTCCCTGGCGCGCGGCCCCACCTTGTTGGACACGCTGCGTACTTCCACACAGGGAATCCCCTGGCGTGCGCAGGCATATGCCACGGCAAAGCCTTCCATATTTTCAAGATCGGCCTGATACCTGCTCCGCAGATCCGCCGCTCTGGCAAAACTGGCGCTGACGCCCGCCACGGTGAGCGAACGGCAGTCAGACAGAGCGTCTTTGGCGCATTTGCCGCCAAAGGGGGCCAGAGCCTCCACGCCGGACAGCGTCAGACGGTCGCGCACGGCTTCGCCCTGCGGGGGCTGCCACTGCGGAAAGCCAAAGGCCCCGGCTGTGACGCTTTGGCCGTCATGCAGGCCGTATTCGGGCCAGATTTCTTCCCGAACAAGGCAGTGCGAAAGCAGGGGCCGCACTTCAAGGTCAAATGCGCCTGCCAGACCCGCGTTCAGCACCGCGCTTACGGGGGTGCCTTCCGCTTCTGCGCGGCTCAGGACATGGCCCATGGCCAGGGCCGCGTTGATGGGGCCGATGCCCGTGATGCAGCACAGGGCGCTCACTGCCTTGAGCCGTACCGGCCACAGTTGCATTTCGGGCCAGTCCGTGGGGGCGGCAGCTGCGCTGTTCCCTCCAGATTGGGCGGCAGCTGCGCTGCCGGATTTGGCGTCAGCCGTCAGAGGCGGCGCAAAGTCCGGCAAAAGGCCCGCCAGTTCCGGGCCGGTGGCGGCGCAGACAAGCAGGCTCACGCGGCTCACAGCCTCCAGTAGTCTATGCCCGCGCCGCTCATGGCGGCGGGGTCGAAGAAGCTTTTCACGTCCAGCACCACGGCCTTGTCCGGCTGGGCAAAGAGACTCTTGATTGCTTCGGGGGTCAGGGCCTTGTAGGCGCTGTGCCCCACGGCCAGGATCACGGCGTCCAGATTGCGCAGGTCTTTCTGCGGCAGCAGAATCTGGCCGTATTCGTGCAGGGCTTCGGCGGGATCGGCCTCGGCGTCGCTGACCAGCACCTGCACCCCGTAGTCTTCAAGCTCACGGATGACGTCCACCACGCGGGTGTTGCGCAGGTCGGGCACGTTTTCCTTGAAGGTGAAGCCAAAGATGCCCACGCGCGCGCCGCTGATGACGCGGCCGCTCTTGATAAGGCGCTTGACCGTGCATTCGGCCACGTATTTGCCCATATTGTCGTTGATGCGGCGGCCCGCCAGTATGACTTCGGGGTGATAGCCCAGTTCCTCGGCCTTGTAGGTGAGGTAGTAGGGGTCCACGCCGATGCAGTGTCCGCCCACGAGGCCGGGACGGAAGGGCAGGAAGTTCCACTTGCTGCCTGCGGCTTCCAGCACTTCAAGGGTGTCGATGCCCAGGCGGCCGAAGATGATGGCAAGCTCGTTCATGAGGGCGATATTGAGGTCGCGCTGGGTGTTTTCGATAACCTTGGCGGCCTCGGCCACCTTGATGCTGGAGGCGCGGTGAATGCCCGCCGTGACGACGGAGCCGTACACCTTGACCAGCAGGTCGGCGGTGGGGCCGTCGGAGCCGGAAACGACCTTGGTGATGGTTTCGAGGGTATGCACCTTGTCGCCGGGATTGATGCGTTCCGGCGAATAGCCGATGGTGAAGTCCTTGCCAAAGGCAAGCCCGGATTCGCGCTCAAGGATGGGCACGCAGATTTCTTCGGTAAGGCCGGGGTAGACGGTGGACTCGTACACCACGACGCAGCCCCTGCTCATGTTCTGGCCAACGGTTTTGCTGGCGCCTACCACGGGGGTGAGGTCAGGGGAGCGGTGGCCGTCAATGGGCGTGGGCACGGCCACAATGATGACGGCAGCCTGCTTGAGTTCGGCGGGGTCGCAGGTGTAGCGCACGTCGGCGGCCTGCAGTTTGCCATCGTCCACCTCGCGGGTGCGGTCATGACCGTCCTGCAGTTCCTTGACGCGCTGGGCGCTGATGTCAAATCCCAGCACCTTCATGTGGCGCGAAAGGGCAACGGCCAGGGGCAGCCCCACATAGCCCAGGCCAACCACGGCCAGCGTTTCCTTGCCTTGCTGCAGAGCCTCGAATGTCACCATAATTTCATTCCTTTACAAAACAAGCTTTTTTCGTCACCAAGAAAAGCATGGACTTTAATATTGGACTCTTTTTACGCGCCCTGGGTCTTGCCATTGTGCTCGAGGGCCTGTGCTGGACCTTGTTTCCCGGCGGCATGCGCCGCGCTTTGCTGCAATTGCTGCCTTTGCCCGAAAGCCGCCTGCGCGTGGTGGGACTGGCGGCTCTGGCTCTGGGCCTGCTGCTTGTACGGCTTGCCACGTAGCGGGGCAGCCGCGCTGGCAACCGCCCAGCCTCTTTGGCGACCGCGTTGGCGGCAGCTAGCGCGCCTTTTCTCCCACATGCAGGCATACGATGCCCGACGTGAGCTTCTGGTGCCACGCTTTGGAAAACCCGGCCTTGCGCAGCTCCTTTTCCAGCTCGACAGCCGAAGGAAAGGCGCGGATGGTGTCGGCCAGGTAGCCGTAGGCCGCAGGGTCTTTGGAAAACAGGCGGCCAACGCGGGGCAGCAGAAAATTCAGGTACAGGTTGTACAGCCCGCCCCAGATGCGCTCCCGCCCGGAGCCGAATTCAAGAATGCAGGCCCGTCCGCCGGGGCGCAGCACGCGCAGCATTTCGGCAAAGGCCGCTTCGCGCGGGATGATGTTGCGGATGCCAAAGGCTATGGTCAGGCAATCCACCGAAGCGTCGGGCAGGGGCAGGCGCTTGGCGTCAGCCGCCACAGGCAGGATGCGCCGGGCGTTTTCTCCCTTGAGCTTGCGGCTGCCCTGCACCAGCATGGGCGGGCAGAAATCCAGCGCGGGCACGAGGGCCGTGGGGTGCTGGCGGCGTATGGCCAGGGAAACATCCAGCGTGCCAGCGGCCAGATCCAGCACAACGCCCGTATCGCCCAGGCGAACGTTGCGGGCCAGCACCTTGCGCCAGTACTGGTCAAGGCCCAGGCTGAGAACGCGGTTCAGCAGGTCGTAAAAGCGTACAATACGGCCAAACATGCCGGCCACGGCCACGTCATGGGCAGGCCGGGGAGCCTGTTGCGGCGCGGCGGCCGGGGCGTGCCCGTCTTCCTGCCGAAAATGCCGAGAAGAATCCACTTATTTTCCCTTGTTGTCCTGATCCGCATCAACGCCGATGGCGGCGCAAACCACCCGGTAGACCGAAGGAAAAACCTCGGCAAAGTTACCGGGGGAAACCGTGCGCGTTTCAATGAATTTGGCGGTCAGTTCCTTGGCCACCTGCAGGGCTTCCTTGCGATCCTTGTCCATACGGTCCTCGTGCCTTGTTACTGCCGCTTGTGGCCAGCAGCCAGACGTTTGCACTTGCTGGCTGACGAAAAAAAACCCGCCCGTAGGGGAATGGCCTTGACCCACAGCGGGTATTGCCTGGACGGGAAACGAACGGAAACTCAAGCCCCCGCCCATTTTTATATATGTGTCAGAGCATTTTTACTTTGAAACTGCTCTGGCGGCTGTGCGCGCACATGCCCGTCGCCAGGACGTGAGCGCCGTTTGTCAGTGCGGCCATGCCTGCGGCGGGGCTGCGACAGGCGCTGCAACGGGGCGTTCCGTACCCTTTGGGAATGCCGTTCGCAAAGGTGGTTTGCTCCGGGGAGCGCTCCGGTTTCGCAGGCTGCGGCGTACGGTCATGACCTGTGCTCTTTTTGCTGAAACGCGGCCAGTGGCAACAGAAAAACGCCATGACGCCGTAATCCGGTTTCAAAGGGAAACCACGCGGCATGGATCAGCGGGCTGATGCTCCCATACTTCTGAAATCGCGCAACAGCATATGCGTTCCGCTGCCGCTTGGCAAGCTCGGAGGCCCTGCCTGCACGGCTTTGAGAGGCGCAAAGGTCTGATGGCGCGCCCGCAGCTGCGAAAGGCCAAAGCAAGGGCCGGAAGTACTATGTCTCCGCCATCCAGCGCGTGCGTTCTCTCTTGCGCCTGCCGTGCCGTACAATCGCAACAATAAGCTTTGCAGGCTGCACTTTGCCGTATGCGGCTGACCGTGTCGCGCCGGGCGCCGCCTTGGGCAGATCCCCGCTGGTTGCGCGTTGCCGTGCCCGACATGGCCTGGCGGCTGCCCGAGGCAGCCCGACGGCTATTCGTTTTCCAGCAGGCGGCCAATTTCTTCGCGCAGAATGCGGGCCGCCGCAGAGGCCGCGGCTTTTTCCACCCGATCGTTAAAACGCGGTTCCAGTTCATCCAGCCTGCTTTCAATCGCGTCCAGCCGCGCGGAAGCGCCGTGCATGGTCAGGTTGACCGCGTGCATGCGGTCATCCAGCAGGCTTTCCAGCAGGGCGGGGTCTTCATGTGCGGCGGGAGCGTCGTTGGCTTGGGCCATGGCGCTTTGGGCCGCCGCAACCGCCTCTTCAGCGGCCTGCCGGGCCGCCGTGGCCGCCGCTTCCGCCGCCGCCGTGCTTACGCAGTCCATAAGGCGCTGGTGCAGGGGATGGTCTGTGTCAAAAAGAGCTTCAAGGGGCGGCGTACTGTCGGGCTGATCCTGCTGCTGTGCAGTGGCGCTGGCCGCTGCCTGCGCTGCGTTTTGGGCCGTATGGAGGGCTTCGGCTGCGGTCTGCGCCAGACTTTCGTGAGAGGTCTGCGCCGCTGTCAGCTTTTCATCCAGATCAGACTGTATCTGCTGTGCCGCCGTTTTTGCCGCATCGGCTTCGGCGCGGGCCTGGTCGGCTTCGGCCCTGGCCTCGGCAACCGCCGCTTCCAGAGCCTGCACACGGTCGTCTGCCTGCTGCAGTTTTTCCGCGTACTGGTCAAGGCGCGCCATAATTTCCGTCAGATCCGCCGCGACTGCGGCCTGCCCTGCGGCGTCTCGGGAGGCGCTGGCTGGTGGCGTGGCTGGCGTGGCGGCGCTGCCTGTCTGGCTCGCCTTGGCAGCCTGGCCCGCCATGGCAGACGGCGCGGTGACCATGTTTCCTGCCAGAATGTCGTCCAGATCCACATCGGGCAGCAGGCTGCTGGACGGCTGCTCTGCGGCAGGAGCCTCTGGCGTAGTCACGGGGTTGGCGCGATCCCGTTCTTCGGCATCGGCTGCCGCCAGAAGGGCGTCCAGATCAAATTCAAGTTTGTCGTTGGCCTTTGCCGGGCCGGAATCCGCAGGCTGGTTTGCGCCACCGTCAGCCGTTGGGGCCGGATCTGGCTGCTGGGGCGCCGCCGGTTTGACGGAGGACAGCAACTGGTCAAGATCCGCAGAAAGATCATCGGCACTGGCGGCGGACGCACTGGCCGGAGCGGGCTGCGCCTGGGCTGCGTCCTGAGTTTGGGGCGCGTTCTGGGGCACGTCCTTGTCCGCGTCATGCCCCGGCTTGTCGGCCATTATGGATTGCAGCAGGGCGTCCAGATCGTCATTGAGGTCATGCGGAGGGGCGTCCTGCGCGGGGTTTGCAGCGGCCGGGGCCACTGGCTGTGCCGGAGTTTGCGGCTGGGCAGCCGCGGATCCGGGCGCAGGTTCGGCCACAGGTTCGGCCGCAGGGGTAGCCTGGTCTTTGTCCTTGGACTGCGGCTGCTTGGCGTCTGGCTGGTTCGCGGACGGAGCCGACTCGCGCAGCAGAGACTCAAGTTCGTCGGAAATGACAGGCTCTGGCATGGTTCCGGCGGCCAGCAGTTCGTCCAGATCCGTCGTATCCTCATGGGGGGCCTTGCCCGCGCCCTTGGAGGAATTTTCTGCCGAAGGTCGGGACGCGCCGTTCAGATTGCCGAGCATCTGATCCACGGCATTGTCGGTGTCTTCCGGCGAGGGCGCAGCTTTTTCATGCGGGCGGGGCTGCGGTGGAATATCCAACGAATTCAAGAGACTGTCCACATCCCCTATGCCGGGCATGTGCAGTTCTTCGTGGGGGTCCACGATATGGCCGTCAGGCATGCGCACGGGCGCGAAATCAGACGGAGCGGGGGAGTCCGAATCCGTCTGCTCCATGCCGCTCTCCATGCCGCTCTCCGCGCTGCCGTCCCCGGCGTTGGCCTGGGCGGCAGGGGTAGCCTCGGCGTCCGCGCCGCCTTCATCTTTATATTCCATCTGCGCCAGCAGGTCGTCAATTTCAGCGTCCGCAGCGACATTCTGGCCGCTGTCATTCAGGCTGCGCATGTGGGTGTGCAGGTCGTCATCCTGGGCAGCGGCCGGGCTTGAGGCGTCGGTATCCGCCTCCGGAACGGCGCCTTTTTCGATAAGCTCGGTCAGGTCGATGATTTCTTCAGTGTTTTCATGGGTGTCTTGGGCAGCCATGCGCGACCTCATGTGTTTAGGAACATTGGCTTCAGGGCCGGAAGGGGGCGGGATTTTCGCCTGTATGCGGTATGACGGTTGCTGGCCGTGCCGCAGAAGCAAAATACGTGCAAAGCCACGGTTTTTCGTATCAGGTTATGAAGAAAGACGCAAATCTCTCTGTTGCGCGACTTCCCGGGCATGTGCATTCAGGGCTTGCCCTGTGGACTGCGCGGGCAGGCGCGCGCCATAACGGCACGCATGGGCTCCATGTGTGCCGTTCCTCTGTGCAGGAGTGCGCCCAGGCGGGCGGCATCAGGCTTTGCGCAGGGCCGGCCTCAGAGATAATTTGCTCTGGCGTCCCCTGCCGCTGGTCTGCGCCCTGAAAAAAGCCGGCCGTCCACAGAGGACGGCCGGCCCAAAGGCTGGGAGGCAAAACGCAAAGCGGTTGCAGCGTCGTTTCACCTGCGCAGATCAGCGTTGAGGATGTGCATCCTCAAAGGCAATCCGCCTTAGTCTTTTTTGTCCTTCTTGAGCCAGGACATCATGCTGCGCAGTTCCTTGCCCACGGTTTCGATCTGGTGTTCAGACTCGTTACGGCGGGTGGTCAGGAACATGGGATACTTGGCGCGGGCCTCAAGGATGAAGTTGCGGGCGAACACGCCGCTCTGAATATCCTTGAGCACGCCCTTCATTTCTTTTTTCACCTCTTCGGTGATCAGGCGGGGGCCGCTGACGTAGTCGCCGTATTCAGCGGTATTGCTGATGGAGTAGCGCATGCGCGAAAGGCCGCCCTCGTACATGAGGTCAACGATGAGCTTCATTTCGTGCAGGCATTCGAAGTACGCCATTTCAGGCTGGTATCCGGCTTCCACCAGGGTTTCGAAGCCGGCCTTGATCAGGGCGGAAACGCCGCCGCAGAGCACGGCCTGTTCGCCGAAAAGGTCGGTTTCGGTTTCTTCACGGAAGGAGGTTTCGATGACGCCGGAGCGCGCGCCGCCGATGCCCTTGGCATAGGCCAGGGCCACCTTGAGGGCGTTGCCCGTGGCGTCCTGGTGAATGGCCACAAGGCAGGGCACGCCGCCGCCTTCGGTGTAGGTGCGGCGCACCAGATGGCCGGGGCCCTTGGGGGCGATGAGGAACACGTCCACATCCTTGGGCGGCTGAACCTGGCAGAAGTGGATGTTGAAGCCATGAGCGAACAACAGGGCCTTACCCTTGGTCAGGTGGGGCTTGATGTCGTTCTCGTAAACAGATGACTGCACTTCGTCGGGCAAAAGGATCATAATCAGGTCAGCCTGGGCAGCGGCTTCGGCTGCGGAAACAGGGGTGAAGCCATGTTCCTTGGCCAGTTCGTAGTTGGCGCTGCCGGGGCGCTGTCCCACCACAACCTTGACGCCGGAATCGCGCAGGTTCTGGGCGTGGGCGTGTCCCTGACTGCCGTAGCCGATGATGGCCACGGTCTTATCTTTCAGGAGATTAAGGTCGGCATCCTGATCGTAATAGACTTTCATCTGAAATTCCTTTGAGATCTCTCGTGTTAGCTAAAATTGCAGTTCTCTTCACCCGAAGAAAACATAGGGGGCCTTGACGTATGCCCCGACGGCATTGCTGCCTTGCGGCAGTGCTGCGGCCTTGAGGCGCGACGGACGGAACCGGTCATGCCTGCGCGCAGGGGAGCCCTTGGGGATAAAGGGCGTACCGCCTGCGTCGCTCGCGCGCCGGAGAGGGCCTTGTGGGCCGTCGAACGCGAAAGCGGGCAGAGTCCGGGGCTTCGGGCCTAGTCCGTCTTTTTGGAACGGCGAATGGCCACAGAGCCTGTGCGCGCCAGTTCCTTGATGCCAAACCGCTGCAGCAGGTTGATGATGGCGTCCAGCTTGTCCTGGTTGCCGGTGGCCTCAATGGTCATTTCATTGGGGCTCACGTCCACCACCTTACAGCGGAATATTTCGACGGTGCGCAGAATTTCACCCCGCATGGGGCCTTCCGCCTGCACTTTGACGAACATCATTTCGCGTTCCACGGCGGCTATATCCGCGAAGTCCACCACCTTGATGACAGAGACGATTTTGTGCAGCTGTTTCATTATCTGCTCCAAAATCAGGCTGTCGCCCTCAGTGGTGATGGTCATGTGTGAAACGCCTTCTTCCAGGGCCGGGGCCACATTGAGCGAGTGGATGTTAAAGCCGCGCCCGCTGAACAGCCCCGCCACGCGGGAAAGGACGCCGGGTTCGTTTTCCACCAGCACGGAAAGCACATGTCTTTTGCTCATAGCCCCTCCCTTACACCAGCAACATTTCATCGAGCGCCGCACCGGCGGGCACGATGGGGTACACATTTTCCTCACGCTCCACCATAACGTCAATAAAGGCCGGATTGGGCGAGGCCAGGGCCTTTTCAAGCGTGGCGCGCAGGTCTTCGCCCTTTTCTATGCGATAGCCCTCTGCGCCGTAGGCTTCGGCCAGCTTCACAAAGTCCGGCTGCGCTTCCATGTTGGTGGAGCTGTAGTTCTGGTTGTAAAAGAGTTCCTGCCACTGGCGAACCATGCCGAGGTGGCGGTTGTTCAGGATGACCACCTTGATGGGCAGCTTGTTGGCCACCACGGTGCCCAGTTCCTGAATGTTCATCTGCAGCGAGCCGTCGCCCGCCACGGTAATGACCTTTTTGTCGGGAAAGGCGAACTGCGCGCCGATGGACGCGGGAAAGCCGTATCCCATGGTGCCGAGGCCGCCGCTGGTCAGCAGGGTGCGGGGTTTGGTGAAGGAGTAGAACTGGGCAACCCACATCTGGTGCTGGCCCACTTCTGTGGCGATGATGGCGTCGCCGTTGGTAAGTTCGTACAGGGTTTCAATAACTTCCTGCGGCTTGATGTTGTGGTTTTTCTGGTAGCAGAGCGGCTTGCTCTTTTTCCATTCGCCCACGGCCTCAAGCCAGGCGGCATGCTCGCTGGCCCAGTCCTTGCCTTCAAGCTTGGCGTCGCAAATCTCGGACATGCCCTCAAGGGCCAGGCGGCAGTCGCCCACCACGGGAACCTGCACCTCCACATTCTTGCGAATGGAGGTGGGGTCTATGTCGATGTGCACTATGCGGGCCTTGGGCGCGAAGCCCGTCAGTTTGCCCGTCACGCGGTCGTCAAAGCGCGCGCCCACGCAGACCAGCACGTCGGCGTTGTTGATGGCCAGGTTGGCGGCATAGGTGCCGTGCATGCCCACCATGCCGAGCCACAGAGGGTCTGTGGCCGGAAAGGCCCCGAGGCCCATGAGCGAACACGTCACCGGGATCTGCAGCTTGCGCGCAAGGCTTGTAAGCGCTTCGGCCGCATTGGACATGATAACGCCGCCGCCAGCCAGGATCACTGGACGTTCGGCCCTGGCGAGCTCTTCCACCGAGCGCCGCAACTGGTTGAGGTTGGGCTTGTAGGTGGGGTTGTAGCTGCGCATATAGACGTCTTCAGGCCAGATGAACTCGGCCCTGGCCTGCATGATGTCCTTGGGCAGGTCGACGAGCACGGGCCCGGGGCGGCCCGTGCGCGCCAGATAAAAGGCCTGCCGGATGGTAAGGGCCAGCTTGTTGATGTCCTTTACCAGGAAGTTATGTTTGGTGCAGGGGCGGGTGATGCCCACAATGTCCACTTCCTGAAAGGCGTCATTGCCGATCAGTTGCGTGGGCACCTGCCCCGTAATAATCACTAGAGGAATGGAGTCGGAATAGGCTGTGGCGATGCCCGTCACCGTGTTGGTGGCGCCGGGGCCTGAAGTTACCAGGCATGCGCCCACCTTGCCGGAGGCGCGGGCATAGCCGTCAGCCGCGTGCACAGCCCCTTGCTCGTGTCGTACCAGCACGTGACGGATTTCCTGATGTCGCGGCAGTTCGTCGTAAATGTCAATCACAGCGCCGCCGGGATACCCGAACAGCACGTCAACGCCTTCTCTCTTCAGGGACTCAAGGAGAATCTGCGCACCTGTACATTCCATGACCGGCTCCTTCGCAGCCATGCTAATCCTGTTTTTTCAGACGATCCAGGATTGCCATGAGCTGGGTTTTTCCTTCAAGCTTTTGCTTTTTCAGCTGCTTCAAGGTCTGTTCTTCAGTAGGGGTGCGGAAGGCCTTGCCTTCAAGCTTTTCCACCTGCTTTTCATAGAGCACGTGATCTTCCCAAAGGGATTTCAGCTCCGGATCAGTGGCCGCATACTTAGTTAGGATTTCTAGTTCATGCTGATCCATAAGAAATCTCCATTGTTAGATGTTCGGACGCGGAATCCCGCGAGTGAAACCGGTGTTATTGCATGGTGAGGGCATACTGCGCCAATGAGGCAACCACAATGCGGTTGAAAAGCTCAATGCACAGCAGCACCACCACAGGCGAAAAATCCATGCCGCTGGTGTAGGTAAAGGGCAGCCATTTGCGCACGCGATAGAACACGGGTTCCGTGAGGGCGCGCAAGGTGCGCACTATGGGATTATACGGATCCGGCCGCACCCAGGTGAGTACGGCGGCAATAATGACTATCCAGAAATACAGGCTCAGCAGTGAACCCAGTATCATGGCAACGGCGCTCATGGTATTGGCCAGAATGATCATGCGCCCTCCAGCGTGGCGGTCTTGGTGTCAACTTTGGTAAAACTTCTTAAAAGTCCCGGCGGGGCCGGGCCTTATGTCCTGGCGCTGCTTTGCGGCAACGCGTCATCCAGGGCCACGCGCAGGCCTGCGTAATCGCTTGCCGTTATCTGCCCCCGCAAAGCGCCGCCGTTAAATGCGGCAAATACCACGCCCGCCCCCTGGGCCGTTTCTTTGTCATGTTCGCTGTCACCCACAAAAAGCACGGTTTCCGGCGGGGTCTGCCATGCGGCGCAGATGCGCAATGTGCCTTCGGGAGATGGTTTGGGCGCTGCTGTATCAGCTGCGACCACAGGATCAAAATAGGAGGGCAGGCCGAAAATGTCCAGAACCGTTTGTATTCCCTCGAGCCTGCGGTTGGTATGCACGGCCATGCGCACCTGTTTGTCGCGCAGATAGTCAATGAAATCAACAAACCCTGGTTGCAGGCGCAGCATGGGCATAATGTCGCGATGATAGTTGACCACTTCACTGGTCACATAGCCTATCTGCTTATGCAAATGCGGCGGCACAATGTGCAGCAGGGCCTGCATGGCAGTGGCCATAAAGCAGAATTGTTCCTGCTCCGGCGTCATGGGCGGCAGGTTGAAGTGCTCAAGCACACGGTTGTAGAAAACAGTGTTGGATTCACGCGAATCCACGATAACGCCGTCGCAGTCAAAGATGACCCCAGCAAGGCCGTTGGTGAAAAGACGGCTCATGACGCGGCCCTCACAAGCCACTGGCGTTCCGCATCCAGAGGCTGCGCGCCTGTGGGGCGGCTTCGGCCCATGGCGCGCCATGCCGGAGCGCGGGCGCAGAGCAGGCCTGCCTGCGCCAGGGGGGCGTGTGCCGGGCTGGCGGGGGCAAAATCCAGGGTTTCCTGCAGGTCTTCCGCCATGGGACCTTCGGCCAGAACGGGCATGTCCGGCGGCAGAAAATACATGGCATTGGCCACGACCAGCCGCCAGGGCGGCATGAGGCCGAGATCCAGCGAAACGGGCGCGCCCAGAATGCCCGTGCCCGCATAGCCGCCGGAAGTGGCCAGCGCGTCGGCGTCTTCATCCTCCACGCCGAGCGAGCGCGTGAACATGCCGGATTTCTGCGCAAGGACGCGGGCCATGTCGGCCAGTTCGCCCATGCGTTCTTCCTGCAGCCATGCCCAGAGCAGCGCCTTTTGGGCCTGCTCGAGCTCGATGCGCAGCTTGCGGGCGGCTTCAGCCTTGAGGGCGGCCTCAGTGTCCGCGCCGTCGAGGCCGCGCAAAAGCGCCATTTCGGAAGCTCGGCGCGCGGCGCGGGGATTGGCCGTTGCTGTGGCGCCCACGGGAAGGCCCGAAAGCGCGGCGTCGCCCATCAGCCGCAGGTCTTCAAGGCAGGCGGCGGCTTGGCGTTGGCTGAAAGGGTAGTCCGCAGGGCAATACGCGCCCTCCTGCGGAGCTTGCGGGAGGCCCGGCCACAGCAGCAGAGCCGCTGCAGCGCCGGGCTGCGCGGCAGGCACGGCTGCGGCGTCGGCATCCTCCGGGCCGGAGACAGACAGAGGGCCGCGCAAAAAAGGCAGCCGTACACAGGGGGTAGGTGTGGTCATTATAGTTCCTTTGGACGACACCAGCATATCCAGAGCCGGGCCGGAGCGCAAGCCGGGCAGCGTCGCGGTTGTGATGTATTGTCAGATGAACGCTTATGACATATATAGCACCCCAGCAACGCCGCAGCGTGAGCGGTAGACTGCCAATACCTCGCCGGCGGACCCGGCTCAGAAGGAGTAGAAACATGGAACAGGGCACCATCCGCCTGAAGACAGGCCTTGCGGAAATGCTGAAAGGCGGCGTGATTATGGACGTCACCACTCCAGAACAGGCCAAGATTGCTGAAGAGGCCGGGGCTTGCGCTGTGATGGCGCTGGAACGCGTGCCTGCGGACATTCGCGCCGCTGGCGGCGTGGCCCGCATGGCCGATCCCACCATTGTCAAAAAAATTATGGAAGTGGCCACCATTCCGGTTATGGCCAAAGCCCGCATCGGCCATTTTGTGGAAGCCCGCATCCTTGAAGCCATGGGCGTGGACTACATTGACGAAAGCGAAGTGCTTACTCCCGCTGACGACAAATATCATATCGACAAGCGCGACTTCACCGTGCCCTTTGTCTGCGGTTGCCGCAATCTGGGCGAAGCCCTGCGCCGCATCGCCGAAGGCGCGGCCATGATCCGCACCAAGGGCGAACCCGGCACCGGCAACGTGGTCGAAGCCGTGCGCCATTGCCGCCAGGTCATGAACGAAGTGCGCGTTCTCTGCGGCCTGCCCGAAGCCGAAGTGGCCAATTTTGCCAAGGAAATCGGCGCGCCTCTTGAAGTGTGTCTGCTCGTGCGCAAAGAAGGCCGCCTGCCCGTGGTCAACTTTGCCGCTGGCGGCATCGCCACCCCGGCCGACGCGGCCCTGATGATGCACCTTGGCTGCGACGGCGTTTTTGTGGGCTCCGGCATCTTCAAGTCCGGCGACCCCGCCAAGCGCGCCAAGGCCATTGTGCAGGCCGTGACCAACTACAAGGACTTCGCCATGCTGGCCGAAATATCCCGCGATCTGGGCGAACCTATGGTGGGCATTGAAATTTCCACCATTCCTTCCGGTGAGCGTATGCAGGAGCGGGGCTGGTAAGATGGCCGTACGTTGCGTGGGCGTTCTGGCTCTTCAGGGAGCCTTTCGTGAACATGTGGCCGCTGTGTCCAGGCTGGGCGTGGCGGCTCGCGAAGTGCGCCAGCTCAAAGATATGGACGGCATCGACGCCATGATCATTCCCGGCGGCGAAAGCACCACCATGGGCAAGCTGCTCAACGAGTGGCACATGCTGGAGCCTTTGCGCGAACGCATCGAGCAGGGCATGCCCGTCTACGGCAGTTGCGCCGGGCTCATCCTGCTGTGCCGCACCATTGAAAACTCGGATCAGCCGCGCCTTGGCGTGCTGGACGCCACTGTGCGGCGCAATGCCTTTGGCCGTCAGGTGGACAGCTTTGAGACCGAACTCAGCATGCCCGAGGTCGGCGCCGAGCCCGTTCCGGCGGTGTTCATCCGCGCTCCGGTGATCATCAGCGTGGGACCGGAGGTCAGGGTGCTGGCCCAAGTCAAGGGGCAGGCCGTGGCCGTGCGCCAGAACAATATTCTGGCCACGTCCTTTCATCCGGAACTGACGCCGGATACCCGCCTGCACAGCTACTTTCTGAATATGCACGGTTAACAGCCGTCTGAAAACAATAGCCTTCCTGTTTTGAACGGGGGGAACGTCGTCTGGCGTTCCCCCCTTTTTATTTTCTCTCACGTGGATTTTTTCCTCAATTTGCCGTCAATGTGCCGCACGATTTAACATGGGCGACACCTTGCTGCCAAAATGGAGATGCACACTGCCTCAAGAACAATAGAGCAATTTCATTTTGAAAGTGCTCTGGCGTATGCGGGAGCATACGCCCGCCGCGGAGGCGTAAGCGCAATTTATTTGCGTGGTTACGCGCCGGAGCGAGCAACGGCTACCGCGAGAATAGATATTCTCAATGCGAAAATGCTCGAGTTCAACCACCGGAAATTCCGGGGAGGCAGTGATGGAAACCACATTCATGCTCAGGCGTCTTCAGGAAGAACTGGCCGACGAATTGCAGCGTATGGGCCAGCTGCGCACCGTATTTCAGGCACAGCATTTTGCCGACGAGGTGGACGCGGCCAGCCATCTGGAGGCTGCCCATCTGGCGCAGTGCAGCGCACGCCGCAGCGCCCAGCGCATCCGCGACCTTCAGAGTCTTTTGCATCTTTTACAGCACAACGGCCCCCGTCAGTGCGTTGACTGCGGCGACGACATCCCGCTTGAGCGCCTGATGGCGGCTCCGGGCACCACGCGCTGCCTCTACTGCCAGCAGCAGATGGAAAGTATGGCCTTTCCTCTGACGGGGCAGCCTGAAAGCGCACCAGCGGTCTGGCCCGCGTCGTGGTCGGCGTCAGGGCCAGCATCGGGATCCGCGTCGGGGCCTTTGTCGGGATTTGACGCAGGCGTCACGCCCGAGGCCCGGTTTTGCTGAATACGGCAAACAATCAGGAGATCCATATGCAAGGAACCACAGACCTGCTACCCCTGGCATCGGGGCTGGAACCTTCAGGCAGAGGCGGCCCAGGCCGTTCGCCCCTGCGGCGGCTGGCCGACGACTTTAACCGTCAGATGCGGGCCTTTGGTCGCAGTCTGTCTGGTTTGGCCCCTCTGGAACAGGCAGCGCTGCGTCTGCCTGTCTGCGATGCCCCGCACAGCTGGGCCGCCGCCAGCCTGACGCAACTGGACGTTGAGGTGTGCTGCTCCGGGGAAGATATGGCCCGCATACCTGCCCAAGGGCCGGTCATTTTTTATTCCAACCATCCCACAGGCGCTCTGGACGGTCTTATAATGGCCGCGTTGTGCGGCAGGGCGCGTCCTGATCTGAAAATACTTGCCAGCTCCAAGCTGCTGCAACTGACCCATTTGACGCCACTGACGCCCATGCTGCTGCCTCTGGACCTTTCGGGCGAAGACAGGACTGCCAACGGCGCGTCTCTGCGTAGTGCCGTCAGGCATTTGCGCCGGGGCGGAGCGCTTGGGATTTTCCCCGCTGGCAAGGTGGCCCGCTGGCGCGCCGGAGCGGGGCTGGAAGAGCAGCCCTGGACGGAGCTTTTGAGCCGCCTTGGCCAATGGCGGCAAAAAGAGGACAGCGGGGAGGAAGCGCCCTGCGTCCAATACGTTCCCCTGCACGTCCAGGCCAGCGCCGATCCCTTCTTTCTTTCCGCCGCCTTCCTGCACGAAGGCCTTGCCACGGCCCTGCTGCCGCGCGTTCTCTGGCGACAGCGCGGAAGCCGCGCGACGCTGCGGGTGGGAGAAGCCTTGAAAGAACAGAGCCTGGCTGGCCTTGACCACGTGCAGCGCACCCATTGTTTGCGCATGTACCGTGAGGCGCTGGTTCCCGCACGCAAAAGAGCCATTGCTCAAAAAATCGCTGGCGAAAGGCGGCAGACTCCGCTGGCCGAAAGCGCGGATCAGCAGGATTTTATGGCGGCTCTGGCGGCTTTGCCCGAGAGCAGCGTTCTAGCCAGGGAAGGCAGGTACAGCGTGTACGCGCTGCACGGCAGTGCGTGCCCCCTTCTGCTGGACGAGGTGACGCGCCGCCGCGAGGAGAGCTTTCGCGCTCTGGGCGAGGGCACGGGCAAGGCCAGGGACATCGACCGCTATGACCCCCAGTATGAACACCTCTTGCTGGTGGATGAAGAGGCCCAGTGCCTGGCCGGTTCATACAGGGCGCGTCTGGTGCGGCCCGACGATGCCGCCAGCTGCGGACGCAACGGCCTCTATACGGCCTCGCTCTTTCGATACGACCCGGAATTTTTCCGCCAGTGCGGCAAGGCGCTTGAACTTGGCAGGGCTTTTGTCTGCCTTGAATATCAAAAGGAATACGCGCCGCTGATGTTGCTCTGGAAGGGCATTGCCCAACTGGCCTTGCAAAAGGGCGCGCGCACGCTTTTTGGCCCGGCCAGCATAGGGCTGAACTACCGTCCCCAGTCAGTAGACCTTTTGTGGCGGCATTTGCGGCTGCGCCACTGGCATGCGCCCCTGGCGGGCCTGGTGCGGGGGCGCAAACCCCGTCATCTGCGCAGTGAACTGCCCTTTGCCCGGCAGCTGGAGTATAACGGGGTCAACACCGTGGTACGCCAGATGGAAGGCGGACGCGGCCTGCCCATTCTCTTTAAGCACTATTTGCAGTTGGGAGGGCGCATAGCGGCCTTTCACGAAGACAGGGCCTTTGGCACCCTGGACGCGCTTCTGGTTGTGGACCTGCTTAACGCGCCGGAAAAACAGTTGCGCCGCTTTCTTGGCGAAGACGGAATGGCCGCCTTGCGTAGTGGCGGGTGCAGCATATAGACGCTCAAACAGGAGGGTCTGCCCCCTCCCGCGCCCTCGCCGCCGGGCAAGGCTTGTTACGGAGTTTCAGGGCGCAGGCCGCCGTAAACGTTTTTGCGAGGGCTATGGCGCGCCCGGTGCGGTGCGCGATCGCGCAAAAACACGGCGCATGCGCCGCAGACGGGAGCAGATGAACTTTTTTAAAGTGAATTTGCTCTAAGGACACATTGATTAAAGAGCTTCTCGGAAACGCGCAGTTATTTCGTTTGGCAAGGCGCGATCTTTTTTCAAGCAGGAGTGGACTCTTCCGTCCTCGACTGTTTCAAAAAAAGTAAAGCAACGCCGCCAAACGGAATAAATCAGCGTTTCCCTAAAAATTTCAGATCTCCAGACCCTCCTCTCATCCCCAGGTAAAGCCGCAGGCCGCCCCGACATTGTGTCAGGACGGCCTGCGGTGATTTGAATTACTGCGCAATGGCGGGCGTCTGCCTGTGCAGCGGCGGCGTCTTTGCGCAACGCCAGCGTGTTCTCAAGGTGAAGGCGCGCTACTGGGACTGTTCGGGCTCCAGATCCTGCTTTTTGAGATAGGGAACATAGGTGGGGTCAGTGCCCATGATATGCTGCACAAGCCAGTCTTTGAGGAAGGTGAGCAGGTCCATGCTCACGGTGGCTGTGCCGGATTTGAGCTGTTCCTCAACTTCGTCCAGCTTGGCCACGAACTTTCTGTGGATTTTCATATGTTCGGCCGCGCCCAGATAGGCTGTGGCGGTGAACATCTTTTCCTCGTCCGCAAAGTGTGTGGCCGTATAGTCGCGCAGCTTGCGCAGGATGACCTGCATTTCTTCTGCCGTGCGGTTATGGGCCATGGCCGTGTACAGTTCGTTGATATAGTCCACCAGCAGCCTGTGCTGCTTGTCAACCATGGGCACATGCAGGTCAAGCTTGGGCGTCCACTGCACGAACTGGTCGGAGGTCGCCTGCTCGTAGTCGCCGGAAACCAGGGCATTGACAATCATGTCCAGCTCTTCCATGCCGCTCTGAACGCCGAGCAGGGCGGCTGTGAAGGTTTCCATACTTTGGGCGGTCTGCTCGGCCACGTGGTGGATTTCACCCAGCGCGCTGGTGGTGTCGGCGCTGTGCTGCGACTGTTCTTGCGCGCTCCTGGCCACGATCAGAAGATGCTCGGCAGTATCGTTGATGGACTGGAGAATGTCGCGCATGACATTGCCCGCGCGCGAAGCCTGTTCGGCCCCGTCCACGCTGAGCTGGGCGGCCTTGTCCACGGTAAGCACGTTGCGCCGCGTCTCTTCCTGGATGGCGTGCACGGCATCTTCCACTTCCTTAGTGGCTCCCATGGTTTTTTCGGCCAGTTTGCGTACTTCATCGGCCACCACGGCAAAACCGCGTCCGGCGTCGCCCGCGCGGGCGGCCTCAATGGCGGCGTTGAGCGCCAGCAGGTTGGTCTGGTCGGCGACTTCGTTGATGACCGACATGACCTGGCCGATGTTGCTGGCCTTTGTGCCAAGGTCGGCCATGGCCTGCTTGAGATGGACAATGGTGTCTTTGAGCTTTTCAATGGAGGACAATGCGCCCTCCACTTCACGTTCGCCTGTGGCGGCGCTGGCGCTGGAGCTTTGCGCGTTTTCTGAAAGTTCGTGCACCCTGTGTGAGGATTCCTGGGCGGTTTGCGCAACCTTTGACATGGAACCGCTGGTCTCGGTGAGGTGGTCGCGCTGCACCTGAACGCCCTTGCTGACATCGTTCACAAGGCTTGCCAGTTCGCGCACTTCCGAAGACAGGTTTTTGCATACGGTGTGCGCCTTGTGCAACACCATGGCCCCACGGTCAGACTTGCTGCGCAGGGCCTTTTTTTCTTCTTCCACATCATTGAGCTTTGCGTGCAGCCTTTCCACTTCGGCCCGCAGTTCTTCAATGACAGAGGCGTCTTCAGTCAGGCTGTTTTCAGCGTCGCGCAAATGGGTCAAACAGTATTCGGCCCGCTGTATCTCGTCGCCTTGACGCGCGGGATTGTCTTCAGCAAAAAGAGCATCAGTGCGTTGGCGCAGTTTTTGGGATCTGGCCCTGTTGGCAAGCCAAAGGGCTGCGTCAGCCAGCGCGCACAGAGCCGCCACGGCCAGAAGAACCCATTGCATGTCTTTGTTGCCGTTTGCAATGGCCAGGCCGATGAGGGTGCACAGGATGATGATTTGCAGCAAGATTCCCATTGTTACCTGCCTTGGTTTACTTGCCTATCGTCCTCTTTATAATTACGCTTAATGGCAGAAAAAGTAAATAAAACCAATAAAAACCAAAGGGGTTGATATTATGCAGTTTCTTGATTGTCTGGGGCTTGCTTGTCCGCAGCCTGTCATCCTTTGTCGTTCAGCTGTGGACAAAGGGGTGGAACGCCTGGAAGTGCTGGTTGACAATGAGCCCGCACTGGAAAACGTGCAGCGGTTTCTTCAGGGCAGAGGGTATACGGTGAGCGCAAGCCAGGAAGGGCCGCAGCAGTGGCGCATTGGCGCTACCGTTGATGCCGGGGCTGCCGCCAATGCCGCGGCTGGCGTGTCGGCCGCGCCTGAAGCGCGGGACGGGCAAGAGCAGGATTTGCGCACGCTTGTGCTCATCACCACTGAAACCCTGGGCCGTGGCGACGAGACCCTGGGCACAAAGCTTATGGAGAACTTTCTGGCCACGCTGCCGGAACTGGGCTCACGGCTGTGGCGGCTGGTGCTTGTCAACGGCGGCGTCAAGCTGACGGCACGCCCTGGTCCGGCGCTGGATTCGCTGCAAAAGCTCGCGCAACAGGGCGTGTCCGTTCTTGTGTGCGGCGCCTGCCTCGGGCACTACGGCCTTCTGGAAGCCAAGGCCGTGGGCGAGACGTCCAACATGCTGGACATTGTGACAAGCATGGATCTGGCGGACAAGATCATCCGTCCCTGAGGCACGAGTGGCGCGGGCGTGAACCGTGACGACAAAGAAAAACGGCATGAAGAGCTTCATGCCGTTTTTCTTTGGGCGACAGTGCGCCTGCGGTTATGCTTTCATGTCGCTGATGAGGCTGCTCAGGCCATGGGCCTGCGCGGCCAGGTCGGCCACGGCTTTGGAAGCCTCTTCCATTGCCTGCGCCGTCTGGAGCGACATGGTGTTGATCTGGGTAATGGTATGGTTGATTTCTTCGCTGGCTGCGGACTGCTCTTCGCTGGCCGCGGCAATGGCGTTGACCTGGTCGGCGGTGGCGTCCACCGTGGATACGATGACCTCAAGCGCCGTGCCCGACTGGTTGGCGAACTCGGCGGCGCGGTCAACCTCCTGCACGGCCTTGTCCACAGACTCCATACTGGCGGCGGTGCTGTGCTGGATGGCGCTTATGACCGCCCCCACGTCCTGCGTCGAGGCCATGGTTTTTTCAGCCAGTTTACGCACTTCGTCAGCCACCACGGCGAATCCGCGCCCGGCGTCGCCCGCCCTGGCGGCCTCGATGGCGGCATTGAGGGCCAGCAGGTTTGTCTGGTCCGCAATGTCCGAGATGACGCCCATGATGCGGCTTATGTCCTGCGCGTGCGAGCCCAGCAGGGCCATGTCTTCCTTGAGACGCAGGGAGGACTGATGCACATGGTTGATGCTGTCCAGCGAGCGGCTCACTATGGCCGCGCCATCCTGGGCTTTTTGCCGTGTTTCGGCCGAGGCGGTGGACGCCTGCGCGGCATTGCGGGCCACTTCCTGCACGGTGGCGTTCATCTCGTTCATGGCAGTGGCGGCTTCCGACAAGCGTTGCGAGGTTTCGGCGGTTCCACGGTCAGACTGCTCGATCTGGGCTGAAAGCTGGGTCGAAGCCGTGCTCACCACCTGGGCGACCTCTTCAAGTCTTTCGGCTGCCTGAAGCATGGCCTGGGTTTTCTGCCTGGCCTCCGTGCTGGCGGCTTCGGCCTTTTCCATAGCCTCCATGGCTTTTTTGGATTGCTCCTGGGCATTGGCGGATTCAAGCCTGGCGTTTTCAATATGCTGCTTCAGGGCGTCTACCATGGCCACGAGCGAGGCGAACACGCCTGTCTTGGGCTTGCCGTCGTCCACATTGTAGTCGCCGTCAGCAACGCGCCTGGCGAGGATGTTCAGTTCGCCGGGGTCCTTGCCCAATTGCCTGTTGACCGAGCGCGTGAGGAAAAAGATCAGAAAAACGCTGATGACAATGCCGGCCAGGGCCAGAAGAATTGTCGTAGTCCGCGCGGCTTCGACAATGTTGAAGGCATGGTGGCTCGCGTCGCTGCTGCCCTTGACGTTCAGGATCACGATTTCGTCAAACAGGCCCATGAGCTTTCTGAAAAGGGGGCGGTACTCATTGTCATAAATGGCAAGGGCCTGCCCAGGGTCGCGCTTGTCCACCATATCGACGATTCTGCCGCGAATGCCGGTTATGGTATTCAGGGAAGCAATGATCTCTTCAAAAAGCTGCCTGTCCTTGTTGTCGGTAGCGCTGGCGTGCGTGGCGAGCAGGTCTTTATATTTGTCGCCGTTTTCTCTCAGGCCCTTCAGGGTCGCGGCAATGCGATCCTTGTAATACGTTATTTCGTCGGGCTGATCGTGCAGCATCATGGTCAAAAGATCGGCGCGCACGGCGTAAAGTTGCTGGTTCATGCTCTGAATGGCGATGACAGAAGGCAACCATGATTTATCCACTTCTTCAATAGTGCTATTGATGTCAGACAGGTTTTTCATGGAGACCCCGGAAAGGGCGAGCATGATGAGAATGACCCCGCAAAAGGACAGGATCATTTTACTGCTGAGTTTCATTGATGTGTCCACCTTTACATATTTTCATATATTTTGTGATAGTCCGGCATTGAAGCAAAATGTTGGTATCTGTAAACAGCAATGAACAGAACACTTGAATAGTAGTATATGAAACTTGCTTTGAGCAAAACAACAATTGCATAGTGTTATTCTATATAATATAGAATAACGATGATTGCGCTCTACGGTTGTTGCTTTTGTTCTGGCAAAAGGTGCAATTATTCAGTGCTGTTAGTTATCAATACCAACTAAGGGCAAAAAAAGGCCAGACGATATTTCGCTCCGCCGGATATTTCGAAAATTCCAGACGGATACTGCCTCACCCTGAAGGCGAATGCTTGCTCCGCTCTTAATGGGCGTGTGGTAGCCTTTGCGGCTCCTTGTTTACTCAATTAATCACCTTTTGCATAGTGTAAAGGTATGTTTATATATCTTGCCTGAATAATTGGCTAAAAATTATATGTGAAAAAAATAACTTGGAATTGTCATCCAAGGCAGGTAAATTGAACACGCAATCAATTGAAATTCCGTGGTCTCTATTAAAGGAGTCTATAATGAAAGGGTTAGCGATGCTTCGGTTGAACGCTGTTGGCTGGATTGAGAAACACGCCCCCAGGTGCGGTCCTCTGGACGCGCTGGTTCAGCCCCTGGCGGTGGCTCCCTGTACGTCTGACGTGCATACTGTATGGGAGGGGGCCCTGGGCGACAGGCGTGATCTCATACTTGGGCATGAAGCCGTGGGCGAGGTCGTGGAAGTGGGCTCGCTGGTTCGCGACTTCAAACCCGGCGACAGGGTCATTGTGCCCGCTATCACGCCTGACTGGAATTCGCTGGAAGCCCAGAGCGGCTATTCCATGCACTCTGGCGGCATGCTGGCAGGGTGGAAGTTTTCCAATTTCAAGGACGGCGTTTTTGCCGAACTTTTTCACGTCAATGATGCTGATGGCAACCTTGCCCTTCTGCCTTCAGACATGGATCCCGCCGAGGCTGTCATGTTGAGCGACATGGTGCCCACCGGTCTGCATGGCGCTGAACTGGCGGACGTGCAGTACGGGGATTCCGTGCTGGTCGTGGGCATAGGCCCCGTGGGGCTCATGGCGGTGGCGGGGGCGGCCCTGCGCGGTGCGGGCAGGATATACGCGGTGGGTTCTCGGGCCGTATGCGTTGCGGCCGCCAGAAAATACGGGGCCACAGAAATCATCGATTACCGGCAGGGAGATTTGGGGCCGCAGGTGGCAAGTCTCACGCGCGGCCAGGGAGTGGACAAGGCCATTATCGCGGGCGGCGATGTGGATACTTTTGCCGACGTGATCAAGGTGCTCAAGCCAGGCGGCCGCATCGGCAACGTCAACTATCTGGGCGCGGGGGAGTCGGTGAGGATTCCGCGCGCGGCGTGGGGCTGCGGCATGGGGCACAAGACTGTCGCCGGGGGGCTCATGCCCGGCGGGCGATTGCGCATGCAAAAACTGGCCAGCATGCTCGCGGTGGGTCGTCTTGACGTCGCGCCGCTGATCACGCACCGCTTCCACGGTTTTGACAAGATGGAAGAGGCCCTGATGCTCATGAAGGACAAACCGCGCGACCTTATCAAGCCTGTGGTCACCCTGTAGGCAGTTTCATGTTGTGGCGCTGCCTTGAGGACGATGTGCTTGGCTTTGCCATTCGTGGCGGGCGCGGCGTCTGCTGTTGTGCGCCGGGAATCATGTTGGCTTTATAAAAGGGTAAAAGTTCCAGATCGAAAGCGGCGGGCCCTTGAGAACATATGCTCTCAAGGGCCCGCCGCTCTGGTGCAGATTGCCTTTGAGGATGATGCGGCGCCGGAAGGCACTGCACCTAACATTCCCGTTTCAAATCAGGGTTCACTTTGTATCATGCCATATTGCAATAAAGATTTTAGGAGGAGGGGGCGTGGGGGAGGCGACCCTTTTACAAAAGGGTCCCTCCCCCACAAAGTATTTCAATGCTCGCCACCTCCTGCCGCCAGCCCCGGACAGTGCTCACGCGGGGTTCTGGTGCAGCCAGCAGGCAGTGTTGTGCTGCTGGCGCGCGGTAACGGTCGGAGGCGTTTTTTCACGGCAAAGGGGCATGGCCTGGTCGCAGCGGGGGTGAAAGGGGCAGCCGCCGGGCATAGAGCGCAGCGAAGGCACGCTGCCTGGAATGGTCGGCAGGCGGTGGAGTTCTCTGGAGCGGGCATTGGGCGCGGCGCGGAGCAGGCCCTGCGTGTAGGGATGCAGCGGATGCGCGAAAAGATCGCGGGCCGGGGCGTATTCCACCAGTCGCCCGGCGTACATGACGCCAATGGTGTCGGCCATTTGTTCGGCAACGCCCAGATCATGGGTGATAAGCAGCACGGCCATGCCGCGCTCCCGGCTGCGGGCGCGCATGAGGCGCAGAATTTGCCCCTGAATGGTCGCGTCCAGCGCTGTGGTGGGTTCGTCGGCAAGCAGCAGGTCGGGTCGGCAGGCCAGGGCCATGGCGATCATGACCCTTTGCCGCATGCCGCCCGAAAGCTGGTGAGGGTAGTCGTCATAGCGGCTTTCCGGCGAGGGAATGCCCACCTCCGCCAGCAGGGATATGGCCTCCTCGCGCGCCTGGGCGCGGTGCATCCCCATGTGCAGGCGCAGGGGTTCCGCCACCTGTTCGCCAACCCTGAGCACAGGGTTCAGCGAGGTCATGGGCTCCTGAAAGACCATGCCGGCCCGCCGCCCACGGATGCTCCGCAGCGCGCGCGGGGGCAGGCGCAAGATGTCCTGACCGTCCAGCATGATGCTGCCGTCCAGACGGGCGTTGTCCGGCGTGAGGCGCAAGATGGCTCTGGCGGTGAGGCTTTTGCCGCAGCCGGATTCGCCCACAAGGCAGGTGGTGTGCCCGTGGGGCAGGCTGAAGCTCACATTTCTCACAGCGGGCAGGGGGCCGTCGTCCGTCTGAAAGGTGATGGAGAGGTCGTCCAGGCGGAGCAGGGGGGTGTCTGCCAGGACGTGCGGTTGGCTCTGCTGCAAGTTTGACTGCTGGGCTGTGTGAAACGGCATGGCGTCTGTACTCATGATGTTACGTCTGCAAAAGGGTGGGCAAACTGCCGGGGCCGCTTACGCGCCCATGAAGTCCTGCCATTTTGCCAGCAGGGCGCGCAGGGCGTTGCCGCGATGGCTGCGGGCGTTTTTTTCATCCCTGGTAAGTTCGGCGGCGGTTTTGCCGACGACGGCGTCAAAAAAAACAGGGTCATAGCCAAAGCCGTTCTCACCGCGCGGCGCGGTAAGCAGGCGGCCGTCCCAAATGCCGCGCACCACCATTTCCGCGCCGTCAGGGCGCACGCAGGCCATGCTGCTCACAAAGCGGCACCCTCTTTTTTCTTCCGGCACGTCCGCCAGTTCGTGCAGCAGTTTGCGGATGTTGCGCGCGTCGCGGCTTTCGCCGGGCAGGCTTTCCCAATCGTCCGAGTAGCGGGCCGAATAGACGCCCGGCCTGCCGTCAAGAGCGTCCACTTCCAGCCCCGAATCATCGGCAATGCTGATAAGCCCCGTCAGGCGCGCCACTTCACGGGCCTTGATGCAGGCGTTTTCTTCAAAGGTGGTTCCTGTCTCATCAATCTCGCCAATGCCGGGAAAGAACTCCAGACCAAGAACCTCAACGCCGAACTGCGCCAGGGGATCGGCCAGTTCGCGCACCTTGCCCGCATTATGGGTGGCCAGCACGATTTGCACGGGTTTATTGCTCATGGGTACGCTCCTTGGCGGTCAGGGCCGCTGTTGCAGGGTGTCTGTCTTGCGGCGGTGGGGCATGACCACGGTAGCCACAATGATGCCAATGATGACCAGCGCGCCGCCCACCATTTGCGCGGGCGTCACTGTTTCGTCGAGGATGAGCTTGGCGGCTATGCCCGAGAAAACGGGCAGGCTGTAATAGACCATGCCCGCGCGCACTGGCCCGATCTGGTCAATGGCCACTGTCCACAGCCAGAAAGACAGGGCCGAGCAGCCGATACCCGTGTACAGCACGCTGATGACCAGCGGCGTGGACAGGTGGGGCGTGGGCAGCATGACCGCCTCTATGACCGTAAACGGCAGTGAGTACAGCAGTCCCAGGGCAAACGTGGCCAGGCTGAAACCTATGGGCGAAATGTCGGCGCTGCGCTGCCGGATGAACAGGGAGTAGAGGCCAAAGCACAGCACGCCTCCGAGGGCCCAGAGGTCGCCCTCGTTAAAGCGCAGGTGGGCCAGCCTGTCCCAGTCGCCCCGTGTGACCAAAATGCCCACGCCGACCAGCACCACCAGAACGCCCGCCATACGGCGCGGCGAGATGGGTTCGGCGTAAAGAATGCGCGAGAGCAGGAGAATGACTATGGGAGCCGTGGGAACCAGCAAAGCCATATTGATGCTTTCTGTGGTCTGCCCGGCCTTGTAGATGAGGGTGTTGAGCAGCGTCACGCCAAGAATGCCCAGCAAAGAAAGACTGCGCCAGTTTTTCTTGATGGCGGGCCAGTCCGTGCGCCAGTGCCTTTTGGCGAAAGGCAGCAAAATAATCAGGGCGATGAACCAGCGCCAGAAATTGCATTGCCAGGGGGGGATGAGCCCGGCAACGGCTCTGGCCACCACAAAATTGCCAGACCAGATGACAACGGCGAGAAGAGCGCAGGAATAGCCCGTTACGGTTTTTTGCATGAATCTGTCCATGGCCGGGCCAGGGGTCCCGGTAGAGGTGGCGGCGGCAGCGATGCACCACAGCAGGGCAGTATAATGTATGTGCCCGGCAAAGGCAAAGGGCCTCGGGCTTTGTCCATCAGCAGACGGGCCTTTGTCATGCGGTGTGGAGATAAAAAAATTTATAATTATTACTCATTGTTACAGAGCTTGTCCCTTACGGCACTTTCCTTTTGCGCAACAAGGGGGTATCATTATGACTTAAACTTCATTAGTGAGGAAATGAGCATGAAACTCATAGACATATTTGCTGTTCCTGCCCCCGAAACGCGCATTCCCGTGCCCTATGTCATCGCCGAAGCAGGGGTGAACCACGAGGGCAGCATGGAAATCGCCCGCAGGCTTGTTGACGAGGCCGCAGAAGGCGGCGCGCAGGCCATCAAGTTTCAGACGTACAAGGCGGGCACCCTGGCCTCCAAGGATTCCCCGGCCTATTGGGACACCAGCAAGGAACCCACCAGCAGCCAGTACGAACTCTTCAAAAAGCACGACTCCTTCTGGAAGAACGAGTTTGAAGCCCTGAAGAAGCACTGCGACGCGGTGGGCATAGCCTTCATGTCCACGCCCTTTGACGTTGAATCAGCCCATTTTCTCAATGATCTTATGGACGTGTTCAAAATTTCCTCTTCAGACATCACCAACAAGCCCTTTATCCGCACCCTGTGCGATTTTGGCAAGCCCATCCTGCTTTCCACCGGCGCCGCGCATCTGCATGAAATTGCCGAGGCGGTGGAGTGGATTGAAGAAAAGGGCAACAAGCTGGCCCTGCTGCACTGCGTGCTCAACTACCCCACGGCGGACGAAAACGCGGCCCTGGGCATGATTCCGGCCCTCAAGCGGCATTTTCCGCAGCACGCCATAGGGTATTCCGACCACACGCTGCCCAAGGACATGCATACTCTTGAAACCGCCACCCTGCTCGGCGCGCGCGTGCTGGAAAAGCATTTTACCCATGACAAGACCCTGCCCGGCAACGACCACTACCATGCCATGGACAAGCACGACCTGCGGCACTTTTTTGAGCGCCTTGCGGGCACCCTCGCCAGCGTGGGCGAAATGACCCTGCGTGCCCTGCCGGAAGAAGAACCCGCCCGTCTCCACGCCCGCCGCTCTCTGGTCACGGCCCGCGCCGTGCCCGCCGGCACGGTCATCAGCGCTGCCGACCTTACCTGGAAGCGCCCTGCCCACGGCATTTCGCCACGCAACTATGACGAGGTCATCGGCATGCGCGCGCGTCATGATCTGGACGAAGACACTGTGCTGCACTGGTCTGATCTGGACAGCGGCGACAGGGCCTGTTCATGAGTCAGGAAAGCAGCATACTTGTTCTCGGGCGCATGCCCCGTGGCGCGGAACCGGAGACGCACCGGCCCGCCGGGGTGTGGTGTTTTGTGGAGCAGGAGGAGTTTTTTCCCGCCTGGGACAAGCGTTTCGCCTTTCCGCCGGAGCCGCTGACGGATGTGCATGCCGTGGAACACGCCTGCAAGTGCGCTCAGGCCCTGTGCGCGGACAGCATCGTTCCGCTGGCTGCGGAGCTCTGCTCCCACAGTGAAGACCTGCCCGCCGCCTACTGGGAAACCCTGCTGGCTCCCTGGGCCATTAACATGGCCTCGCAGATCGTCGAGCGCTGGGGCCGCGTCAAGGCCATGGCCGAAGCCTGGGGCGGGGAAGCCATGCACGTTCCCCTGCTGCCGCAGGACAGCCATTTCGTCTTCTGGACGGAGCCGGACTTCACGCTGCACGGCGCTCTTGGGCACTCCTTCAATCACTGGTTGTTTTCGCGTCTTTTTGAAGCGTACTTTCACGACGGCTGGCCCGAAAAATGGACATGGGAATATCTGCCGCCCGTGCGGCGTGAGTACGGAGCGGAACAACTCCCCAGCGGCAAGGCCCGCTTGCTCAATATGGCCCGCAAGGCCATGCTGTGCCTGCCTTTCCCCAGGCTCAAAGGACTGAGCTGGGAGCAAAGCCTGCGCTTTTCTCTGTCGCTGCTGCACAAGAGCCGGGGGCAGGATCAGTCCCAGCCCTTGTCCTCGTATGGCAAAGCCGCCACGGGCATGGACGCGGGCCTGCCGGAATGCCTCGATCTTATGGCCCTGTATCGGGCGGGTATGCCCGAGTCGCTGCGTGCGCTGCGTCATCCCGAAAGTCTGAGCGTCAGTCCGCTTGGGCCCCGGTTGCGCGTGCCCAGCGTGCTGGCGTATGAAGATGCCGAATACCGGCAAAAGCTGGCCGTCTGGCGCGGGCGCGGGCACAGGCTCATGTATGTGCAGCACGGCGGCAATTACGGTCAGGTGCGCTGCGCCTGCGATACGGCCATGGTGGAATACGCGCAGCATGCCTTTGCCACCTGGGGCTGGAGCGAGCACGGCAGCAGCCGGGGAAATTTCATTCCCGTGCCCTATCCGCAACTGGCGCGCCTCAAGAAGCGCTGGCACGGGCAGGACGGGCATACGCTCTTGCTGGTGGGCACGGAAATGCCGGGCTACGGCTACAGGCTTGATGCCCACCCGACCCCCATGCAACTGGTGGAATACCGGCGCGACAAGCTGCGTTTCTTTGAGGCCTTGGGGCGGACATTGCAAAACTGTTCGCAGTACCGGCCCTATTTCGCGCTGCCGGGTTCCCTGCGCGACGCGGACTGGCTGCTGGAGCGCATCCCCCAGGTGCGGTTGTCCACCGGGCCTTTGCAGCCCCAACTGCTTTCCTGCCGCCTGCTGGTGGTTGACCACAACTGTACAACCACCCTTGAGGCCCTGGTGGCCAATGTGCCCACCATTCTGTACTGGAGGCGGGACGTCTGGCCTGTGACTCCGCAAAGTGACGCCCTGCTGGACGTGCTGACCCGCGCAGGCATACTGTTTGCCACGCCGGAAGAAGCCGCCGCCAAGGTTGCGGAAGTTTGGGAAGACCCGCGCGCATGGTGGAGCCGCACAGCCGTGCAGGACGCCCGCCGCGCTTTTTGCGCCCTTCAGGCCTTGACGGTCAAGGGCAACGAGAACCATTACTGGATCCAAACGCTGAAGAGTCTATAACACATGCAAATTCGTGTATCTGCCCTGGTTTTACTGGTGGCCCTGAGTTTTTCGTTTCTGTTGTTGCCGCAGGGCGCGGCTTGCGCCGATGACGGTGAAAGCCTGCGCCAGGTGCAGGCCGCCTTGAATAAGAGCGATTTTGACGAGGCAGTAAAGCTGCTTAAACCCCTTGTGGACAGCGGCAATGCCGAAGCCCTCTACGTCATGGGCCGCCTCATCCTGGACGGCAAGGGCGTGAAGAAAAACCGCACCCGTGCGGCGGAGTTCTTTCGTCTGGCGGCGGAAAAGGGCGACGTGAGCGCCATGAATTCATGGGCCACGGCCCTTGCCTCCGGTGACGGCGTGCCGCGCAACTATCGAGAGGCTGCCCGCTGGTTCCGCAAGGCGGCCGATCAGGGCCTTGCCATGGCCCAGTACAATCTCGGCTATCTCTACGCCTACGGGCGTGGCGTCAATAAGGACGAAAGCGCCGCCATCGACTGGTACAGCCGCGCCGCCAATCAGGGCCTGGCTTCTGCCCAGTATTCCCTTGGCTGGACGTATCTGAACGGCAGCGGTGAAAACCAGAGCGACACCAAGGCCGCGCACTGGTTTGAAAAGGCCGCCGAACAGGATCACGCCAAGGCGCAAAACAATCTTGCCTATATGTACGCCGAGGGGCGGGGCTATGCGCAGGACCCGGAAAAGGCCCTGCAATGGTATACCCGTTCGGCTGAACAGGGCTACGCTGAAGCGCAGTATAACCTTGGCTTCATGTACGAGCAGGGCCGGGGCGTGCCGCAGGACTATACCAAGGCCGTGGACTGGTACCGCAAGGCTGCCGAACAGAACGAGCCCGCCGCCCAGTACAGTCTTGGCCTCATGTATGATCAGGGCACGGGCGTGCCGCGCAATCTGAGTGAGGCGAACCGTTGGTATAATCTGGCCGCCAAGAATGGCGATCCTGACGCCAAGGCTGTTGTGCGTGCGCAGAATAATAAGCCCCAGCCTGTGCGTAAGGCTCCGGCGCCGAGCAAACCAGTGAAAAAAGAGAAAAAGCCTCAATAAAAAAGCGGCAATGCAGTTTTAGGTTGTCTGTTTGAATGAGGGAGGTCCGCATTGGAAAATGCGGGCCTCCTTGCGTGTGGGGGGAAGGTCTCTTTTTCTTTATCTGGACTGTCTGTCCGGGGTGCCTGCGCGGCGGGCGGGAAGTCTTCGCAGACGGCGTTTCAAGATAAAAAAACAGGGCTTGTCCTTTGAGAGGTGGTTTTTGTGCCCTGCGGGCACGGCGGCTTTTCTTTTTGTGTTGTTTGGGCCGCCTGCGCGGCGGGCGGCAGATGGGGGCCTGTTAGGGGCTGCCGCCCCTCCGAGGCCCCCTCTGCACTCCCCCCGGACTACCCCGCTGGGCTTGTCGTATATCTCCGTTCCCACGGGTTAACCCCTAAGAGCTTTCCCGTTTCCGTCACTCCACGAAGGCTGCGCGGCTATTGCTGCGGGAGCTTCCTCGCTTCGCTCGGTGATCTCCCTCCGCGCCGCGCAATGCCAGCGTAGGGTTTCGCCCTGAATGAAAGTCGGGGAGGCGTCTCTTTGACTGTGGGGCAGCCTCAGAAACTGCGTATCACTGTTGGAAAAAGGCTCGTAATATCGGCGGTACTTGCGTAGTGGGAGCTTCAAAAAGAGTAAAGCAGGGCTTGTCCTTATCTGGGCTGTCTGTCCGGGGTGCCTGCGCGGGAGAGCCTGCGCGGCGGGCGACGGCTCTGGCTGCTCTTTTGTTTTGGCCTGTCACTTGATTGAAGTATGTGTGCCCTGCGGGCACGGGGGCTTTTCCTTTTTTTGCTTTGGCCGCCTGCGCGGCGGGCGGCAAGGCGGGGCCGGTTATGGGGCTGCGCCCCCTTCTCGGCCCCCCTTGCATCCCCCCCGAAGCACCCCGCTGTTCTACCCTGACCAACAATTTTCTTTTTCGGGGGCGGCTATGCACGAACCTCGCCGACGTGTCGGCTTCGGTTCTTTATGACGCCGCCCCCGGCGACAGTCTGCGCCTTGCCTGAGAGACCACACAGGCTTGAGTGCACAGCCAGTGCAACAGCAATTTAAAAATTGAACCGTGCCAAACCTTCCGTCGCATTTAGCCGCACGGCGCAATTCTTCGCCATTTCGTGCTTTTCCCAACAACCAGACGCCATCTCTGATACTTCTTATAGTCAATCAGACACTTCCCGATTTCGCATTCAGGCGAAACCGTTTACAGTCAATCAGATGTCCCCTGATTTCTCATCCAGGGCGAAACCGTGTGCTGGCATTGCGCGGCGCGGAGGGAGATCGCCGAGCGCAGCGAGGAAGCTCCCGAAGCAACAGCCGCGCAGCCCTCGTGAATTCATGGAAACGGGAAAGCTCCAGCGGGGTCGTCCGGGGGGAGTGCAGAGGGGGCCTCGGAGGGGCGGCAGCCCCTAACAGGCCCCCATCTGCCGCCCGCCGCGCAGGCGGCCCAAACAACATAAAAAGAAAAGCCGCCATGCCCGCAGGGCGCAAAAGCCGCCTCTCAAAGGACAGGCCCTGCTTTATTCTTTCTAAAGCAGCAGCAAAGCCCCCAGCCGCGCGCCCCGCAGGGCACAGCGCATTTCAACGAGACATTTGGAGTGGGGATCATGAAAAAAACAGGCCCGCCCATACTTACGTACGGACGGGCCTGATCTATAATTATGCAACTCGGCGTCTTATTTCTTGCCGCCCTTTTTGCTGGTTTTTTTGCCAGCCTTGGGAGCAGATTTCTTGGCCGCAGGCTTTTTGTCAGCGGGAGCCGCAGGCTTATTGGCCGCAGGGGCTTCGGCCTTGGATGCGCTTTCGGCAGGGGCTGATTCCTGGGCCTCATCCTTTGAAACGTCCTTGGCTTCGGCCTTGGCTTCAGAAACGGCAGGTTGTGTGGCCTGGGTATCAGAAGCGGCTTTTGCAGCGGGTTCCACAGCTTCGGCTACAACGTCAGCCTTGGGTGTTTCAGGAGCAACCACAGCCGCAACAGCCTCAACCTTGGGCTCTTCTGGCACAGTCGTTTCTGGCGCAGCCGTTTCAGCCTTGGGTGCTTCAGGAGCCGTTTCAGCCTTGGGTGCTTCAGGAGCCACTTCGACCTTTGGCGTTTCAGGGGCGACCATTGCCGCAGCAGCTTCAACCTTCGGCGCTTCGGGTGCAACCGCCGGGGCCGCTTCAACCTTGGGCGCTTCAGGAGCAGCTATTTCAGGCGCAGCCGTTTCAACCACAGCCGCAGCAACTTCAGCCTTGGGCGCATCAGCGCCAGCCTCGCCGCCGGAGGCAGACTCCACAGCCTTCTTTTCCGGCTTGGGCACTTCCACTACAGTGCCGTCGGCCAGCACCAGCGAAAGGGCGTGGGCCGGGCAGGCTTCCATGCAGGCGGTGATGCGCTTGCCGTTTTCCATACGCCAGGCGCGGCACATATCGCAACGCACGGCCACTTCACGGCGCGCCCGCTGGGCCAGGGTTTCGCCGTCCTCACTGTCCACCGACGGCATGCCGATGGTTTCCATCGTTATGGTGCCGTAGGGGCAGGCGGCCATACACATCTTGCAGGCCACGCAATACTGGACGCGCATGATGATGCGCCCTTTTTCGTCCTGCTGGAGCGCCCCTGTGGGGCATACGTTCACGCAGGGCGCGTGCGGGCACTGGTGGCAGCGCACCGTTGTCTTGAAGCCGTCGGCCTTTACCACCTGCACGCGCGACACCAGTTCGTCGCGGTGCTTCATGGCTTCCTTGAAGCTCATGCCGTGGTGAGCAGCGATACATGCCACTTCACAGCGGCGACAGGCGCGGCATTTGTCGGGTACGACCTGGATATGTTCAGTCATGGTCCGTTTCCTCGGGTGCAACGTGCAGGGCCATCAGGGTAAGTCCGTGGCCCCCGTTGAAGTGGATGTTTTCGCCGCCGCAACTGGGGCAGACGAAATGCCGTTGCGTCAGGCTGAATTCATGGCTGCACTCGGTACAGCGACAAGGCAGGGGCGCTGTCTGCAACAGCAGTTGCGCTCCCTCGGCCGGGGTGCCTTCCGCAAAGAGTTCAAAGCAGGCCACAAGGGTTTGCGCTTCCACACAGGCGATGAGTCCAAGCTGGCATTCCACCTTGCTTATGCGCTCCACCCGGTTTTCCGGGTGGGCCGCATTATGCTCGTCCAGAGCTTTCAGACAAATGTCCAGCAGCCCCTGAACCAGACTCGCTTCATGCATGCGTCACACCCTTTGCCGCTTCAACCCTGAAACCCTGACACGCAACAAAACTCTAGCGTTCCGTGCAGGATACGCAGGGGTCAATGCTGTTGGTGATCAGGGCAACGTCGGACACGTTGCAGTCACGCATCATCACGCCCAGGGCCTCCCAGTTCATGTAGGAAGGCACGCGCCACTTGAGCCGTGCGGGCATATCCGTTCCGTTGGTGCGGATGTAGTAAAACACCTCGCCGCGCGGCGCTTCGGAGCGGGCGCAGGCCTCGGCCGTGCGGATCTGCCGCATGGGGGCCGTCACCTCGCCATCGGGCACGCGCGCGATGCACTGGCGGATAATGCCGAAGGATTCGAAGATCTCGTGCAGGCGCACCATGGTGCGGGCGTGGATGCAGCATCCCTGTTCCACAATGGTTTTGAAGTCCACATCAGGATAGGCCGCATAGGGCGAGTCCTTGCGCACATCAAGGTGCAGCCCCGAACCGCGCGCCACCGGGCCAACCACGCCGAGGCGGATGGCGTCTTCCTTGGGCAGCAGGCCAAGGCCGCGGGTACGGGCCAGAACCATGCTGTTGGAGTCGTAAATCTCGCGGATTTCGTCCACCTGCGGTTCGACCTTGTCCAGCATGTTGCGCATGTAGTCCAAGAGTTCGGCGTTCACATTGTACTTGACGCCGCCGATGCAGTTGGCGGCCAGGTTCATGCGGTTGCCGTAGACCGTTTCCTTCAGGTCCTGCATCATTTCGCGCACTTCCATGACGTGCATGAACAGCGACTTGAAGCCGATGATGTGGGCCTGGATGGCGGTGTTGAACAAATGCGAGGCAACGCGCTTGATTTCTTCCGCCAGCACGCGCAGGTAGCGCGCGCGGTCGGGAATGGTGATGCCCAGCACGTTTTCCACAGCCATACTGTAGGTGAAGGAATGGCTGTTGGAGCACAATGAGCACACGCGTTCCGTGAGCGTGACGTTCTTGATCAGGTTGCGCTGGGTGGCCATGGCCTCCATGCCACGATGCACATGGCCCGAGGTCAGATCCACATGCCGCACTATTTCGCCGTCCACAGTCAGATTGAAGTATACCGGTTCCTCAAGGGCCACATGCACGGGGCCGAGGGGCATGGTAAAGGTTTTGGTCATGACCGCTTCTCCTTGTCCCCGAGGATGCGTTCCCACAGGTCGGTGGTGCAGGCCCCGTTCATCATGATGGAAAGAGGCACGGCTTCGTTGAGAATGCCCGCGTCCAGTTCCTCGTCAAGGAAGAGGCGGCGCGGGTTGGGATGCCCCATGACCTGGATGCCGTAAAGCTCCATCATTTCCCTTTCATGCCAGTCCGCGTTGGCGAACAGCGGCGTGATGGAGGGCACTGTGGGCCACTCTCCGTTGAGGGTGACAGTCATGTTGTAAATAACACCTTTAATTTCAAAGTGATAACAGACTTCCTGCATGGGTTCGCTGAGCTGGCGACGGTTATAGGCCGTGACCATGGCCAGACGGGCGTCGGCCTGACGGAGGATTTCCGCGCCCTGCGTGAGCATGCGCGGCGTTCCCAGACGGAACCAGTGATAGGCGTTGCCGAAGCTGTCGGTGCTGTGATGTATGGCATCGTCCTCAGCGGCACAAAGAGCGGTAAGGCCCTCAATGACGGCGGCGTTGCCGTGAATGGTCTCTTGCATATGTTCTCCGCGGCAAGGCCGCTAGTCTTTGGTAGGCACTGCCGAGGTGACGGTTGCCGCCGGGGCCTCGTCAGCGGCCGTGGGCAGTATGCAGGCGTTGCGCTTGGCGTCTTCAATCTGCCGACACTTGGGGCACAGCTTGCGGGTCAGCTCAGGATCAATTTCGGTATTCCAGGCATAGAGCTTGTCAGCCAGGACCTTGGGGATGGGCCGCATAAGCGCGCCGCAGGCAACGCAGGGTTCATACTTGATGGTGTGCTGCTCAAGCCTGTTGTATTTTTCGGCCTGTACATGGGCCGTATGCCAGTCGGTGCTGATGCTCATGGCCCCGGTGGGGCAGTAGTGGCGGCATGAGGCGCACAGACAGCACGAATTTTGCCAGATGGTGATGGTAAAGCCCGACCCGTCGGGCTGCTGCCCGATGTGGATGGCCCCCGCCGCGCAGGAGTGGCGGCAGATGCCGCAGCCCATGCACAGTTCCGGGTCCACCACGGCCCTGCCGCGCAGGCGCTCGGGCGTAAAGGTTTCACCCAGGGGGAAGGGGTCGGTGCTGGGGCCTTCAAGCAGGTTGCGGAATAAGACTTTAAGAAAGCCCGCCATACTATTCCTCCACGCCCAGTTTTTTCAGCCAGATGGACCGGGCCAGCACAACGCCTTCAAGAATGGCCTGGGGCCGGGGCGGGCAGCCGGGCACGTTCACGTCCACGGGCAAATAGCGATCGATGGGGCCTTCAATGGAATATCCCTCGCGAAAGACCCCGCCTGATATGGGGCAGATGCCCACGGCCACCGTCACCTTGGGTTCGGGAATCTCGTCCCACACCCGCAGCACGCGGTCGCGCACCCTGGTGGTAAGCGGGCCGGTGATCAGCACGATATCGGCGTGCCGGGGGCTGCCGCAGTAGCGACACCCCAGGCGTTCAACGTCGTAACGCGGAATACAGGCCGTGGTGGCCAGTTCCACGTCGCAGCCATTGCAGGAACCGGCGTTGATGCGGAACAGCCACGGCGAACGCACGGAAAGTTTTTTGAGCATATTGTCCAGCGACACGGCGGCCTCCTTACATCACCCAGACCAGGATCAGACTGCACAGCGCAAGCGCGGCGGGCACAGTCACATAAAAGCGAAACGCCTGGTCAATACGGAAACGCCCTGTGGCCGACTTGACCAGGGTAAGCGAAACCAGCATGAGCGCGAGGCACTTGCACAAGAACCACACCAGATTGACCGGCCACCATTCAGATATGGTGCCGGGGAAGAAAAGCGCAACCCCCAGCCCCAGAACAACGAAGGTCTTGAGGGCCGACGTGATCTGAAAAAGCGCCAGCAGCGGGCCGCCGTATTCAAGCAGCGGGCCTTCGACGATTTCGGTTTCCGCCTCGGGAATATCAAAGGGCACAACGCCCATGGTGCCGGGCAGGAAGATGAGGTAGGCCAGAAAGGCCGGGATCATCGACGGGTTGAAACCAAAGGAGCCTGTCTGCTGCTGCAGGGCCACGATCTTGAAGAGCGAGAATTCCGCTCCCCATGCGCCGCCAGCCAGGGTTTTGCCCGTGAGCATGGCCACGGCCAGCAGAATCATGAGCAGGGGCATTTCGTAGGCGAACATGAGTACCATTTCGCGCGAGAAGCCCACAGCGCCGTAAGGCGAACTGGAGGCCGACCCGCCCAGCATGATGGCCATGGCCGGGATGGGCAGAAGGTAAAAGATCACCAGCAGGTCGCCCATGTTGAACAGTCCGTTGTACACCCCGGAGATGGGGATGAAGGCCGCGCACACGGCCATGCCCGTAAAGCCGAAGACAGGAGCCAGCAGAAAGGCCGGGCGGCAGGCTGTCCTTGGGATCAGGGTCTCCTTGGTCAGGAGCTTGGCAATGTCCAGCCAGGGCTGCACCAGCGGCGGCCCCACGCGGCGTTGCAGGCGGGCTTCCACACGTCGGTCCAGTCCTTTGAAGAACATGGCCACCATCAGGGCAAAGGCCCCGCCGGGGAAGACGCACATGTGCAGTATGGCAAGCAGGGTATCGCTCATGAGCGGTTCTCCTTGGGCGTGTCGTCGCCGCCGAGCAGGCGCGAGAGACCGCCGTAAATGCTGGAAGGCGTCATGCGGCTGGTGGCCGTTTCAGGCGGCAGGCCGCAGGTGTGCACATCAATTTCCCGCAGGCGGGTAAAGCGCTTCACAAACCAGTAGCCGCCGGTGAAGGCCAGGGCCATCATCACGAACATGCCCGTGGCGTTCCAGGCTCCAGTGCCCGAAAGCACGCCCGAAAGACCCACATGCAGCGGCATGAGGCCGTATTCGAGCAGCACAGAATTGATGGGCCCCAGCGCAAGACCGGGGAAGATGCCCGTCAGCACGCAGCCTGCTGCCAGAATGGCCATGGGAACGCGCATGATGCGGGGCACTTCCTTGATATCGTCAAGATCCTGCGCAGGCTGGCCCAAAAAGGCCGCGTGCAGGAACTTGGCGATATAGGCCATGGTCAGCACGCTGCCAATGAGCGAGAGCAGAGCCAGGAAGGGCTGCCCGGCTTCCATGAGGGCATGGTAGATGAGCCACTTGGACGAAAAGCCGCTGGTGGGCGGCACGCCAATGACCGAAAGCCCGGCAATGGCGAACATGGCCAGGGTGAAGGGCATCTTGCGCCCGATGCCGCCAAGGTCGTTGAGGCTCTCCCTGTGGCTGGCGAACATGATAGCGCCGCACACGAGGAAGAGCAGGTCCTTGAAGAAGACGTGGTTGATGACGTGCAGCATGCCGCCCGCGTATCCGAGCGCGCCGCCCGCCGCCACTGCCAGCACCATGTAGCCGAGCTGGCTCACCGTCGAGTAGATGAAGATAAGCTTGAGGCCGTTGCTGCGCAGGGCCTGAATGGCGGCCATGATGATGGTGACGCCGCCGATCCACATGACCGTCACGCTGATGGAGCTTTGTTCAAACCCGCCCAGTATGCCCGCCACGGCAAAGCCGCCGCCCAGCAGCATAAAGAGCTTGATAAGGCCGAGAATGGCGCTCTTCAGCAGTACGGAGGAGATGTAGCCGGACACGGGCGTGGGGGCCAGGGCCGGGTGCATCTGCCAGTCAATGCGGAAGGGCAGCTGCGCGGCCTTCATCACAAAGCCTGCGGCCAGCAGGGCCATGCCGAACCAGGCGGCCCCGGCGGACAGGTTGGGCACCATGCCGGCCAGCAGCAGCGAGGTAAAGGGCGTGAAGGGTCCGATGACGCACAGGCCCACAAAGATGAAGCCCGCGCCAAAGACGTTGAAGATAAAGTACTTGAAGGCTTCACGCAGCGAAGCCTTGTCGCCTTCGTGCGCGATGGCCAGGTAGAGCGTCCACGAACTCATGATTTCCCAGAACAGGAAGAAGCTCAGCAGGTACTGGCTGGACGCCATGCCCACAAGGCCGCCGCACATGGCGGTAAAGGCGCAGTAGAAACGCCACTGCGTGTGGCTGTGTTCCATATAGCCCAGAGCGTAGCTCATGTTCACCGCGCCCAGCAGGGGGACGATGAGGGCAAAGCAGAAAGAAAGCGTGTCGAGGCCGCGCCCGAACAGGACGACCAGCAGGGCCGTTGCGAGCAGCACGCCCACGCTGACCTTGCCCGCCATGACGCGGTTCTTGTGGAAGAGGGCGGGCAGCAGTGCGCCGAACACGGGCACGACCACATATATGGGCCAGTTCACGTGCATGGCCAGCATCACGCCCGCGTCCTGCGGGTTGGGCGCAAAGGCCAGCGAAGCTACAGGGGCCACAAGCTGCATGGCGAGCTGCGGCGCAAGGCCAAGCAGAACGCAGAGGGCCGCCAGCACGCCCATGCCCACGCGCATGGTGACGGGAGCCTCCGTGACCGTGGGCAGATAGTCGGGACGTTCTTCAAAAATCAGGGTTTTGAGTATGCGGGTATAGTAGACAAGACCCACCAGGGAACCGCCGAGAATGAGCGCGGCCAGCCAGATTTGCCCGGCTTCGGTGGCAGCCTGTATCATCAGGAATTTGCTGTAAAAAGCGCCAAAGGGCGGCAGACCCATAATGCTCACGAGTCCCACGCCCATGCAGGCCACAGTAAAGGGCATCTGGCGGCCGAGGCCGCGCAGATCGCTGAGCTTGCGGCTGCCGCTGCGCATGATGAGCGCGCCCGCGCCAAGGAAGAGCAGGTCCTTCATGATGGCGTGGTTGAACATGTGCCACAGCGCGCCCGTGGTGGAAAGCCACGTGCCGATGCCGAGCACAAGCGTGATTTCACCGATCTGTCCCAGGGTGGAGTAGGCCAGCATGCGTTTGATGTCGTCCTGGCGCAGGGCCATGACTTCACCAAGAACCAGGGTGGCCGCGCCCGTGAAGACCAGCCCCGTGCCGAGCCACGAAAAGCCGAACAGGCCGGGCAGGGTGCTGACCATGGGCCGCATGAGCAGCACGACCACAATGCCGAATATGCCCATCTTGGTGATGATGCCCGAAAGGGGGGCCGACACGGAGGACGGCGCGGCCGGGTGGGCGTCAGGCAGCCAGGAGTGCAGGGGCACAAGACCGGCCTTGACGCCGAAGCCCATGAGGCAAAGCACAAAGGCCGCCTGAACCACGGGGGCGGGCACAAAGCCCTCGCCCAGCATAAGCAGGCCGGGCAGCATGAAAAGCGCGCCGCCCGCGCACATGACGTAGTATTTCAGGCCAGCGTCAAAAGCGCTGCGCCGCCCTTCATGCACCACCAGAAAGTAGGAGGCGAAGGTCATGAGTTCCCAGTAGCCATAAAGGCCGGACGCGTCCGTACTGGAAACTATGCCCGCCAGTGAGCCGAAGGTGAGCAGCAGGAAGAACCAGTAGCGCCCCTGATGCCGCCCGTGGATGTAGCCCTGCGAGTAAACGCAGACCACAAGCGCCACCAGGCTGATCATGGTCAGGAACAGTCTGGCCGTGACCGGAGCGTCCGCCACGATCACCGTGACGAGCGCCAGGGCCGCAAAGGCCGTTCCCACAAGGGGGGCGACACGCATGCGGAGCAGAAAAGCTCCGCCCACGGCAAAAGCGCCAAGGTAGTAGCACCAGTAGGCCGGGTGCACAGGGGGATGCGGGGCCACAAAGCCGTACTGGCCGCCGATGAGGTCGGTCAGCGGCCCACGCAGGACGCCCATCGCGCCCACGGCCACTGCCAGGGCGATCATCAGACCGGCTTTGCCGCGCATGGGGCCAAGGATAGTGGGGGAATCTTCCGGCGCGTCTTCCAGCACCACCTGGCGTACGGTGTTGACGTACAGCCAGATGAAGACCGTGGTGGCCAGGGCCATGACCAGCAGACCCGTGAACCCGCCTGGTATGGCCTCAAGGACAGCTGCATTGATAAAAAGGCGGGCTTCGGGCAGCAGGAAGGGCGATCCGCCCACCGATGCCAGAAGGCCCAGAGCGAACAGGGCAGCCGTCCAGGGATGGCGCTGGCCGGAACCGCTCAGGCGCGATGCCTGGACGGGTCCCTGACTACACGCGGCTCCCGTGCGGCATGCCGAGGTAAGACGCCCCAGGGCCGTCCATGCCAGGCCGCGTGCCGCGACCTGAAAAAGTATGAAGAGCCACAGGCCGGTGGCGCCGATGGCGGTAGCCGCGCCGAGCCCCAGGCAGACAATGCCCGCGTCGTGCAGGGCGCCCCAGAGGATCAGGCGGCGAGGGTCCTTACGCTGGCGCACGGCTTGAGCCGCAGCATACAGCATGAGGGCCATACCCACCAGAAGCGGCACAAGCCGGCCGCCAGCCGAGAACAAGGATTCCGTCATAATTCGCCCCGTAGTTTGCGGGTCTTTCAGGCCAGCACCGTGCTTGGCCCCGTTTACGCCTCTTCTCTATATGGTATCACATCCATACCAGATCGTGAAAAAAATAGTAAAAGGAGTGTTAACAGCCTTATCCCACTTCGCCACTCTGTGCAAGTGGCGATTATTTCACAAAAAGTTGGAGGGTTATGCCAGCTTGCGCAGATTTGGCGCTGATTTTGCGCGTCTACTTGCAATATGTGTAATAATTCACAGCGGTCCGGCAATAGTTTAAAGTACTGTAATTTGTGTGCTGGGTGTTCAATCAATCTGCTGTACAGTGTAATTAACTGTTTAATCAAACAAAATTAGTCTAGCCCATACACTGCAATAAAATCTGGCAATGCAAAAAAGTTTTGCCGCTATCCCGCAATTTTTCGCGACTCAAAGAACCCACGCTTGATAAAAAAATTCGTGCTACTAAAATTTTTTTTGGCAATTTGCACGTTTTTGTGCCGCAAGCGCATGTGATTTATTTAATCACTGGAAAAACAGAGGACTATCAGTGCCCGGGGACAGGGTGTTGTACCGCGTCGTATGGAGGGGGCGGAAGCGGAAAGGAGGCAGAAAGACGCTCATGGTGCCAAGAGGAAAAAGCCGAGTCACATAGGGCGTTGTGGAAAATCCTGAGACCGGGCTGGGAGCCGGAGATTTGAACTTGGGAGCCTGGCCTGGGTGTTGTGCTTGGGAGTCGTGGGTTTGAGCCTTGAACCGTGGCCGGGCTAGTCCGGCTATCGGACTCTGGGCTAGTCCGGCTATCGGACTGCGGGCTAGTCCGGTTATCGGACTCTGGGAAAGTCCGGTTATCGGACTCCGAGATAGTCCGGCTATCGGACTCTGGGCTAGTCCGGTTATAGGACTGCGGGAAAGCTGACAGGGGCAGTCAGGCTCGAAACAGTCTGCCAAACTGTCTCACGGGGCAACAGCGAGGGGGCAGTGCTGGCCCGGTATAGCCCCCCCGGCAGGTCAGCCAGCCAACGCCCTTTCACAGTACGGTCTGGAGCGTCCGTCAGCAGGAAAATGCCGGCGTTGGAGGCGCCGCGCGTGGCCTATTCCTCGCGCAGCGTTCTGGCCATAAGATCGCGCAACGCGGCGTGCGGGCTTTGCCCTTCATACAATATGCTGTGTACCGCGTTTGTCAGGGGCGCGTCCACGTCAAGTTTTTGCGCCATGTCATAAATGGCGGCCGTGGTCTTGACGCCTTCCGCCACCATGCCGAGGCTTTGCGTAATATGGTCGAGTTTTTCCCCACGGCCAAGGCGCAGCCCCACCTGGCGGTTGCGGGAAAGATCGTCGGTGCAGGTAAGGGTGAGGTCGCCCAGGCCCGAAAGACCCATGAAGGTGTGGGCCTGCGCGCCACGGGCCACGCCAAGGCGGCTCATTTCAGCCAGTCCCCTGGTGATGAGGGCTGCGCGGCTGTTGGCCCCCAGCCCCAGACCGTCGCAGGTGCCTGCGGCAATGGCCATGACGTTTTTGAGCGCGCCGCCCATTTCCACGCCCATGACGTCCGTGCTGGAGTAGCAGCGAAAGACCGGGCCGGAAAAAATGTCGCGCAGATAACAGCCAAGGGCCTCATCGTAAGCGGCCATGACAACGGCCGTGGGCAGGTCGCGCAATACGTCCGCCGCAAAGGAGGGGCCGGACAGCACCGCGTAGCGGGGGTTCAGGTGGCCGAGGGTCTGTGCGGTCATTTCCGCGCAGGTGGCCAGCGAACCGGTTTCAATGCCCTTGGCCGCGTTGACCAGTATGGCCCTGGGCTGAAAGTGGCGGGCATGCTCCGTGAGCCAGCCGCGCAACTGCTGGCAGGGCACGGCCAGCACGACCAGAGGGCGATCCAGGGCAGCCGGATCTGTGGTGGCCACAAGCCGCTCGTCAAGGGGCAGGCCCGTCAGGTAACGGGGGTTTTCGTGCCTTTCGTTGATGGCCGTGGCCACGGACGCGTTCCGCATCCAGAGGCAGACATGATGCCCGCCACGGGCCAGAAGATGCCCCAGGGCCGTGCCCCAGCTGCCGCCGCCGGCCACGCATATGGAAATTTTTTCAGACATTCTCGTTCTCAGAAGCCCATGGACGATTCCGGGCCGGGCCGGTCGGGCAGGGCGTCAGCGTTACGGGTCATACGTGGCCTGTTGGGGCTGTTTTGCCTGCCATTATCAAAATACACCAGAAACATGCCGCTGAAAAGTTGCTTGCGGTAAACCTCGACCCGGAACAGCCTGCCCTGCCTGTCCACAGAAAAGCGCGGCATGAAGTCCTTGAGGCGCAGTTCCACGCCAGCCTCGTCGGGCTGGCCGTTGTCAAAGCCAATGGCATTGACCCTGTAGCCGTCCAGAGGGTGAACCTTGAAGGAGTCGGCAACATACAGCACCTGCCCGAAGGAAACTGTCTTGTCCTGGCCGTCCGCTTTTACGGACACAGCGTCAAGGCTGTTGTCCACTTCACGCCATTCGGGCCGGATGAGCGTCAGCATGCGGTTGCCGTAATGCACGCACAGCTGTCCTTCGCCGCCCTGGGCGCAGGGCAGCACCGCCATAATCGGCTTGGTGGGCACGGCCTGGGCCGGGCCGCTTCTGGGCAGGGGCAGATAGTTGATGGCCGGGCGGGCGTCTTCAAGCGGAAGAAAGACGCGGTTGTCGGCAAAAGAGACGGCAAGGTTGTCCTGCAGCGCTCCGCGTACCCCTTCTGGCGTAAGGGCAAAGGCGCGGTTGAAGTCCACGCCCGCCTGCCGCAGAAAGGATTCTATCATCAATAAATGATAATAGGCGCGCAGTTCGACGGGAAATTCCTTGCTGGCCTCAAGGCCGAAGGCGGCCTTGCCCCGGCGCACGGCGTAGTAGGAAAGGCTCTTTTCCATCTCGTGGTCGCCAGCGGCGGTATTGGTGTTATGGACGTGCAGACGGTGCCCCGCCTGCATGAGCGCCTTGTTGGCGGCGTTCGCGGCTTTGTCGGCCTCGGCTTCCAGCGCGCCCATGAAAACTCCCGGCAGTTCCGTCTGGTCAATGATGACCGACTGCCCCCAGCGGGCGGGATTGCGCAGTTTGTCCTCGTACGTGTGGCGATAGTAGCCGCTGCCGTCATGCAGATTGAGCACAAGGCCCACCTGGGGGTGGTCTATGAGATCCTGAATGCGGCGCACTGTGGCAAATTCGGGGTCTGTTGCGTCAAGACGGGCGAACTTGCGGTTCATATCCCCATGCAGGCCACGCGACCGTTTGATAATACTAGGAAAATTCAGATTGGGCACCACCCACACACTGCCGTTTTCCATGCGGTAATGGGTGGTCAGCAGTGTGGCGGCGGAAAAGCCCCCCGGTTCATCGCCCTGAATGCCCCCCACCACCAGCACGGTGCGCGGGCCTTCGCCCAGGCGGATCACGGTAAAATCCAGGGGAAAGCCCTCCTGCGCCAGGGCCGTGCCCGCAAGACACAAAAGGACGCAGCCCAGGAACAGGCCCATAAGGCCCGTGTCTGCCAGGAGTCTGCCCCTGCGCCGGAGGCGGTTCAGAAAAAGCGTTGTATATGCCTGCATAGTGCTGTGGGGTTGTCTGCGGGCCAGATGAAACATTGGCTTCTATCACTACGGCATTCGGGCCCAAACGGCAAGATACCGGGGCATTGCAGGCTCCATAAAGAAAGGGCCAGCGCCGATGGCTCTCTCTGGATCGCCAGGCGTTGGCCCTGATGTTCTGGGCCGGGATACTCGCGGAGCAGGCCTGCCTATTCGGGATCGAAGCCGATGTTGCTTATGGCCGTGCGCAGGGCGTCCATATCCACCGGGCCGTCTTCTTCGTAGCGCAGAACCTTTTCGTCCAGATCCACCAGCGGATTTTTCACGCCGGGAATCTTGCCGGCGGCTTCTTCCACCGCGCTCTTGCAGTGCCCGCAACGCATGCCATTGACTTTCAGGCTTTTCATCGTATCCTCCTTGGGAATCCATTTTCAATTTCACCGTAGCGCGAGTTTACGCGCCACCCTGGTAAATGACAAGCCGGAGGAAAAACATGAGCGAGGCCAATGCGCAAAACGACGCCGCCAACGAGGCATGCCCCCTGAAATTCGACATAGGGGGAATGCACTGCGCGGCCTGCTCGTCCCGCATCGAGCGTGTGGTCGGCCGTATGGAAGGTGTGGAGAAAATCAGCGTCAACCTTGCCACCGCCAAGGCCGAGGTGTGGGCCAGCCCCGGCCATGAAGATGCTGTGCAGCATGAGGTCATGGATCGCGTGGCCACGCTGGGCTTCAGCGCCACCCCTGCCGTTGATGACGACGCCTCCGCCGAGTTTGCCGAAAACAAGGCCAAAGCGCTCAAGGATGCACGCCAGCGCCTGGGCCGTCTTGTGCCCATGGTCTGCTTTGCGGCGCCCCTGCTTGTGGTGTCCATGGGGCACATGATGGGCCTCACCCTGCCGCACTGGATGGACCCGCACGCCGCGCCGCGCACCTTCATGCTCATACAGCTTTTTCTGAGCCTGCCCATTGTCTGGCTTGGACGGCATTTTTATGTGGACGGCATCCGCGCGCTATTGCGCAAGGCTCCGGCCATGGACAGTCTTGTGGCCGTGGGCACGGGCGCTGCCTTTATCTACAGCCTGGTGAACACCGTTCTTGGCCTCATGGGCGTTGACCCTGTGACGCGGGCCATGAACCTGTATTATGAGTCGGCGGCAGTGCTGCTGACCATGATAGAGCTGGGCCAGTTTCTTGAAGCCACGGCCAAGCGCAAGGCTGGCGACGCCATGGGCGCGCTCATGAGCCTCACGCCGGAAACGGCCCTGCGGCTCGATCCGGACAACGAGGCCCTGCCGCCCCAGGAAGTGGCGGTGTCGGCCCTGAAAGCTGGCGATCATCTGCTGCTCAGGCCCGGCGGGCGTGTGCCTGTGGACGGCGAAGTGCTCACGGGCAAAAGCGCCGTGGACCTTTCCCTGCTCACGGGCGAATCCATTCCCGTCGCCGTCGTCCCCGGCGACAAGCTGGTGGCGGGCAGCGTCAATGGCGAAGGTTCGCTCACCCTGCGGGCCGACGCCGTGGGCCGCAACACGCGGCTTGCCCGCATCATCCGTCTGGTGCGCGAGGCGCAGGGCAGCAAGGCCCCCATCGCCCGCCTGGCGGACCGCGTCAGCTACTACTTCGTGCCCGCCGTCATGCTCTATGCCGTGCTGGCCGCCCTGGCCTGGCTGGTGTTCAGTTCCGAGCCAATCACCACGCCGCTCACCGTCTTTGTGGCCGTACTGGTCATGGCCTGCCCCTGCGCCATGGGGCTGGCGACGCCCATGTCCATCATGGTGGGCACGGGGCGCGGGGCGCAGCTTGGCGTGCTTATCAAGAACGGCGCGGCTCTTGAGCAGGCCGGACACATCAATGTCCTTGCCGTGGACAAAACCGGCACCCTGACCACGGGCAAGCCCGTGCTCACGGGCGTAACCCTGCTGGAAGGCGCGCAGGGGCTGGATGAAAACGGCCTGCTGTCCCTTGCGGCCGCTCTTGAGGCCCGTTCTGAACATCCTCTGGCCCAGGCCCTGATCAAGGCCGGGCACGACCGCAAGCTGCCCGCCTGCCGCGTTGAGGAAGTGATTGTCGCGCCCGGCATGGGCATAGCGGGCGACGTTTTTTGCGCTGACGTGCTCCGTCACGTGGCCGTGGGCAACCGCGCCTTCATGAAGGAATACGGCCTCGCGGTTTCCGACGATATCTCCGGCAAACTGGCCGTGCTGGCCGAGGCTGGTCAGACGCCCCTGCTGCTGGCCCTTGGCCGTGGCGAGGAGGCCCGTCTGGCGGGCATTCTGGCCCTGGCGGACGCCATCCGCCCCGAATCGCCCTCTGTGGTGGCCCGTCTGCAACAGATGGGCGTGCGCGTGGTCATGCTCACGGGCGACAATGAACGCACCGCCAGAGCCGTCGCGGCCAAGGTCGGCGTGGACGAAGTGGCCGCCGGGCTTCTGCCCGCAGAAAAGGCCGATTACGTGCGCCGCCTGCAGGAACAGGGGCATGTGGTCGGTATGGTGGGAGACGGCATCAACGACGCGCCCGCCCTCGCCCTGGCCAATGTGGGCATGGCCGTGGGCACGGGAGTGGACGTCAGCGCCGAAGCCGGGGATATCGTGCTCATGCGCGGCGGCATGGAAGCCGTTTTGACGGCCCTGGCGCTTTCGCGCGCCACCATGCGCAATATCCGGCAAAATCTGTTCTGGGCCTTTGGCTACAACGTCCTTGGGCTGCCAGTGGCGGCGGGCTTGCTGCACGTTTTCGGCGGCCCCATGCTTTCGCCCATGATAGCGGGCACGGCCATGGCCCTCTCCTCCGTGTCTGTGGTGACCAACGCCCTGCGGCTGCGCTTTTTCAGGATAGAAAGTTAGGTCGCCTTGCTGTGAAATAAGCGCACTATGAGGTTGGAAGAGCTTTGTGGGGGAGGGGCCCTTTTGTAAAAGGATATCCTCCCCCACACCCCCTCCCCCTAAAACTTTTCTTGTATCAGCGGGGTTCCAGAGAACGCGCCTTTTCGGCACCGCGCCACCGCAAGCGTTATCCGCCCCAATGCGCCTGAATGACAAAAGCCCGCTCCTGCCGAAAACGGCGGAGCGGGCTTTGCTTCGTGTCGGGATGTCTACGCCGGAACTACTGGGTCATGAAGGCGTGCATGGTCACGAGGGTTTCCATAACGGTGGTGCTGAAATGGCTGAGGGCGCGGCTTGTATCCGCCCCGGCCTTGATGGCCATTTCCAGTTCCAGCGCAGCGGAGGCCAAGGCCTTGGCCCCAAGGTTGGCGGCAACTCCCTTGGTGTTGTGCACCAGTTGCCGGGCTTCTTCCGCATTGCCGTTTTTCAGGGCCACGCCCACCTTGTCAGGTGTGTCGCGTTCCGTCTCAATGAACTTGCCCAACAGTTTGACATAGAGGTCACGTTTGTCGAGCACACGGGTCATGGCTTCTTTCCAGTCCAGTAATTCCTCGCTCATTTTTTCCTTCTTGGCGCAGGTTGATGACAGGCGGCAGACACCGCCGGGGCCACTGCACAGCAATGGCCCCAGGAGTTGTAACCGTACAAATCTGGGATGCGCGAATACTGCCAGCAAGATTTTATGATGACAATAACTTTATTGACCTGAAAAGTGGGAATTCGCAAAACGGCGCTGTCGTCCCGCCCCCCGATGACGATGAAAACGTCTGTGGGCGCGCGAAAACGGGAATGAGGAAAAGTTGCGACAAAAAACGCGGTAAAACCTGTTTGTTCCCACAGTCATTGGATTTGGAGTCGTTCAACAAATATAGGGCAGGGTATGTGACGGGGCGAAAATTCGTGATGCTCGCATGGCAATGTGTCCGGCCAGGACTCGCGCGGACTCAGTAGGTAAGGGCATCGGGCAGAACGCAGAAGTCCGCGGGACTTCCCGGTTCCAGACGGCCCGCGCCGCTCTGGAGCATGTTGAGGGCCGCCGCCCCGTTAATGGTCATGAGACGCACCAGGGCTTCGGGGGGAACATCAAGATGTTCCCGCAGCCATACGGCTTCCTGCCGCACGTCAAGGTCGCGGTTGCTGGTCAGGCCGTCAGTGCCGAGGCAGAGCAGGCAGCCGCTTTCAAGCAGGTCGCGCACAGGGGGCACGCCAAGCCCAAGGTTGCGGTTCGAGCGCGGGCACAGGCACAGGGCCGCTCCGCTGGCGGCCAGCACTTCCACTTCCTGCGCGTCCAGTTGCGTGCCGTGTACGGCCAGGGTTCCCGCATCCAGAAGCCCCAGCTTGAAGGCATAGGCCAGAGGGCGCAGGCCGGGAGCCTGCCAGTCCGCAGGCAGCACCACTGAATCGTAGCACTGGCGCAGGGGACCGTCCCCCGTGGTGAGCAGTTGTGTTTCCTCCGGCGATTCGGCCAGATGAAAGCTGAAAATACGGCCCATGCGGGCGCAGTCCTGTTTGGCGGCGCGCAGGATGTCCGGCCCGGTGGAGTAGAGGGCGTGCCCCCCGGGGGCGCAGCGGGCGGCCAGAAAAGGATCGTCTTCCAGCGCCTGGCGGCAGCGGGGCGGCCAGGGGCGCAGGCCGTCGGCAAAGGGCGCGCCAAAGCCGAACCATTCGCAAAAGTGGTTCACGGCAAGCCCGGCTTCACGGCAGGCGGCGTCCGCCAGCAGCATGCCGCCGGGCAGGGAGCCGGTGATATTGCCAGCGTATAGGGTTCCTGTGCCCGCCATATGGGCGCAGGCATTTTCAGCCGCCTCCGGGTTCGGGGCTTCGCGCAGCAGGGGAATAAGGCTTTGCAGCCAGGGCGTGAACCCCTTGCCCAAGCGGGTGCGCCCCGCCAGGTGGGAAAGCTCCAGATGGGTGTGGGCGTTGACGCAGGCTGGGGCCAGACACACCGGGCCGAGATCGCGCACCAGAGCGCCCGTGGGCGTCGCCCCTGCCGACCAGGGGCGTACTTCTTCCACCATGCCGTCGCGCACGATGAGCACGGCATTGTCGATTTTTTTCAGGGGGGCGAACAGGCGCGCGCCTCTGGCCGGGTCCTCGCCCGCCAGGGTGACGATGCTTCTGGCCCTGATGGCCAGCGCCTGCTGCGCCCTGCCTTCAGGGATGGAACCGGGAGCGGATGCGGCTGGCGCCATTGTGCTGCTCCTACCTGCTCCTGCGTGCGAACTGCCCGCCGGAAACGTAAAAGGTGTTTTCAACAATGAAAAGGGCGTTGCGGTCAATGCTGAAGACCAGATTTTCCAGTCGCTTGAGGGCGATGTTGTTGGTGACGGTGAGCAGTATTTCACGGTCGGAGCCGGAGTAGGCCCCCTTGCCCCGCAACATGGTTGCGCCAAAGCGTTCCGTCACCAGTATGGCTTCGCTGATTTCCTCGCCGTGATCGGAGATGATGAAGACCAGTTTGCGCCGGTTGAACATGCCCAGCACGTATTCAAGCGCGTTGGACGAAATGAACATCATGATCATCGAGGCCACGATAAGATCAAAGGGCAGGCGGTAGGCGCCCAGCAGAAAAAGCAGGCCGTTGAAAATGACGTTGAACTGCCCGATGGAAAAATTCCAGCGGTCCTTGAGCACTACGGCGATAACGTCCGTGCCGCCGCCGCTGCCAAGGGTCCGCAGCATCAGTCCCCCTGCTGTGCCGTGCAGCACGCCGCCCACCACGGCGGCATACAGTTCGCTTTGCAGCGGGATGGTGAAATTGATGAAAAAGCCAAAGATCGTCGTGCACAGGGTGCCGTAGGCCGTGTAGAGGAGAAAGCGTTTTCCGACAACAAACCAGCCGAAAAGGTAAATGGGCGCGCAAAACAGGGCGTACCACACAAGGGGGGTGAGCGTCCCTGTCCAGTAGTTGGTGAGCAGGGCCACGCCCATGATGCCCCCCGCGAGAAAGTCGTGGGGGGCGGCAACGCTCTGGATACAGATAGTTGTAAGCAGACCGCCCAGGGTCAGCAGAAAGAGATTCCACCAGACTGATTCGGCCAGTTTGTGGTTGTAGGAATAGAGTTTCATGTTCCTATCTTGTCAGTAATTGCGGTTTACAGCAATCCCCAGGCCATTTTGACGGCCACGATAACCAGAAAGCAGGCAAAGCCGCGTTTAAGCTTGTCGGCTGGCAGGGCGTGCGACAGCCTGACGCCGAGGGGCGCAGTGAGAAAACTGGCCGAAGCTATGCCCAGCAAGGCCCACAGGTTTACAAAGCCCAGAGCCATAGGGGGAAGATCCGGTCGGCCCCATCCGCCCACTATGAAGCCCAGCGTTCCCGCCACGGCAATGGGAAAACCAATGGCCGCCGAGGTGCCCACGGCGTGGTGCAGGGGCACGTTGCAGGACGACATGAAAGGCACGGAAAGCGTGCCGCCGCCAATGCCCACAAAGCTCGAAATAAGACCTATGCCCACGCCCACGCCGGACGTGCCGACAAAGCCGGGCATGTTGCGGGTGGCCGGAGGCCGGTAGCCGGAGAGCATCTGGACAGACACCATCAGCAGAAAACAGATGAAGATGATCTTGAGGGCAAGCGTGGGCATGTGCGTGGCGATAAGGCCGCCCACAAAAGTGCCAACGAGGATGCCCGGCGTAATGTTGCGGAAGATGTCCCAGTGCACGGCTCCGCGCTTGTTCTGGGCGCGGGCGCTGGAAATGGAGGTGATCATGATGCTGGCAAGGGAAGTGCCCAGCGCCATTTGCTGCACATATTCGGCAGGCACGCCCACAGAGGGAAATATGGCCACCATCATGGGCACCAGCACAATGCCTCCGCCCACGCCCAGCAGTCCGGCCAGCACCCCGGTCACAGCGCCACATGCAAGATAGATCACAAGAGTCAAAAGCATTGGTCACATCCTCCACAAAAGAGCCTGATGGAAACAATGGCGAAAAGCGCCGGGCATCGGCCCAAAGCGTGTCCGGGCTGGCAGTCGCATGGTTGTGCCGCCCGGCGGCCACATGGACTGCGCCGCCCTGGGGGCGGCATTGCCTTTCTCTAACTAGACAATGGCCCTGCAGGCGTCAACAGACTTTTTACTTTACAAAGGTCTTTGGCGCGACTACAAATCAGGCATGATGTCTGCCGCTCCTGTACTCCGCATATTCGGGAGGGCGCCTTTGCCGGTGCCCGGTGTGCATGATTTTTCAAAATTTACATCGCTCCGTGTCAGGGCCGCAGCCTCTCCCGCCGTTCCCCGTTGAAAAATCAGCGGGGTTTTTTTTTACCTTTTACACAGTACTGCCATGAATACCGACAACCGCTACCACTGGTCACACAAGGATCTGCTGGATGTAACCCAGTTGAGCAGGGCCGACACCCTGCATCTGCTGGATCTGGCCGCCAGCTTTCAGGAAATAAACACCCGACCCGTCAAGAAGGTGCCCACGCTCAAAGGCAAGACTGTGGTGCTTTTTTTTGTGGAAGACAGCACCCGTACCAAGACGTCCTTTGATGTGGCGGGCAAGCGTCTGTCGGCGGACACCTTTTCTCTGGGCAAGAGCGGTTCAAGCCTCAACAAGGGTGAAAGCCTCAAGGACACGGCCCTGACGCTCCAGGCCATGTCGCCCGACGTCATCGTCATCCGCCACTCCAGCAGCGGCGCTGCCCGCTATATCGCGGAACTGCTGCCCTGTGGCGTGGTCAACGGCGGCGACGGCTGGCATGCCCACCCAACGCAGGCCCTGCTGGACTGTTTCAGCCTGCGTCAGGCATGGGATAACGCCTTTGAAGGGCGCACGCTGCTCATCCTTGGGGATATCGCCCACAGTCGTGTGGCGCGGTCCAATATCCATCTGCTGACCAGCCTTGGCGTGCGCGTGCGGGTCTGCGCCCCCCGCACTCTCCTGCCCGCCGGGGTGGACCACTGGCCTGTGGAAGTGTATACAAATCTTGAAGAGGCCGTGCGCGATGTGGACGCCACCATGTGCCTGCGCCTGCAGCTGGAACGCCAGCAGGCCGGGCTTCTGCCCGATCTGGCCGAGTACTCGCGGCGCTTCTGCCTGGGCCTCAGACATATGGAGATGGCCCGGCCAGGGGCCAAGGTGCTGCATCCCGGGCCCATGAACCGGGGACTGGAAATTTCCGACGACATGGCCGACGCTCCTGCCAGCCTGGTGCTGAACCAGGTGGCCGCTGGCGTGGCGACGCGCATGGCCGTGCTCTATCTTCTGGCCACACGCAACGATGGAGGACGCGCATGAGGCTTTGCATAAAAAACGCCCGTCACCTTGAGGCCCCTGTGGACCTTCTGGTGGACGGCGATAAAATCATGACAATGACCCCGGCGGGCCATCACGAGGCCCCCGAAGGGTGCGAAATTTTTAACGCTTGCGGCCTTGCGCTCATGCCAAGCCTTATTGACGCGCATGTTCACCTGCGCGAACCCGGTTTTGAATATAAGGAAGACGTGGCTTCAGGGCTTGAAGCCGCACTGCGGGGCGGCTTTGGCGCGGTCATGTGCATGGCCAACACCAAGCCGGTCAATGATACGGCCAGCGTTACCCGCCACATGCTGGACAGGGCGAGGCAAAGCCACCCCCACGGGCCCCGGCTTTTCCCCATCGCGGCGGCCACCATCGGCCTCAAGGGCGAGATGATGGCCCCCCTGGCCGAACTCAAGGAGGCGGGCTGCGTGGCCGTGTCCAATGACGGCCGCCCCCTGGAAAACGCCGAGCTTGTGCGCCGCATTATGGAATACGCCGCAGACCTCGGTCTGATCCTCATCGACCACTGCGAGGACCCGCACCTGGGCCGCGGGTGGATCATGCACGAGGGGCATGTCAGCGGCCTTCTGGGGCTCAAGGGGCAACCGGCCTCCGGGGAGGCCATACAGGCCGCCCGCGACATCATGCTTGCAGAATATCTTGATATCCCTGTGCATATCGCGCATGTTTCCGCTGCCTTGACCGTAGACCTCATACGCTGGGCCAAGCAGCGCGGCGTGAAGGTCAGCGCAGAAACCTGCCCGCACTATCTGTTGCTGGACGAAAGAGCCCTGGAGAACTATAGTGTGCAGGCCAAGGTGAGCCCTCCGCTGCGCACGGCGCACGACCGCGAAGTGCTGCGTGAAGCCGTGAAAACGGGTATTGTGGACATTCTTGTGACCGACCACGCGCCGCACGCGGCCCATGAAAAAGACGGCACCCTGGACGGAGCCCCCTGCGGCTTCACAGGTCTTGATCTGGCTCTTGGCCTTACCTGGAAGCTTGTGGATGCGGGCATCTTGGCCGAATCCGACGTGCATCGCCTGTGGTGCCGCCGTCCGGCTGAAATTTTTGGCCTGCCCTGGAACGGCTTCGCCCCTGGCGATCCGGCGGACTTCTTTTTGTTTGATACTGATGAAGAATGGACGCCCTCACGGCAAACCATGTATTCAAAAAGCCTGAACTCGCCCTTTTTGGGGCAGACCTTGCGCGGGCGCGTCAAGCACCACTGGATGGGAGGCAGACAACTGTTCTGACCCCCTGCCCGCGCACAACAGGGGTTCTTATGCACCAAATATTGCAGGATAAAAGCCTGTTCCGTCCCCACTGCCTCATCAACGGGCAGTGGCGCGACGCGGCAGACAAGAGTGTTCTGGATGTCGTCAATCCGGCCAACGGCAAGTTGCTTGGCACTGTGCCCAACTGCGGCGCAGACGAGGCCCGGCTTGCCGTTGAAGCCGCTCACAGCGCCTTTGCCCTCTGGAAGGACAAAACCCCTCAGGAGCGCGGAGCCTACCTTCATGCCTGGGAGCAGGCCATACGCGCCAACCTTGAAGACCTGGCCCGCCTGCTCACTCTTGAAGAGGGCAAGCCCCTGGCTGAAGCCAGGGCGGAAATCCTTCAGGGGGCCTCCTATTTTCCCTGGTATGCCGAAGAGGCCCGCCGCGTGAGCGGCGAGGTGGTGCCCCAGTTCCGGCAGGGCGTGCAGGCGCTTACCCGGCACGCTCCCCTGGGCGTTGCCGTGGCCATTACCCCCTGGAACTTCCCCATGTCCATGATTCCCCGCAAGGTGGCTCCGGCCCTGGCGGCGGGATGCACGGCCATTGTCAAACCCGCCAGCGCCACGCCGTACAGCGCTTTGGCCATGGCCGAGCTGGCCATGCGGGTGGGCATTCCCGCCGGGGTTTTCAACGTGATCACGGGCAGCGCCAGGGCCATCGGCTCCGTGGTTACAGAAAGTCCTCTGGTACGCAAACTCAGCTTTACCGGGTCCACGCCCGTGGGCAGAACTCTCGCCGCCCAGTGCGCCCCCACCTTGAAGAAGGTGTCGCTGGAGTTGGGCGGCAACGCGCCCTTCATTGTTTTTGACGACGCGGATCTGGATCTGGCGGCGCGTGTGGGCATGGGCAGCAAGTTCCGCAATGCGGGGCAAACCTGCATCTGCGCCAACCGTTTTCTGGTGCACAGCGACGTGTCCGACGCCTTTGTGCGCCGTCTATTGCAAGGCATCCGGGAGCTTCAGGTCGGTGACGGGCTCAAGCCCGACACCACCATGGGGCCGCTCATCAACGCCGAAGCCGTGGCCCATGTGGACGCCCTTGTGCACGACGCCCTTGAAAAGGGAGCCCGCCGTATAGCAGGATGCCAGCCCCACAGCTTGGGCGGCAACTTTTACGAACCCTCGCTGCTGACGGGCATAACGCCCGAAATGCGTATTTTCCGTGAAGAAATATTCGGGCCTGTGGCTGCCGTCATGTCCTTTGAGGACGAGGAAGAGGCCGTGGCCCTGGCCAATGATACGGAATACGGCCTCGCGTCCTATGTCTGCACGCGCGACATGGCCCGTATCTGGCGACTGTGGGCGGGCCTCCAGTACGGCATGGTGGGTGTCAACGACGCAGCGCTGGCCTCGGCGGAAACGCCTTTTGGCGGCGTCAAGGGCAGCGGCGTGGGGCGTGAAGGCGGCCGTGAAGGGCTGCTTGAATATATGGAAACCCACTACGCGCTGTTGGGTGGTCTCGACTAGAGCAGATTAACTTTGAGAATGTACATTCTCAAAGTTTAAAGCACGCTCACTTCGGCGTTTAACCGCGCAGATAAACTGAGCTTACGCCTTCGTAGCGGACGTCTGCTCACGCAGCCGTCAGAGCAATTTAAAAGTTAACTTGCTCTAACCAATAACAAAAGGACGAAACAGGCGAGAACCCTGCACGAAGCGTTTTGCATGTGCCCTGAATATCCGCAGGATTTTATGGGCGCGCAGCCTGCAATAAAGGCGGGATGCCGCGAGAAAGCCGCTGGGAAAGGCAGGCGGCTCTCAAGAGCGGTCAGGCCTGTAGCGTGGGGTTCGCAGTGTTATTTTAGAGCATGTTACCTTTGAAAAAGTGTAAATGCTCTAAGGCTGTACGAAAGTGCAGCGCGCCACTACGTGGCGTGGATTCAGCCGCGAATCACACTTTTCGGCTGAATGAAAACTTTGAAATGTGTTGCATTTCAAAGTTAATCTGCTCGAGACATGCCATATTCCGGGGGCGGCCATGAGTATACGACATCCCATTGCGGCAGGCCGTTTTTATCCTGCCGAGGCTGATCAGTTAAAAAAAGAAGTTCAGGCATGGCTTATGGCGTCAGCTGTTTCTACTGGTTTCTTGTCGGACGAGCATTCGAAGGATGCCGGTTCCCGCCTGCTGGGACTCGTACTGCCTCATGCCGGCTATGTTTACTGCGGCCGCATCATTGGCGCCACCCTGGCGGCCCCATGGGGCGACTCCACAACAGGAGCCAGCCTGCCGCATCGGCTGTTTGTCCTGTCTCCCAACCACACGGGCCAGGGGAAGCCCCTGGGCGTATGGGCCGAAGGCCAATGGCTGACGCCGCTGGGCCCGATGCCGGTGGACGAAGAACTGACCCAGGCTCTTATTCGGGCTCCGGGCGGCTTTTTGCCGGACGAGCTTAGCCATCTTGTCGAGCATTCCGCCGAAGTTATTCTGCCTTTTCTGCAAAGTCTGCCCGGCATCGATGCCGGAGAGGACGGATCGCCCGTGCGTCGCACCATTGCGCCCGTATGCGTGGGAACCCGCAGACCCGATGCGCTGCGCGCCGCCGGGCTGGCCCTGGCGCAGGTGATACAGGATTTCAGCGCCAGAGGGCAGGATGTGGGCATCATCGTCAGTTCGGACTTGAACCACTACCAGAACCAGGAGCAGACCCTGCACAAGGACGCGCTGGCTCTGACGCAGGCCCTGGCCTGTGATCCCGATGGTCTGCTTGCCGTTGTGGAGCGTGAGGGCATTACCATGTGCGGGGTAGGCCCTCTGGCCCTGGCCCTGTTTGCCGCGCGCGCCCTTGGCAACCCCTGGGCAGAGCTTTGCCTCTACGACACTTCTGCCGCCGCATCCGGCGATACCAGCCGGGTTGTGGGGTACGCCGGATTGCGTTTCGGACTCTAGGGAAACGCTGATTTATTCCGTTTGGCGGCGTGCTTCACTTTTTTTGAAACAGTCGAGGACGGAAAAGTCCACTCCTGCTTCAAAAAAAGATCGCGCCTTGCCAAACGAAATAACTGCGCGTTTCCAGAAGGCTCTGTAATCAGTGCTCCCCTTGATGTTGGTGGATTTTGAACTGCTTTGTGGGGGAAGGGCCTTTGTGTCAAAGGGCTCCACCCCAACGGCCCTCCCATTCCTCCAAAACCTTTATTTCCGCCTTGGACAGAGCCGGTTTCGCATGTACGCGAAACCGGCCCTTTTTTCGTGGCAAAAATTTGTGTCTTTGTCTTGACATTGGACGGCTGAAGATTATGCTCATTTGAGCAAAACTGATGAGCAAAATATAAGGTGCGGCCTCGGCTGCGCAAAGGAGCGAATGTATGAAAATCGCTGTCTCAAGCGAAGGGCCGGGTCTGGATTCCCAGGTTGATCCGCGTTTCGGCCGTGCCGCAGGCTTCGTGGTGGTGGATACGGAAAGTATGGCCACGGAATATGTCGATAATGGCAGCTCGCAGGTCATGGCGCAAGGCGCGGGCATACAGACGGCCGAGCGCCTGTCGTCCCTGGGCGTTGGCGCTGTGCTCAGCGGTTATGTTGGCCCCAAGGCTTTCACCGCTTTGCGGGCGGCTGGCATGCAGGTATATCAGGAACTGGACGGCCGCAGCGTGGGCGAAGCCGTGCGCTGCTATACCGAAGGTTCCGTCAGTCCGGCCGCAGCGCCCAACAAGTAGGCTGTCATGCGTATAGCATTTGCCAGCGGCAAGGGAGGCGCGGGAAAGACCACGGTGGCGGCTTCACTGGCCGTGGTCTGGCCACGGCCCTGCCTGATAGTTGACGCCGATGTGGAGGCTCCGAACCTGCATCTATTTTTGCAGCCTGATCTGGACGCGGCCCAAGCCGTGTATCTGACCGTGCCCGAACTTGACGCGGAAAAATGCACTGCCTGTGGGGCATGCGCTGACATGTGCGCTTACAAGGCCATTGCCATGCTGGGGGGAAAGCCCACCATTTTCGCCGACATGTGCCATGGCTGCGGCGGCTGTTTCGAGGTTTGCGCGCCCGCTGCCCTGAACAGGGGCCAACGCGAACTGGGCAGCCTGCAATGGGGGCGGTGGAATCTGAATCCTGCCCGCGAGCAGGTCCTGCTTATGGGAAAAAGCCGTGTGGGAGAGGCTATGTCGCCCCCCCTGCTGCGTGCCCTGGAGCGGGCTTTTGCCTCCACCGCCCGCAAGGGTGCGGCGGACGGCCCGGACATCCTCATCGATTCGCCCCCCGGCGTGAGCTGTCCGGCCATGACCACGGCCCGCATGGCGGACGCACTTGTTCTGGTGGCGGAGTCCACGCCCTTTGGCATGTATGATTTCAAGCTGGCCCATGCGGCCTTCAAAAAGCTTGGCCTGTCCCTGGCCGTTGTCATGAACCGGGCGGGCATGCCCGGCAATGAAGCTGGCGATGCGGCCCTTGAGCGGTACTGCGCTGCGGAGGGCCTGCCTTTGCTTGCCCGGTTGCCCTTTGATATTCAGGCCGCCGAGGGCTACGCGCGCGGGAATCTGCCGCCAGCGGGAACAGACGCCAATGCCCAGGCGTGGCGCGGGCGTTTCGAAAGTCTGCAACAGGCGCTGTGCCGGTGGATTGGGGGTCAGCCCTGGACAGATCTGGCAGACTCTGCGCGACAGCCGGAAACAGCGGAGCAGGCCCGCGCGGGGCGGTTTTGCGACGGGCAGGGCGCAGCGGAGGCACGGCATGCGTGAAATAGTTGTTATCAGCGGCAAGGGCGGCACGGGCAAGACGACGCTGTGCGCCTCCCTGGCTGCCCTGGCCCACCGCGAGGGGCTGAATCCCGTTCTCTGCGATCTGGATGTTGACGTGCCCGACCTGCACATCATCTTTGATCCCCGCATCGAGCAGGAGCAGCCATTTATTTCGGGTCACACGGCGATCATTGACGAGGCCGCCTGCACGCAGTGCGGGCGCTGCATGGAGCTTTGCCAGTTCGGTGCCGTGCATTTGAAGGATGGCGTGTTCAGCATAGACGCGCTGGACTGCGAGGGCTGCGGCGTGTGCCACAAGCTGTGCCCTGCCGGGGCCATTGAATTTCCCGAGCGGCATTGTGGAACCTGGTATCTGAGCCGCACGCGCTTTGGCACTTTCGTGCACGCGCAGCTTGAGCCCGGTCAGGAAAATTCGGGCCGTCTGGTGGGCCTTCTCAAGCAGAAGGCGCGCGAGATTGCCGCAGCCGAAGAGGGCGGGCTCATCCTTTGCGACGGCTCGCCGGGCATAGGTTGCCCGGTGATCAGTTCGCTGTCGGGGGCCACCCTGGCCGTGGCCGTGGTGGAGCCCACGCCGTCGGGGCGGCACGATTTCGAGCGTGTGGCGGATCTGTGCGGGCATTTTCGCATTCCTGTGGCGGTGATCATCAACAAGGCAGACCTCAACGGCGACGAAGCCCGCGCCATCGAAGAACAGGCCGTCCGGCGCGGGCACGCGCTGGCGGGGCGGCTGCCCTTCAGCCCCCTTGTGACGGAGGCCATGGTCAGGGGCGAGGCCCTGACCGAAAGGGATTCCCCCCTGGCAAGCGAACTGGAGCAGATATGGCGGCGCATTCGCGCCATGGCTGACAAGCCCGCCCGACGGGCCAACATCAACACGTTATAGGACACATCATCATGAGCAAGACAGTTCTGGCCATTCCTTCCGAACTTCCCGGCGGTATGGACGCGGGCATGGGCATGCACTTTGGCCATTGCGACATCTACACCGTAGTGGAAATTGAAAATGGCGCTGTGACGGCCCAGGGTACGCTGCCGTCCATACCGCACCAGCAGGGCGGCTGCATGGCTCCCGTGCAGTATCTGGCCGGGCATGGCGTTACGGCCATGCTGGCTGGCGGCATGGGCATGCGCCCCCTCATGGGCTTTAACCAGATGCACATAGAGGTCTTTTTCGCTGGCAACTATCCCACCGTGGGGCAGGCGGTCGAGGCTTTTTGCGCGGGCAAGCTCAACCGCTTCTCCACAGACCAGACCTGCGGCGGCGGCGCACACTAGGGGCGGCCATGAAGAACAGGCGTATCCTGCTGCAAACATCCCGGCCCGAAGCCTGGGAGGATTTTGTGGCGCAGCTGCAACATGACGGCTGCACTGTGTGCATGACGGCGACTATCGACCAGTGCAAGGAAGCGGCGCGACGCGATATCCCTGTTCTGGCGCTCCTTGACCCGCCTTTCGGCGATCTCGCGCGGGCCTGGGTGCTGGAGCTTATGATGATTGACGCCGGAATGCATACCGCCGTTGTGACTGAAATGGATGAAGAAGTCTTTCATGACGTCATGGAAGGCCTGGGAATATTGATGCCGCTTCCGCCTGAACCGGGCGCGTCCGAGGCCCGCAGACTGCTCGGGCTTTTGAAGCAGGTGGAAAGCCTTGGCGGATAACGGAGTTTTGCCAGACGCGCCTGTCTGATGCATTCACGTATCCGATGCATATGCGGAACCGGTTTTCCTTCGCCGGTTCCGCATATTGCCTTTTATCCTTCAGGCCGTATGTGCGGTTGGTATGTAATATCACGTAGTTGTCACGTGCATGCAGTGCAGCCAATGCCAGATGCCGATGCCCTTGACGTGCGTCATTCAGTGCCGTAGGTTATAATAAAATCGTATCAGCGTGAGAATATGCCAAGACCCAGTCATTGCAGGCGCGTAAGCGCTCTTCCCAAAGCCAGCTATTTCAAGCCCAAGGGCGTTCCACTATCAGATATTGACGAAAGAGTTCTGACGCTGGATGGCCTTGAGGCTTTGCGCCTGGCCGATTATGAAGGCCGGAACATGGATGAGGCCGCTGTCCGTATGGGCGTGTCGCGACACACCTTCGGCAGGCTGCTGCGCCGGGCGCGACATTGTGTGGCCGAAGCCCTTGTGGACGGATTGGCCCTGCGTATCGAGGGCGGCGTGTGCGCCATGGACGCCCAGGAAGGCGAAACGGCGCCTTCTGGCTCCGAGGGCGTGCTGGTGGCCGTGCCCTCTCAGGAACCCGGAGGGCTTGAGGCCGCGCCGCATGTCCATTTTGGCCGATGTTCCATCTATACGCTGGCCTGGGTCAAGGATGGCCAGGTGAAAAACGTCACTGTTCGGGCCAATGCCGCGCATCTGCCCGGCGACTGCAGCAGCCCTGTGCAGGGTCTGGCCAGCATGGGCGTAACGGTGCTGCTGGCCGGGGGCATGGGCGTGCGCCCCTTGCAGGCCATGCAGGCCGCAGGCATAGCCGTCTATCATAACGCGGGATTGCCCAGCGTGGGAGCCTGTCTCGAAGCTTTTGCCCAAAACAGGCTGGCGGCTTTTGGTACCGAGCATCTTTGCCGTGGCGGCTGCGCACCGGAAAAATAATTTTTTCAGATCCGGATGTCTTGCAGAAGCGCGCCCGCAGCTTGTTGGGGGCGCTTTTGCGTATATGTACCGGAGGTAAAACAGGCACGGCTGTGACCATATGTGTCCCTCGCAGCCGTCTTGGCAACATACGGGAATGCCATGAGCAATGCAGTCAAAAATGACGGAGGTTCCCCTGCCTCTGTCAGTGTTGCGGATCAGGCGCATCCAGCGACAGGGCAGGGAATGCGGGGCCGCAACGCGGAGCAGACGCGGCAGCGCATATTGCTGGCCGCACGCAGTCTTTTTGCCAAAGGCCATTATGAAAGCGTGGGCACACGAGAGATTGCGGCCAAGGCAGGGGTGAACGTCACGCTTATTAACAGGTATTTCGGCTCCAAAAAAAAGCTGTTCGCGGCAGTGGTGGACTCGCTGGACGAACTCGCCAAAACGTCCGGAACAAGCGCACGGGGCGCTCTGGACAAGGCGCTGGACAGCATAGTGCTTGGAGGAGAGCGCGGCAACAGCACCTGGGTGGACGAGTTCCGCATCATTCTTTTTTCGGCGCTGAATCCTGAAGTTACGGATATTATTTCTGCATTTTTCGACAGAAAGCGTAAGGCGCTGCAAGAAAGGCTGCGTGGAGCGGATGTGACTGCTCGGGCCGACATTGCCTGCGTGCTGCTCACGGGTTCGGCCATGCTTGTAAGTCTGTCACGCGATGTAAAACACGGTAAAAAAGAACGGGAAACTGTTCGCAAAGGCCTTGGGCATGTGCTGGATCAGTTGCTTGGGCCGGACTGGCAGGAAACCTCGCGCTAATGCCCCTTCCCCATAAGGCATTGCAAAGCCTTGTGGGGGAGGGACCCTTTTGCAAAAGGGTCTCCTCCCCCACGCCCCCACCCCCTAAAACCTTTATCGCCTTGGTCGTATGGGCACACCGGGCAGGTACGGGAGGGGGTTGCCAGTATGGGCACAGGGCGGGCTGGTATGGGAGTGGACCGACCGATATGCGAATGGGCGGGCAGGTATGGGCACGGGATTGATAGGTATGGGGTACGGGCTGCCCCAAGAGGCTGCTTCAAACGGAAGTTCTAAGTTTTACTGGATAAAATTACAACACTAAATTAATTATTTTAAACTAACTTTATTTGACATTAAGAATTCAGTGCGGCACTATGCCGCATGCCCGAAACCAAGGCCGTTTCCGTCCGCGAAGTAGCGCTTCTCACCATCCCGCAGATGGGTCTGATGTTCTGCTACATGGCCATGTCCATGATCGATCTGTGGGTGGCGGGCCAGCTCAACGAGGGCGTCCTGGCCGCCCTGGGCTTCACCTCGCAGATTCTCACCTTTCTGATGCTGCTGACGGCGGTGGTGGGCAGCGGCTGCATGGCCATGGTCAGCCAGTCCCTTGGCGCGGGCAAAATCCTGCGCGCCCGTCGGTATTCCGGCCTGATCGTCTGTCTTTCCTTCACGACTGGCTCCGTCATTGCGCTGCTGGGGCTTGCCGTGCTTCTGGCACTGCCCATGACGGATATGGTGCCGCAGGCCATAGCGCCCATGGTGCGCACCTTTGCCTTTGCCTATGCGGCGCAACTGCCCTTTTACTACAGCCTTGTCATGCTGAACTCCGTTTTTCGCGCGCACAAGATGGTCTGGCTGCCCACGGCCACCCTGTGCCTTGTGACGGCCATCAAGTTTGTCAGCAGCGTGGGGCTGGGGCTTGGCTGGTGGGGTTTCCCGCAGCTTGGCTACGCCGCCGTGGCCTGGACGACGTTCCTATCATCACTGGCGGGCTTTGCCTGCAATATCATCCTGGCCATGCGCGTGGGCATCCTGCGGGCGTCTTCATTTGCCGCCTGGCGCTGGAACCGGCTGGCCATGCCCCGGCTGTGGCGCGTGGGCGCTCCGGCGGCTCTTGGCAATCTGGCCGGGCATGCGGGCAGCATCGCCATCCTTGCCTGCGTTTCCAGCCTGCCCCTGCACGCTGTGGACTCCATTGCCGCCATGACCCTTGGCATGCGCGTTCTGGGCTTTCTGCTTTTCCCCCTGGCGGGGCTTGGCATGACCCTGACCATCCTTGGCGGGCATCTGCTGGGCGCGGGCATGGGGCGTGAGGGGTATGTCCTTGGCATGCGCTATGGCCTGTGGGTGGCTTTGGCCCTGGCCGCGGCCGGGCTGGTGCTATGCCTCTTCTGTCAACCCGTTGTCATGCTTTTTACCCAGGACCCCGGCACGGTTGAGCTGGCCAAAATATTTTTGTGGATATCCTGCCTGGGGCTGCCCCTGCAGGGCTTGAGCCAGATGCTGAGCGCGGTGCTGGCAGGCGCGGGAGCCACACGCTTCACCTGCCGGGTGAGTTGCTTCACGACCTGGGGCGTGTCCGTGCCGCTGGCGTACGGCCTTGCCCACTGGCTGGGATTCGGAGCCATTGGGGCGTATGTTGGCATGGCGTGCGGCGGCCTGGTTTCTTCTCTCTGGACGCTGCAAATCTATATGCAGAAAAAATGGTTTGGTGGCATACGTGTTCTCTGATATTTGTGGTGCACGCCATCCGGTCCACATATGGAGCTGAAAATGCAAGGAGCTGGTTCAATGGTTCAGGATGAAAAAGACCTTTCTCCTGCCCTGGAAAACTATCTGGCCATCATCTTCAAACAGGAATTCGCCACAGGCGCGTGTCGTCCCAGTGATATCGCAGAGGCGGCCAAGGTCGCCCGTCCTTCGGTGACGAACGCCCTGCGATCCTTGGCCAAACGCGGCTATATCAGCTATGAACCCTACAGCCTGGTGAATCTGACGCAAAAGGGCCTGCAGGCGGGGCAACGCCTGGCCCATCGCAATATGGTTTTGCGGGAATTCTTTTCCACGGTGCTGCAACTGCCGGAAGAAACGGCGGCTGACACGGCCTGTAAGCTCGAGCACATCCTGCCCGACGACGTCATGATGCGCTGGCGGCTCTTTGTGCTGTACATGCGCCACACCATGCCCCAGTGGGAGGGCTGGCTGGAAAAAAGCATTGTCCTGCGCGACGCGCACGCGGCCAAAAAACACCGAGTGCCGAAGGGCGATGATACGCCCCCGGCCATTGTGAACCGCCGCGATTTTGTGGATGAAGGCTGAGGCGCGGCCGCATGCGGCCGTCCAGGCGGGCGTGCCTGCGGCTGGCAGTCCGGGCTGTTGCGCGCGGCTCCTGAAGTGGCGCATGCGGCGTCAGCGCGCCTGCCACATGAAATGCCCTACTTCAGCTTGTATTCCACCGGCACGCGCACGCTGAAAGCCGCGCCCTGAACACCGGTGTTCAATCCCATCAGCTTTTCCCCCAGTTCCTTGGTGGCCGTGTCCAATGCCGCCTGACCGCAGTGCTTGTCCAGCGTGCTGGCCGTGATGCGTCCCTGGTCGTTCACGCTGACCAGCAGGATGACCAGCCCCTCAGCGCCGCTGCGGCGCGCGTGCTTGGGGTAGTTTTTATGTTTTTCCACGGCGCTGAGTATCCTGCTCAGGGCCATATTCCTGGTGGAAGCGGGCACGCCGCCCGCAACGCCCCCATCCATGCCTCCGGCCCTACCGCCGGGCACGCCCCCCGGTACGCCGCCTGCAATGCCGCCGTCCGGGCTGCCCTGAGGGTGTCCTTCCTGATTGCGCGGGCCGGGAACAGCGTTTTCCTGCCTGGACGGCTGCGCCTTTTGCGGTGCGGCCTTGCTCGGCGCGGGCTTGGGGGCCGGAGGTTGAACCTTGGGTTTTTGCTCCGCGACCCTGGGCGTTTCTTCCGGTTTGGGCGTCTCTTTTGGCTGTTCCGGCTCGGCCTGCGGCGGCAGGGCGGCGCTGAAGGGCGAGTCGTCGGCCATGAGGCGCCGATCGACCGGCTTTGGCTCCGGCTCTGCAACTGGCGGCACAAACTCTATCCGCATGGCCAGGGGCACTGGCCCCGCCGCTGCCGCTGGAAGCAGCAGGCGCTGGGGCTGCTTTGACAAGGACATAAGCAGCACCGCCAGCACGACGATGCCCGATGTTATGCACAGGGCGTAATTGCGGCTGCGCGTCTGTGCAGCCGCGTCATAATGGCTTGGACGCCAATGTCGCTTGGGTGCTGATGACAAAGCGGCCTCCTCTCTTGGTCTTGGCCAGATCCACCACGCCCACAAAGGCATTGAAGGGCGCCTTTTCGTCCACATGCAGGTTCAGCAGGGCTTCGGGCATTGTTTCCAGCAGTGCGGGCAGTGCATCCTTGCTGACCTGCTGGCCCGCGTGGTGTATGGTGCCGTCCTGCTTTATGGAAATGACCAGCTCCGGGGTCCGGCTTGAGCCCGGATCCGGATTTTCGGCCTTGGGCAGCACAATTTCCAGTATGGGCTTGCTGAACGAGGCCGTGAGAATAAAGAAAAAAAGCAATACGATGATAACGTCCACAAGCGGCGTGAGATCAATGCTGACTTCTTCGTCCAGATCGAACATGGGATCTCCTTATGCGGATTCCGGTTCCGGACTGACAGGGCATGACGCGGGGGTGTTAGCCACGGTGCGCTTCACGGCTGGCGCGGCAGGCACGACGGGCACGGCGGGCACGACGGCGTGGGCATGCCGCGCCGACCCCTGGCAAAGCTCAAGGGCACGGTAGCTGTGTTCCACGGCTTCAATATGAAAACCCTTGAACTTGAGCAGCAGAAAGTAATAGGCAATCAGCATGGGAATGGCCACGCTCAGGCCCATGGCCGTTGTGATGAGCACTTCCCATATGCCTGCCGCCAGTTGGGCAGGGTCGGGGGTGGCTGTGTCGGCAATGGCCTGAAACACGCGCACCATGCCAAGCACCGTGCCCAGAAGGCCCATCAGGGGGGAGATCATGGCCACAAGGCGCAGCCAGCACAGGCTCTTGGTGGTCTGCTCGAAATTGCGGTGGAACAGATAGGCCACCTCGGCCCTGATGTCCTGTGAATGCCCGCTGTGGGTCTTGACCACGTCGCGCACAATGGCGATCAGCGGGTTGTCGCTGTTGTTGTTGCGCAGGCAGCGGCTTTCGCCAGTATTTTCCAGGTCAAGAAAGCCGTGCTGGAAGTTGCGCCAGACCAGAGCGAGATAAAAATAGGTGCGAAAGGCGATGTACACGCCAGCGCAGCCCACAACCACAAGGGCGCAGCCCGCAGGGCCAATGGTATTGTAAATGGCGGCCAAATTCATGGCTGGTATCCTTATGCGTTATTCCGGGCGAGTTCAGCGTCAGGCTTTGAGCCAAGAGCGCGGGCAAAATCCGTGAAGGTTTCACGCGCTTTGCGGCAGTCTTCCGCGTCGGGGTGTTTGGCCGCCTCTTCAAGGCGGGCGCGCCGTTCTTCAGTCATGGGGTGGCCGTTGTTGGCCATTTTCTGCATCATGGCCACCACGGCGGGGTCTACGCGGCCCTGGCAAAGAAACGTCCCAAGCACGGTATTGCCCTGCGCGGGTTCGGTCAGCAATGCCTCGCCCTGCACCTTGCACTGGGCGGCGTGTTCCGAGTCCGGCCACGCGCCCAGCGTGCCGAACAGGGCCACCGTGCTGTTTTTGATGCGCTCCATATAGTTTTTGGCGGCGTCGTCAGGCATGCCCTTGTCCACCCAGTAGCCCACGGCCACAAGATCGTAGCCCTCGGGCTGCGGAGCTTCTTCCACCGGGTGCAGATGGCAGCCGGGCAGGGCTTCGGCCACGGCCTCGGCTATTTTACGGGTATTGCCGGTGCGCGAAGAATAGACCACAAGACTTTTCATTATATGTCCTCCTTGCCGAAAGCGTCGCGCAGGGCGAAAAATCCGTCGCGGGCTTCGGGAATAAGCGCTTTGTTTTCACGGCCCACATAGATGGCGAACAGGACGGCCCCGGCCGCATCAATGAACTGCACGCTGTGGCTTTCGAGCCCCATGAAGGGCAGCGACAGAAAACAGATGTGGGCCACCTCGTCGCTGCAGATATGCCCGCCCAGGGGGAGGCCGTGCTCAAGATTGAAGTAGCCGCCAGCATGCTTGCCGCCGGGGATGCGCCCCTTGATTTCCACAACGCTGCGGCCGTGCCGCATGATGAAGGTCGCGCCGGGCCATTGGGTCAGCCCCTGCCACACGTCGTCAAAGGCCGCGGCGGGGGCAAAGGCCCTCATGTGGCCGGGCAGGGCGCGGGCGGCGGCCAGTTCACTGACGCCGCAGTGGCGGGCAATGGTGTCGAGCATGACCATTTTCTGTTCGGTCAGCAGTGTTTCCACCTGTTGGCGCAGGCTTTCGGCCCCGGCAGCGTCTGTAGTGCAGGTACTCATCTGAAATTCTCCTCTATGCGGCCGTGGTGACGGCTTCCTGTGTGTCGGTGCGTTCCCCTTGTCCACCGGTTGCGCGTATATTCGGCGGCAGGGGCAGCCGCAGGGCATGACGGCCCATGCGGGCCAGCAGTTCAAGGTCATGCGTAATAAGCAGGATGCAGCGTCCGTCCTGCGTCTGGGATTCCAGCGCCTGCGCCAGCCGCGACATGTTTTGCCCGTCCAGACCGCTTGTGGGTTCGTCCAGAATGAGCAGGCGGGGTTTTTTGGCCAGAGCGCAGGCAATGACAAGGCGCTGTTTTTCGCCGCCGGAAAGGGACTGGGGATGACGGCTGGCAAGGGGCTCCAGGCCAAAGGCCGCCAGTAGTTTCATGGCGTCGCCGCCGCTCTTTTGCCCCGCGAGGTCAAGGCAGGTCTGCACCTCGGCCAGGGCCGTGCGCATATGCAACTGGTGGTCGGCGTTCTGCAGCACAATGCCTGTGCCCGCAAGGCGCTGGCGCGGGTTCAGGGGCAGCCCGTCCATGGTGATTTCTCCGGCCTGGGGCTGGTTCAGCCCGGCCAGCACGCGGGCCAGAGTCGTCTTGCCCGTGCCGTTGGGGCCGATGAGCGCCGTGATGCCCGAGGGCAGCGCAAAGCGGGCGTTGCAATAGAGCGGCTCCTGCCCGGTGTGGGCATAGGTCAGGTTGTGCGCCTCCACCGGGTGCTGCCCGGCAATGGAACAGGAGGGCAGGGTGTGGCGCACGTCGGGCACGCTGGCTTCACGCAGGCCGTAGCGGGCGCGCAGTTCCGCGTCGTGCAGCAGGGAGAATTCCCCCTGCTCCCGGATGTGCCCGTCCTGCATGACAATGACCCTGTCGGCCACGTCGGCCAGCCAGTACAGGCGGTGGTCCACCACAAGGATGGCCATGCCCCGCGCCTTGAGCTGTTTGAGCTGCAGGGCCAGTTCCACGGTGGATTCCGGGTCCAGATTGGCGGTGGGTTCGTCCAGAATGAGCGCCTGCGGCGTTTGCGTCCACAGGGTGGCGAGCCCCACCTTCTGCTTTTGCCCTTCGGACAGTTCATGAAGGGATGCGCCCAGCAGCGAATGCAGGCCGAATTCGCGCACCGAGCGCTTCACGGTTTCGTGCATCTGTTCCACGGGCATGCCCTGCCACTCCAGGGCAAAGGCCAGCTCGTCCTCCACGTTGAGGGCAAAGAACTGCTGTTCCGGGTCCTGAAAAAGCGTGCCCGCCTGCCGCGCCAGGTGGGGCAGATCCTGCTCCAGGGTGGAGACGCCGTTGACCAGCACCCGGCCTTCAAGTGTGCCCGCGAAATGCAGGGGGCACAGGCCGTTGGCCAGACGGATGAGCGTTGATTTGCCGCAGCCACTGGCCCCGGTGCAGAGCACCACTTCGCCGGGCTTGACGTGCAGCGAGATATGGCTCACCGCCGGATGTTCCTGAAAAGGATAGGTATAGCTGACATCTTCAAAACGCAGCATCAGCGCATACCTCCCAGGGTGGAGCCGCCCAGCGTGTACTGGCAGGCAATGGCGCCGGTCACCACAAGCAGTGCGGCGGCCAGCAGCAGGCTGTCGCGGCTGGTCCAGGCCCTTTTGCGGTAGGGGGTGAGTTTTTCGCCCATGCCAAGGCCCTTGAGTTCCGCAGCGACGCCCAGGTCTTCAGACGTGCGTAGCGAGCGGAAAAGCAGCGGCGTGAGCAACAGGCGCATGCTGAGCGCGGGATGGCGCGTCATTGTCCACGGATTCAGCCGGTAGCCGCGCATCTTGAGGGATTCCGTCACCTGCTTCACGTCGTTTATGAAGGTGGGGATGAACCGGAGGATGACGGCGGCCGGCAGATAGATGCAGAAGGGCAGCTTGAGCCCGCGCAGGGCGTCCAGCAGGTTTTGCACCCGGCTGGAAAGCGCCAGGGGCAGCACCACATGGAGCATGGTCAGCACCCGCAGAAAGGGAATGGTCAGGGATATATAGTTCATGTTGCCCATGAGCCGGGGCGAGAATTTGCCCATAATCCATACACAGCCCATGGCAATGCAGATCATGGCGGCCAGCACAGCGTAGGCGGCGAGCAGGGCCAGGGGTCTGCGCATGCACAGGGCGTAGCACAGCGACGCCCCTGCCAGCAGCAGTTGCCCTTCAAGGTTGGAGGTGACCAGGGTTCCCAGCGAGGCAAGTGCGCTCACCCCGATTTTCGCCCGCACGTCGGCCTCATACAGCCAGCCTTGCGGCAAGGGACGGTTACTGGCGTACGATGCCTGCATGGCGCAGCTCCCTGACGGCTTTTACGCCGGTAAAAAGACCGATAAGCGCGCCCACGTATCCCAGACCCACAATGGGCACGGCGGCCACAAGTATGGCGGGATTTTCACGCATGACCAGCCAGGAAATGCCCAGAGAACAGATGCGGAAGAGCAGGTCGAACACGGCCACAGCCACCAGAGGCCCCCAGGGCCGCGAGAGCCCGCCCGTCAGGGCCGCCGCCGTTTCTGCAATGAGGGCCGCCAGAAGCATGGCCGGAAGCAGCGTGAGGCTGGTTCCGAGCAGCAATGCGCTCACCAGCATGTTGATAAGCGTGAAAAGCAGCAGGGTGCCGGGTTTGCGCACCTTATAGAGCATGACTATCAAGAGTGTGGTGAAGACGAGGTTTTTCAGCAGGAGGGACACGGGGTTCATGCCTCCTCCGGCCAGAGCCACCAGCAGGGTGGAAATTTTGGCGGCTGCCGAAAATACCCCGATGACCACCAGCTCATGGGCATTCCAGTAGCGGTTGACCGTGGACTTCATGATGTAGCTCCTGGCCCGTCTCTTACATTAATTGAATATGAAATTCAATATCAAAAGAGACGGGCCCGATAATTAAAACTCTACGCTGACCTTGAGGTTGGCATGCACCCCGGGTTCGTAGATGGAATCGCCAGTATTAAGCGTATATTCCTGATTAAAGATATTGAGCACTTCGCCGACAACGGTGTACTGCTTTTCAGAGCCGAATTTTACGCCAAGCATGGCGTTGGCCGTGGTCCATGCGTCACTGGAATATGTGGTGCGGGGCGTGCCGCTTTCCAGTTCTGTCTTGCTGGCAAAGCGGATGTAGGCGTCGCCAATGATGTCGAGGCTGTCATTGACGGGGTACAGCGCACGCACGCCGGTACGGCCAGTCCATTCGGGCGTGCCGGTTTTCCATGTCTTGTATTGGTCGTTGTTGAATTCGCGCTTCATCCAGGTGACATCGACGTAGGGCGTAAAACCGAAGGGCAGGTCATAGCCCGCGCTGAACTCCACGCCGTGGGTCTTGGCCTTGCTGACGTTCTGGTAGCGATACGAGGTGTCGCTGTCCTGCATTGAAGCAATATAATCGTCAGCCACGGTATAGAAGCCCGTGAGGTCAAGGCTGAGACCGTGCGCGAAGTAGCGTGCGCCCAGTTCCCAGGTATTGGATTTTTCGGGCTTGAGGTCCTGATTGGGATATACCGTGCCGCCGCCCATGCTGGAGATGATATATTTGTCCTGCAGGTTGGGGGCGCGGAACCCTTGCGAAAAGCCCGCGCGCAGGGCCAGGTCTTTAATGCCCTGCCACATGAGCGTAACATTGAATACGGGGTTTGATTCCCATGTGTCGCCAGTGGCGCCAGCGTCAGCACTGCCGTACTGCGGTGGCATGGTCCTGCCTTTGGTGCTTACTTGAACGCGGTTATTGCCCTCCGCCGTGGTCATGTGAGAACTTACCCAGGTCTGCCGCACGCCGTAAGACAGCGTGAAGTCCCAAGGCAGCTTGCTTTCCATCAGCGCGTACAGGGCATGGGTGTCCATGTAGCCCTTGTATTTGTAGTTAGTGTCTATGAAGGTGGTTGTAAGAACACCTTTTTTGACTCCTGTGGCCGTTATCGCTTGGTCAGTCTTGGCGTCGAGACCGTCCCTGTTGAATTCATAGCCGGCGATAAGGTAGTTGTTCTCGCCAATGGCCCAGTCGGACTGAAGGCTTGCGCCCCACTGTTCGTTTTTGTTGTTGGCGTGGTTGTCCATCAGCATGGCCTCGCCCTGCTCCACATGGTTGAGCATTTTTTTCCGGTTGTGCTGCCAGAAGGCATCCATGCGCAGGCGCGGCAAAAAGGAGGTGACGTCCTTGATTTCGGCGAACACGGCGGCCTTTTTGCGTTCCCAGGGAGAAATATCGACAAAAAAGTTGGGTGTTTTTCTGTTGCCGGCGAGAATCTCGCTGTAAAACTGCTCATACAGGCCGCCCACCGTGAGATGGGGGGTGAAATCATAGCTCAGAAAAGCGGACCCGGACTGCTGCTTGAACTTGGAATGCTTGGCCTCGCCGTCAGGTGTGGACAGGTTGTGCTGATAGGTGTTGGCTCCTGTGGTCCTGTATTTAAAGCCTTCGTAGCCGCCATAGAGCGAGAGGCTTTCGTCGAAACCGCGCGTGGAGCCGTTGTAGCTTGTGGTTAACTGCCCCTGAATGGGTTTTGTGCCGCCCTTCTTGGTGATGATGTTGATGACGCCGCCCATGGCTTCGGAGCCGTACAGCACCGAGGCCGGACCCTTGATGACTTCGATTCTTTCAATCATGGCAGGGTCCACAAGCAGGGCCGAACCGTCCATGGACTTGTTTTCAGCGATCTTCTGGCCGTCGATGAGGATGAGCACGCGGTTGGGGCTCTCGCCGCGTATGGCGATGCGTTTCAAGCCCTGGGCCCCGGAATTGAGAACCTGCACGCCGGGAATATCCTGCAAGATTCCGCCCACCGTGGCTGCGGGGGAAAGCTTGATTTGCTCTTCAGTGACCACGCTTACGGCCATGGGCACGTCCAGCAGCTCTTTTTCAACGCGCGAGGCTGATACCTTGACGGTATCGGTCTGAAGAGGTTCGGCATGGGCAGGGGCGCTCCAGAACAGTGCCCCTGCCAGACCCAGGGGTAGAGCATGCCTGCGCAGACTACGCAGCAAGATCATCGTTTTCCTCCAGTACGAGTTTGAGATAATTGAGCAACAGCTGTGAAAGGTTCACCTGCCAGAACTGTCCGGCCAGAGTCAGCGTGACGCGCCCCTGATCCTGCATGACCAGACCCGCGCGCTGCCACTGGGTGAGCAGGGGAGACCAGATGGCATCAAGGGGCAGGGCAAAGCGGCCTTCAAGGGCGGACAGGTTCAGACAGCCCTGCTCCATATCTTCGGCCACGGCTCTGAACAGAAAGTAGTGGGCTGGCGGCGTTTGCAGCATGCTCAGGGGTTTGCGGCCCTCGGCCACCTGTTGCAGCCAGGATGCGTAGTCCGGGGTGTTGATGTAGAAGTTGCCGGCAAAGTTGCCGCCGCCGCCAGGGCCAAAGGCCAGGCAGTTGGCGGAACCTTTGACATAGAGGTTATACAGGTTGCGTTCTCTGGAGGTGCGCGCCCAGTGGCTGATGGAAAGGCGGCGGTAACGGGCCGTTGTCATGGTTTCCACCGAGGCGGCGAACATGGCGGACTGTTCCGGGATGGCCGCAGCGGGAGGAATGCTGCCATCCTTGATAGCCTTGCCCAGAGGGGTCTGGCCGTACACATTGAGCTGGTAGCAGTCGGCCCCGTCAAGATTGAGCGACTGGGCCATGGCTATGTCATCAAGCCAGTGCTGCATGGTCTGCCGGGGAAAGCCGTAAATAAGGTCAACAATAACGGCGGACTGGTCGTAGCTCATGAGCTGCTCAAGCCCACGGGCCATGTCTTCTCCTGTGCCAATGCGGCCCATGGAGCGCCGAATGCTGGTGTTGAAGCTCTGCACGCCGAGCGAAAAACGGTTGGCTCCGCCAGCAAAGCAGGCTTCCATCTTGCGGGCGTCAAAGTTGGTCAACCGGCCCTCAACGGTCACTTCGCAGTCATGGGCCAGGGGCAGGGTCTCACGCGCGGCCTTGAGTATCCGTTCCAGGTCATGGGCTTCCAGGGCCGTGGGCGTGCCGCCGCCAAGGTAAAGGGCGTGCACCGGCGCGCTCTGCACAGCGGGGCTGTCGCGCCACAAGGCCAGTTCGGCCAGCAGGGCGTCGGTATAGTACCGACTTTCGTCGGTCCGGTAGGGTTTGTTGTAAAACCCGCAGTACAGGCAGTGGGTCTGGCAAAAGGGCACATGAATATAGGCCACGGTTTTCCCGGCCAGAGGTTTTTGCAGCAGGCCGTCAAGCGCTGACTGCATTTCCGCGTCAGACGTGGTGTTGCCGCCCAGACCAGGATGAACGGCGATTTTGCCCTCAAAGGCGTGGGAGAGCGAAGAGACCCCTTCTTTGGCGAAGAACTTTTCAGGATCCGGCCGCGTGAGCGAATTCAGAGTAGATGACTTGGTAATGCCGGTCTGCGTGGCATTGGATGAGCCGTGCGTATGGAGGTGCATGATTTTTCCTTTGCGGGTTGGGCTGTCCGCCAAGTTAGTCTTGTCTAATTTGTTTAGGTGAGTCTACAAAAATGAAATCGAATGTCAATTGCTTTTTGAATAAAAAGCGCGCAAATATTTTTTGTCTGTGAATTCAAAGAGATGGGATTAATGGCATACAAGGGGAATGTATTTGCTGTTTCAGGTGTTTTTTGTCGGCTGATCTGATGCCTCAAACCATGGCGCTCCTAGCGGGAGGCGGCCAAAGCCGAACCCTTCGCGCATTGGTCGAATGGCCGCAACGCAAAAGACCTCCTGTTGTCAGGAGGTCTTTTGCGTTGCAAGCGGGATGTCGTGTTACAGTAAGCAGCGCCCGGAAGTTGTTGCAGATTGAGCGCAGCTACACGTTGTGATGGTGTGCTGCCGGGCAGCTTCACTCTCTGAAACCCCGGCTCGGATCGGTAAAACACCGTACACTATACTAGCGCACAATAAGAGTTTTAGGGGGTGGGGGTGTGGGTGAGGGACCCTTTTGCAAAAGGGCCCCTCACCCACAAGGCATTTCAACCTGACCACGCCCCCAAAGACGTTGCTATTAAAGGCCGAGCGGTTGATCACCGCAAATAGAAGAACCAGCATAGCGCCAGCGTTGCCAGCAGGGAGAGGACAAGCAGCGGGGTGCCGACCTTGGCGTAGTCCTTGGCCACGTATCCGCCGGGATCGCGCACCAGCAGATGCACGGCGGACCCAAGCGGAGACACAAAGACGGCGGAACTGGCAATGGCCACGGTCATGGCGCAGGCCTGCGGGCTGATGCCAAGTTTCAGGCCGATATCAACCGCCATGGGGGCCACAAGCACGGCGACCGCCGTACCGGAAAGAAAGAAGCCCAGTATGGCCGTGATGAGAAACAGGCTCGCCAGAACCATGAAAGGCCCGCTGCCTGAAAGAAGGCCGATAAAACCGTCCGAAGCCAACGACAGCAGCCCTGTTTTCTGCAAGGCCAGAACAAGGGGCAGAATTCCCGCGAGCATTACCACGGTCTGCCAGTCCACCACTTCATAGATGGAGTTCATGGGCGCGCAGTACGCGAGCACCAGGGCGGCTGTGCCGGCAAGGATGGCGGTTACCGGGGGCAGCAGGCCGGAGGCCATGGCCGCGACCATAACGCCCAGAATGGCCAGGGTGACTTTTTCCTTTTGCGGCGCGGGAACAACCTCTTTGTAGTCCTGGGGCAGGGTGAGCAGCAGGTACTGGCTCTTGTTGCGTTCCATGCGCAGGATGTCAGCCCATGCGCCGCAGACCAGCAGCACGTCGCCAAATTTCAGCGGAATGTCCGCCAGTTCTTCGGTCTGGGTTTTGCCCTTGCGGCGGATGCCCAGCACCATGCTTTGAAACGTGGTCTGAAAAAGGGTTTCCTTGAGCGACTTGCCGATAAGTGAGGATTCGGGGTTGAGCATCACTTCCGCAAGGCCCACCACCTGAAAAAAGCTTTTTCGCCTGGAGGCAGGGGCGGAAACCCGTTCCAGCGAAAACTCCTTGATAAAGGCCTGCGACTGTGCGTCGGTGCCGATGAGCATGAGCAGATCACCTGCCTGCAACACCATTTCGGGTTTTGCGGCGGTGATGACCCGTTTACGTCCTTGCCCGGCGCTTTCCACCGCCAGCAGGGTAATGCCGAAGCGCGCGCTGAGCTGCATGCGCGCGACGCTGCGGTCCACAAGGTCGGAACCTCTTGGGATGTGCAAGAAAGACAAGCTCTTGTTGATTTCGTGGTAGCGCAGCAAGTCGTCAATGGAAAGACCCTTTTTCTGCTCCGCGGGCGCGACCTTGGGGGCCAGCATGTTCTGGCCGAACAGCATCATGAAGCCAATGGCCAGTGCCAGAATCACTATGCCAAAAGGCGTGAAGCTGAAGAATCCCAGCGTCTCCGCGCCGCGCTCGCGCAGAATGCCGTTGACGATGATGTTGGGGGTGGTGGCTACCAGGGTCATCATGCCGCTGATGAGGGAGGCGAAAGCCAGGGGCATGAGCAGGCGTTTGGGATTGATGCGGGTTTTTTCCGCCACGGCAAGGGTAATGGGAATAAAGATGGCGGCCGTGGCCGTGGAACTCATGAATGCGCCCACCGAGGCTGACGCGCCCATAATCATGGTCAGCAGGCGTTTTTCGTTTCTGCCGCCGCGCCGGATGATGAAGTCGCCCACGCGTTGCGCGACGCCGGTGTGCAGTATGGCTTTGCCAACGATGAACATGCAACTGATGATGATAACCGTGGGGCTGGAAAAACCCGAAAGCGATTCCTGCACCGTGAGTACGCCGCTGAATGTCAGCGCCAGAACTATAAGGATGCCGATCACGTCATTGCGTATAACTTCCGTGACAAGAAGAATGACGGCCCCCGCAAGGATTGCGAGGGTGGCGGCCATGTCAAAGGTAAGCATGAAAAAACTCCGGGGCCAATAAAAGTATGCAGGGACTGCCAGAATGTGCCCGGCGCCCCTGAAGAGGTTGCGGTATGCCGTTGTGGCGGTATGGAGCTGCCTGTCCGGGCGCCGCGCGTCGGATGCCGGACTTCGGATGCCGGACTTCGGATACGGTGACGCCGGAACCGATCTTGTAATCTTCCCCCAAAAAGCCGCCAAATACAAGCCGGGGGGCTGGTTGGCGCGACTTTGGGGATGTTTTGGCGCTGTTTGGGCATTGGCGGGGTCGGCCAAATTCTTAGGCGCAGGAGCAGATGCCTACTGCGGTGGCGTGATGCCGGAAGCGCTGCATCTGGCCTCCCTTCAGATCAGGAAACCCGCTGTACTCTTATACTGACGTACAACAAGAGTTTTAGTGGGTGGGGGCGTGGGGGAGGCGACCCTTTTGCAAAAGGGTCCCTCCCCCACAAAGCATTCTCCACAAAACATTCCCCACAACAAACTTCATTTACCCAAGATTTTTGATTTTTCTGGCGCTGAAGGCGGCGGAGATGACAATGGAGAGATATTTTTCTTCCATAGATGAAGAGCGTGACGTGAGCACGATGGGCACGGAAGCGCCCACAACCACGCCAGCCATTCTGCCTCCGGCCATTTCGAGCAGTATTTTGGCGATGCAGTTGCCGCAACACAGGTCAGGCACAAGCAGAATATCCGCTTCGCCCGCCACTTCACTGACGAAATCCTTTTGTCGGGCTTTTTCTTTGGAAAGGGCGATGTCAACGGCAATGGGGCCTTCCACCACGCAATCCCTGATCTCGCCCTTGCGGTTCATTTCTTTGAGGGCCGCCGCGTCCACGGTTTCTTTCATCTTGGGATTAACCTTTTCAATGCCCGCGAGAACGGCCACCTTGGGCCTGTTGTAGCCCATGGTCAGCAGCATGTTGACCGCGTGATCCATGATGGTCTTTTTCTGCTCCAGGGTGGGGTAGACGACCATACCGCCGTCCGTGATGGCGATCATTTTGTGGTAGCTGGGCACCTCGATGTAGCTGATGTGGCTGATCAGCCTGCCGCGCGTGAGGCCGTGCTCCTTGCTGACGACGGCCTTGAGCAGGGCGCTGCTTTCAATATGCCCCTTCATGAGATAGTCGGCCTTGCCCTCGCGTATGAGCGAAACGGCCAGCGCCGCGGCCTTGTCGTTGTCAGGCTCATGATGCACGGGAACCCTGGTCAGATCCATGCCCGCAGCTTCAGCCAGGGGTTCGATTTTTGCTCTGTCGCCCACAAGAATGGGGGCCACTGTTGCGTGCGCGGCGGCTTTCTGGGCTGCCTCAAGAGCGTGGGCATCGTCCGCACAGACAATCACCAGCCGTTCCGGGTGCGGAAACTCGGAAACGTTTGCAATGACTTCATCCCAGTTTTTATAATACTCCATTTTGATAGCTCCAGTGATGGGTGGATAGAGGTAAAACGTGCTACGCTGGGCCTTTCAGAGCCGCGTTACTTGTTGCGTTTGGATATCCGGTAACCAACGTACACAAGGGCAATCCAGATGGGTACCGCAATAACTGCACTGCGCATACCCATTTGCGGAGTGGCCATGATGGACAACACAACGATGACAGCAAGTAAGCAGAAGTAGTTGCTGTATGGGTAGAGAATGGCAGGGAAGGATGTCTTAATGCCTTCCTTGTCCATTTTACGTCTGAAAAAGAGATGAGCCAGGCTGATCATGGCCCAGTTGATGACCAGAGCCGAAACCACAACAGACATGGCCGTGTGGAAGGCGTCGATCCAGCTTGGCATGAAATAGTTGAGGGGGACAACGCAGAATGTCACCACACCAGCCAGAAGCATGGCCGCGTATGGAACGCCGCGCTTGTCGGTACGGGCAAAGAAGGCGGGTGCATTTTTTTGCAGAGCAAGGCCGTACAACATGCGGCTTGTACAGTAAACGGCACTGTTATAAACGGAAAGTGCCGCTGTAAGTACCACGAAATTGAGCACATGCGCCACATTTTTAAAGCCAATTTTGCTGAAAATGATTACAAAGGGACTGTCTGTGGCGTGGAGGCTGCTCCAGTGATACAGCGATAGCAAAATGCCAACAGTGCCGATATAGAAAATAAGAATTCGGTAAATAACCTGATTGATGGCCTTGGGGATAACTTTTTTGGGATCATCTGCTTCTGCCGCCGTGATGCCGACGAGTTCCAGGCCACCAAAAGCAAACATGATGATGGGTACAGCCAGTATCAATCCCCCAATGCCCTTGGGGAAGAATCCTCCATACGCCGGGTCGCCTGCGTGTGCACCCACGGTGGGGGGCATCCAAAGATTTCTGACGGTAGCGCCGGGAACCAGGTCGGGCTGAAGTAACAAAATGTAACCACCAATGGCGATCATGCCACAGATAGCCAGAATTTTGATGAGCGCAAACCAGAATTCCATTTCGCCAAAAGCCTTGACTGTGGCGAGGTTGATCAGGTTGATGGCAACGAAAAAGAACAGGGTAGTTTTCCACGTTTCAAGTCCCGGATACCAGTACTGCATATATGCCGCAGCTGCCGTCAGCTCCGAGATTCCCACCATAACGTAGAGTATCCAGTAGTTCCAGCCGGATAAAAAGCCTGGGAAATCTCCCCAATACTTGTAGGCAAAATAGCTGAAAGAACCAGCAACAGGCTCTTCAGTAACCATGTCGCCCAGGTGACGTACAATAAGAAAAACCAACAAGCCAGCAATGGCATAGCCAAGAAGAACCGAGGGGCCAGCTGAAAAAATGGCTCCCCCAATACCGAGGAACAGGCCTGTGCCAACGGCACCACCAAGCGCGATCAACTGAATATGTCTATTGTTGAGTCCCCGTTGTAGCGAAGTATCAGACTTTTGAAGATCACTCATACGCGCTCCGTCTTGATTAGGGTGGGGCAAAAAAATTTTGTGCCGTTCTTTTCCCTTTGGGGAACGGGCTCAAAATGTGCCCAATGGGGGGTGCGACTATGTTGCGTTAACCTCTTCAGGAAAGACATTTGCTTTTTCTGTTTTTTTTAGCATCCGTAAGGCACCAGCAGCCAGAGCTGCCATTTCATTTTCGCCTGGCATGCAAACAACAGGGGCAATATGCCTGACACGCTTTGTTACTTGTTCGACGATCATGTTGGAATATGCCAGACCGCCTGTCAGAATGATGGCCTCGACATTGCCGAATACAACCGTGGAAAGTCCGGCCAACGCTTTGGCAATGTTGAGTATCATTGCTTCATACACAAGCGCTGCCTGGGCGTCGCCCTGACGGATGCTTTCTTCGATTTCTCTGGCGTCGGTAGTGTGGCAATGGGCGATGAGGCCAGACTGCCCCCGGAACTTGCGCATGAAGGCTTTGGCATCAAGCCCGGCTTCCAGAACATAGTTCATGAGTGCAAAGGAAGGTATGCCGCCGACACGTTCGGGAGAAAATGGTCCTTCGTCATCAGAGACCATGTCGATCATCTTGCCGTGGTCATGCAGGGTGAATGAAAATCCGCCACCCAGATGTCCTACAATCAAGGTCAGATCGGTATACTTTTTACCCCGTTCTTCCGCGTATTTTATGGCACAGGCTCGCATGTTAAGGTTGTGCGCCATGCCGCGCCGCTGTATTGAGGGCAGCCCGGTAACACGGGTTACGGGGATCATCTCGTCTACTGTTACAGGATCATATATATACGCGTTAACCCCGGCTTTATCCGCCACGCCCTTGGCAAGAAAGGCTCCAAGGTTGGAGGCGTGTTCTCCTCTGGGGGCGCGGCGCAGATACTCCAGCATCTTCTCGTCAACCAGATATGCCCCGGCATCTAAAGCCGGCAACAGCCCCCCGCGTCCAACAACCACGTCAATGCTGTCCAGTGGCACACTATGCTTTTCGAGCGCTGCCAGAATAAGCTCAAACCGGAATGAATACTGGTCGATGATCGAACTGTACGCAGACAATTCACCGGGCGTATGCGTTATATTCTCCGTAAATAAAGGAGACGCATCTTTGTATACCGCTATCTTGGTACTTGTTGATCCGGGGTTGATGGCGAGGATGTGCGGCATGGTATCTCCCAGGTCTTGTAATGCTTGTACGGAGTTGCTTTTGGCTAGGTGGACAGTTCAAACCCACGGGTAAAGGCTTGCAGGTTCACTTCCTTGGCTTTGGCGGGAACCATCTGTGAAATGCAGGCGTTCCAGTCAACCTTTGGAAGATTCATGGCCCGCACAAGGGCCCCCAGCAAAACCACATTCTGCACCCGTGGATTGCCAAGCTGTGTTGCGATTTCTTCAGCGTTGATCACCAGTGTGCTTGGTGTTGCTGCTTTAAGAAGTTCCAAGGCATCATCAGGGTACTGTTCTTTTCCTGAGGCAATGGGCATTGAATATATTTCGTGGTTATTGACCACAAGGGTGCCCCCGCGTTTAAGAAAAGGCAGGGCACGCAGGGCTTCCATTTTTTCGAAGGCGGCCACATAGTCGGCTTCGCCCAAACCTATGCCAGGGGCATAAACTTTTTGACCAAAGCGGATCTGCGTGGTGACGCTACCGCCGCGCTGAGCCATGCCGTGGATTTCAGACATTTTTACATCATGCCCACACTGCATCAGTCCGGCGGCAAGAATGTTTGAAAACAGCAAGGCTCCTTGCCCGCCGACGCCTATGAGCAATAAGCTTTGGGTTTTCATTGTGCAATCTCCTCGTCACGGGTTATGACGCCGAAGGGGCATACTTGCATGCAGTATCCACAACCAATGCAGGCCGTAGCATCAATCTGAGAATATCCCTCAGCATGCATAGAAATGGCGGGGCAGCCAACACTGAGGCACGTTTTGCATTTTTTACATTTTTCAATATTGACTGAATACGGCGCTTTAACAATGCTCTTGCGCAGTGAACGGATCAACACACAGGGCCGTTTTGTTATAATGACAGAGAAGCCTTCCGTAGCAATCGCTTCGTCCAGCGCCTCGCCAACCGCCTTCATATCCAGCGGATCAACAACGGTTATTTTTGACCGGGGAACGCCCATACCTTCAATGACGCTTTGAATATCGACTTTTGTGGCAGGCTGACCCTGAACATCCACGACAGTCCCTGCATTTTCCTGATGGCCGGTCATTGCCGTGATGCTGTTGTCCAGCACGCAGAAGCAGACATTGGCGTTGCTATGGATGGCGTCCACCATGCCAGTCATGCCAGAATGGAAAAACGTGGAGTCACCAACAACACCAAAGATCTTTCTGGTGTCGCCAGCAGCCTTCATTGCTTCAGCCATACCAAGGGCAATGGAGAAGCCGCCGCCCATACAAACGACAGTGTCCATGCCGTTAAGTGGTTGCTGGATACCCAGTGTGTAGCAGCCAATGTCGCCACAGGAGAGTATTTTCTTTTTCTTTTTGCCAATCATGTGGAAAAAGCCGCGGTGCGGGCAGCCAGCACAGAGCACTGGTGGGCGCCCGGGAACGGCAATGGCTTCGCAGCCTTCCGGGCTGGTAGAGGGGAAAAACGCTTCGCGCAGGGTGTGCAAGCTCAGTTCGCCGGTTATGGGCAGCATATCCTTGCCGTGGCAGGTATGGCCAAGCGCTTTTACCGCTGTTTCCAGATATGGCTCGCCTTCTTCAATCACGTAGATTTTGTCTACGGAGCGAGCAAAGGAATCGATAAGATCATGCGGCAGCGGATTGGTAAGACCCAGCTTGAGGAAAGCTGCCTTGTCGCCAAAAAGCTCTTTGGCATACAGGTAGGAAACACCACTGGTTATAATGCCGATGCTCTTGTCGGAACCCCGTTCAATGCGATTATAGGGGCAGTGATTTCCGTACTGCTCAATATCACGCATCCTTTGTTCAACAACCACATGGCGTGGGCGTGAATGGGCCGGCAGCATGGCATTTTTGGCGGGGTTACGCTCATATTTGATCGGGGGGATTTCTTCGCGTGTTCCCTCTGCCACCATGCTTTTTGAATGGCAGATGCGGGTTGTCAGGCGCAGAAGCACTGGCGTATCAAAGCGCTCACTCAGGGCGAAAGCCTCTTTGGTAAATTCCAGACATTCCTGGCTGTCAGAAGGCTCAAGCATGAGCACCTTGGCCAAGGGAGCGTACAGGCGATTATCTTGTTCATTCTGCGAGCTGTAACAGCCCGGATCGTCAGCAGAAACAATAACCAGGCCGCCCAGTGCGCCAATGTAGCCCATAGTCAGAAGAGGGTCGGCCGCGACATTCAAGCCAACGTGCTTCATCGCGGCTAGCGCTCTGATGCCGCCTATGGATGCGCCTGAAGCAACTTCAAGCGCAACTTTTTCATTGGTTGTCCAACGTGAATTGATTTCGGCGTACTGTGAAATGTTTTCAAGGATTTCAGTGCTGGGCGTCCCCGGATAGGCCGCCGCTACCCGACAGCAGGCCTCGAATGCACCGCGGGCGACAGCTTCATTACCGCTCATCAGTTTTTTTGTCATAACATGCTCTCGCGTTCGTTGGGATGTGCTGCCCCACGCAGCGAAACAATGCCGCTGCGTGGGGCAAGATTGACCTTAGACGGCATGCCAGGCTGGCTTGGTGTCATAAATAGCTTCGGATGCTACCTTGTAGCAGCGTTCTGTGGGGGTAATGCCCAAGCGTTTGGCCTCTTCGAGGTTGGTCCGCGTGTTTTCACCGCAGATCTTGTCGATCTTTTTGTAAAGAGCCTCCTTGCTGGCTTTTTCCTGGTGCAAATACTCTTCAAAGGCGCACATGACGCCAGCCACGTTGTGGAACCATTCCACCTGGAACAGAATGCCCTTGGCCGCAAGCTTGCGGGCAAGGGCTATTTCTTCTTCAGGGCTGGATGCTTTGATCTGGTTGTTGCCTGGCCCGATGATGATTTTGGCGCGCAGTTTGTCCAGGTTGTCGTCGCTGAAAAGACCGCCGATGGCGGCCGGAGCCAGCAAATCCACATCCTGGTAAATAATTTCGTCTGTCGGAACAACCTTGATGGAATGGTTGGGGTATAGCGTCAGCAGTTTTTCAATAGCCTTGGGTGAAATGTCGCTTACGGTCAGTTTGGCGCCTTCTTCAAGGTAGTGCTTGGCAAGGGGAAAGCCCACAGCGCCCAAACCCATGATAGCCACGGTTTTGCCTGCCCAGGAAGGGGAGCCGAAGACCATTCTTGCGGCTTCCTTGGAGGCAATGAAGCTGCCATAGGCAGTGGGGGTTCCCGATTCGCCCAAGGGACCCTTGGGGTCGCCGGTAAATTTCAGGGTGAAGTGCTGGTTCATCGGGTGCACCATATTGGTGGGCATGCGCATGTCCGGGCCTGCATTGTCGCGGGTGCGATCCAGTGCATAGGCAAGGAATCCGATGTTGGCCAGGTTGTTCACATCCAGTTCATCTTGCTGCACGGTACATTTTGCGCCACCCATAGGCAGGCCACCCGCAAAGTTTTTGAAGGCCATTGCGCGGCCGAGATTCATGCCGTCTACGAGCATCTCTATTTCATCTTCTTCGCGCGGGTGACGACGCAGAGCACCCATAACCACACAGTCAAGCCTGTTGTTGAGCCCCCTGCGCAGGCTATGGATGTTGCTGACAAACCTTACGTCTTCTTTCTTCCAGTAGTAGAAGTCTTCCATAAGGTTGCGGCCACTGGCCATGATGGCGATGATCTGGTCGAGGTATGCTTCGATCTTATGCTTGCGGAAAAGGGCGCGAGTGTCGTCAGTGCCGTAGTAGTGGGCGCTGGGAGTAAGGATGTGATAGGCGGTAAACGTTTTATTGTACTGGGTCCAGTCTATGTCTTCATCCCATTCTTTGGCTGCATACAGACAAGATGTTCCAGTGTGCCAGTCATATTGAATTTTCAGGTTGGTCAAGTCTTCTTCACACATAAGGTCAAAGACGCTGTTACGCATAAGAGCACCATCCTTTTTGTAAGGCACCCTGCGGTTCGTCGGGCGCCCGAGTGTTAGTACCTCTTTTTTCGCCACCTATTCAAACAAACGTTTGTTTAAAATTGTGTCACAATTTTTTACCGATCACGGATTCTCGGTAATCAGTTGAAATTTGCTTGTCAGGAATCGAGAAGGACGCTGAAAGAAAGAAGCTTTGAAACGGTAGCAAAGTAGTCGTTCAGATTGAATTTGAAATCTGGCTCAAGTATGGCAGACATGTTTTCCACGATAATAAAACTGTTCAATAACATACTAAAAATACGCGATAAATAGAAAGGGTCTATGGAGCTATCAATACTGCCTTCTTTTTGCGCACGCCGAATGAGATTAATTATGTGCCCACCATTGTATTTTTGCTCATGCTCTCGCAGAGCAATGCAGAATTCTTCACTGGGCGCACAGCTTTCACGTGTGGCGATAACTGAAAGCCAGGGGCAGGTTTCGTGAATGATGTGAACCTGCTTGAAAAGAAGGCGTAATTCTTCGGTGGCAGAGTTACTTTCCTGGCTTATTTTATCCAGCACTTTTTCATAAAAAAAGAACTGTGATCTGAGAACATACAAGTATAATTTTTTCTTTCCGCCAAAGTAATAAGATATCGTTGCAAGGTTGACATCCAATGCTTGACAAATTTCTCTTACAGAAACAGCTGCATAACCTTTTTCTGCAAAAAGCTTTGTAGCAACTTCAACGATATGGCGGATCTTTTTCTCTTTTGCCGTGGGCATGCAACGCCTTTATATAAAACAGTTATTGCATGTTCTATATTATTATATACTACACAAATGGTAGTATAACATCACCACTTTTTTTCTTTTCTCCTAAGCTTGAAATGAATTCATTGCAATACCTTTTTGAAGAATTTGGTATAAGAAAAAATTGGTCTTTAGATAATATTTTGGAATGTAAGTATTTTATAATTGAAAAAATAGGCAGAGGCGGACCGCGTGAATGGCCCCATGCCGTGACGGAATCGGAAGATTCCCGACATGCGGCTCAGACCTGCGGCCCGCCCTGTCATACAAATAGCGTTATTTGGACGAATTCCCTTGTGCAGAGAATTTTCCGGTAGCTTTCAGCACTTCCACCACCAGACCCAGAGCCTGCCTGCCTTCGGGACTGCGCAGCGCGCCCAGCAGGGACAGTACGCCAGCGGGTTTCACGTTTGACGTGTCGATGGCGCTCATGAGGTCGAGCATGGCCGTGATCTTGCTTTGCAGTTCCGGCTCGGCAAGGCGCTGCATCAGGCTGGTCACAAAGGCGAGGCCTTCGCCCGTTTTGGCGATGTCCTCGGGGGTCATGCCGTCCAGCAGGTTGCCGCCGGCATCCTTGAGGGCGGCCGCCTTTTTGAACACGCCCTTCTGTTCCCACTGGCCCATTTTTTCAACGATATGCGGGAAGGTCTGCCCCACGGCGGGATGCAGCACGTGCCACAGGTCAGTAGCGTTTTCAATCTGGTCGAGAAGCCAGGTAAGCCTGGGGACTGTCAGCAAGCCCTTTCTGGCCAGGTCAAGGATGTCGTCAAGCGTAACCCGGCCATTGAGAACTTCCATCTCTTCAACCATAAGGCGGAAGGCGTGGTTGCCGATGGGCGTCAACTGCTCCATCAGCAGGCTGCTGTTTTCCTTGCCCGCCTGAAGGTCGGCAAGCCGATCTTCAATGGCGTTCAGCCGTTCGAGAATTTTATCTTCAGGTGTCATATACCCTCCAACCTACTTGTTGCGCAGCAAGGAGGTATCTTTCCCTGCAAGGTACATGTTGGGCTCAAACGGCAGTTCGTGGCCTTTGAGCATGAGGTTGTAATACACCCATTTGAACATGAGCTTGCCCCAGTAGTTGATGTGGCTTTCGCCCAGCAGTTCAAAGGGGCCGACGCCGGGCAGGGGGAACATGCCGGGCAGGGGTTCCACGGCGTAGCTGAAGTCGATGAGCGAGGCCTTTTCAAAGCCCGTGACGATAAAGCAGTTGGTATGGCCGTCAAAGCGGTAGTAGTTGTCGGTGCCCTCGATGTCGGACATCAGGTTCTGGGCGATGACGTCCACTTCAAAGTGGGCCACCGAACCGGCCTTGGAGGCGGGCACGTTGGTGGCGTCGCCAACTATGTACATGTTGTCGAACTTCTTGGCGCGCAGCAGTTCCTTGTCGGTATCCACATAGCCGGTCACGTCGGACACTTCGGAATCAATGAGGAATTCCTGGCCCAGGTTCGGGGGAATGGTCACCAGCAGGTCGTAGGGGATTTCATCGCCGGTGACGGACGCGATGACGGCGCGGTCGGCCTCAACGCTGTCCACGGTCCAGTTGGTCGTGACCTTGATGCCTTTCTGTTCGCACAGCGCGCCAAGGATATTGTTGGCCACGGGCTTGGTGAAAGCGCCTGTCAGCGGGGTCACAAGCTCGATTTCCACATTCTGGCGCACGCCCATTTTCTGCAGGTACCAGTCTGCCATGTATACGAATTCCAGAGGCGCCACAGGGCACTTGATGGGGGTTTCGCAGATGTGCAGAACGAGCCGGCCCTTCTTGAAGCGCTTCAGCTTTTCGTACAGGGCGGCCGCGCCGTCGGGAGTGTAGAAGTTGTGGATTTTGCCGCCCCAGTCGTCCAGCAGGCCGGGGACCTCATCTGGAGCGATTCTTGCGCCAGTGCCAATGATTATCCAGTCATAGGTGTAGGTGCCGTTCTGACATTCTACCTTGCGGGATATGGGATCTACCGCGTTAATAGTGTCGATGACAAAATTAACGCCGCGACTGATAAAGTCTTTCTTGGGGCGCACACAACCCTGCGGCGTGTCGACTCCAAAAGGAACCAGCAGCCAGCCGGGCTGATAGTGGTGGATGGGATCGCGGTCGATGAGGGTTATCTCCCATTCTCTTTCGCTCAATAACTTTCTCATCTTTGTGGCAATCATGGTTCCACCAGCGCCAGCACCAAGAATAAGCAATTTTTTCATACAATTAACCCCGAATTGAAAGTAGAGTCTTTCGCCCTGAAACGGTTCGCTTACTACGTGCAACCTCGGCAGTTGCAGGCCCATATCATAGTAAGATGGTATTTTTTACCTCTACCATAAATATTTTGAGGCTGCATCATATTCGTCAATAAAACTGGTTAGGTATTGTTTAATTAATACTATTATGGTATGTTTTAAGGCGCGATGGCAACACCCGCGCAAGCTCTATGGCGGCAGTAACAACCGGGGGTTACTGAAAAAAATTTACGGGTGGCCGTGGGGCCGTGGGCGTGGAGGATTGGGGGAGCGGGCCGTGAGGCCGTGAAGAAATGGGGCGTGAAGGAGTGGGGCGTGGGGCCGTGGGGGAGTGCGAGAGGTACCCCTCGTTGTCAAAGGGGCCCCGCAAAGCGATTAAAAATGATATTGCCCCTGCGGCACGGTCCTATTTGCGCATCTGGGCAGTCTGTTTTTTGGCCCGGCAAACTTCACGTTGGTGGCAGGGGGCACATGGTGCGGCACACAAAGGGGAGGGGGGTTCATCGTGCGGCGCTTCCATCTTGTGCTGGTACTGACACACCCTGTTTTTCCCCCGGCGCTTTGCCTCGTACATGGCAGTGTCGCCGCGCCGCACCAGTTCGTCCCGACCAACGTCGTCCGTATCAGTCACAACGACGCCAATACTGGCGGACAGCCCCTGCCAGGGCGTATTTTTTGTAAAAAGGGACTTCATGGCCTTTTGCAGGCGGCATGCCCGGTTGACCACCTGTTCCACGCTGTGGACCTTGGCCAGATACAGAACAAATTCGTCACCGCCGATGCGAGAGGTGAGGGCTTCGTTGAAGTGTTTTTTCAAAAGCCGGGCCGTCAGCCTCAGGGCGTCGTCCCCGGCACGATGCCCAAACGTGTCATTGACTTTTTTGAAGTCATCCAGATCCACAAAAAGCAGCGCCGAGCCAACAGCGACTGTTTCCGGCAATTGGCTGTAAAAATATCTTCTGTTGTACAGTCCGGTGAGCTCGTCAGTATTGGCGCTGCGTTCCAGCATCTGCTTTGAGTTGCGCTCCGATGTCACATCTCTGTAAATGACCAGCTTGCCGATGCGGTTTTGGAACATGTCCACGATTTCTTTTTCGTATGACTCAAGGATGATTTCTTCGCCCTTTTTCCATGACCGTATTTCAAGGTGGTCGCCTACCTGCTTCAAGTGGTGGTCCTTGATGGCAATGGCGCGCACCTTTGAGCGGTAACTGCCCAAAATTTCTTTCACGTTCTCAAAGCGGAAAAAATCCAGAAACTTTTGATTCGCGTTGGCAATCCTGTTTTCTTCGTCCAAAATCATGGCTGCAAAAGGCAGGTTTTGCAGGATTATTTCAACCTCTGCGCTCGATTTTGTAATATCTGTCATGTCATAGGCAATGCCCACCGTGCCGATGATGACATCGTGCTCGTCGAATATGGGTGACTTGCGCGTTTTGAATTGCCGCATGCCCAGTTTGGTTTTCACCGATTCATCAAAGGTACAGGTCACGCCACGGGCAATGACCTCCTCTTCGGTCTCAAGGCAGACGTATTCGCTCTGCGCATATTCGTCCGGTTCAATATCCCATATATAGTAGTGGCCCCGCCCGATGACATCCTCTTTGCTTTTTCCCACAAAACGGCAAAAAGCCTGATTGACCTTGAGGTGCTCACCCCGGATGTCTTTGAACCAGATCAGGTCGGGGGTGGTATCGATGGTGGTTTCCAGGCAATGCTGCAACAGCGCATGCTCTTTGCGCAGCAGCGCGTCGCGCAGCAAACCTTTGACCCTAAGGGCGACAACGTCCGGGTTTGCCGGCAAGGGCCAGATATCGTCCAGCAGGGAAACCAGGGACTCTTGCAAGGCGGCTTCTTGGCCTGCTGTGTCGATGAGGACTATACGCGCTGCGGGTTTGGCTGTTTTTTTAAGGTCGGGCAGCACGGAAAGGTGCGTGGAATCTATGAAAAAAATATCTTCTCCGGCCCGATCCGTCGCAGAAAGGGATTGCGCTTCAGCACTGAAGGTTACCTTGTGCCTGAAGTCAGCATCAGCCTGCAAAGCCCTGAACGCGGCTTCAAGCATTGGCTCCGGAGAGCAGAGGCTGATGCGTAACATACAGTGGAACATGAACATACTCCAGTGTAAAGCTATGTTTTATATTACAAAAGCAATTATCTTGTATCTATGATACTAAAACTGTTTGTATTATGTCCAGCAGCGCAACTCTCTGGCTTTGTGGAATACTGCCCAAGAATAGACATGGACGTCCGGCTTGCCGATGCTTTTTTTACGGGCACGAAAATGCCCGACAGGTTGCGGAAGCAAATTGGCGCTGGCGGCGGTGCAAAAAGGGCCATGCGTGTCGCAATGAGGATGCTAAGTATGAAGTATGATTGTAAATATACGAGGGAAAAGTGGCAGATATGTGTCGTGAAGGGACAGCCTGGCCGCACAAGGGCTTTGACAGGTTAGGATTGGGGCAGCATAAAGCGGGCTCGAAGGAGGAGGGGAAGAATTATTGTGCGGAGCAAAGAATATTTTGCGCGATTGGTCGCAAAATGGTCGCAAAAACAAAAGCGGTCATCTGCAAAATGCAGATAACCGCTTGCTTATATCTGGTCATGGGGAAGGATTTGGACTTTCGCCCCCCTGCAAAAGCTATTTGGGCGGGCCTATTTGGCAGAAAACTGGTCGAAGGCTTCAAGAATTTTAGAAGAATACACCAGTGCGGCCCCGGCGTTCAGGTTAATGGCTACAGCCAGGGTTTCCAGCAACTCATCACGGCTTGCTCCTGCTTTTACCGCGGCATCTGCGTGCACGGAAATGCAGCCCTCGCAATGGGTTGTTGCGGCAACAGCCAGGGAAATAAGCTCGCGCGTTTTTTCGTCCAAAGCTCCCTTGCTTGATGTCGCTTTACCCAGAACTTCCAGCGCGTCTATGATGCCGGAGTTGCCATTAGCCAGCGTTCCGATGGTGCCCATACTTGCATCAAGAGTCTCTTTCCAGTTTGCCATGTTTGCCTCCTTTGTAGGTGTCACTGGCAGCTGACGTTTTTTAGCCCATGATTGACTATTTTTAAAGCAAAAGATGTTCTGTAGAAACTGCAGTCAAGATTGCCATACGAAAGTTACAGGCTCACTATGGAAATAGTATAATTCACGTCGCCGCACTGCATATTGTGCGTCCAACACTCTGTAGGCCCACCCATACCCGAGTTTGCCCAATGTGTGGACAAGGAGGGCAAAGCCTCGTCCCCCCCATTACTGGAAAGGACTCCGGGAACATTTCCCCAACCAATCCAGCGCGGTGACACATAATCAACCAAGCGGAGATAGTGCAGGGCCAAGCCTCCACGCTCTCCGGTCATTCCGGCGCGATTTCCGGCAACGCTGAAATCCTGGCAGGGGGTGCCGCCGACAATAAGGTCAACTGCTCCACATAGTATTGCTCTCCATCAATCTTGGTCATGTCGCCAAGATTCGGCACATCTGGATAATGGTGCGCCAGAACGGCCACGGGAAGGGCTTTATTTCCGAAAAAGCCACAGGGATGGGTAATCATCCCCTTTCTAGTAGCTCTTCAAAGTAGAGCCTATGCTACCAGTTTAAGTTTCATGGCTGGGGTGGTGATGCCGCCAATGCCCATGTGTGGTCGCTCATTATTATATGTCCACAGCCAGGCCGTGGCAAACCCTTGTATTTTTTCCAGAGATTCAAAGAGATACTGATTCAGCCAATCGTAACGAACTGTCCGGTTGCAGCGTTCGATGTAGGCATTCTGCTGTGGCTTTCCCGGTTGGATATGCCGTATTGCAAGGTTCCGCTTCTCTGCCCACGATAAGAGCCGGGCGCTTATGTATTCCGGGCCGTTATCACAGCGAATTTCTTGCGGGCAGCCACGCCACTCGATGATTTGCTCCAGTGTTCGCACCACGCGTTCGGCTGGAAGCGAGAAGTCTATCTCAATCCCAAGCCCTTCACGGTTAAAGTCGTCAATAACGTTCAAAAGTCTGATCGTTTGCCCGTCCCGGAGCTGGTCATGCATAAAATCCATTGACCATATCTGATTCACAGATTCAGGTACGCTCAATTCCTCAGGTTTATCACGCTTGAGACGTTTTCGAGGCTTGATGCGCAAGTTCAGCTCCAGCTCTCGGTAAATTCGATACACGTGCTTATGGTTCCAGGCACACCCTGAGATGCGACTTTTTTCTGGGGGGATTACTAGGGCGGGGGTCTTTTTGCACGGTTTTTTTATCCGAGGTATAGATTTTTTGCTCAGAAAACTTTTTAACAATCTTGACAATATTAATAACATTAAGCAAAATATTATTAACAAACAAAGGGGCTATTATGTCAGTTGATTCAACTTTGAAAATATTGTCAGAAGAAATAAGGCAGCTTGAGGCTCAGGCCGCGTTGGTACACGTAATAAGATCAACGGCAAAAAACGGCACGAGGTTAACTGAATTTGGGCAAGAACTTGTAAGGATTTGTCTAAAGCATCAGATATCTCAAGCACAGATTGCTAAAATTTTAGATATCAGTCCTCCTGCCGTCCACCAGTATGCTGCTAAATAAAACAGTAATACAGTGAAAGGAATGATAAGAACCCCGCTCTCATATGAGGGCGGGGTTCTCGTTTTCTCTAGTTTTTTGCATCTGGCGGGCATCATCAAGCAGGATGGCGCAGAACTCAACATTCTTTCCCAACTTGCCGATAAGGTGGGCCAGGCCGTCCATACCTTCAGGCAGGGTTCCGGCCAGATGCTCCATAGCCGCTGCCGTGTGGTAAAGATGCATGATGACGTTTTCCGGGGGCGCGCACTGCGCTTGGCTGATTGACTGGGACATGAGGCACCTCTTGCGGTTTTTTCTATTGGAGCCTGCAGAACACAAAAAGCTCCGGGTGCTAGAAACTGCCGCAAGACAGCCGGGCCTATTTCTCAGAAGGGTATTGTATTAGCCCACACCCGGAGCCGTAACACTCCATAGCTGCGTCTTTTTCCAGTAGACGCAAAAAAACCACAAGCTGTCGGGTGTGGAACCGCTGTTGAATCAAGGTGTTTCTAGCACCTAAGAAACCCGATGCCCCGCAAGGAGGCATCGTGTCAAGCATGGCTACTCAATGGTGAGAATTAGCGGGAATATCTCAAACAATATGGCTTCCTTTCCCTTTGAAAACTTTTGCTTATGCATTACAAGCAGGCCATTTTTGTCTTCCAGTGTGCCGACAACGGAACCATTTGGGGCTTTGTCCAGCCGTTTCAGCATGTCTCCCACCAGGTCCATCCCTTTTTCTAGATCTCCGCGCATTAAAGCCACACCTGCGCAGATCATCAGCTTGACGCCAGCCTTGTTTACCAGAGCGCTGTTTTTATCTTTCTTGGGAAGCTGGAGGCTCATTGCCTGTATGCGGCGTATTTGCCCATTGTGCTGCTCTGCGCCTAAGAGGCCACAAGTGCCCCTTCGTTCCTGAAACCCCACATAAGGGTGTCTTTGCGATGAGCCAGCTTCAGTTCAAAATGTTCCAGCATGACTTCCATCACCGTGTCGATCTGCTTGGGCGTCAAATTAAGCCCTTGTGGTTCATCCTTGGCAGAAGCTGTTGTAGCAAGGCAAAATAAAGTCAGTAAACAGGCAATCAGTATTCTCATCCCAAACCCTCCTCATAGAGATTTTGAAATAAAACCTACTGCCAATCATCTGGAATCGTCAGCAGGTAAGGCGCTTACAAACCTATTGGCGATAAGGCTGCTTTCGCCATCAGAAAAATTTATGGCTTTTGCCAAGCAAAGATAGCTTCAGGCACTACCATGCTAATCTTCAAGTTATGGTAATGTATTTGAAGAAGGTTTTCCCTCGAATAAAAGTTTTGCTCGGCTATCAAAGCCCGATTGGACATTGTTCAGCACCTCAGGGGTGACATCCTGGGGATTCAGGTCGCGGAACGTAATATACATGACTGTTGTGCGCGATAGGGCATTACTGTCTAAATCCATAATGCTAATGAGAAGGAAAAGTCGCCGTACTTTTTCTCGTTCAAGATAAAGGTGACTTTTTCCGATCTGCATTGTTAAATAAATTAGGTAGCGCGCATTGTTAGCCTTGGCTATTTTAGAGGCTTCGGGCCAAGGTTCATAACGGTCGCTGATGATAGCTCGTGTTGTATAGGGTGCGATAGCCTTCTGAAGCATTCTTGCAATTTGAGTTTCAATGTCTGGATAACGTGTGTAATCTCGTGGTGCGTCGGGCTCTGATCTTCTATCATCCTTGGCAATCATTTCCCCACCAGGAATCGTGATATAAACTATTTGCCCTCGTTCCAAGGTTCCAAATTCGGGCGGCCCGAACTCAGGTAGCCGCTTTGTGCAGCCACCCAGAGTCAGCAGGACTAATAGGGTAATAGTTAAAGTCCGCATTTATTCCCTCGCTAGCGAAAACTTGAAGATGAGCAGTTGGATATCACCACGGCGTTGATGGTGTAATGAAATCATAAGTTACGCCAAAACGCGACACCCCTTGTCGCTTTCTTTTTGCGCCATCAGTTCAGCAAGAAAAAAATCTATGCAGGAAAAGCACTCATCCGCGCCAACCTTCGGGCTTTTCTGTCAAAAAATTGCAAAAAAGAAAGTGCCGCAATGGGGGCTGAAACCGTTGCTGCGTAAGGGAGATTAGAGGGAGGTGGTAATTGCAGAGATTGCGGTAACTTGCAATCGTTTGCATTTATATTGCGGGCTATCAAAGCATGCCGATATTGTGACATGCTTATTTTATTGTTTTTATTTTTTTAGCGGCAATCAGTTTTTATGCTTTCTGTATCCTAGTGTGTATCCTAACGAAAAAAGGGCTTATGGTTATTCACCATAAGCCCATGATTTATTTGGTCGGAGCGAAAGGATTCGAACCTTCGACCCCCTGCTCCCAAAGCAGGTGCGCTACCAGGCTGCGCCACGCTCCGTAAAAAAACCCGCGCCGTGGCGTGTGCTGGCGCGGGAAATTTGTGGGGCGAAAGATGGGACTTGAACCCACGGCCACCTGGGCCACAACCAGGTGCTCTACCTACTGAGCTACTTCCGCCACGGGAAAGCTCTTATAAGCAGGATAATTTCTTTTGGCAAGACTTTTTTAGTCGGGTGCGATCTGGATTTTATCTAGAAAAAAAACTACACTCCGCAAACCGCCGCAAGAGGCAGCCTGCGGGTCCGCACCGGCCCTGGACGGCAAGCCCGTCAGTGCCTGCTCTCACTCGTCCGCGCACGTTCGCGTATGCCCGACGGGGTAAAACACCACACGACAAACATCGGCCGCAAAGCGGCATAACCGTTCGGGGATAGTTATGGATAAACTGGTCATTGAAGGCGGTCTGCCACTCACAGGCACTATTGAAGTCAGCGGGTCCAAAAATGCGGCCCTGCCCATTCTTTTTGCGGCCATTCTTGCCGAAGAGCCCGTCACCATCACCAATGTGCCTGACCTGCGCGACATCCACACGACCCTCAATCTCCTTGGGGTGCTCGGCTGCGACTGCCACTACGAAAAGGGGCAGGTGAAAATCGCCCCCGGAACGCTACTGCCCGAAGCGCCGTATGACCTTGTGCGCACCATGCGGGCCTCTGTGCTGTGCCTCGGGCCATTGCTGGCGCGCATCGGGCAGGCCCGTGTGGCCCTGCCGGGCGGCTGCGCCATCGGCGCGCGCCCTGTGGACCAGCACCTCAAGGGGCTGGAGCAGATGGGCGCGAGCTTCCAGCTGGAAGAGGGGTACATCATCGGGCGCTGCCGCAAGCTCACGGGCGCGCACATCACTTTTGACATGCCCACAGTGGGCGGCACTGAAAATCTGCTCATGGCCGCGACCCTTGCAGAAGGCGAGACCATTCTTGAAAACGTGGCCCGCGAGCCCGAGGTGGTGGACCTTGCCAACTTCCTGTGCGCCTGCGGCGCGCACATAACGGGGCAGGGCACGTCCACCATCCGCATCAAGGGCGTCAGTTCATTGCACAGCGCCGTTTACCCCGTCATGTCCGACCGCATTGAGGCCGGCACGTTTCTGGTGGCCGCAGGCATCACGGGCGGCGAGCTTTTGCTGCACAATTGCCCGTATGAGGAACTTGAGGCCGTCATTCTCAAGCTGCGCGGCATGGGCATGGAAATCATCCCGCAGGACAAGGGCGTGCTGGCCCGCTGCTGCTCCGCGCCCTTGCGCGGCACGGACGTGAAGACACAGCCCTTCCCTGGCTTTCCCACAGACATGCAGGCCCAGCTCATGGCGCTCATGTGCCTGGCCCAGGGGGCCAGTGTGGTGGAAGAGAGCATTTTTGAAAACCGCTTCATGCATGTTCAGGAACTGATGCGTATGGGCGCGCAGATTAAGGTTTCAGGCCATACGGCCATGGTGCGCGGCGTGCAGAAACTCACGGGAGCCCCTGTCATGGCCTCGGACCTTCGGGCCAGCGCTTCGCTGGTGCTGGCTGGCCTTGCGGCTCAAGGCACTACGGAAGTACGCCGTATCTACCATCTGGACAGAGGGTATGAGCATATCGAGCACAAGCTCAATGCCGTGGGCGCGCGCATCCGGCGCGAAAAGCAATAGACGCCCAAAGGAGAATGTCATGCAACGCCTGACGCTTATTCTGCTGCTGTTACTGCTGGCGGGCCTGAGCGGCTGCGCTTACGGCGGCTACGGTATCATCGACGACCAACGCCTTGTTGACACCATTTCGGACGACAAGGCCATGGCCACCAAGATCAAGACAGGCCTCATGGATGAAAGCTTCACCGGGGGCTGGTCTGTTGCTGTGTACAGTTTTTACCGCCATGTGTTTCTTGTGGGCGAGATCCCGGCGGACATGCAGGGCAAGGCCATAACCATTGCCCAGAAGTACAAGCCCCTTTCCGTCACGCCGCACTGGTTTACCCCTGCCACCAGCGACAGCAACAACATGATGCTGGCGGCGCGGCTGCGTAAGGATCTCATAGGCACCAAGGGGCTTTCGTCCTCGCGGATCGATACGGAGGTGAACTCGGGCCGCGTGGTGCTGCTGGGCGTGGTCAAGGACGACGCCGAAAAGCAGCTGGCCATACAGGCCGCACGCGGCGTGCCCGGGGTGACTTCCGTAACGAGCTACCTGATGTTGCCCCAAAAGGTCGGCCAGCTTGGCACAAGTACGCCTGAGCAGCACGATGGCGCGGGCCGCGCTGGCGAGGGCATGGGCGCTGGAAGCGAAGCGGGCGGCATGAACACGACCCCCGCGTCTTCACCGGCCCGTTCCGACGGCTCGTCTTCCGGCAGTTCATCTTCCAGCGGCGCTTCCGGCGGCGGTCTGGAAAGCAACGATCTGCCCTGACGCAGGCGCTGACGAATAATAGAGCAGATTAACTTTGAAATGTTTCACATTTCAAAGTTTTCATTCAGCCGAAAATGCGATTTTCGACGGAATCCACGCCACGTTGTGGCGCGCTGTACTTTCGTACAGCGTTAGAGCATTTACACTTTTTCAAAGTTAAAATGCTCTAACATCACCAGATGGCCCGGTTTTGACGCACATGTCGTTGCAAACCGGGCCATCTCTTTTATGTGTTCGCCTGCCAGGCGCAGGCGCGCAGCAAAAAGGGAAAACCCATGCATGACGCCGCCATACACATACGATCCGCCACCGAGGCGGATGTGGAGGCCGTTTTTCACATCCGCACCAGCGTGAAGGAAAACCACCTTTCTCTGGAACAGATGGCGGCAATGGGCATCACGCCCGACGCCATACGGGAGGCCATTGCGGCCGAGTCCTGCGCCTGGCTGGCCAAAGCTGATGGCAAAGCCGTGGGCTTTGCCATGGTTGATGCGGAGGAAGGCTGCGTTTTTGCCGCCTTTGTTCTGCCGGAATGGGAGGGGCGCGGGCTTGGCCGAAGGCTTATGGCCGAGGCAGAGGCCAGCCTTTTTCGCCGGCACGAAACCATCTGGCTTGAGACTGACGGCAGGAGCAGGGCCAGCGGATTTTACGCGCATCTGGGCTGGATGCCCGCCGCCACCTCTGGGAACGGTGACGTGCGCTTTGAAAAAAAGCGCCCCCGGCCAGGCGAATAGCCTTCCGAGGGCAAGCGAATAATCTTTCCGAGGACAGCCTTGTTCAGGCTCTGCCATTGCGCAAGGCCTGGCCCATGCGGCGCAGCCCTTCGCAGGGTTCGGCGGCCAGGTTTTCCCAGTCCTCTTCTTTGTGGCGCAACAGGGCGGCCGTGGCCTCAAGGGCCTCCTCGATGCTGTCCGTCCAGAGGCTGACGGCGCCGTGCAGCATAAGGCCGGGCCCTTCAAGGGGGCCGCGTATGCCCAGTACCGGAACCCCGGCCCCGGCGGCCAGACCCACTTCCACCCCGGCGTCCTGCCCGGACGCGCCGTAGTAGATGACCATATCCGCCTCGATGCAGGCGTCCCGGCAAAAGCTGTAGACCTGCCCGCCGTCCCTGTCCGTATCCATCCAGATGCGGCGTTCGGCGGGGGTGAGGCCGGGCGGCGGCACGGCCTTTTCCGTCCAGTCAAGAAGGCGGCAGCCCATGCCGCGCAGTTCGCGTCCCAGAAGCCGCACACCGTGTTTGTGCTTGAATGAGCCAGCCACGTAGATGGTCAATGCCGTCATGAACAATCCTTTTTACCGTTTCAGATCTGAAAACGCGTTGTACTCTGTAAAAAATGTAAAGGTTTTGGGGGGTGGGGGCGTGGGGGAGGAGACCCTTTTACAAAAGGGTCTCCTCCCCCACAAAATATTGCAACGTGACCTTGCGCTAGTATTCGATTCCGGGGCTGGCCTTGACGCCAGAGCGCCACGGATGCTTGATTTCTGTCATGGACGTGACAAGATCGGCGGCTTCCACCAGCCAGTCCGGGGCGTTGCGGCCCGAGAGCACCAGGTGTTTATCCCGCTGCCGGGCAAGGGCGAGCAGGTCTTCCACTTCTTCCTGCGTCAGAATGCCCGCGCTCAGGGCGTACAGGGTTTCGTCCAGCACCAGCATGTCCACATGGGCCAGTTGCTCCCGCGCCCAGTCAAGCATGCGCAGGGCGGCCTGCCGGTGCGCGGGGCGGTCTTCATCCTTGCGCAAGAAACCGAGTCCCCCGGCCACAAAGCGCGGCCCAAGCCACTGCGACAGCATGGCCTGTTCTCCGGCCTGTCCGTCGCGCTTCATGAACTGGCCAAAAGCCACCTTCATGCCCTGACCCAGGGCACGTACGGCCTGCCCTGTGCAGGCGCTGGTTTTTCCCTTGCCGTCGCCAGTATATACAAGAATCATCAGATCCAGACTCCGGGCAGTGTTGTATGGCAGGAAGGGCAAACGCCCGGTGCGCCCGCCTGCATATGCATGGCTACGCTGTAGCCCTGGCGCTCAATGACCAGCACGCCGCATTCAGGGCAAAAGGTATTGCTGGCCATGGCGCTCAGCGCGTTGCCGATGTACACGAAGTTCAGACCTTCCTGGCGGCCGATGCTCCATGCCTCTTCCAGTTTGGAAAGAGGTGTGGAGGGGTGGTCGGCCATCTGGTGCGCGCCGTGAAAGGCCGAAAGGTGCCAGGGCGTGTGGGCTCCCAGTTCCTGATGGATGAAGGCTGCCGCCTCCTTGAGTTCGGCGGCGCTGTCATTGACGCCGGGAATGACCAGGGTGGTCACTTCCAGCCACCAGCCGAGTTTACGCATGGCTTTGAGATTATCAAGCACAGGTTGCAGACGTGCGCCGCAATACTGCCGGTAAAAGCTGTCGCGAAACGATTTGAGATCCACGTTGACGGCGCAGACGCGGCGGCTGAGGGCCCGCAGGCATTCTTCCGACATGTAGCCGTTGGTCACGAGAAGGCAGCGGATATCACGGGCGGTGGCCAGCCCGGCCGTTTCATATACCAGTTCAAAAAACACCGTGGGTTCATTATAGGTAAAGGCCATGCTGCGTGCGTGATTTTCCTGCGCGAGCACGATCAGGTCTTCGGGCGTCGCCCTTTTGCCGGGCACGAGGCCGCTGGGGGGGATGTGGGCAATGCTGCTGTTCTGGCAGTATTTACAGAAAAAATTGCAGCCTGCGCTGCCAATGGAAAAGGTTCTTGAGCCGGGTAAAAAATGGTAGAGCGGCTTTTTTTCCACCGGGTCCATATTGACGGCCGTAACAACGTTGCCCACAAGCGTGACCAGTTCGCCGTTACTGTTGGCGCGTACGCCGCACAGGCCCTTGTCGCCTTTTTTCAGGCGGCAGGCGTGGGCGCACAAGTCGCACTGAACGGAACCCTTGTGCGCGCCGTCCAGCGCGTGCCAGAGCAGTGCCTGCATATCAGCGCCCCCCTGCGGAAGTGTTGGGGTTTATGGTGCTGTACGGCACGGCGGGGGCTGTGCCGCTCTGGGGCGGCGGGGGTTGCTGCCGTTGCCCGGGCTGGCCCTGCTGCTGGCTTTGGGGCGCGCCCTGTTGCTGGCCCTGGCCGCCGTACCCCGGCTGGCCGTATCCGTGCTGGCCATAGCCCTGGTCATAGCCCTGATTATAGCCCTGCGGCGGCATGCCCATGGGCGGCCCCCAAGGCTGCGGCATGTTTTCCTCCATGTTTTGTGGATCGCCCTGCTGCTGCCATTGTTGTTCGTCCGCAAGGATGTCGGCCTCTTCATTGGCTCTCTGGTTGAGGGTGGGCGGGGCATAGGTCTGGCCATAGGTTGGGCCGTATGGCTGACCATAGGGCTGGCCATACGGTTGCCCATTGGTTTGGCCGTATCCCTGATTGTATCCCTGATTATATCCGGGGCCGTAGCCTTGTCCGCCATGGCCCTGACTGCCATAGTCCTGATTGCCGTAAGTATTGTGGTTGCTGCCCGGTGCGGGCTGGCGCTGGACATTGCCCTGCCCCTGTGAAGGATTGGGGCCGGGGCGAGGCCCGTCCGTGGGCCAGGAGGGGCCGCCGGGATGCGGATTGCTGTTGAAATAGGGGTCTTGCTGCCAGTTGTCGCTTCCACCGCCAGCTTGCGGGCCGCCAGATTGGGCTCCGCCGGGCCGCTGGCCTGGGTACTGGGCATTGTGATCGCCGGAGTGTTGCTGGCCGGGGCGCGGGTCGCCGTGGTACTGGCCGTTGCCAGGCTTGCCGCCGTGGTACTGTCCGCCACCGGGATATTGTCCCCCCGGATGGGGATTTCCCGGATACTGGCCGCCGGGATACTGGCCGCCGCCGGGATACTGACCGCCGGGGTAGGGCACTCCGGGGAGCGGCCCGCCAGGATATGGCCCTCCCGGGTAGACGCCGCCCTGTCCGCCGACGGTATAGCTGCCGTCGGGCGACACCCAGGGGGTGACATAGATGGGCCCGTTCCATTGCTGCGGCTGCGCAGGCGGCGGTGGGGGCACAACTGAAGTGACAATGTCTCCATTGCTGTCGCGCCGTGTACTTGTATGTGCCCGCCGGTCGGGGCCGCCTTCAAGGTCTTGCGTGCCCCATACCTGTGCGCCGCCCTGCTGCCCGGGTGGGGGCACGTACTCTTCGTTTCGCCCGGCCGCCGGGGTGGGGCGGACGCTCCACAGGGCGCAGATCGCGCACAGCAGACATATGGACGTAAGTTTTTTCATGGCTACCTTCTTGATGGTAGTATGCGCATGTTCTTTCCCGTCCTTACTCTAGCAGTGGCGGTGAAACTGGTCTACGAAAAATGGCAGGATCGGCGCGCTGGTAAAAAAACGTGACAGCGCCCGACAGCACGATGAAGGGAAAAAAAGGCAGCCTGAAAACGTTGGCGCGGCCTAATGGCAAAAAAGTCGCTTGGGCTTTGCGGCAAAATCTGCTAAAGAACGCCAATCTAAAGGAGGCTACGGATGTCCAGCGATCGCGCAAAAGCCTATACGCAGGCAGGCGTTGACATTGAAGCGGGAAATACCCTTGTTTCGCGCATCAAATCTATGGTGCAGAGCACCCAGACCAGGGGTGTCATCTCAGATATAGGCGGCTTTGGCGGCCTGTTCCGACCTGACCTCAGCGGCATGAGCGAGCCTTTGCTGGTTTCCTCCACGGATGGCGTGGGCACCAAGCTCAAGCTGGCCTTTGCTTTTGACAAGCACGATACCGTGGGTATCGACCTGGTGGCCATGAGCGTCAACGATATCTTGGTACAGGGTGCCAATCCTCTGTTTTTCCTGGATTATTTTGCAACGGGCAAGCTTGACGTGGATACGGCGCAGACCGTCATCGGCGGCGTGGCCGAAGGCTGCCGTCAGGCCGACTGTGCCCTGCTTGGCGGCGAAACCGCTGAAATGCCCGACATGTACGCCCCCGGCGAATACGATCTCGCGGGCTTTTGCGTGGGCATTGTGGACAATGCCAAGCTTATCGACGGTTCGGCCATCCAGGTTGGCGACCACATCGTGGGCATTGCCTCCTCCGGTCTGCACTCCAACGGCTATTCCCTGGCCCGCAAGGTGCTGGAAAAGAGCGGTCTCAAACCTGATGACGCTTTTCCCGGAGCCGATGGGGCCACCGTGCGCGAAGTCATGCTGGCGCCCACCATCATTTACGTTGAAGCCGTGCGCTCCCTTTTGCGCGACCTCAAGGTCAAGGGCATGGCCCATATTACCGGCGGCGGCTTTTACGACAATATCCCCCGCGTGCTGCCCGCCCAGGTCGAGGCCCGCATCAATTTCGGCAGTTGGCAGATGCCTCCGGTCTTTCGCTGGCTCAAGGAAACGGGCGACCTTTCCTGGCCGGAAATCCTGCAGATTTTCAACGGCGGCATAGGCTATGTGATGGTGCTGCCCCCTGATCAGAGTGAAGAGGCCATCAGCCGCATTCAGGCCTTCAACCTGCGCGCCTGGCACATCGGTGATGTGGCCCGCCGCAGCAAGGGCGACGGCGGCGAAACCGAACAGGTCGTGGTGCACTTCTAGAGCCGCTTGCCTTTGAGAATGGGCATTCCCAAAGGTTACGACGCGCCCGCCTTGGCGCTTAACAGCGCAAATACATAGCGGTGTAGTCTTCGTCCGTATCGATCTGTCCTGCCCCGTAGACGTTTCCGTCAACGGGTCAGGCAAGCCCTGCGGGTACGGGCTGAAGCTGTGTTTGCGCCTTCGCTGCTGGCGAGCGGCTGCATGTGCAACCGCCGCAGCGATAACAAGTGGAACGTGTTCTTTACCGTCGTTTACCCTGATTTGGGAGAACATATATGAACAGTACCCTGGGCTGCCTTGGCAACGCGCTGTGGTTTTTGCTGGGCGGCGTTTTTATGGGCCTCATGTGGTGGCTGTTCGGCGTGCTCTGCTTTATCTCCATTGTGGGCATCCCCTGGGGGCGCGCGTGCTTTGTCATGGGCAACTTCGCCTTTTTCCCCTTTGGCAAGATGCCCGTTTCGCGCGATGTGCTGACAGGCTCCCCGGATGTGGGCACGAGCGTGTTCGGCACAGTGGGCAACATCATCTGGCTGCTGTTGGCGGGCATCTGGATTGCCATGGGACATCTTGTGTCCGCCGCCGCATGCGCGGTGACCATTATCGGCATTCCCTTCGCATGGCAGCATGTGAAGCTGGCCGCACTGGCCCTGTGCCCCATTGGCAAGACCATTGTGCCCGCGCCTGTGGCGCAGGCGGCCGAAGAAGCCGCGACTCTGCGCGACTACCACGGCAGACGCTGAGCAAGCGCCTGAAAAAAATCTTTTCCGGCCCCATGTTCCTTTGAATATGGGGCCGTTTTGCGCTTCTGAATCAAAAAAACTTTTCGGCTGAACCCTTGCAGCTTGCGGCCGCTGCACTCTCGTGCAGCGTGAGAGCTTTTTACCTTTGAAAAGATCAAAGGCCCTGGGGCCTGTGCGGATTTTTTTGCAATTGGCCAGGATTTGCGGCATGATGGACGACGCATATCTGTGGTTTCCAGCGGCTTCAGGACACAAAGAAGCGGGTTCGGCGCAGGCGGCGCCCCGCTCAAGAACGGTCAGGAGAAAGCATATGGTGGAAGGTAAGGTTTTGCGGCGGGCAGTATTTCTTGACCGTGACGGCACGCTGAACAAGGATGTCGGCTACGTATACCGCAAGGAAGACTGGCAATGGCTGCCCGGCGTGGCCGAGGCGCTCAAGCGCCTGCGGGCCGTGGGCTATGTGCTTGTGGTGGTGAGCAACCAGTCCGGCATCGCGCGCGGCATGTATGACCGCGAGGCGCTGCGCCTGCTGGAAGAATGGGTGAATGCGGAACTGGCCGCCAAGAACGCGGCCATAGATGCGTGGTACTACTGCCCGCATCTGCCTGAAATCACCGGCCCCTGCGAGTGCCGCAAGCCCGATCCGGGGCTCCTGCTGCAGGCCGCCCGCGATCTGGATCTTGATCTGGCCAACTCCTGGATGATCGGCGACCGCGTGCGCGATGTGCAGGCTGGTCTTGCGGCGGGCTGCCAGAGCATCTTGCTGCACCCCGAAGGCAGCGACAACAGCGATGACGATGACGTGCCGGACGGCGTGGCCGTGGTGCCGCATCTGCCAGCGGCGACAGTGCGCATCCTGGCTCCGCGCATGCGGCAGTTGCGCGCGGCGCGCATGCTGGAAAAAATGAAGGAATGAACAAAAAGGCCCGGCTGTGTAAACGGGCCTTTGCTTGTGGCAACACTGCGGGCGTGCGCTTTTGGCGTCGCCTGAATTCTGTTTGCTGTTGGCGGCGGCGTCAGGTAGCGCCAAGCGGCGTCAGGCGGCGCAGGTCTACCGGGGCAGGCCCGGCAACTGCGATCAGGTGTATTGCGGTTCGTTTTCCTTGATAATCTGAAAGGACTTCATGGCCTTCACGGTGCCGGCTATTCCCTGATACTTGCAGACTCCGGCCACGGTGCAGTTCAGCAGGTCTTCCTGATCCTTGTCCAGCACAAGAACGTCGCCAACCTGCATGCGCAGCAACTGGTTGCCTGTGATGGTGGTGCTGCCGAAGTGCACCTTGAGTTCAATGGGCGTTTCCAGCAGGCGCTCCTTGAGGCGCGCCACCCAGGCGTGGTCCACTTCAAGCCGTTCCGTCTGAAAACTGGCGTGCAGTTTGGAGCGGATGGGCTCGATGGTGGCGTAGGGCAGGCAGATAATCATGGAGCCCAGAGCCGTATCCAGCTCAACCTCAAAGGTGATGACGACAACGACGTCGCTGGGCGGCACAATGGCGGCGAACTGCGGGTTGATTTCGCTGCGCACCAGTTCAAGCTTCACGTCGTGCACGGGCCGCCAGGATTCTTCCATATTTTCCAGGGCGATCTTGACGATCTTATCCACCACGGCCTGTTCGATGCGGGTAAATTCGCGGCCTTCCACCTTGGGCTGGGAGCCAGCGCCGCCAAAGACGCTTTCCACCAGGGCAAAGACCAGGCGGGAGTCCACAACCATGATGGCGTTGCCGCGCAGGGGGTCCATCTTGAAGATGTTGATGGACGTGGGCACGGGCAGGGAGCGCATGAACTCGCCGAACTTGGTCATATCAATGGATATGGGATTCAGTTCAACGCGCTTGCGCACGGAGTTGGAAAGGGCGTTGGTGCAAAGCCGGGCGAAACGGTCATTGACGATTTCAAGCACGGGCATGCGCCCGCGTATGATGCGGTCCTGATTGGCAAGGTCAAAGGCCACAATGCCGGAATCGTCTTCCGGGGTCTCAACTTCGCTCTCAATTTCGCCGCCGGAAAGCCCGCGAAGCAGTGCATCCACTTCATCTTGCGCCAAAACTTTGTTCATGCCAGCCCCAAAAGTGCCTGGTGAGGGTTTGCTTTTTCCTTGATCAACTATTGCTGGAAAATATTGCAAGAAAAAGGCCATTTTGACAAGGGCGGACAGGGGCGCGCAGCGTGACGGCGCGGCCGCGCCTTTTCCTTGCCAACCATGGCCCCTTGAGGCAGGCTACATCCGGAGCGATATCCATGCTGTTACAAATTTTTTTTGCCGCCGGAACCGCCGCATCCCCGGGGGAAAACGCGGACGCAAAACCCCTTGAAATAGAAGCTGCGCCGGGCCAAAGCCTTTCGCAGGCCATCTGGCTTTCCGGGCAAATGCCCCCCCAGCCCCTGTGCGGCGGACTTGGCCGTTGCGGCCGGTGCCGGGTGCGCTTTGCGGCAAAAGCTCCCGCGTCCCTGCCCGCCGAAGCGGACGTTTTTTCCGCCAGTGAACTGGCTGAGGGCTGGCGTCTGGCGTGCCGCCGTCAAGTGCCTGACGGAGAAAGGCTCGCGCTGGAGCTTCCCCAGGAAAGCATGGCGTGGCCGTCTGGCCCGGAAGATGTTGCCGCCACGTATGTCGCACACCACAGGCGGCACACGCCGGGCAGCAGTTTGGCGTACAGCCCGGCTGGCGCTTGGCCTGACATTTTGGCAGGCTGCCCGGCAGGCGGCTCGACGGACACCCAGGCTGACAATGCTGCGGGAAAGCCCGTTCCGCTGGCTCTGGCTGTGGACTTGGGCACAACGTCCGTGTACTGGCGCGCCGTTGGCATATCCGTTGACGGAGAGCGCGAAAACACGGCAGGCGTTGTGGGGCAGGGCAGTTTTCTGAACCCGCAGGCCGGGGCCGGGGCGGATATCATGTCGCGGCTGGCCGTGGCGCGGCAGCCGCAAGGCCGCAGCGTGCTGTCCCGACTGGTGCGGCGCAGCCTGCGAAATGTGGTGGATTTCCTTGAGCAAAAAGGCGCGGCGCGGGTGGAGGGCTTGTGCCTTGCCGCCAATACGGCCATGACGGACATTTTTTTGGATCTGCCTGTGGACGGCCTGTGCGCCGCGCCCTACAGGCTTGCGCATGGCGGGCATGAAACGGTACAAGTGCCCGGCCTGCCGCCAGTGTACATCCCGCCCTTGCCCGCTCCCTTTGTGGGCGGCGACGTGAGCGCGGGGCTGGCCGCGTTGCTGGCCGGGGACATGCCGCGCCCCTTTGTGCTGGCGGACCTTGGCACCAATGGCGAACTGGCGCTTGTGGACGCGCAGGGCAGGCTTTTGCTGACCAGCGTGCCGCTGGGCCCGGCCCTTGAGGGCATTGGCCCGCAGTGCGGACAACTGGCCGGGCCGGGGGTGATTACGGATTTCAGCCTTGCGCCCACGGGCCTTGAGGCGCATTTCTTCGCCCGGCGGCCTGAAGATGACCTGCGTGAGCACGGCGGGCACTGTCCGTGCCCTTCCTGTCAGGCTGTCAGGCACAAAGCCTCCGCCAGCGGGCTTTTGGGACCGGCGGCGGAAGACGGCAGGGCGCGGGGCATCAGCGCCACCGGTTATGTGTCCCTGCTGGCCGTGCTGCTGCGGACGAAACTTGTGCGTGAGGACGGCGGCTTTGAATCCGCTCCGGCCATGCCCCTGGCCCGCAGGCTGGCCGCGTGCCTTGAACCGGGCAAGGACAGCGGGGGCATGCGTCTGCGTCTGCCCCACGGCATGTGGCTGTGCGCCGCTGACGTGGAGGAACTGCTCAAGGTCAAGGCGGCCTTTGCCCTGGCGCTGGAAAGCCTGCTGGCTGCGGCGGGGCTTGTCCCCGGCGATGTGGCCGCCCTGTGTCTGGCGGGCGCTCTGGGCGAACATGTGCGGGCGCAGGACCTTGAGACGCTGGGCTTTTTGCCGTCGGCTCTGGCTCCGCGCCTGCGGGCCGTTGGCAATGCCTCTTTGGATGGCGCGGCCCTTCTGGTCCGCAACGCGCAGATGCGCGAAAACCTGGCCGCACTGTGCGCCACAGCCCGACTGCTGCCCCTTGTGGAAGAAAAGAATTTTCATCAGAACTATTTACGCCACATGCGCTTTGGAGCATAAATGTCAGATCAGCAAAAAAAGAAACCGCGTCCGGACCGTTCCCGCAACGGCGAAGTCTCTCGTGACAAGCCCGCAGACAGACCTGCGAAAAGGCCTGCGGACAGGGACAGGACAGCAGACAGACCCGGTCAGGACAAGGGTGGCGAAGGCCATTCCCGTCCCGACAGGGCGGGAGCGGGCAAACCCGGCGGTTCGCGCAGCGGCAGACCCGGTCAGGACAAGGGCGGCGAAGGTCATTCCCGTCCCGACAGGGCGGGAGCGGGCAAACCCGGCGGTTCACGCAGCGGCAGGCCCGGTCAGGACAAGGGTGGCGAAGGCCATTCCCGTCCCGACAGGGCGGGAGCGGGCAAACCCGGCGGTTCGCGTAGCGGCAGGCCCGGTCAGGACAAGGGCGGTGAAGGCCATTCCCGGCCCGACAGGGCGGGAGCGGGCAAACCCGGCGGCTCGCGCAGCGGCAGGCCCGGTCAGGACAAGGGCGGCGAAGGCCATTCCCGTCCCGACAGGGCGGGAGCGGGCAAGTCCTATGAGGATAAAGGCCGGCCCGAAAAAGCTTGGCCCGAAAAATCTGGGGCCAAGAAATATGAGCCCAAAAAATATGAGCAGGACAAGGGCAGATCCGGCAAAACCGGGTCTGACAAAAACTGGCCCGGCGAGGGTCGTGACAAGAGCCGGGGCCAGGACAGAGAGCAGAACCGGGGCCGGAACCGGGGTCAGGACAGAGACCGTAGCTGGGGCCAGGACGCAGGCAAGGGCAGAGACAACGGGCCGCGCCCGCCGCACTCTGGCAGGCCGCGCTCCGACGCGCCGCGCTCCGGCAGGGGTGGAGCGTCAGCCGAAGGCTGGCCCGATGCCAAAAATGCTTTTGACCGCGCAGATGGTCAGAACAGAAACAGGGCTGGATTCAACAGGGACGGACGCGACCGGGACAGCTTTAGCAGGGATGATTTCAACCGGGACAGGCGTGAATCCATAACCGCCCGAGCCCCGCGCCCGGCCACCGCCCAGAGTTACGCCTGGAAGGGGGCAATGCCGTTGTTTCCGCCTTTGACGGAAGAAGCGCGCGTCATTCTTGACCAACTGCCGGAAGTGCTGGCCCGCGTATGGCCCCTGAGCGCGGCCCATCGCCGTTCGCTGCCCGACGACATAGCCCGGCTGTCACGCCTGCTCACCACCGAGCGGGCGGCCCTTGACCGTCCCTACTGGGGTACTCCGGCCTTTGTCAGCGCGTATATGTACTATTTTTTGCCCTGGAATCTGGTGCGGCTCATCCGCCTGCTGGCGGCAATGCCCCTGCCGGACCCGCAGGCCGTCGCGGCTCAGGGCGGCAAGGCTCTGCTGATCGATACAGGATCCGGCCCGCTGACCTTGCCTCTGGCTCTGTGGCTGGCCCGTCCCGAGTGGCGGCAAGCGCCCATTCAGGTACTGGCTCTGGACAGTTCGTCGCAGCCGCTGGAACTGGGGCGCAGCCTGTTGCACGAAGTGGCAGCCCTGACCTTCCATCAGCCCTGGCAGGTGCAGATCGTGCGGGCTCCGCTGGAGCAGGCCGCGCGACAGGCCGCGCCGCTGCTGTCCGGAGGGCAGGCCCGGCCCTGGCTGGTCAGCGCCGCCAACGTGCTCAATGAACTGCGTTTCGGCAAAAGAAGCGGCCGCGCCAGCACGCTTGATTCCTACGACGAAGACGACGCCCCCCTGATGGGGAGAATGGACGATCCCGATGCGGAAGGGCGCGCCGGTTCCGGCCAGTCGGCGGATCCGGACGAACGGCCCGACGATTGCCGCGAGGAGCGGCTTGCGCGTTTTCTGGATGCGCTTGCGCCGCTGTTCCGCAGCCATGGCCGCTCCGCCACGGACGGCGCGGAAGGCCAGTCTTCTGGCCCATCCCTGCTTTTTGTGGAACCCGGCACGCGCCTCGGCGGTTCCACCATTATGGATCTGCGTCATCTGGCTGTGGAGGGCGGGCTTACGGCCCTGGCCCCGTGCCCGCATCAGGCGGCCTGTCCGCTGCTGGGCGGTCAGGGAGGCCGCACCTGGTGTCACTTTACCTTTGGCAGCGAAGACGCGCCCAGATGGCTTGAAGACCTTTCCGCCGATGCCGGGCTTGGCAAAAGCGGCCTGAGTCTCGCGCCGCTCCTGCTTTCGCCCGTGGCAGCGCCGGAAGTTGCGGCTGGCCAGGAGCAGGGACGCAAAACTTCCGGCAGCATGAAGGCCCGCGTGCTCACAGCGCCTTTTGCCGTTCCCGGCCTTGCGGGCCGTGGCCGCTATGCCTGTGCCGCCTGCGGTCTGTTGTTGCTGGAAGATGCCGACGGGCTGCCGTCCGGCAGTCTGCTCGAGGTGCAGGTGCCACCGGACGCACGGCGTGACGCCAAGAGCGGCGCGCGCATTGTGCGGCGGCCGGGTTACGGGGGCGCGTCCCCCGCCGGGCATGGTTATGCCCACGCAAGCCCTGCGGCCCCTGCAGAAGGCATGCCGCGTCCGGCCCGTCCGGCCCGCCGGGATGCTCCGGCCCGACCGGACTCCCGTCGGCCATCTTCCGAGCGCGATTCCGGCAGGCCGCAAAGGCGCGGTGGAAAGGGCGGGAAAAAAGGCTAAATCTATTTTTTCACGCAGTACCAACCCCCACAGGGCGCGCCTCCCCGCGCGTTTTGTGGGGGTTTTTGCGTGGAGAATGGCTCTTAGAGCAGTTTACGAATGAAATGAGTTAAATGCTCTGCAAGGATTTTTCTGAAAATCCTTGCCACGAAATGCGAGTAGGCGGGCTTTTGTCTGCCGTACGCGAGCATTTCAAGTGTTAAATGCTCTAGAGCATTTTCGCATTGAGAATATCTATTCTCGCGGCTGGAGCAAGCGTAGTTTCCTGCGCCACAAAGCCTGAAGCAATGCTTTCAAAACGCCCGCTCCGGCGGTTAACCGCGCAGATACACTGCGCGTATGCCTCCACGGCGGGCGTCTGCTCCCGCATCCGCCAGAGTAATTTCAAAGAAAAATTGCTCTAATAAAAATATCTATCGATATGCAAAGTCATTTAATTCAAGCTGTTAATTTCGGCCGTTTTGGTATGGGGCTTTTATTTACCCTTCAAGCGTGTATACTCGCCCATGGTCCCGCAGGACCGTTTTTGCCCTGCACAACTTCAAGACAAGGTTAGCATTCCCATGCTCGCACAGCCCAAAGATCTCCCTGAGCCACAGTTGAAGCCCAATACCGAAGTCGTTTTGCAAAAGCGTTATCTGCGCAAAAACCTGGACGGACAGACTATCGAAACACCACGCGATCTTTTTTGGCGCGTGGCAGCCGCCATTGCCGTTGAAGAAGAAAAGTACGAGGGCTCCAGCCAGAAGAGCGGGCAATTGGCCCGCGATTTTTATGACCTCATGACCAGTTGGAAGTTTCTGCCCAACTCGCCGACCCTCATGAACGCGGGTACGGACCTGGGGCAGCTTTCCGCCTGTTTTGTGCTGCCGGTGGGCGACTCCATTGAAGAGATTTTTGACGCCGTCAAATACGCGGCCATGATCCACAAGTCCGGCGGCGGCACTGGCTTTTCCTTTTCGCGCCTGCGCCCCAAGGACAGCCGGGTAGGTTCCACCGGCGGTGTGGCCTCCGGGCCAGTGTCTTTTTTGCGCATTTTCAATACCGCCACGGAGCAGATAAAGCAGGGGGGCACTCGACGCGGAGCCAACATGGGCATCCTGCGGGTGGATCACCCGGATATTCTCGAATTTATAGGCGCCAAGGAAAAAGAAGGCGAATTCAATAACTTCAATCTTTCCGTTGGATTGACTGAAGCCTTCATGCAGGCCGTGGAGCGGGACGAGCAGTATGACCTCGTGGCCCCCAACAACGGCGAAGTCATGAGGCGCCTGCCCGCGCGCGAGGTTTTTGACCTGCTGGTGCGCAAGGCATGGCTGTCGGGCGATCCCGGCATTGTCTTTCTTGATCGCATCAACCGCGACAATCCCACGCCGGATCAGGGCGACATTGAATCGACCAACCCTTGCGGCGAGCAGCCCCTGCTGCCCTTTGAAGCCTGCAACCTCGGTTCCATCAATCTTTCCTGCTTTTATGTCCCCGGGCACGAAAACGATGCGGATCCGGCCGCGAAGGGCATAGACTGGGACGAACTGCGCCATGCCGTGCATCTGGGCGTGCGCTTTCTCGACAATGTCATTGACGCCTCGCGCTTTCCCCTTGACCGCATCAGCGAAACCGTGCGCAAAAACCGCAAGATCGGCCTGGGCGTTATGGGCTTTGCCGACCTGCTCTTTCAGCTTGGCGTGGCCTATGACTCGCAAGAGGGCATTGACCTTGGCGAGCGGGTCATGGCCTTTGTGCAGGAGGAAGGGCACAAGGCATCGGCCCTGCTGGCCCAGGAACGCGGGCCGTTCCCGGCCTACGAGACCTCGGTGTACGGCCGCCGCAAGCTTGGGCCGTACCGTAACGCCACGGTAACCACCATCGCGCCCACGGGCACGCTTTCCATCATCGCTGGCTGCTCGTCCGGCGTGGAGCCGCTTTTCGCCCTGTGTTTTACACGCAATATTCTGGATGGCGAGCGCCTCGTGGAAGTGAATCCGCATTTTGCGGAAGCGCTTGAGAACGGCGGGCTGTTCAGCCATGAGCTGATGGACGCCGTGGTGGCCAGGGGCTCCATTCAGGGCATGGACTATCTGCCCGCCCCTCTGCGCAAGGTCTTTGTGACTGCCATGGATATAGCGCCGGTGTGGCATCTGCGCATGCAGGCGGCCTTTCAGCGGCACACGGACAATGCCGTGTCCAAAACCGTCAACCTGTCCAACAGCGCCACAGAGCAGGACATCCGCGAAATATACTGGCTGGCGTATAAGGAAGGCTGCAAGGGCGTCACCGTATACCGCGACGGCTGCAAGAGCATTCAGGTGCTCGCCACGGGCGAGGGACAGAAGAAAATGGACGGCGATTCCGCGCCCGAATCGGGCACGGCCGGGCAGCAGGGCAGCGCGCCTGCCCCCGCTTCACCCATCGCCGCGCCCACGTCTCTGGTGCGCAAGCGCCCCGACGAGGTGCAGGGCTTTACCCGCAAGGTGCAGACGGGCCTCGGGGCCATGTACCTTACGGTCAATGAGGTGGACGGCAGGCCCTTTGAGGTCTTTGCCACCATTGGCAAATCCGGCCGCTCCATTACCGCCAAGGCCGAGGCCATAGGCCGCCTCGTTTCTCTGGCGCTGCGCTCCGGCGTGCACGTGCGCGACGTTGTGGCGCAGATTAAAGGCATCGGCGGCGAACACCCCGTCTTTCGCGGCAAGGGCCTGCTGCTTTCCATCCCTGACGCCATTGCCTGGGTGCTGGAGCAGCGCTACCTCAAGGATGAGGTTGTGGATACTGTCAGCGACCTTGCCGCCAACTGCTGCCCCGACTGCGGCGAAAAACTTGTTTTTCAGGAAGGGTGCCTGATTTGCCCGGCTTGCGGGTTTTCCCGCTGCGGCTAAGACTGTGCCGTCACGAGCGCCTTTTCTGGTATTTCTGCGTCGAACGTCGCCTTTTATTCCGGTCGAGTACCATCAGAGTACACTCCCTGCATAAAAGGCTCGTTCTCCTTGAAATACCAGAAAATTCATCTCGTGACGAAACTGTCCGAGGCGGGTTTTTTTAAGGATATATTCCCGAGGTTAAGGGAGTACTGATTAAAGAGCATCCTGGAAACGCGCAGTTATTTCGTTTGGCAAGGCGCGATCTTTTTTTGAAGCAGGAGTGGACTCTTCCGTCCTCGACTGTTTCAAAAAAAGTGAAGCAACACTGCCAAACGGAATAAATCAGCGTTTCCCAACATTCTCTCCCAGGATTATTCATGAAGTGGATAACCCATCAGGCCACGGCCGTCGCTGCGGCCCTGGCCCTGCACCTGCCCGCTGCCGGAGTGGCGGCGGCCTGCGTCGGGGCCGTCATGCCCGACGTGCTGGACCAGCGCATGGCTGGCCTTGCTCCCACCAGACGCGGACGGCAAAAAATATTCAATGCCGTACACAGGGGAACCACCCACTGGTTCGGCTGGTGGCTGATCTTGTGCGCAGTGGCTTTTGCCGCGCCTGGGGCGCAAATGGGCCCCATGGGGCGTGACGTATTGCTGGGGCTTGGCTTCGGCGGCCTCAGTCACGTGGTTCTGGACATGCTGACGCCGTCGGGCGTGCCCCTTACGCCCTTTTCACGCAGCAACAAGTTTTCGCTCAAGCTGTGCTCCACAGGCAGCCTGGGGGAATACTGCTTTCTGCTTTGCGTTGTGGGCTTTGTATGGTGGTTCTACGGCGCTGACCTTTTGAAGCTGACGCGCCATCTGGCCCACTCGAAAATACTGTAACTGCTCCAGCCTTTCTCTGCCTGTCGTTTCCCGGCGCGGCGGACGCAAGCGGCCTTGCCGCACCCGTCCCCGCGCCGGTGTTTTTTTACTCTTGAAATACTTTGTGGGGGTGGACCCTTTTGCAAAAGGGTCCCCTCCCCCACGCCCCCACCCCCTAGAGCATTTTCGCATTGAGAATATCTATTCTCAATGCTTCCAAGACGCTCGCTCCTGCGCTTAATCGCGCGGACATACTGCGCTTACGCCTCCGCGGCGGGCGTCTGATCCCGCATCCGCCAGAGCAATTTCAAAGAGAAATTGCTCTAAAACTCTTGCCGTAGTGTGGCCTGTTGCAAGGTGTTTTCTGGTTTGAAGTCGAAACGTCAGTAGCCGCGTCCGCTGGCCTCACATCATGGCAAAGTTTTTGTTCTCATGCCTGAGATTACTAAATGTTACGTGAGGTTATTATAAATTCTTGAAAGGGTGTCGTGCTTGGGATAGTGCCGATATAGTTAACATAAATGAAACATGCGTACTATTGTCTTTGAAAAAAAATGGCAGTAGTTTTTATCTGTGTCCACATCATGCGCTGAATTCAAGTAGCGTAACACGCGGAAATATTTTCTTTATGCGCAGGTTTATCACGCCTGCTGCCATCAGAGTAAATATGGAGTGTCAGTTATGTGTGAATCAGACATTAAAAAAATGCTGGCTTCGGTTGATGTTGCCATTGACGGGCCCCGTCCCTGGGATATTCAGGTTCACAACGACAAATTGTATGGCCGCGTTCTGCGCTTTGCCAACCTTGGGCTGGGCGAGGCCTATATGGAAGGCTGGTGGGACTGCAAGGCCCTGGATCAGTTCTTCTGCAAGGTTTTGCGCGGGGGGCTTGAAAGGCGCTTCCGTTTTACCCTGCCTGTCCTGCTTGAGCTTGTCTCCTATCTGTTCCGTAATCTTCAAAGCCCCGACCGCGCGCACATGGTGGCGGTGCATCACTATGATTTCGGCAATGACGTGTTTGAAGCCATGCTCGACACGTCAATGCAGTACAGTTGCGCCTTCTGGCAGGGTGTGGACACGCTTGAGGCGGCGCAGCGGCAGAAGATGGACATGATTTGCCGCAAGCTGCTGCTACGGCCAGGCATGCGCGTTCTCGATATCGGCTGCGGCTGGGGCGGGCTTGGAAGGTATATGGCCCGCGAGTATGGCGTAAGCGTTACCGGCGTGACGGTTTCCAGTGCCCAGGCCCAATATGCGCGCGACCACAGCAAAGGCCTGGACGTGCGCTGGCTGTTGCAGGATTACCGTTCCCTGACAGGCACGTATGACCGCCTTGTTTCCGTCGGGATGTTCGAGCATGTGGGGCACAAAAATTATGCCGTCTTTATGGACAAGGCGCGCAGCCTGCTGGCCAGGGACGGTCTTTTTTTGCTGCACACCATCGGCAGCAACGAACCCCACCACAGCGTGGACCCCTGGATTGAAAAGTATATTTTTAAAAACGGCATCCTGCCCAGCATTTCCCTTTTGGGAAAGTGCGCCGAAGGCCGCTTTGTGATGGAAGACTGGCACAACTTTGGCGCGGATTATGACAAAACGCTCGTATGCTGGGCCAACAACTTCATCAGGGGACGAAAGGAAGGCAGATTTCAGTGCAGTGAACTTCAAAGCCGCATGTTTTTGTACTATCTGCTGAGTTGCGCCGGAGCTTTTCGCGCGCGCGACCTGCAACTGTGGCAGCTTGTGCTGAGTCCGGGAGGCGTCGCGGGCGGGTATGCCCGCCCCTGAATTCATGAGTCGCTCCGTCATTCCTCTTGCCTTGCATTGGGGGCGGCGTTATGGCATCTGCTTGCGCCATGACGCCGCCTTTATTATTGGGTGGGGGCTATTTCTGCGACGGAGCGTGTTGTGAACGGGATTCTTGCATTCAAATTGATCGTGACGCCCCTGCTGGTGTTGATCTGCATGCTCATCACCCGCCGGTGGGGAGCTTTTGTCGGAGGCGTGGCGGCCGGTTTGCCCGTGGTCTCCGGCCCCTTGTCCTTTTTTCTGACTCTTGAGCAGGGGACGGCCTTTTCGGCGCACGCCTCATACAACACCCTGCTCGGCATCGACGCCAACGGACTGGCCGCTGTGGCCTATCCCTGGCTGGCTGTGCTGGGCATCCCCTGGTATCTGGCCATCGCGCTTTCGCTGGGCATATATTTTCTGGGCGGCTGGATTGTGCAGTTTTTTCCCTACTGGCCGCTGGCAGCCTTCGCGCTTTCTCTGCTGTCGCCCCTGCTGGTGCTGGTCTGCCTGCCCCGGCAGGATTCCCCGGAGGCCACACAGCCGCAGCACACGCACTGGTGGCTTATTGCCGCCCAAATGGGCTTTGGCTCGCTGCTGGTCTATGTTGTCACCGAGGTCGCCCACTGGCTTGGGGCGGGCTGGAGCGGCGTGCTGATGTTTTTTCCTGTCATGATCTGCGCCATGGTGCCCTTTATACACGCCACGCAAGGGGCAGGGGCTGTGGTGCGCATTTACAGGGGGCTCATGGCCGGATGGTTTGGCTGCATAGCCTTTGCGGCCATAGTTATGGCCTTTGTGGAGCGCACGCCCCTATGGCTGTGTTATGTGCTGGCCACTGCGGCGGCTCTTGGGGCCAGCGCTGTCGTCACTCTCGTGCAAAAACGCATGAAGGCCGCCTGAGGAGTACTGGCGGCCTTTGACGTGATTTGCGGCGTGATGCGGAAGACGCTGTTTCTGGAATCCCCCGCTTCAGATCACAAAAAACTTTGCAGTATTGTAAAATACAGTAAAGGGTTCAGACAGTGTCGTCACGAGATGAATTTCCTGGCATATCAAGGAGAACAAGCCTTTTATGCAGGGAGTGTACTCTGATGGTACTCGACCGGAATAAAAGGCGAAGTTCGACGCAGAAACGACTGGAAAGGCGCTCGTGACGACTCTGTTTGGGGGTGTGGGGGAGGGGACCCTTTTGCAAAAGGGGCCCTCCCCCACAAAGCATTTCATTCTCCTCCCCCACAAAGCATTTCAATTCCAATGTGGCAGCGTTTCCTCAGCTTTTGGGCCTGTCGCCGATGGCTGCGGTAATTTGCGCTTCTGCCGCCAGTTTGCCGTCCACAAAGGCGCGGGCTTCCATTTTGCAGAGTTTGAGCTTGAGGCGCAGATTGGAGCATTCCAGGTCAAGGCGGTCGCCGGGCACCACCTGGCGGCGAAATTTCACGCCGTCGAGGCCTGTGAAAAGAAAGAGCTTGTCATCCAGGTCGCCCATGCCCGCAACAGCCAGCAACCCGCCCGCCTGGGCCAGAGCCTCAAGAATGAGAACGCCGGGCATAATGGGCGCATCGGGAAAGTGACCCTGAAAAAAAGGTTCGTTAAACGTCACGTTTTTGTATGCCTTTATGTGTGAACCAGGCACACACTCCACCACCCTGTCCACCAGCAGGAAAGGGTAGCGGTGGGGGAGCAGGCGCAAAATACGCTGTATGTCCATGCTTTGGGGCTGAGGGGCTGATTCCTGCATGTGGCCTCCTGGGTATTTCGGGCATGATTCGGGGACGGCCCAAGAGGGACGCCCCATAATTGCCCGCTGGAATGTTGAAGCTCGTGAGCATGAAACACTTGAAATGCTCGCTTACGGCAGGCAAAAGCCAGTCCACTCGCATTTCGTGGCGAGGATTTTTGAAAAATCCCTGCACGCGGCCAACTCATTTCATTCGTAAAATGCTCTGAACGCTGATATGCCGAAGCGCAACGCTCCTGCCTGAGCCAAAGGCAGTCGCCAATAAAAAAGCCTCCCGCCCCGTCAGGGTCGAGAGGCTGTATCACAGTCTTGAAGAGACGGAGCTATTTTTTGCCGCCCTTGTCGTTCTTCTTTTCTTTATAAAGCTTGTTCACTTCGGTGAGCACGTCCTGGGTCAGATCCATAGACTGGTCGGCATACAGAACGCCGCCGGCGGTCACGTCAACCACGAAGTTGAAACCCTTGGCGCGGGCCACTTCATAGGTGGCGCTGAAAACCAGAGTAACCATGTCCTGGCGCAGTTTGACTTCTTCCTGTTCAACCTTGCGCAGGAAGTTACGGGTCTTCTGGTCCAGATCCTGCTTGGAGCGAATAAACTCAAGCTTCTTTTCTTCGCTAACCTTGGGATTCTTGAGAGCTTCGGCCTTATTTTTCAGAGCTTCGCCCTGCTTTTCAAGAGCAGAACGTTCTTTGCCGAACTTGTCTTCCATCTGCTTTTTGGCAGCTTCGGCGGGATCGCTCTGAGTGGCCACCGTTTGCATGTCCACAACGCCAATTTTGGCAGCCGGCACGGCATTGCTGTCAGCCGCAAGCGCCGTTCCAGCCATGAGCATGCAGACCACTAAGGTCATCATCAAAACCTTGCGCATTTAAAGTACTCCTTCCCCGATTGCTGTTTTTTATCTTGTCCTTGCGGAATTGGGATGACCCTCGCGCCGTAAGAAACTTGTATAATGGTAGGTTAATGCGGCCTGCGCTCACGTTGCACAAGCAGGGGGCATGGTTGCCGCGCCGGTATAATTGGGCTTTACTGTTGTTGATACAACAGCCCGGCGCGTATTTGAAATCCCTGCATCACATAGCACCAGCGCTTTCCGGCGTCAAGGAATTCTGGGCTGTCCGCTTTTTTAACAGTCGATCTTTATATGCAAGTATGCCCTCGGCCAGCCCTTCAGCCAATGTCAGCCGGTATTTGGCGTTGGCGAGGTTCCGGGCTTCTTCGGCGTGGGTGCAATAGCCCAGCTCAACCAGCACCGCCGGCATCTGCGCGCCAAGCAGAACATGGAAGGGCGCGGATTTGACGCCATTGTTACGTACAGTATACTCGCGTTTTTTCAATCTGGAAAGGGTAATACGCTGAACATCCTGAGCAAGTTTTTTTGATTCATCTACTCTTGCAGTAAGCATCACATCCGCCAGCATCTTTTGCATATCACCAAGACGATGATCGCTGCCAGCGTTTTCCAGTGCCGCAACACGCGCGGCTTCGGCATTTTGGGCCAGATCAAGATAGTAGGTTTCAAAGCCGTTGACCGACTTGTCGTCATTGGCGTTGATGTGGATGGAGACAAAAAGGTCTGCCCCCGCCTCATTGGCGCGTGTTGTGCGTTCGCGCAGGGAAAGACCGGTGTCGTTGGTGCGGCTGTAGACCACGTCAACTCCGTTGGCTTGCAGCAAGCGCCCGAGGGTCGTGGCCACGTCCAGAGTGATGACACGTTCAAGAATGCCGTTGTGGTGGGTGCCAGGGTCACGTCCGCCATGCCCGGCGTCAATGAAGACCGTGCGCACCGTGAGGCCCAGCTGGCGGGCCATGTCGTTGACATGCCGAGGCTCGTCGGGCGCGTTTGCCTGGTCACGCGGCTTGTCCTGCCCGGCAAAGCCCGCTCCCGCGCCCTGGCGGGAGGGCAGAGGGGTATTGCCCGCCGCCACGTGCAACACTATGCGGCAGGGGTTGCTTTCTGCCTGTGTGTCAAAGCGCCGCACATCCCGAAAGCTGAACTGCATCACCGCGCCGCCGCCCTTGCGGTCGCTCACGCGGACGGACTGCAAAAGGCTGCCCTTGACCGTGACGCCCTGGCGCACATCTTTGACAACGGAGGCATCGTCAAATTCCAGATACAGGCTGGAGCCTGCGCCTTTTTTGCCTTCTTCCAGCCGGGCGCGATAGCGGGCCGGAGAGGAGAGATCCAGCACGATTTCCACAGAGTTTTTGCTCAGTGAATTCCAGGAAAGCGTGTGGACTTCAGGGGGTGTGGCCGGGGTGGGAGCCGTGCCAGCTTTGCCCACGGGCGCGGCGGCAACATCAGTCCCGCCGGAAAGGCGCTGCCGCAGGGTTTTGGCTTGCGGCAGCATGTCGCCCTGCGGATACAGGGTGGCGATGGCGTCAAGCAGCTCAAGGGCTTCCTGCGGCTGGTTCAGCCGGTCTGCCTCAATGACTGCGGCCCGAAGGAGGGCATCGTCCGCCAGAGCGCTTTTGGGAAATTCCTGTGCGAGGTTCAGGTAAAGGTCGCGTGCCTGACGGTATTCCGTCGCGAGGTGGGAGCAGTTGGCGAGGGATTCCTGGCTTGAAGCCGCACGAAAGAGCGCGCCGGGCGAGATGGCCCAGTTTTTGCGGCTTTGATAAATAAGCAGAAATTCCGCCGACAGTTCTTCCCAGGGTTGCCTCCAGCAGGAGCGTGCCTTGTCGGCGCTCAAGCTTTCCATGTCGGCCTTGGCCTTGCGGTAGCGCGGCAAGATCTGATCCTGGGGCAGGAGGACGGCGGGGGCTGTCGCCAGAGCGGGGACCCCTGGCGCAGCTTGGGCTGACGTCACTGGGGAGGGCGCGGCAGACGCGCCTGCCTCAGCGCGTTTTTTATCCTTGTCCTGGGCTGAGGGGCTTGAGGCCTGGTCTTCAATGGAAGGTTTGGCTTCAGCGGCGGCGACCTGCCGGGCTTCAGGGGCAGTGCGCCCCTGCGCCGAAGCCAGAAGGGTTTTTTCCAGGGCCAGGGCTTCGGGCAGCATGTCGCCCTTGGGATACTGGGTCTTGATGCGGTTGAGAAGTTCCAGCGCGCCCTTGTCATCCTTGAGCCATGCCGCGCGCAGTCTGGCGGCGTGAAAAAGGGCGTCGTCGGCAAGGCGGCTGTCGGCGTGGCGCATGGCCACGGCCTCGTAACATTCTATGGCCTTGCGGGCATCAGCCTTGGCAAAGGAGCGGCGGGCCAGTTCCTCAAGGCTTTCCGCAGCGCGAAAAAGGGCGGCGGGGCGGTTGGGCCAGCCTGGGTCGGCATCATAGATGGCGCGAAATTCCGCAGCCAGTTTTTCCCAGGGTTCGCGCAGGTTGGCCTTTTTGGCGTCCAGGCGCAGCGTTTCGATGCCAGCCTTGGCGGTATCGTAGCGTTTGCCCGTGGGCGGCAAGGACGTATAACCTGTGTCATAAAAGAAAACCACCAGCAGGCAGAGAGCCAGCAGAAAAAACACTGGCGGGGCAAGACGTCTGATGCCGTGCCTGGCCTGACCGGGGGCCGCGCCTTGCCCTTGCGACCTGCCCTCAGGCGTATCCTGGGGAGGCCGTGGCGACGGGCTCCGGGATTGCGTCCGGGCCTTTGGAGGGCCCTGAGTAGGGGATGGGTTTTCTTTGCGGGCCACGGGTGTTCCTTGCTCTGCTGGCGTTCGACTGTCATTTTGGTGACAGACTGCTGTGTTCCTTGTGCTTGTGTCTTCGCGGCGGGCGTCTATTCCCGCAGCCGCCAGAGTAATTTCAAAGTGAGATCGCCCTCATCTTAGAGAACGTATACTCTCATTGGGAATCTGCTTTCAAGACATGCGGGCGTACAGCCGTAGTTTTGTCGCTGCGCATGCACATTGCAAGCATATTTGCACAATATATGCCAAAAAAGATTGACATGCAAAAAAGCGTGGCGCGGGGTTTATCCCCGCGCCACGCGTGCAGTTATGTCTGGTCAGCACTGGCTGTTCACGAAAGCCTTGGCGCCCAGTGAAGGCATTTGTTCCTAGAAGAACTGGCCCATGCTGAATTCGATTCTGCCGGTGGGCATTTCCTTGTCGTAATCCTGCACCATGGGGATGCCGTAGGCTATACGAAGGTCGCCCATGGGTGAACGCCAGCGAAGTTCCAGGCCAGAGGAGGCGACGATGTACTTGTCCCAGTCCTGAGCCATTGTTTTGGAGTCGATGTTGAAGCCGGAGTCCACAAAGGGAACGATAGCCAGCCCCAGTTCCTTCTGGAAGGTCCAGATGTATTCGAGGTTGGCAACGCCCATGCGGTCGCCGCCGATCTGTTCGCCACCGTGCTTGTAGTCGCGCGGTGAAAGGTCGGAATAGGAGTAGCCACGGATGGTATCCATGCCGCCGACCCAGAAGCGTTCGAACACGGGAACCTTGTTGTCGGTGTTCTGGAACACGCCGCCGACGCGCCCACGCAGGTGAATGGTGTTTTGCGGGTTAAAGGACCAGAAGCCCTGCCAGTCGGCAACGGATTTGATGAAGTTGTCCGTGCCGCCGAGGCCGCCGCCGCCGTATTCAGCCCACAGGCGCGAGATGGTGCCCTTGGTGGGACGTTCCTTGCTGTCGGTCGTGTCGCGCAGGATGCGTCCCGAAATGGCGCTGGTCCAGTTAATGCCCTTGTAGTCCTTGATGTAGGGCGAGCTGGTGTCGGACACGTCATAGAGGTGGTAGCGTTCCAAGCGGTACGCTGTGCCCACGGTGGTGTATTCACCGATGGGATATCCGAAGCGCACTGTGTCGCCTATGGTGTCCTTGGTGAAGTTGTCCCAGTAGTCGTGGGTGTAGTAAATGTCGTTGCCGAAGGAGAGGTCGGTGTCATACACGCGCGGGTTGGTGAAGGACAGGGTGCCCGACGTGCGCCGCCAGGAGAAGAAGCCCTGCAACTGCAGCCAGTAGCCGCGACCAAAGAGGTTGCGCTCCATGATGGAGGCGCTCACGCCCACGTCATAGTAGCTGGAGTAGCCGATACCGCCCATGATGGCGCCGGTATTGGCTTCCTTGACCTTGACCTTGAGGTCGACCTCGTCTTCCTGTCCGGTGGGGACGAGCTCCATATCCACAGCGCCGAAGTAGCGCAGGCGGTTCAGGCGTTCATTGGAGCGGCGCAGCTTGGCGCCTTCATACATATCCCCGTCACCGAGGCGCATTTCGCGCAGGATGACGTTGTCACGCGTTTTTGTGTTGCCTTCGACCACCAGACGGCGGATGAAAACTTTCTGCTTTTTGTTGATGAGGTAGCCCACATCCACCTGATCGCTGCCGTCATCGGCCTTCATCAGTTTTGTGTCCACCTCGGCAAAGGCGTAGCCGTAGTCGGCGTAATAGTCGGTCAAACGCTTGGAGTCTTCCTGCATGACAGTAAGGGAGAAGTACTTGTTGGACTTCTGCCAGTCGTCCATCTGCACGACTTCAAGCATCTTGTCTTCGCTGTCGATGACGTCGCCCGCGAAAACCACGTTGCGGACAGTATAGCGGGGGCCTTCGTTGACCACATAGGTGACGTAGATGCCGTCATCCTTGTAATCGACCTGGGGAGCGCTCACCTGAATGTCAACATAGCCCTCGTTGAGGCCGAAGGCGGCGATGGCGTTGGTGTCGCGCTCAAGATATTCATCCTTGAGCACGCCGGTTCCCGTCAGCCACGAGAACATGCCGCGCGGCTTGAGGGCCATGTATTTTTCAATGTCGCCCTTGTTCAGGGTCTTGAGGCCTTCGATATTGACTTCTTTGACGTAGAGCTTGTTGCCTTCGTCCACATTGATGACGAGAACAGCCCCGCGACCGCTATGGCGGTCTTCAAGGCGGTAGTTGGCCTTGGCGAGGTAGTAGCCTTCCTTGCGGTACAGCTCGGTAATTTTCTGCAGGTCGTCGGAAAGCACCTGCTCGTTGAGCACGTTGCCGGTTCTGGTGCCCATGGCCGCAAGGACGTCATCCTTGCTGATGCCCTTGGAGCCTTCCACCACGATGCTGTCGATGCGGGGCTTTTCCACCACGGTAAAGACGAGCACATTGCCCTCAAGGGTGGCCTGCACGTCGCTGAAATAGCCCATTTCCCAGATGCGCTTCACCTCTTCGTTGATGGCGTGGGCATCGGGGGTGTCACCCTTGCGGATGGTCAGGCGCATGAGCACTGTGTCAGGGTCCATAACATTCATGCCGCGCACCTGCACGTCGGCAAGGCCGCCCTTGGCGGCAGCGGGCGCGCCCATGGGCACGAATCCGGGGCCGTTGTCCGCCAGTTGCGGCGCGGGAGCGGGGCTGCTGGCCTTGGTCATTTCGGCCGCGCGGCTGGCGAGGGTGCTGGCACAGTCGCTGAGGGCGACCAGTGAGTTGCGCTCAAAACCCGCGGGCACGGCTTCGCCCTGCTGCACGGGAACAAGGCGCGTATCCATGCTGAAGCCGTCGCCAAGCTGGTTGAAGCTGCCGTATATGACAAGCTGCGCGCCAGCCTGACGGCCCAGAGCGCGCGCTGTGGCGAGATCAATGTTCTCGCCGTGTCGTTGCTGCAACTGCCGCGCCGCATTCATCGGCACGACACTCATGCCGTTCTGTTTGAGCTGGTCGGCAATGATCTGGGGCACATCCCGGGCGGCATTGGGCATATCCGGCCCGGCATTGACCTGAAAGGGCAGCACAAGAACCAGAGGTCCCTGGGCGGCTTCCGCCGCTACGGGCGCAAGCTGCACAGCGCAAGCCAGAGCTGTAATGCAGAGGATGTTAGAGAGAAGATTACGCAACATTTTTTTCATACAGTGTCCCCGCTTTCAGTTCCAGAGTGCGGCCCATGCCTGCGGCCAGCTCCCGATTGTGCGTCACGACCACGAGTGTCATGCCCAGTTCGCGGTTAAGTTCGTTCATGAGTGTGCCCACCTGCGCTCCGGTGCCTTCGTCCAGATTGCCGGTGGGCTCATCGGCCAGCAGAACTCGCGGGCGCATCAGCACCGCGCGGGCAATGGCCACCCTTTGCCTTTCGCCGCCTGAAAGCGTGGAAATCTTGCTTTCCATACGAGCCGAAAGACCCACGCGTTCGAGCATTTCGCGGGCCTTGGACATGATGACGGCCTGGCGTTCACCGCCGATTATGGCCGGCATGGCCACGTTCTCCACTGCCGAAAATTCCGGCAAGAGATGATGAAACTGAAAAACGAAGCCCAGTGTTCTGTTGCGGAAGGCCGCCTTCTGGTCAGGCGTCATGCGCGCCATGTCCTGACCGTCAAAAAAGACAGCGCCCGTACTTGGAGTATCAAGAGCACCCATAAGATGCAAGAGGGTGCTCTTGCCGGAGCCGGAAGTTCCCACGATGGCAAGAGCCTCGCCTTCTTCCACGACCAGATTGATATTCTTGAGAATTTCAAGATCTTCACCCGGTGCGGAAAAGTTTTTGCTCACGTTGGAAAATTTGTAGAGTGCGGACATGGCTATTCGTAGCGCAGGGCTTCCGCCGGTTCAAGGCGGGCGGCCTGGCGTGCCGGGTAAAGGGTGGCCAGAAAACACAGCAGCATGGCGCTGACCCCGACGGTGATCACGTCGGTAACGGTGATGCTGATGGGCAGATGGTCAAGCGTATATACGTTTTCAGGCAGTTTGATGAATTGGTAGCGCTTGAGCAGCCACCCCAGCGAAAGACCCAGGGCATAGCCCAGCAGCGTGCCGATGACGCCGATGATGCTGCCCTGGAGCATGAATATGCGCCGTATCATGCTGCGCGTTGCCCCCATGGACATCATGATGGCAATGTCGCGCGTTTTTTCCATCACCAGCATGACAAGGGTCGTCACGATGGAGAAAGAGCCTATAAGCACCACCATGGTCAGCAGTATGAACATGCCGATCTTTTCCAGCTTGAGGGCCGCAAAGAGGTTGGCGTTCATTTCCATCCAGGAGCGCACGTAGAAGGGCGAGCCAAGTTCGGTGGCCACGCGCGCCGAGGTCTGATCCGCCTTGAAAAGGTCGTCAACGGTGAGCTCCACGCCGGAAAGGTATTTGTCCGGCAGGCCAAGCACGTCGCGCGCGGCAGCCAGGCTCACAAAGGCCAGCGAGGAGTCGTATTCAAACATGCCTGTCTTGAATATGCCCACCACTTCAAAGGGGCGGATGCGCGGCGCGTAGCCTGAAGCCGTTTTTTGCCCGGAGGGCGAAAGCAGATTCACGCGGCTGCCTTCCACAAGGCCCAGCCTTTTGGCCAGTTCTTCACCAATGATGAGCCCTGGCGTGCCTTCCTTTTGCAGGGCGGCTGCCGAACCTGTGCGCATCTGGCGCAGCATGGAGAGCACGTGCGGGCCCGATTCCGGGTCAATGCCGCGCAACACCACGCCTTTTACGCCGTTTCCGGCGGAGAGCATCACTTCAGTGTAAATAAAAGGGGTCGCCCCGGTGACGCCCTTGACCGAGCGGATGCGGTCCAGCAGTCCGTCGTCATTCTCAAAGGCCGAAGGCAGGTAGGACATGACAATGGCGTGCGCGTTGGCGCCAAGGATCTTGTCGCGCATGTCGGTGGTCAGGCCGTTATAAACGCCCAGCACGACCACCAGCGCGCCCACGCCGAGCGCGACGCCCATAATGGACATGAGTGAGATTATATAAATGAAGGTCTGTTTGCGCCTTGAAAAGAGGTAGCGCAAGGCTACGAAGAGTTCAAATGACATTTGCGGCATAGTGGCCCAGCTTGGCGGGATATTCAAGAGATTTTTTAGAGCAAAGGGGCAGTGACACGCTTTCTGCGGCATCGGCCGGCAGCATCCTGCCGGGCGTTGTTCGTTCTGTTGTTCGTTCCGTAGTCCGTTCTGGCGGCGGCTCCGGCGGCGGTTCCGGCAGGGCCGGGGCGCTGTCAGCCCAGAGCGGATTACCTTTGAGAATATGCATTCTCAAAGTTTAAGGCGCGCTTACTACGGCGTTTGCCCGCGCAGATAAGCCGCGCCCATGCCTCCGTAGCGAACGTCTGTTCTCGCAGCCGCCAGGGCGCCATGAGGGCAATGTAAAAGTTGCATTGCTCCAGGCGCGGCGCGAGGGCGGCGGGTAAAACGCTGTTTTTTCTCACGAGGCATTGCCTGTAAAACCGGGGATTGTCAATGTCCGCAGCGGCAGTGGCGGTCCTGTTTTTTTGCGCACGGGCTGGCGCGCGCACGGTTTGGGCGCAGCCCTTTGTTGCGCGTGCGGCACGACGGGATGGGGGCGTTTGTCATTTTTTTATGACGATTGTCATTTTACTATGAATGCCAGTCTTGGGCGTGTGATGTTTTTCTCAAAATGTGCCTGTAATCACAGTTAAAATGAAAACTGTGATCTGGCACAGGACTTGCTGTAGCGGCTTCAATACAAAGATTCTGTTGGCATTTGGTAGTATTGCAGTGCCACACTTCATGATTTGCAAGGCGTTTATTACAACTCTTCTTCTTTTCTTTTGATGGAGGTTCAAACCCATGCCCTATCCACGAAAGCGCGTCTGGATCATAGGCTGCGTAATTTTTGTGGCATGTGTGGCTCTGGCTGGCGGCGGAGTGGCGTACACCTCCAGTACGGACTTTTGCCTTTCCTGTCATGAAATGCGCGTTTATCAGGAAGAGATGCGTTTTTCATCACATGCCAAGGACGCGCAGGGCCAGGCCATTGGCTGCAGGCAGTGCCACATTCCTTCGGGCAACATCGCCCGCATGCTCGGCGCCAAGGCGTGGCTGGGCATCAGGGATGTGTGGGTGCATTCCGTTGATGGCGGCGATGACCTGAACAGGGCGGCCATGCAGCCTGTGGCCCGCCGCTTCACCGATGACGCCAATTGCAGGGCCTGTCATCAAAACCTGACCAAAAACGCCAAAAACGACGGGCCTGTCTCCGAAGAGGGCAGACTGGCGCACGAAAATTATGAGGGCAAGAACGGTCAGTCCCGCAGCGGCTGTGTGGGGTGTCACCGCAATCTTGCCCACCTGCCCGTGTTTGACGAACGCATACCCGCCAACCACACGTTCGCTCAGAAAATCAAGGAGATCCGGCCATGAAGTCCTGTAAGATCCTGATCGGTTCCCTGCTGGCCCTGCTGGTGCTCGCGGGCGGCTATTTCGGCTATATGGCCTGGGCCTTTCCGGCCGAGCGCTGCGAGGCGGCCAAACACCTTGCCGCGCCCAAGATGGAGGGCGACTGCTACAGCTGCCATGCCAAGAGCACGCCGCGTCTGGCCCAGGAGTGGTATGAGAGCAAGCACGGCGTCACCCTGGTGCGTTGCCAGACCTGCCACGGCATGCCCGACGGGAAGGGGGCCATACCCTTTGCGCGCAAACCCGGCGTCGAGGTGTGCGCGCGCTGCCACTCGCTTTCCATACAGCGCATGGAAGCCAAGTTCGGCAAGCGTGACGACTGCGTGAGCTGCCACCCCTATCATCAGAGCCCTCTGCATGGCCGGGCTTATGAATATCGCATGCCTTCCAACAAGACGGACCTGTGATGCACACCGGCAAGGCTGACTGCGGCGGATGTGGGGCAGTTGCCCCGGCTTTCAGCGCACAGCCTTGACGGCAGCCATGGCCCGGTCTTCGTGAAGAGGGCAGGGCGCTTTGGGACGCAACGGACCCTTACGCCAGCTTAATAGCGAGGTTGAACACATGAGTACTTCACGTCGTGATTTTTTGAAATATTTTGCCATGTCAGCGGCCATGGCCGCGGCTTCGGGCACGGGACTGACCACATTGGCCCATGCGGCCGACAACAAGCCCGAAAAATGGGTCAAGGGCGTGTGCCGGTATTGCGGCACGGGCTGCGGGGTTCTTGTGGGCGTCAGGGACGGCAAGGCCGTGGCCATTCAGGGCGACCCCAACAACCATAACGCGGGCCTTTTGTGCCTCAAGGGCTCGCTGCTCATCCCCGTGCTCAATTCCAAGGAAAGGGTCACGCAGCCCATGCTGCGCCGCCAGAAGGGCGGCAAGCTCGAACCCGTGAGCTGGGACGAGGCCCTTGATCTCATGGCCGCAAAGTTCCGGCACAGCATAGACACTTACGGACCCAATTCCGTGGCCTGGTACGGCTCCGGCCAGTGCCTCACGGAAGAAAGCTATGTGGCCAACAAGATATTCAAGGGCGGGTTCGGCACCAACAATGTGGACGGCAACCCACGCCTGTGCATGGCCTCGGCCGTTGGCGGCTATGTGACCACCTTCGGCAAGGATGAGCCCATGGGCACCTATGCCGACATGGACCAGGCCACCTGTTTTTTCATCATCGGTTCCAACACGTCCGAGGCGCACCCGGTGCTTTTCCGACGCTTGGCCCGCCGCAAGCAGGTGGAGCCGGGCGTGAAGATCATTGTGGCTGATCCGCGCCGTACCAATACCTCGCGCATAGCGGACATGCACATCGCTTTTCGCCCGGGCACGGATCTGGCCTTCATGCACAGCATGGCCTGGGTCATCATCAATGAGGAGCTGGACAGCCCACGCTTCTGGCAGCGCTACGTCACCTTTATGGACGCCGAGGGCAAGCCTTCGGATTTTGAAGGCTACAAGGCTTTTCTTGAAAACTACCGGCCGGAGAAGGTGGCCGAAATATGCCGCGTGCCGGTTGAGCAGATTTACGGGGCCGCCCGCGCCTTTGCCGAATCCTCAGCCACCATGAGCCTTTGGTGCATGGGCATCAACCAGCGTGTGCAGGGCGTTTTTGCCAACAACCTCATCCATAACCTGCACCTGCTCACCGGGCAGATATGCCGCCCCGGGGCCACGTCGTTTTCGCTCACAGGGCAGCCCAACGCCTGCGGCGGCGTCCGCGACGGCGGCGCGCTTTCGCATCTGCTGCCCGCCGGGCGGGCCATCCCCAATCCCAAGCACCGGGCTGAAATGGAAAAACTGTGGGGCCTGCCCGAGGGGCGCATCGCGCCCGAACCGGGCTATCACACGGTGGCCCTGTTCGAGGCCCTTGGCAGGGGCGACGTCAAGTGCATGATCATCTGCGAGACAAACCCGGCCCACACCTTGCCCAACCTGAACAAGGTGCACAAGGCCATGTCCAACCCCGAATCCTTCATCGTCTGCATTGAGGCCTTTCCCGACGCGGTCACGCTGGAATATGCCGACCTCGTACTTGCCCCGGCTTTCTGGTGCGAGCGCGACGGCGTGTACGGCTGCGGCGAGCGCCGCTATTCGCTCATTGAAAAGGCCGTGGAGCCTCCGGCCCAGTGCCGCCCCACGGTCAACACCCTGGTGGAATTCGCCAAGCGCGCGGGCGTGGACCCCAAGCTTGTGAACTTCAACAACGCAGAGGACGTCTGGAACGAGTGGCGCATGGTCTCCAAGGGCACCACCTATGATTTTTCCGGCATGACACGGGCTCGCCTGCGTAAGGAGTCCGGCCTGATCTGGCCCTGCCCCAGCGAGGATCACCCCGGAACATTCCTGCGCTATGTGCGCGGGCAGGACCCCTTCGTTCCGGCAGACCACCCGGACCGGTTTTTCTTTTACGGCAAGCCCGACGGCAAGGCCGTGATCTGGATGCGCCCGGCCAAGGGCGCGGCAGAGGAGCCGGATGCCGACTATCCTCTGTACCTGACGTCCATGCGCGTCATTGACCACTGGCATACCGCCACCATGACGGGAAAGGTGCCGGAACTGCAAAAGGCCAATCCGTCTGCTTTTGTGGAAATAAATGAGGAAGATGCGGCAAATTCTGGCATCAAGCACGGAGATAACGTCATTTTGGAAACGCGGCGTGACGCCATGGAGCTGCCCGCGCGGGTCAGCGACGTCTGTCGGCCCGGACTTGTGGCGGTACCGTTTTTTGACCCCAAGAAACTGGTGAACAAGCTCTTTCTCGATGCCACCGACCCGGCATCGCGCGAGCCCGAATACAAGATATGCGCCGCGCGCATTCGCAAGGCATAGGGGGCCGTATGGCTATAGCGGGTATTGTGGTCAGTTGCCTGCGTGAACATTTGCTGCCGCTGTGCAGCGAGTTGCGGGCCACCAGGGGCGTGCTGGAAGTGCAGGAAGTGCCGGATGCGGACAAGCTGGCCGTTGTGCTGGAAAGCCCGTCCCGGACGCTGCAGGGATATCTGGAATACGTGAACGGCCTCCCCCATGTGTTGGCCCTCGACGTGGCTTTTATCAACTATGAGGATGATCTGGACAGCACCGGGCACATGCCTTGCCCGCCGCATCGGCCCAAAGGGCATGGGCCGTGGCCGGTGGTGGAAGGCGTAGGTGAGGGAGGGCTCCAATGAGCCTGCTTCTTCCGCCGCTGCGACCGCCCGGCGCGGCGGCGGAAGAAGATTTTTTGCGCCAGTGCGTGCGCTGCGGGCAATGTGTGACCGTATGCCCGCACAAGAGTCTGGAGCTTATGGGCGGCTTCGGGCCATCCCGCCGGACGCCGCGCGTCGTGCCGCGCGAAACGCCCTGTTACCTTTGCATGAAGTGCCCGCCTGTCTGCCCTTCCGGCGCGCTCAACGCCGCCGTCACGGACATGGCGCACGCCGGAATGGGGCGGGCCTACATACTGAAAGACCGGTGCCATAACTATACCAATGGCGTCATGTGCATGACCTGCTATGACCGCTGCCCCCTGCGCGGTTCGGCGGTGGTTCTTTCGGGAGGGGTGACGCCGGCCATAACCAGGGCCTGCGTCGGCTGCGGCATCTGCGAATACGTGTGCCCCGTGCAGGCGGTGGAGGTGTGGCCCGCATCTTCCCGCCGCAGGCCCCTTTCCGCCGTGCCGACGCTGGACGCTCCAGGGGGCGGCGTATGAAGAGGTACACTCTGGCGCGTCGGTGCGCCCAGTTGTCTGTTCTTGTGGTGTTCTGCATGTTGCCCTGGATCAATGGGGCGGGGCTTGGGCAGATCAGGGGCAGCCTGTTTTCCCTGCATTTTTTCGGACTTCCCTTTGCCGATCCCGTGGCCGCCCTGCAAGTGGCGGCTGAGGGAATGATGACCGCCGGAGCCCTGCTGTGGGGGGCGGTCTGTTCCCTGATTCTGGCCCTGCTTTTGGGGCGGGTATTCTGCTCCTGGGTGTGTCCCTACGGTTTTTTGTCCGAACTGCTGTACAACATGGCCGGGCGGAGGATCCGGGCCAAGGCCGTGGCAAGGCGTGATACTGCCTCCACGCAGCATGCCATAGCCTTTGCCGCCAAGGGCTTTATACTCATGGCGGGCCTGTCTCTGGCCATTTTGCTGGAATATCCTGTCCTCAACATACTGGGCATGCCCGGTGAACTTTCTCTGGTTCCCGTGCTGGTATGGCAGGGCGCGGGAGCGGTGTTTCTGCTGTCGGCGCTGGCTTTGCCCGCAGCGGCGCTGGTGCTGGAAGCCATAAGCGGCAAGCGGCTGTGGTGTCGGTATGTGTGCCCGCAGTCCGTGCTGCTTGGAGCGGCGGCCCGTTGCCTGCCCGCAAAAGCGCCGGGGCTGCGCATTGACTGGACGGCCGCGCAGTGCAGTTGCCGGGGGGAAGTGCCGTGCAGGGCCGCCTGCCCGCTGCAACTCAATCCCAGACGCTTGGACGGGCCGGAGCGGCGGGACTGCACCGTTTGTGGCGAGTGCCTGCGGGCCTGTGAAAGCCGGGGCGGTGCGCTGGGATGGAGGGTTTTTCACCGGCAGCCCAAGCGGCCCGAAGAGTGAGCGTATTTTTACTGCACGTGCCCCAAATGCGTGCCCACCACGTGAAGAGGGCCGTTCCCAATGGAACGGCCCTCTTGAATTGGAAAAGTCTTGGAGGTGGACTCGGAAATTAAGGAAACGCTGATTTATTTCGTTTGGCGGCGTTGCTTCACTTTTTTTGAAACAGTCGAGGACGGAAGAGTCCACTCCTGCTTCAAAAAAAGATCGCGCCTTGCCAAACGAAACAACTGCGCGTTTCCAAGAGGCTCTTTAATCAGTGCTTCCTTAAATCTCGGGGCGCAGCAGGGGGAAGAGGATGACCTCGCGGATGGAGGCCGAATCCGTCAGCAGCATGACCAGTCGGTCAATGCCCACACCCTGTCCGGCAGCCGGGGGCATGCCGTATTCAAGGGCGCGCAGATAGTCTTCGTCCATGCTGTGGGCCTCGTCGTCTCCGGCTTCCTTTTCACGCACCTGCTCTTCGAAGCGCAGGCGCTGGTCCACGGGATCGTTGAGCTCGGAAAAGGCGTTGGAAAGCTCGCGACCGGTGATGAAAAGCTCAAAACGGTCGGTGAGACCGGGGTTTTTGTCGTTACGACGCGACAGCGGCGAGATTTCCGTGGGATAATGGTAGATGAAGTGCGGCTGGATCAGCTTGCCTTCAACGTCAAGGTCAAAAAGCTTGGCATGCAGCTTTTGCAGGCTTTCGCTGTCAGCGGCCTTTTCGCCCTTCTGCCGGATGTAATTTTGCACCTGAGTGTAATCGTTGTAGAACTCCGGCTTGTGTCCGCCAATGACGGTGAGCGAATCGTAGAAGCTCATGCGCGTCCACTTGCCGGGCGTGAGGTCGATCATATCGCCCTGATAAGGCACCACGGTTGTGCCGCACGCGCATTGGGCCAGATGGGCAAAAAGCTCTTCGGTCAGATCCATGAGGTTTTCAAACGTGGCGTAGGCCCAGTAAAATTCACACATGGTGAATTCGGGGTTGTGCCGCGTGTCGATGCCTTCATTACGGAAGTTGCGGTTGAGCTCAAAAACTTTTTCAAAGCCGCCCACCAGCAAGCGCTTGAGATACAGCTCCGGCGCGATGCGCATGAAGAGGCCGATATCCAGCGCGTTGTGGTGCGTCTTGAAGGGGCGTGCGGTCGCGCCGCCAGCCAGGGGCTGCATCATGGGCGTTTCCACTTCCATAAAGCCCCGGTCTTCCATAAAGCGGCGGAACTCGCGCACGATAAGGCTGCGCTTGAAGAATATCTCGCGGGCGCGCGGCGTGACGATAAGATCCACATAGCGCTGGCGGTAGCGCGTTTCCATATCCTTGAGCCCGTGATATTTCTCGGGCAGGGGACGCAGGGAGCGCGTGATGAGCTTTATTTTGCGACAGGCGATGGTCAGTTCGCCCGTTTTGGTGCGGAAGAGGTGCCCGGAAACACCGACAATGTCGCCAATATCCAGCTTTTTCACCAGATTGTGCGTCGCTTCGTCAAGGTGTTCGCGCGTTGCGTAGCACTGCACGCGGCCCGTCTGATCCATTATATGGAAGAAGGCCACCTTGCCGAAGGAGCGCAAAGAAACAATGCGCCCGGCAATGGCGACGACGTCTTCCTGGCTTTCGAGGGCTTCGCCTTCCAGGTCGCCAAATTTGTCCAGTACCCAGGAGATGGAGTGCTCTTTTCGAAAATCATTGGGAAAGAGGGGCACGCCCGCATCCAGCAGATCGCAGGATTTAACCACGCGGTTTTTTACGACTTCGTTAAGTCCTTCGCGGCTGGCGAAGCTTTCCAGCATGGGCATGAAATAGCCCGCGTGCTGCGACTTGGTGCCTAATTTGATGGTAGGCTTTTTATTCTTCTTTTCCCGATTTTCCACTGAGAAACTCCTGAGATGCCTAGTCTTAAAGGATTGTTAGGGTATGCCATTCACAGAAAGGCGTCAAGGACGGCGTGTCCAATGCTTTTCAGCCGCCCGTGGGGCCTGTTGCCCCTTGAAGTTCGCGTTGGTTGCGTATATAGCAATGCTTTCCAAGACAACATCCGCAACGGCCCCGCCAGCGGTACATTTCCGCAAGGATTACCTCATGCACAAGTATACTGCCTCATTTCTGGGGCGCGACTGCCCCGGCGTTGTGGCCGCTGTCAGTCGTATTCTTGAAGAAAACGGCTGCAATATCGAAGAAGTGACCCAGACCATACTTTCTGGGGAGTTTGCCGCCATATTTGTGGTGGCGGCTCCTGACGGAACAGATGCCGAGAGTCTGCGCCAGAATCTCAGCGCCAGCCTGGCCGAGGCCAAGGTTGACCTGTCGGTGCTGGTGCGCCCCGCCATCAAGGGGCAGTGGGGGCAGGACCTGCACTGTGAACCCTTTGTGGTCACTGCCGACGGCCCGGACAAACCCGGCCTCATCGCGGCCATGAGCCGCGTGTTCGCCCGTCATGACGTGAACATTGAAAGCCTCAAGGCCATTCTGGGCGAAGGCGGGGCCAACCGCGCCCTGTTTGTTTTTGAGGTCATGGTTCCCGACTCCGTGGATCTCGGCCGTCTGCGCCGCGAACTCTCCTGCGAGGGACAGAGCCGCGATTTGCGCGTGAGCGTGCAGCACCGGGATATTTTCGAGGCCGTTCACCGCGTCAATTCCTTCTAGCCAAGGCTGGACTGCGGGCAGGCCGGACTCCGCCGCCAAATTTTCGGCGAGTCTCCGGGACAGCGCCCAACGTCAGGGATTGGCATCAGGGATTGACATCAGGGCTCCGCATCAAGGCCCGGCGTGAGGGAATGTCCCTGCGGGCCGAAGGCCCGACGCGCGCCCGCGCAGGAACCGTTGTTCAAGAATCATTGCCAGACACGTCTGCAACCATACAGGATTACAGCCATGCTTTCCGAACGCGAAGTCACAAGCACTCTGAACATGCTCCGTAACGAGCATCTTGACGTGCGCACCGTCACCCTGGGCGTGAGCCTGTTTGATTGCGTGAGCCACGATCTTGATCTCTTCACCGCCAACGTGCGGGCCAAACTGCGCCGCTACGCCTCGCAGCTTGTGGCCATATGCGACGAGGTGGGCGACAAGTACGGTATCCCCGTGGTGAACAAGCGCATCAGCGTCAGCCCCATCGCCGTGGTGGCTGCGCCCTTTGGCCCTGACGGCATGGTGCGCGTGTGCAAGGCTCTGGACGAAGCCGCCAAGGAAGCGGGCGTGGATTTTCTGGGCGGGTTCACCGCCCTGGTGGAAAAAGGCTTTGCCAAGGGCGACCGCGCCCTCATTGAAGCCCTGCCCGAAGCCCTTTCACAGACGGACCGCATCTGCTCGTCCATCAACGTGGCTTCCTCGCGCAGCGGCATCAATATGGACGCCGTGGCCCTCATGGGGCGGCAGATCCTCAAGGTGGCCGAAGCCACGGCGGATCGCGGCGGCATCGGCTGCGCCAAACTTGTGGTCTTTGCCAATATTCCGCAGGACGTGCCCTTTATGGCTGGCGCGTATCTTGGCGTTGGGGAGCCCGATGTGGTCATCAACGTGGGCGTTTCCGGCCCCGGCGTGGTGAAAAAGGCTCTGGACCGCGCCCGCGAGGCGGGCCATAACGGCAAGGGCGGCCCCCTCACCCTGCTGGACATGGCCGAAGTCATCAAGCGCACTGCCTACAAGGTGACGCGCGTGGGCGAAATGATCGGTACCGAAGTGGCCACCCGTCTGGGCATCCCCTTTGGCGTGGCCGACCTTTCCCTGGCGCCCACACCGGCCGTGGGCGATTCCGTGGGCGAGATTTTTCAGAGCCTCGGGCTTTCCAGCATAGGCGCGCCCGGCACCACCGCCGTGCTCGCCATGCTCAACGATGCGGTGAAAAAGGGCGGGGCTTTTGCCTCATCCTCGGTGGGCGGGCTTTCCGGCGCGTTCATTCCCGTGTCCGAAGACTCAAGCATTGAGGCGGCTGCCACTGCGGGCATACTCAGTCTTGAAAAACTTGAGGCCATGACCAGCGTGTGCTCCGTGGGGCTGGACATGATAGCCATTCCCGGCGACACCCCGGCGGCCACCATTTCCGGCATCATCGCCGATGAAATGGCCATCGGCATGATCAACCACAAGACCACGGCCGTGCGCCTCATCCCTGTGCCCGGCAAGGGCGTCGGCGACGAGGTCTCCTTTGGCGGGCTGCTTGGCAAGGCCGCCATCATGCCCGTGCCCGGCGGCAATGCCGAAGATTTCATCGCGCTGGGCGGCCGGATTCCTGCCCCCATCCACAGCCTGAAAAACTGATTTTCCGGCCGTGCACGTCACGGCTGCCGCATAATCAATGATTGCAGAACATCCCGCGCACGCGGGATGTTCTGTTTTGCGCGCGGCAACAAGATTGTGACGGCATGAAGTGCGCGTGGGCAGAGAGCACGCAACGAAACACCGCGCTGCACGCGCGTGCAGCGTTAGATCATAGAGCCTGTTGTAACTTTAGCCGCCTAAAAAGAAGATTTTTTGGACGATTGCTGCAGGACCGCTGCTCCCGCCTTGGCCACAGTGGTATCGTCCACAACGCTGCCGCCGCTGACGCCGATGGCCCCAACGACAACGCCGCCGCGCACCAGCAGTTCCCCGCCGCCGAAGATGGCGAGTCCGTTATTGGTCACCTCGATGCCGAAAAGCTCCTTGCCGGGCTGCGCGGCTGCGCCCAGTTCGCCCGTGGACATGTTGAAGTAGCGGGCCGTTTTGGCCTTCTTTTGGGCGATGTCTATACTGCCAAGAAAGGCCCCGTCCTGGCGGGCGAAAATTTTAAGGTTTCCCCCCGCGTCCACCACGGCAATGTTCATCGGAACGGCAACTTCTTTTGCCTTGGCCAGCGCCGCCTTGAGAATGTCCTGCGCCTCTTCGAGAGTAAGGTCGCCGGGCAGATGGGTTTTGACAGACGCCGCCTGGACAGCGCTCAGCCCCAGGGTAAGCACGAGAGCAAGAGTGAAAATCAATGTACGCATGTGTGGCTCCTTGATGGTCGAAGTTGCGGGCGCAATGTCGGCCAGTTTGTAATAAGTATATAGTGCCGCTCATAAACGGACAAGGATCGCATATGTTGGATTTTTGTTTGTACCATTATATAGGGATAACAGTGGGCAGGACATGCCCACCCCAGGGCATGCCTCAGGCACTGCCCTGGGCAAAAAAGGAGAAAATATGATCAAGAATATAATGAAGATAGCTTCAATGTACGCTTGCGCAGTCGTGGTTTCCGCCTTTGCCGTGTCGGTGCGCGCGGAAGGTATTTGCACTAAAAAAATAGCCGAGCTTGAGCGTCAGCTGAGCATCGCCAAGCAGCACAAGAACACGGGCAGGGCGGCCGGACTTGAGCGCGCCCTGGAAAACGTGCGCACGTGGTGCACGGATGACGGCGAACTGGCCGAAGCCAAAATCAAGGTGCTTGAGAAGCAGGAAAAAGTGGCGGAGCGTCAGGCAGAATTGGACAAGGCCACGGCTCAGGGCGTTGCGCGTAAAAAGATCGAAAAACGGCAGCAGAAACTGCGTGAAGCGCAAGACGAGCTGAAAGAAGCCGAAAAGGTTCGTGACACGATGCAGCAGGACGCCAAGAAATAAGTTTCTTCTATCCATATATCGCAAAGGCCCGTGCATTGTGCACGGGCCTTTGTGTTTATAAGGAAACACTGATTTATTCTGTTTGGCGGCGTTGCGTCACTTTTTTTGAAACAGTCGAGGACGGAAGAGTCCACTCCTGCTTCAAAAAAAGATCGCGCCTTGCCAAACGAAACAACTGCGCGTTTCCAACAGGCTCTTTAATCAGTGTTTTCTTAAATGCCCCGGGTTCGGGAGGGGTTCGCTCGTGCCGCCATCCGGCGTTACGGCTGGCGTATTGTTTGGCGCAATTGCCGGGGGAGGATTGGTCGTAGCGTTTGCCGTAGTGTTTGGTGCGCGGGACGGACAAATTTTGAATGGTGCGATGACTGGGAGGCTTTGTTTATGCCCCCCCCACTACAGGCTAGAAAGCTCGTTGTATTACAATACAATACACTAAGATTTTTAGGGGGTGGGGGCGTGGGGGAGGAGACCCTTTTGCAAAAGGGTCCCTCCCCCACAAAAAAATCCAAGAGGCAATGGCCTACCGCATGAATGGCGCCAGAAAATATTGCCACACAAGGGTGAGCAGCAGGAGGCTCAGTGAAACCATAAGAAAGCGGCGCACGGCGGCGGGGCCCACCCGGATGGCCAGGCGGCTGCCAAGCCAGTTGCCCAGGCAGCAGGCTGCGGCCATGGGCAGGGCCAGGCTCCAGACCACCACGCCGTTGATCATGAAGACCATGAGTCCGGCGAAGTTGGACGCGAGGTTGAGCACCTTGGACGTGGCCGATGCTTCCATAAGGCCCATGCGCAGAATCCAGTGAAAGGCCAGTATCAGAAAGCTGCCCGTGCCGGGGCCGAAAAATCCGTCATACGCGCCGATGAGCAGGCAGACCATGGGCGTGAGCAGCCACAGGCGCGGGCCGTAGAGGGCCATGTCGAGGCCGCCCGCCCGCTCCTTGCGTGGCATGAGGGTGGCGCACATGCCCACGGGCAAAAGCCCCACCAGGATTTTGCCCAGCAGCGCCGGTTCCACGTGCAACGCCAGACGCGCGCCCGCCCAGGAGCCCAAAAGGGAGAAGGCCAGTCCGGCCAGGGCCACGCGCCAGAGTACAAGGCGGCTGCGCGCAAAGTTCCCCAGGGCCACGCAGGTGCCAAGACAGGCGCTGAACTTGTTGGCTCCCAGGGCCATGTGCGGCGGCACCCCGGTCAGCAGCAGCGCGGGCATGGTCACAAGCCCGCCCCCTCCGGCGATGGCGTCGATAAAGCCACCGGCAAAGGCGGCAGCGATGCCCGCCAGCAGGGCTACGAGACCGAATTCCATGCTACCACTCCTTGAAAATGACCCACGCGGCCAGCACGATAAGCCCGAAGCCCACGGCGTGGTTCCAGCGCATGGGTTCATGCAGCCACAGGGTGGAAAAAACCATGAAAACGCTCAGGGAAATGATTTCCTGAATGGTTTTCAGTTCCGCTGCCGAAAAGTGCCCGTAGCCGATGCGGTTGGCAGGAACCTGCAGCAGGTATTCGAAAAAAGCCAGACCCCAACTGACAAGGATCACCACGGGCAGGGCCGCGCCCTTGTAACGCAGGTGCCCGTACCAGGCAAAGGTCATGAAGACGTTGGAAAAAAGCAGAAGGCCCACAGTGGCCACAGGAACGGGTACGTTCATAGTGCTTCCGCATACCGGGTTACGCCGGGCAGAGGGGATGGTGATCCCGCGCCAAAGCGCGGGCAAGGCTGAGGCATATCTGCAGGACCGTTTGGAGTCAAGAAGGGGCCACTGGAAGGCTGCCTGCCCGCCGCCTGTATGCCTGCTGTGGCGGCACATCCGGAGTGTGGGCATGCCGAAACGCTCAGGCGGCTGCCGGAGCAGCCGCCTGTGGTGAAAGCGCAAGCGCGGTGTCAGCCCTTACCATCAGAACTTGCAGCGGGCGTCCGCTCCCGCAGCCGCCAGAGCAATTTCAAGCGGCAGCCGTTAGGCGACGAAGAAGCCTTCCAGATGGCGACAGCACCGCTAGTGAAATCGCTCTAAGGAAGCACTGATTAAAGAGCCTCCTGGAAACGCGCAGTTATTTCGTTTGGCAAGGCGCGCTCTTTTTTTGAAGCAGGAGTGGACTCTTCCGTCCTCGACTGCTTCAAAAAAAGTGAAGCAACACCGCCAAACGGAATAAATCAGCGTTTCCCTAATGGTCGCGCAGCATCTTGACCGCGCAGAACTTGCCGCACATGGCGCACACTTCTTCAGACTTGTGGGCCTCGCGGCGTTTTTCGAGCATCTTGGGGTCAAGGGCGGCCTTTGACATGCCATCCCAGTCCAGAGCCTTGCGAGCGGCGTTCATGGCAGCCTCGCGCGCCACGGCATGGGGACGGCCAAGGGCGGTTTCGCCCACCTGGGCCGCCACCCGTGAGGCCATGACGCCCGCGCGCACGTCGGCTTCATCCGGCAGGGTAAGGTGTTCGGCGGGGGTGAGGTAGCAGAGAAAATCCACGCCGGCCTCCACGCCAAGTGCGCCGCCTATGGCTCCGGCTATATGGTCGTAGCCGGGCGCGCTGTCGCAGCACAGGGGGCCAAGCACGTAGAGGGGCGCATTGTTGGTCAGGCGCTTGATGCCCTGAATCTGGGTGCGCACCTGATTGAGCGGCACATGGCCGGGGCCTTCGATCATGCACTGTACGCCGCGCTCAAGCGCGTACTTGGCAAGACGCCCAAGATTGATGACTTCTTCCCACTGCGCGGCGTCCCCGGCATCCACGCCAGCGCCGGGGCGCAGGCCGTCCCCCAGGGACAGGGTGACATTGTAGGGGCGGCAGATGTCCAGCAGGCGGTCAAAATATTCAAGCAGGGGATTTTCGCGGTCGTTTTCAAGCATCCAGCGCGCCAGCATGGAGCCGCCGCGCGAGACTATGCCCAGAACACGGTTGTTCTTGACGGCCATCTCGGCACCACGGTGGGAAAGGCCGCAGTGCACGGTGACAAAATCCACACCCTGCGCGGCCTGCTTGGCTATTTCGTCAAAAAGATCGTCGGGCGACATGCTGGTGATCTCGCGGTCGGCGTCGAGTATCTGCTGGCCCACGGCGTAGAGCGGCACCGTGCCCAGAGGGCGGGGGCAGGCGGCCAGCATGCCCAGACGCAGGGCGTCCAGGTCTCCGGCGATGGAAAGATCCATGACCGTGTCCGCGCCCGCGTCCAGCGCGGCGTGAATTTTGCGTTCTTCCGTATTGGGGCAGTTGTTCAGGGGAGACGTGCCAATGTTGGCGTTGACCTTGACCCTGGCAGGCTGGCCCACGAGAATGGGCTTGAGACCGGCATGGGCGGGATTGCCAAGCAGAACCATGGTTCCGGCTTCAAGGGCGGCGACGATTGCCTCCTGGGTCAGGCCCTCTTCGGCGGCCAGGGCGGCAAGGTGCGTATCCAGAAGGCCGCGCAAAGCGGCGTTCTGGGAACAAAGTGTCGTAGACATGTGTGCCTCGCTGGTTGCGACGCAGGGCGCAAAAAAACCACAAGCAGCAGTGGAGCTTGTGGCTGCGGCTTCCCTCCGGCAGTGCGAACTGCGTCAGGTTCATAGGGTCTGGGTTTTCCCACTCTCAGCCGTGCAACTGTCGTCCGCACGGTTCCCCTAGCTCAGAAAGGAGCATACGCGCACCCAAGCCGTCTGTAAAGAGCGCTGCCCGCGCGTCAGACGGATTGCTGTTGGGCGTCATCTGCCTTGCAATCCCGTCACGCCTGGCTTACATGGTGAGAATGCAGCGGAACCGATTTTTCAGTCCCCTCACCTGGCCCGTTTTTTCATTCCTGGCGGTTATTGCCGTCGGGGCGGTCTTGTTGCACACGCCCGCAAGCTGGCAGAAAGGGCACAGCCTCAGCCTGATTGACGCGGCCTTTCTTTCCACATCCGCCGTGTGCGTCACAGGGCTTACGCCTGTGGACATCAGCGCCGTGCTCAGCCCCTTTGGCGAGACCGTGCTGCTTTTGCTCGTGCAACTGGGCGGCCTTGGCATCATGACCTATACAAGCATTATTTTTCTGCTCTGGCGCAACCATGTGCCCTTCACCAGCCGTGAAGCCGTGAGCCAGGCATTGCTTGGGGACGATTTTAACCTCAAATCCTTTCTTGTGCAGGTGCTGGCCCTTGTCTTCAGTATTGAGGCGGTGACGGCCCTTTTGCTGTACTGGCATGATCCAGTGTTTTTTTATCCGTTCAGCGCGGTTTTTCACGCGGTGTCGGCTTTCTGTAATGCGGGTTTTTCGCTCAGTTCCAACAGCCTCATGAATTTTCGCGACGATGTGGTGGTGAACAGCATCATCACGGCCAGCGTTTTTTTGGGCAGCATAGGCTTTGGCGTACTGCGCGAGGCGCTCGGCATCATCTCCGGAGGCCGCATCGGCCTGCCGGTACGCCAGTTCAGCCGGTTCAGCCGCCTGGTGCTGAAAACCAGTTTTTTTCTCATCGTTGTGGGCGCGACCATAGGCTTTGCCATTGAATTCTGGCGTGTGGGCAATGAGCATGCCCTTGGCGACGGTTTCGATCTGGCCCTGACAGCCCTGTTTCAGGCGGCAGTGGCGCGCACTGCCGGTTTCAACACCATCAACATGACCAGCCTCAGCGAGGCCAGCCTGCTGGTGATCATGGCCCTCATGTTTGTGGGCGGCGGGCCAGGTTCGTGCTCTGGCGGCATCAAGGTGGTGACGTTCAGGGTGCTGGCGGGGTATATTGCAGCGCAGTTTCGCGGCGACAGGCAGATAGTGCTGGAAGGCAGGGGCGTGCCGGAAGAAAACGTCACCCGTGCCCTGACGCTGTTCTTTCTCTACTCCATGCTGGTGGGCATATCGACCTTTCTGCTCAGCATCACGGAATACGGGATTCTGCACGGAACAACAACTGACGGGCCGTCTTTTTTGCGCATTCTGTTTGAGGAAGTGTCCGCCCTCGGCACTGTGGGGCTTTCCCTGAATCTCACGCCAGAACTGAGCGCCGAGGGCAAGGGCATTATTATCGTCAACATGTTTGCCGGGCGCGTGGGCCTGCTGAGCCTGCTCATGGCCGTGCAGAGCCTTCAGCCGCGCAAGGCCTACTCAGTGGCGGAAACACAGCTGCCCATCGGCTAGACCGGGACGCGGTCCGGCGCATGGCTGGCGCGCGGCCTCAAGTACGGTCTGGTGCATGGTACGGATCGCATCTGCCTGTTCGGCGCGGTATGCGCAAGTTTTGGGCAACGCGCAGTGGCCGTCTGGTCGGCCCCAACGGGTTTTGCGCCGGGGATGCGGCCCCCAAAAAATATTTGCGCCGTTGGTGAACGGCATTCCTGTACAAGACGTCCTGGCATGGACAAAAAGCCGTGCGGGCATAAAGGCGTTTCCGCCAGCGGCGGGAGCGTTACTGCGAGAGATATATGGCGGAAAAGAAACTTGAAATCGGTGTTATCGGCCTGGGCAAGTTCGGGCTGCGCATGGCCACCACCCTGGTGTCTCTGGGGCATACGGTGGTCGGCATAGACATGTCCGACGCACAGGTGCAGCGGGCCGAGGATGCGTTGAATTCCGTGTACAAGGCTGACGCCACAAACATCGCCGTGCTGCGTTCGCTGCATGTGCAGGACCTGGACTGGGTGGTCATCAGCGTGGGCCAGAGCGTGGAGCAGTCGCTGAGCATCACCCTGAACGTGCAGGAACTGGGCGGCCCCAAGATATGGGTCAAGGCGTCCAACGAGGAACACCGCAAGATATTGCAGCGTCTGCGCGTCAACCGCGCCCTTGTGCCCGAAATGGAGGCCGCCGTCATGGCCGCCCACCAGCTTACCTACCCCGGCATGCTGGACCTTATCCCCAAGTATGGCGGCATAGCCATTCAGGAATTGAAGGTGGACGAGTGGCACGGCAAGACCTTGATTGACCTCAACCTGATGCAGCGGTTTAACGTCATGGTGCTGGGCATACGCCCTGTGGGGGAACATTCTTTCAACTTTGTGCCCCCGGCCATGACGGTGCTGCAAAAGGGCGACACCATCGTGCTGGCCGGAAGGGCAAACTCCATGGGCGACCTGAAGCCCTAGACACTGTTGTCACGAGCGCCTTTCCTGGTATTTCTGCGTCGCGCTTCGCCTTTTATTCCGGCCGAGTACCGTCAGAGTACACTCTCTGCGTAAAAGGTTCGTTCTCCGTGATATGACGGGAAATTCGTCTCGTGGCGGCACTGTCCAGGCATATCGCCGTTGAAATGCCTTGCCTTTCAGCCTGCCATCCAGCCAAAAAACACGAAGCGCAAGAGCATCGAGGCCACGTCCCTGTCCTATCCGCAGCGGCGTTCTGGCCCGGCGGACGGTGGGGGCGGCCGTCTTCATTTTCAGTCTTCTTCGCTTTCAGCCGGGTCGGGATCGCCTTCTCCGGGCAGCGCCCACCAGGGCAGGTCGCGCCATGCGTCATTGAGGGCTTTTTCCTGTTCCGGCCAGTGGGGCGAGTATCGGGCAAGCTCGGCCCTGTAAGCTGGCGAATGGTCCATATGGCGCAGGTGGCACAGCTCGTGCCAGCAAAGGTGCTCCAGAAGGGGCAGAGGAAGAAGCGCCGCCCGCCAGTTGAGGCTGATGCGCCCGATGGGGGGGGCTTGCTGCCCCGCAGGGCTGTACTCCTGATCTGCGGGCAGAAGTCCGACCTGCCTGCCGTCATGGTTCTCGGCTCTGGTGGTGAACAGGCCGAAAAGCTTTGCGGCCAGTCTTCCGGCCCTGCCTTGCACGGGGAGGGAGGCGTCGTGCGCTGTACCGTCCTGTGCCCTTGGCCTGCCGTTTTTCTGCGGTTGGCTTCTGCCGCTGGCCGCGCCCTTGCCTCTGCGCGTTCGGGCGCAACTGCCCCAGCGCGAGCGTTGATCCCGCACGCTGATTTTTTCAAGCGCAAAGCCTGTCTGCAGGGCAAGGGCGGTCAGATATGCCGGAAGCAGGGCTTCAGCCATATGGCGGCACCACTGGCGCAGGGCCTTGACGCACAGGCTGGCGTCTTCAACCGCGCCAAACAGGCGGAGGCAGTCAGGGCTTTGCACCAGCAGCAGCCGTTGCGAACCCTGCCGCGCCAGCAGGGAAAAATGGTTTTCATGATGCCGTGCCGCCGCCAGCCTGCCCGCCGCCATGTCGCCCTCAGTCCGCACCGCAAACGTCAGCCCGGCCAGGGGCAGTTCAATGCTGGAAGGCAATTGCTGCCGTGGGGCAGTGGCCTTGCGTTTTTTCCATGCGCGTTCAAGCCATGGCAAGAACTGGGGGAGAGTCTGTTCCAGCAGCGACAGGGGCATGCCTTCAGGAGTGGTGATGGTCAACTGCCCGTAAGGGCTGAGGGAAAGGCGCGTGCGCCTGGCACGTGAGGAGATCTTTACCCTGGCTGTAAGATCGGTGCCGTCGGCAAGGCGCAGATGTACACAGGCGGGCAAGGGCGCGCCTACAGACCGGAAGCGCCGTGAAGCCGGATTTTTTTCAGCCATGCGACAAGGCTGCCACAGGTCGGCGCGCCTGTAAAGAACGGCCGCCACCGCGCCCTCTGGGCAAATTTTACCAGTATAGAATGGCATATCTTTTGCTGCTTCGGGGAGGAGCGGGCGAGGAGCAATATTTTCCCGGCGCCCGGCACTAGAGCCATTTCACTTTGAAATTGCTCTGCTGACGCGAAGGCGGCAGCCGCCACGAAGTGGCGTGGATTCAGCCGAGCTTTAGCCGTTGCGACGAAGGAAGCTACGGATGCTTAAAGCGTTGTGACGCAGGAAACTACGCTTGAAGACAGCATGAGTAACTATACGTCTTGTTCTGTGTAATCGCTGTCGCCATTCGTAAGGCTCGTAGACTCGCCAACGACTGCCGCAAAGACAGCAATTGGTTAATAGAACGACCAGCCTGCTGATGGTTATCGCAAATCACATTTTTCGGCTGAATGAAAACTTTGAAAGGTGTTGCATTTCAAAGTTAATCTGCACTGAAGGAGCAATTATGAGCGTGTCCAGCACAAGCGCATACGGCGTCAGCGGTCTTTCTGGCGTGGATGAACTCTGGAGCGTTACCGGAGGCAGCGGCAAAACCGTCAGCAGCGCCTCGTCAGAGAGCGGCTCCGGCGATACGGTAAGCATCTCCGATAAAGCCAGGGAGCTTTTTGCCGAAAAACTGGGCCGGTATACCGCCTCGGCCTCTGACAGCGACAAAAAAGCCGAAACTGCCAGCTCTTCCGGCGTATCCGTTGAAGGACTTTCCGGCGGCGCGGCGGAGGAGTCCGCCCAGAGTACGGGCGGCGCAGGTGGAGGCTCCGGAGTTGGCGGCGGATCCGGTGGAGCAAATTCCGTTGAGAACATCAAAAAGCAGATTGAAGCTCTCAAAAGTCAGTTGACCAGTCTTGCCAGTCATGTGACCGGCGGTGTGATGGATGCCGGAATCAATAGTAAAATTAATGCCCTCCAGGCACAAATAGCGGCTCTGGAGGCCCAGCTTGCAGAGGCGCAACGGGTTGCATAAAGACTTGACAGTAACTGATCGCATTTCTTATAGTGGATTTTGGGGATGGCAATGGCTGTCCCTTTTTATTTGATTACTGCTCACACACCTTAAATGCATGCTTGGCATGTTCGAGGAGAGGATTATGAAATCATTGAAGGGCAGCCAGACTGAAAAGAACATTCTTACCGCTTTTGCCGGTGAATCCCAGGCGCGCAACCGCTATGACTTCTTTTCCGGTGTGGCCAAAAAAGACGGCTTCGTGCTGGTGGAAGAGATTTTTCTTGAAACCGCTGCGCAGGAAAAGGAACATGCCAAACGCCTGTTCAAGTTTCTTGAGGGCGGCGAAGTAGAAATTCAGGCAGCCTATCCCGCTGGCATCATCGCCGGCAGCGAAGCCAACCTGCTGGCCGCCGCCCATGGCGAAAATTATGAGCATACCGAGATGTATCCTTCTATGGCAGCCACTGCCGAAAAAGAAGGTTTTTCTGAAGTGGCCTTTGCCATGCGCCATATCGCCGTGGCCGAAGCCTATCACGAAAAGCGTTTTCTGAAGCTGGCCAGCGACATCAAGGAAGGACGCATGTTTATGCGTTCCAAGCCCACGGTGTGGCGCTGCCTTAATTGCGGCTGTCTTGTGGAAGGCGACCATGCGCCCGAAATGTGCCCCGCATGTGCGCATCCCAAGGCCTACTTTGAAGAACTGAACTACTGCTTCTAGGGAAACGCTGATTTATTCCGTTTGGCGGACTTGCTTTACTTTTTTGAAACAGTCGAGGATGGAAGAGCCCACTCCTGTTTCAAAAAAAGAGCGCGCCTTGCCAAAGGAAATACCAGCGCGTTTCCAGGAGGCTCTTTAATCAGTGCTTCCTTAGAACAATGTAACGCTGAAAGTGCCCTGCAGCTGCAGGGTCAGCCGTCAGGCGCAAGGGCTAGGCGCGGTTTATCCGCGCTGCCCTGCGCCGCAACGGCGAACCGTATACCCATCTGGTGCGATGAAAATTCGCAAGGGTGACGGCGCCAATGACCTGCCCCCAAAAAACTGGCCCACCTAAAAAGTTAGTGTATGGTGTGGGCACGGAGGGCTTGCAATGGGTCGCAAAAACTTCACAGCAGAGCAGATTATCTTCAAGCTACGCGAGGTCGAGGTGCTAGTGGGACAAGGCGAGAGCATCGCCATGGCCTGCCGAAAGATAGCCGTGACGGAGCAAACCTACTACCGTTGGCGCAAGGAATACGGTGGCATGGGAACGGATCAGCTCAAGCGGTTGAAAGAGCTTGAAAAGGAAAATGCCAGACTGCGGCGGGCAGTGGCCGATCTGAGTCTTGAGAAAATTATTTTGGCGGAGGCGGCAAAGGGAAACTTTTGAGCCCCGCTCGTCGCCGCCAATGTGCGGAGCATGTTCGTGAGCAGACCGGGAGCAGCGAGCGTAAAATATGCGCTGTTCTTGGGCAAAACCGGACAACGCAGCGGTACACGTCTTCTGTCCGTGAATTTTCAGTGCTGGTGCGCCAGGCGGTGATCAACTACGCTTCGGAGTATGGCCGGTACGGATACAGGGCGATAACCGATCTTTTGCGGATGGACGGGTGGGGTATCAGCTACAACCGCGTAGAGCGGATTTGGAAACAGGAAGGCTTGAAGGTTCCGGCAAAACAGCGCCCACGAAAACGGCTGTGGTTGAATGACGGTTCCTGCGTTCGTCTCCGCCCGGAGTGGAAAAACCATGTCTGGGCTTATGACTTCGTGCATTGCCGTACCGTTAATGGCAAAGCCTTCCGGGTATTGGTGGTCATTGACGAATACAGCCGTGAATGCTTGGCCTTGCATGTGGCTCGTACGATTCGTGCCGAGCAGGTCATGCATGTCTTGGCGGATTTGTTTTTGACCCATGGCCGACCGGACAATATTCGTTCGGACAACGGCCCGGAATTCGTGGCATTAGCCTTGAAAAAGTGGTTGGCGGAACTATCGGTACAGACTCAATACATTGAGCCGGGAAGCCCTTGGGAAAACGGCTACTGCGAAAGCTTTAACGGAAAATTGCGCGACAAGCTGCTGGACGGCGAGCTGTTTATGACGCTACAAGAGGCTGAAATTGTTATTGAGAACTGGCGTAGGCATTACAATCACCGCCGGCCGCATCGTTCCCTGGGAGGCCAACCGCCAGCACCTCTGACGTTTTTTGCCCCTCCCATGGGAGGGGCAATGGGGTCGCTCTCGCCTCCCACTGAGTTGTTGTGTATACGGATGGCAGAAGAAGCGCCGCAAAGCGCTTGCCACTAACTTTTAGCCTGGTACAAAAAACCGGGGCCGGTCAATTTCGGGCTTGCGCTTGTTGACGGCAATGTAAAAAGGTTCTGGCGAAAATTGTGCGATAACGCGAAAGGGATTGTTTTTGCCAAGGTTGGTGATGCCCACGCCGTCCAGTTCCTTGTCGCGCAGGGCTTGCAGCATGCTTTGCATGTCGATGTAAGGCACCAGCGTCAAGTTCAGGTTGCGATCGCGCATAAAGGCTTCAAGGGCGGGGACGTTCTTGGTGTTGGCCAGAACGCCCACGCGCATGCCGTCCAACGCGGCATAGTCTTCAAAGGTATAGCGCGCGTCATCGTCTCTGACGCTGATGGTCATGAAGGAATTGGCAAGAGGCAGGTTGGGAAAGAGCATCTTTTCGGCGCGTTCTGGCGTAAAAAAGGTGCAGGGCAAAAGGTCTATCTGGTCGTTTTCAAGCATTTCCAGGCTGCGGGTCCAGTTGCCGCAGTCCACAACTTTGTAACGCATGCCAGTGGTTCGGGAAATTTCTTGCAGAAACTCAAAGATGAGCCCCTGGTACTGGCCACTGCGGGCACGAAACATGTAGTCGCCGAATTCAAAAAAACCCACGCGCATAGCCTCTTCCTGGGCGTGGGCGCGCGGGCAGACGCTCGAGTAAAGCAGAATTGAGAGAACCAGCAAAAGGATCCTGAACTGAAACATCTTCATGCGCGCTTTCCTCAGGTTTCGCAGATCATAGGGAAGCGTTTGTCCGATGCCACAGAAGCATACCACCCGCATAGTGGGTTTTGAGCTAGCGGGGGAACTACCCTGTATATAGTATAGTCTATGTTCTCTGGGGGCGCCAGCGATTGGGGCAACAATTACGTAAATCACATCACCCTGGACCAACATTCGCTGCGTGGAGAAAAAGAGGCGGGAATTTGGCTCGCAGTAATGGATTGGTGACAAATGATGGATTACTCTACATTTATTGGATTGTTGAAGCAAGTATCAATTGACCATTACGGACAATTTGTGCCGGGGCTGTGTCCCCGGGTAAGAAATGTGTCTATAATTTATTGATATATAAAAATAAATTTGTTTTTAAATGTGCCGTTAACTCGCTAACCGATAATAGTGGCTATTCTTTTTTTGGGTTTCAAAGGCTCTTGAAAATAAAGAAAAATGTTTAACAATATTTTTATATGATAGTATGTAGTTACCAATTTTGTTATCTATGTGGCGCAGTAAAGTTATTGCTAATGATTTATGTTTAATTTTTACTTTCAATAAACATAACTACAAATCGTTTAATAATGTTGTGCAACTTACAATTGTGTTATTGAATGTCTATATGCATGCACTAATGTTAATAGTGTATAATGTATATTTGTGTTGCATCATATGTAGAGTGGATGTCTATTTATTTATAAACCTATTTGAGGTGGGGGGTATAAATGTTTTTTAAAGCAGAATGACAGGAATATAGGGGGTATGAATATGTGGAAAAAAGAATTGTGCGGCGATTGTTGCTTAAAAAAGAAACCGGAAAAAAAGAAAGTGAACTATAGTACTCAATTTATGAGTACTATAGCACATGCTCATCGGCAAAATTTGGTGTAATTGATACTCATGAAAGTATATCCATACCTTTCGAGCGCCATTGCCAGGGTGATTGAGGTGTTGCGGGCAGAGCGCGGCATGACCAAGTCGTCTCTGGCTGACTTTGCCTGCCTTGAGAGACGCTATTTGCGAGACATTGAACGGGAGTTGAAAAAGCCGACCGTCAATGCCATCTATTCCATTTGCGAAGCTTTGCGAGTTCAGCCGGAGGATTTTTTCAGGCGCGTTTCAGAAGAGATTGAAAAAAAGAAAAACAGTGAGCGCCGCGCCGCCTCCATCAGCAAGGCCATGACGGTTAAGGCAGAGAGCAACGAAGAAAAGGTTTGAGCGCTGGCGCTGTGACGCCTTGAGACTTCGATGCGCCGCAAGCGTTGACGCTCACCTGAAGACGTGATCACATATTAGGAAACGCTGATGTATTCCGTTTGGCGGACTTGCTTCACTTTTTTGAAACAGTCGAGGACGGAAGAGTCGACTCCTGCTTCAAAAAAAGATCGCGCCTTGCCAAACGAAATACCTGCGCGTTTCCAGGAGGCCCTTAAATGAGTGCTTCCTTTACTCTGCCCGCGAAGTCTTGCATCACCCGCTGGCTGAACGCTCTTGCCAGCAGGTAGGCAGCACGGCGCAGGCTCCATCCGGCGCGCCGCTCAAACCCCGTATAATGGCAACAGGTGTGCCTGCATCTGCGCCTGCAGCCTGCTCTTCGCAATCGTTGTCGCCATTGGCAGGCATGCCATGGCAGCGGCGGCGTTGATCCCATTTCGCGCGTTTGCGCTCAATGTCTGCGGGCGTCTGGCGTGTAGCCGTGCGGAAAAACAGGCGCTGACGCGTTTACGGCATGGCCCTTCCACCAACGGCCCGGATTTTTTTGAACGTAGTATGAATGCGGGCGGCAGCCTTGACCGCCGCCCGCAGGGATGGTCGGGATATTATTTGCCCATGCAGGCACGAATGGCCGCGAGCAGCTTGTCAATGGCTTCAGGCCGCGCGCCTTCGCCCATGACGCCCACACGAAGCACCTTGCCAGCCAGGGCGCCCAGCCCGCCAGCCACTTCGATTTTATGCTTTTCGCGCAGGCAGCCCTTCAGCGCGTTGGGGTCCACGCCGGCGGGCGGTACAAAGAGGTTCACCTGCGGGGCCGCGCCTTCCTTGACATAGAGGCTGAAGCCCAGGGCAGCGAGGCCGTCCACCAGGCGTTGGTGCATGGCCTTGTGGCGCGCGAATGCCGCGTCCAGCCCTTCGGTCAGCAGGTTGTCCAGGGCCTGGTGCAGGCCGTAGTACATGTTTATGGGCGCGGTGTGGTGGTACACACGCGGGGAGCCTTCCCAGTATTTGCGGATAAGCGACACGTCCAGATACCAGTTGGGCACCTTGGTCTTGCGTTTGGCCATGGCGTCCATGGCAGCCTCGGAGAACGACGCGGGCGCAAGGCCGGGGGGGACGGAAAGGCATTTTTGCGACCCGCTGTAAAAGGCATCGACGCCCCAGTTGTCCACCTGCACGTCCACGCCGCCAAGTCCGGCCACGCTGTCCACGAGATACAGGGTGTCGCTGCCCTTGACGAGTTCGCCCAATTCGGCCACAGGGTTGTTCACGCCCGTGGATGTCTCGGCATGCACCACGGCCAGAATCTTGTAATGCTTTTTCGCCAGTTGCGCCTTGACGTCCTGCACCTTGACGGGCGTGCCCCAGGGGCTTTCCACCACGTCCACTTCTGCTCCAAGCCGCGAGGCCACTTCCACCATGCGGGAACTGAATACGCCGTTATTGATCACAAGCACGGCGTCGCCAGGCTCGATCAGGTTGACGAAGCACGTTTCCATACCGGCCGAGCCTGTGCCGGAAATGGGAAAGGTAACGTCGTTGCCGGTTTTGCACACGGCCCGCAACTGCCCCTGAATGGCATCCATAACCTTGATGCAGTCGGGGTCGAGGTGCCCAAGGGTGGGCAGGCTCATGGCCTGCAGGACGTTGGAGGCAACGGGGCTGGGGCCGGGGGCCATCAGCAGAACATGGTCAAGCGTTCCCAAAACGGTACTCATGGCGATCTCCTCTGGTTGACGAAAGCTGTTCGTTTTGACGTAGTATGCGCCCATTTTCTGCGGTATTGGCCGCAGTGCTGCAATTTTTATTAAAAAATTTATTATTCCAAAAAATTTTACGATACTGGCGCGCATCTGTCCAGTGTGGCGGCGGACTTTTTACATGCCGCCAAAAAAATCGGCAGGCCCAAAGCCGTTTCGAAGGCGTTGGAGGCGTTGCACCGGGGCCAGCCGTCTTTTCAAAAGTTCGGAATGCTGCTATGGCTTCCCGAATCATTATAACCTAAGGGCCAGGTATGAAAAAAGACACACAAGAACTACACCGTGCCTTAAAAAACAGGCACATCCAGCTGATTGCCCTTGGCGGAGCCATTGGTACAGGCCTTTTTCTCGGATCTGCGGGCACGATTCAAATGGCCGGTCCTGCCGTTATTCTCAGCTATGCCATCGGCGGGTTTATCGCTTTTCTCATCATGCGCCAGCTTGGCGAAATGATGGCGCAGGAGCCTGTGGCCGGGTCTTTCAGCAATCTTGCCTACAAGTACTGGGGCGAATTCCCCGGTCTGCTCTCCGGTTGGAACTACTGGATACTGTACGTGTTGGTGGGCATGTCGGAACTCACTGCCGTGGCCGTGTACGTGCAGTACTGGTTTCCGGGCATTGAGCCGTGGCAGACCACGGCTTTTTTCTTTCTTCTCATCAATGGCATCAACCTTGCCCAGGTGAGCGTTTTTGGCGAGATGGAGTTCTGGTTCGCCTCCATCAAGGTTGCGGCCATTGTTGCCATGATTGCCCTTGGCACCTTTCTTCTGGTGTCCGGCAACGCAGGGCCCGACGCCAGCGTCAGCAACCTTTGGGAATACGGCGGCTTTTTTGCCAGAGGCTGGGGCGGCGTCTTCACTTCTCTGGCCGTGGTGAGCTTTTCCTTTGGCGGGCTTGAGCTTGTGGGCATTGCCGCCGCAGAAACGGCCAATCCGCAAAAAACCATCCCCAAGGCCGTCAACCAGCTTATCTACCGCATTCTCATCTTCTACATCGGCGCGCTCACCGTGCTGCTGACCCTGCATCCCTGGAACAAGCTTGGCGCTCCAGTGGACAAGAGCCGCTGGGCCGAAGCCATGGTGGCCAGCCCCTTTGTGCAGATTTTTGATCTTATCGGCGTTCCCTCGGCGGCGCATGTGCTTAACTTTGTGGTGCTGACCGCGGCGCTGTCCGTGTATAACAGTTGCGTGTACTGCAACAGCCGCATGCTTTACGGGCTGGCGCTTCAGGGCAACGCGCCCAAGGCGCTGGCCCAAGTCAGCGCCAGGGGCGTGCCGGTTCCCGCGCTTATGATATCCTCGGGCGCAACGCTGTTGTGCGTGCTGCTGAACTATTTTATGCCCGCCCAGGCCCTTGGCATGCTTATGGCGCTGGTGGTGGCGGCCCTTGTCATCAACTGGGCCATGATCAGCCTTACGCACATAAAGTTTCGGGCCGCCAAGGTAAAGGCCGGTGAAAAGATCGTGTTCAAAGCCTTCTGGTTTCCGCTGTCCAATTATCTCTGCCTGCTTTTCATGGCCGTGGTGCTTGTGGTGCTGACGCAGATCGGCATGGCAGGCTCGGTGGAGGCGGTGCCGGTGTGGCTGATTCTTGTGTGGCTTGGGTACAAGGCGAAGAAAAAATACAATTTGTGATACGCCCGCTTTCGTGAGCCAGTGACGTCACGAAAGGCATGTCCCGGCCATGTTCTGGCCGCAGAAAGGGAACCGGTTTTACCGGTTCCCTTTTGTACTGCCACAAGCTACAGTGCCCTGGCCGGAGTCGGATTTGTAATGCGGCCTCAATGTGTTGCGCCGCAATCGTCCGGCGATTTTTTGTGTTTTATTGCGTACCGCAATGGCAGTTACGCCGACCATCTGGCAATTGGGGTCGGCAGAAAACTGCGCTGCACGTTGTCAGACATGGCCTGGGCATAATGCTTTTTGCCCCAGCCTTGCTCACGAGGGGTCAGGTATTTTCCATCATGCGGGATAAAAGATTTTTTCAGCTCAGCCAGGGCGAATGGGCGCTGGTTGGCGTAACTATGATCTGGGGCACGACGTTTCTTATTATACGCAACGCTCTGGACGTTACCGGCCCCCTGTTTTTTGTGGGCCTGCGTTTTGGATCGGCGGCTCTGGCGCTTCTGGCCATTTCTTTGCCCATTCTGCGCGGACTTACCCTGCACGAGCTTTTTGCCGGATTCCTCATAGGGCTTTCGCTGCTGGGCGGCTATGCCTTGCAGTCGTATGGACTTGTGACCATCTCTGCCAGCAAATCAGCATTTATAACGGCTTTTTATGTGCCTGCCGTGCCTGTTTTACAATGGCTGTTCATGCGGCACCGCCCAAGCGCCATGGCATGGCTTGGCGTGGGTTGCGCCCTGGTGGGGCTGATTTTGCTGGCCGGGCCTGACGGCGTTTCGCTTGGCTTCGGCGCCGGCGAGATGCTCACGCTCCTGGGAGCCGTGGCCTGCGCTCTTGAGATTCTGTTCATCGGCTACTTTGCTGGGTCGGTCAATGTGCGCAGGGTCACTGTTGTACAGGTGACCGTTACCTCGATACTGAGTTTCAGCCTTATGCCCATTGTGGGTGAGCCTGTGCCGGGGTTTTCCTGGCTGCTCGTGTGCAGCGCCTGCGGGCTTGGGGTTGCCACAGCCCTCATCCAGCTGGTCATGAACTGGGCGCAAAAAACCATTTCGCCCACCCGCGCCACCCTCATTTATGCCGGAGAACCCGTATGGGCGGCCATTTTCGGGCGCATGGCCGGTGAGCGCCTGCCCTTGCTGAGCCTTGTGGGCGGGGCGCTTGTGGTGGCCGGCGTGCTCATCAGCAGCGCGCGGCCGCGCCGGGGAAAGAAGGAAAAGGCAGCTTCGTAGTTTTGCCAGGCATGCCAGCTGAAAAAACGGTGTTGAGCCGAGGGGCTGACCATGGCCTGGGTGTTTCGCCCGGCAACACGGTCTGACGCCTTACCCGCCCTCGCGGAACTGCTTGTAGTTCAGATTGAAGCGCTTCATGCGCAGGCCCATGGTGCGTCGCGTAAGCCCCAGGGCTTCGGCGGCCTTGCTCATATTGCCCTGGCATCTGCGCAGGGTTTCCACCAGCATGTCGTATTCGATGGACGCCAGCCTGTTTTCCAGATTGGGGGGCTGCCCCTTGCCGGGGGACGTTTGCGGGTGCAATGCCAGGGGCAGGTCGTGGGCGTGAAGAATCTCGCCTTCAGCCAGGATCACGGCGCGGTGGATGACGTTCTCAAGTTCGCGCACGTTGCCTGGCCAGTTGTGCCGCACCAGCAGATTCATGGCTGATGTGGAAATGCCCGTGATGTTTTTTTCCGCCTCCTTGGCATAATAGTTCATGAAGTGCTCCGCCAGGGCCACCACATCGTCTCCGCGCTGACGCAGCGGAGGAATCATTACGGGAAAGACATTCAGGCGGTAGTACAGATCTTCGCGAAACGTGCCCTGCGTCACCATTTCGGCAAGGTCGCGGTTGGTGGCGGCGATGATGCGGATGTCAACGGCAATGCTGCGGTTGCCGCCCACACGCTCGAACTGGCGCTCTTGCAGCAATCGCAGCAGCTTGGCCTGCACGGCCAGCGACAGTTCGCCCACTTCGTCCAGAAAAATGGTGCCGCCGTCAGCATCTTCAAAGCGTCCCTTGCGAAAGCTGGCCCCTGTGAAAGAGCCTTTTTCATGCCCGAAAAGCTCGCTTTCCACGATGCTTTCGGGCAGGGCGGCGCAGTTGCATTTGATAAAGGGGCCGCCGGGCCGCAGCCCGCCATAGTGCAGGGCGTTGGCCACCATTTCTTTGCCCACGCCGCTTTCGCCCAGCAGAAGTACCGTCACCTTGGTGGGTGAAGCCTTGTGGATGAGTTCATACACCTCCTGCATGGGGCGGGAAATGCCGATCATGTTGTCGGGATGAAAACGCTCCTTCAACTGGCTGAGCAGCAGGCGGGTACGCTTTTCCCATTCCACACGGTCAATGTTTTCCACAAGATACAGCTCAACGGCATGGGCCAGCATCTGCGCCATGACGCTCAGGACGTTCACATGTTTGCGCAGCGCAGCATCGCTCTGGTACAGGCGGCTGGCGCTGATGGCTCCCAAAACCTTGGGGCCCAGGTGGATGGGCACGCAGATGAAGGACATGTCCTTGTCGCTGTCCAGCATGATGGTTCCGGTGCGGTTGAGAAAATCCGGTTCGCTGCCGATGCGCCGCAGCACGATGGGCGTCGCGTTTTCCACAACCTTGCCGGTGATGCCCTCGCCAACGTGGTACACGCCTCTGTCCTGTTCCGAGGGGGTCATGCCCGTGCAGCGGTAGGCAAAAACATGTCCTGATTCCCTGTGCAACAGGTTTATGGCGGCGCGCTGCATGCCCATATGCCGCCGCATGTAAGACAGCAGGCTGTCCAGAGCCGCCACAACGTCGTTCTGCTCGGAAAGCAGTTTGCCGACCCGCAGGAGCAGGGTGATGATTTTACCCCTGCATTCGTCGGCCTCACACTGAAGCTCTGCGTCATAGAGTTCGACACGCATGAAAAACCGAACCATCTTTCAGGGTACATGAGCGGTCGCGCGGTTTTGGCCTCACATGGCCTTGTTCACGCCCGCGCCGTCCGCAAGCCGGTTCTGTAGGGAACCTCTTTTTATCCGTGTATCCTTGCCCCAGAACTAGGCATAGTACTTCCCGGTAATTTCAATAATGGTGATTTCGACCACGGCCGTCATTTGCAGCATGTTCGCGGGGAAGCTCGCGCCGCTGTGCTGCGGCGTATACTTGGCGACAATGGCGTCAAGCGCGCGGGTTTTCAGGTCAAGAGCCTCCACCGTCGCGGCCCTGCCCGTGATGATGACGCTCCGATAGGCCGTATTGGTGTCGCACGGGGCATCTGCCTGGATGTAGCTGTGCTCGCCCGCAACCTCAAAACAGACTTTGGGGTCGGCGGCAAGGTTCGCGAGCTTGCGCCCCCTGGCAAGGCCGTGAAAATATATGCTGTCGCCAAGACGGACAAAGTGGACGGGCGTTACATAGGGAAAGCCCTTTTCATCCACTGTGCCAAGATGCCCCACTGGGGCCTTGTCCAGAAGGGCCACGATCTGATCCGCCGTGAGCTGGTGTTCCTTCATGCGCGCCTGCATGCGCTCTCCTTTGAAGTGCTGAACGGTTGTCATTGCTGTGTCTTTGCCTGAAGGGGCGCGCCGGGCAGAGGGCCAGACCGTCTGGTCTTACCCGGCGCACTCATGGCAGGTAGCTTCCACAAGCACGCCGTGCAACTGTTTTGCCTCGCGTGGGACGTCATAGCGCGCGGGCGTGCTTTCCATCTTTTCCAGAATTTGCAGATACCGGGGAGGCAGGCTGCGCATGCGGGCCGCCTCCAGAATGAATGCCATATGCTCGCTGCTGGGCGGCACAGGCGTGCCGAGCACGTCCTTTTTGTACAGCACTGCCGCATGCTCTTCGCCAGCGCCATCGCGCACAAGCACAGGATAATGAAAATAGGCCCCGCCGCCGTCCAGCCGCGCACTGCACCACAGGTCAAGGCTGAGGCTGTCGCCGAAGCCCAGTTCATACAAGACTCCCCAAACCTCGCGGCCCTGGGCCGGAACGACGGTTGCCATGCCGCCGTCCCAAACCCTGTTGCGACCGTGAAACGCCAGCTTGTGATCCGCCAGGCAGGCGGTGCAGACCGCGCGGGGCGCGGCGCAACGCGTGCTGATCTGGGCGGGATGCATATTGGAACCATAGGCGAAGTAGTACTGCCTGTCCTTGCGCCCGTATCGGTCAAAGCTGGCGGTGATATCCATAACTGCATGTCCGTGTTGAGGGTGATTGTCTGAAGGCAGGCACACTGCGAACAGCTACCAGACGTTCAGTATCCATTCCTTGTTCTTTTTGTATTCCATATCGGTAAACAGGGTGTTGGCCATATTTTCCGCAAGCCAGGCGGCTCCGGCGTATCCCATGACGGGGTAACGGTAGAGGCCGGCACGGTCATAGGTGGGAAAGCCCACGCGCAGCATGGGCACATTGTTGTCTATGGCGGCCCAGCGCCCCTTGGAGTGGCCGAGTATGAGATCCAGTTCCACTTCGCCACGCTTGAGGCGGCCGTCCAGATCCCAGAGGTCGGCGTTGGTGACGATCTGCATGTCAAAGTCCACATTGTCCTTCATTTCCTTGAGGCGCGGGTCTTCGGCATAGTGCGGGTTGTCGTCGCCAAGCAGAATCAGGACGGGCTTCATTTCCAGATCAAGGCAGAACTGGGCCAGGCCGATGACCAGATCGGGATTGCCGTAGATGGCCACCTTTTTGTCCGCCAGGAACATATGGGTGAGGTCAGCAAGGGCATCCATGGCTATGCCGCGTTCGTGCACCAGAGCCTGCGTGATGGGCTTGCCCGTGAGCTTTTGCACGTTTTTCAAAAAAACGTCCGTATTGCGGATGCCTATGGGCGTGGGGCCTATGACGGTGGGCAGGTCGAACTCTTTTTCAAGGTACTTTGCCGCCCTGCCTGTTTCGTACCGGGCCAGGGCGATGGTTCCCACGGCATTGGCGGTTCCCTTGAGATCCGCAATGGTGGTGCTGCCGTGGGATTTGCCCGTGCCGTCGGGCAACAGGGGCGAGTCGAAACTTTCAATTTCCAGAAGCACGGTGGCGTCCACGTCCATCAGGCTGAGCAGGTGCTTGAGCTCCTTGACGTCACCGGGGTTCACCCATCCGGTAAGGAGGTTGAGCTTGCCGTTGGGTTCGCCCTTTTCGGCGAAGTGCGTCACAAAATCCCGCAGCGCGATGTCGTAACCGCTGATCATGCTGCCCACAAAGCTTGGCGTATGTATTGCGATGAGGTGCACCTCACGGTCCGCATATTTTTCCTTGAGCAGGCCGTTGTTAAGCTTGGTCACCACGCCATCGATGTCGTCGCCGATGATTTCCGTGGAACAGGTGGAGATGATGGGCACGACCTTCACGTCCGGATAACGCATAAGCAGCACGTCCACAGCTTCTTCCACCCTGTTGGTGGCCCCGAAGACCGCGCCGTCTTCATGCACGGAGGAGGACGCCACTTCGAAGTTGTCCTTGAAGTGCTGGGCGAATAGCAGGCGCACGAACATGACGCAGCCCTGACCGCCGTGGACAATGCCGATGCAGTCCTTGACGCCGATGCTGACATACTGCGCGCCGCAGGGTTGACAGGTGAAAATGGGGTTGATGACCCCTGACCGTTCTTTTTCCATTATTTCGCAAGACATGGCTCACCTCTTCTGCTTGGACTGGTACTCAGTACTTGGGATCTGTCAGTTCCTGGTTCAGTGAACCGTGAATAGTCAGAAAATCCAGTCTCTTTTTGGCATCCGTCATGAACAGGCGAATGTCGTCGTTGTTCATGTCTGCCAGTTCGGGGTTTTCTCCGATCAGGCCCCGGGCCATCATGACAGCATCAACCCAGTAGCAGCGGTTTTCGGGGGTTTGAACGTCGGGTTGCTCGCCGCAGAGTATCTGCGTGGTCTGGGTCATGATGCCCGCGTTCTGCCGCTCCCTGTCCCAGGCCCGTGAGTGGAACTGCCACAGGCATTTGCGCATGATGTAGTCGATGACTTTTTCCACATAGTGATCGTTTGTTTGGGCTCCCATGTCTCTGCTCCTGCTCTACACGGCCTGTGAAAGAGGTTCGGGGTAGGGCGGGTATTCCTTGCTGCGCAACGGGGTCACGCAGTCGTACTTGCCCGTATACTGGCGTTCGCCATTCTCGTCCTTGATATCCGGGCCGGATATCAGCCTCTGGGTCATGAACCCGCGATCCAGCGGGAAGTCGTCCTTGCTGATATCAATGCCGGACAGCTGGTGAATGGGCGAATACACGGCATTGTATATGTCGCGGGCAAACCGCACCCAGCCTTCAAATCCTTTCCACGGGCCGTTGTGGTAGGCGTGGGCGTTCAGATACGGCACGCGGATTTTTTTGGCGACCTCGCCGGGGCGCACGCCGGTGAAGATGATGTCCGGCTTCCACTGTTCCATTGCCTCCAGGCCTTCAAGTTCGTTGGGATCGTCGATGGCGAGGGTTCCCGGCTTGACGCGGGCTATGCCCTTTTCAAAGTCGCCCTGGTGGCCGAACTTGGAGTAGATGGAAACCACGTTCAGGCCCATTTCCTTTTCTATGATGTGGGCCCAGTGCCACAGCTTGGAACCGCCGGGCCACAGGCAGACCTTGATGCCCTTGAGCCGCTTGGCGTACCAGTCCAGTTCGGGCTTCCAGCGGGCTGTCTCTTCGTCGATGATGGCCTGGGCTTCTTTTTCCAGCCCGAAGAAAAGCCCGATTTTGAGCAGGGATTCGCTGATCATCTCATAACCGAAGCCGTCGATATCCAACCGGGGGATGCCGTAACGGGTGCGCAGTTCGTTGCAGATGTATTCTGCCGAGCGGGCGCACTCCAGCACGTTGAGCTGGGCTTTGTGCATGCCGCGCAGATCGTCGTAGCGGCCGTTGCCCGTGAAGACCGAAAGCACCTGAATGCCCATGCGGCGGAAGTAGTCGCACATGACTTCCACATCGCCCTGGATGTTGTAGTCGCCCACATAGTTGATCACGTAGCGGCTGGTGATTTCCGGCTCATAGGTGCCGACTTTCTGGTTGATCCAGGCGATGTTGATCTTGTGGTGCCCGCCGGACTGGCTGGGGCCGGCGAAGCCGGGCGAGTTGCACACAAAAATGTCCACATCGGGCATTTCTTCCATAATTTCCTGGGCCAGGGCGTTGATGTCGTCGCCGATAAGGGCCGAGGCGCAGGTCTGGTAGATGGTCATGCGCTTGATGTGCGGGAAGGCCTTGAAAGCCTCGACAATACTGTTGCGCAACTGGTCTTCGGCGCCGAAGACCACGTGCTTTTCCTTCATGTCCGATGCAAACGTGTACTTGAGCTGGAAGTTGCCGTCGTCGCTGATGTACCTTTTGGTCTGCCATGTGTCGTAGGTGCATCCCACGGGGCCGTGGCAGAGATGGATAACGTCCTTCATGGGCGTGCCGATAACGTGCTTGGCCCCGCAGAAGGCGCACCCGCGTTCGGAAATGGTGCCGGGAATGGTGTTCAGATAGCCCAGCGGCAGGCAGGAGGACAGGTCTTCGTTTTCGCCCTTGACCACGGCGTGCATCTTGCGATCGGGTATGCATTCACTGCACTTGAAGAGATGGTATGGCATGGGATGTTCCTTGCTGTGAGCTTACAGGATGGCGGCCTGGCCCGTTTCGCCCGTGCGAACCCGCAGAGCGTCTTCCACAGGACAGACGATGACCTTGCCGTCGCCGATGTCCCCGGTCTGGTTTACCTTGATGATGGTGTTCAAAACCTTGTTGAGCATTTCGGCGGGAACCACGATGGAAAGCAGTCGTTTGGGCACATAGGGCATGCCCTTGAAGCTGCCCAGCCCCCGCACTATGGGGCTGATTTCCACAGCGACCTCGTTGGCGATCCCCTTTTGCTTGCCGCGCCCGAAAACGGCCACGACGCTCATGCTCGGGAAGCCCAGGCGGTCCAGTGCCCGTTTTGTGGCTGTGACCTTGTTGGGCCGTATGATGGCGATTATTTCCTTCATGTCGCCTCCTAGACGCCTTCCTGGCCGGTGCGGATGGTGAAGACGGTGTCCACAGGGGAGACGAAAACCTTGCCGTCGCCAAAGCTGCCTGTCTTGGCCTGCTTTTGCACCACCTCCAGCACCTGGGGAACGTGTTCGTCCTCTACCACGAGCATAAGCAGGTTCTTGGGCAACTCGTCATAGTGTACATTGCCGCTGTCTATGCCTTTCTGCTTGCCGCGGCCGAAGGCCTGTATCTTGGTCAGGGCCACAAAGCCCGAAGCGGCGAGGGCATCCACCACAAGTTCCGTGCTCTCCGGTCGTATGACAGCTCGTACCATTTTCATGTGGCGCTCCTTTATAGAATTTTGCACTTGAAACAGTCGCTTTACGGCGGGCAACGCGCGCCTGCGCCTGTTTCGTGGCAAGGATTTGTACGCAAATCCTTGCAGAACAATTGACTCATTTCATTCGTAAATTGCCCTAGGGTTAGTCGCTGATGCCGTATTTCACGACCATGGCTTCAAGCTGGTCCATGGTCAGGGGCTGCGGGATGACAAAATTCTTGTTGTTGATGATTTTTTCGCCCAGCATGCTGTATTCCTGGGCCTGATTGACGGAATCGTCGAATTCCGTGACGGTTTTTTTGTTGAATTCCGCCTTCTGCACGATGTTGTCGCGGGGGACGAAGTGGATCATCTGCGTGCCGATGGATGCGGTGAACTCTTCAAGAAATTCTTTTTCCTTGTCCACGTTTCTGCTGTTGCAGATGATGCCGCCGAGGCGCACGCCGCTCTGCTTGGCATACTTGAGAAGCCCCTTGCAGATGTTGTTGGCGGCGTAGATGGCCATCATTTCACCAGAAGCCACGATGTAGACTTCCTGGGCCTTGCCGTCGCGTATGGGCATGGCAAAGCCGCCGCACACCACGTCGCCCAGAACGTCAAAGAACACAAAGTCCAGATCGTCCGTGTACGCGCCCTGATTTTCCATAAGGTCAATGGCCGTGATGACGCCGCGTCCCGCACAGCCAACGCCGGGTTCGGGGCCGCCGGATTCCACGCAGAGGATGTCCTTGAAGCCCTTCTTCACGACCTTGTCCAGGGTGACCTTTTCAGCGCCCAGGGCACGCAGGGTGTCCATAAGCGTTTCCTGCGGCTTGCCGCCGAGAATGAGGCGGGTGGAGTCGGCCTTGGGGTCGCAGCCGTGGATGAAGATCTTCTTGTTGTGAAAATGGGCCATGGCGGCCGCAGTGTTCTGAGTGGTGGTGGACTTGCCGATGCCGCCCTTGCCGTAAATAGCGATTTTGCGAGGCATAAGCGTTCTCCCGCCGGGTTCCGGCTGTTTGAGGCAGGGGCCAGGTTTGGCCCTGTCGTTGTTTGCAGCCGTAATTGCATCGGGTATGCCAGAGGTGGTTGTTGTATATAACTATATTGATTAAATGTATTTTTTATAAAAGGACTCGTGCCTCTGTGTACTGAAGCGTACACATCACGTAAATTCGTACATAGTTGTACAAAGTGCATTAAAAATAATAAATTACAGTATGTTATATGTTCACTCTTTTTTACAGAAACGGTATCTCCCCGTTGGGGCTATCTTATAAATTACTAAAATATAAGTATATTTTTTAACGGCGGTTCAGCGCGGCCTGAACGTGGACGTGGCTGTTTGTGCGCCTGGGTACACATTTTCTGTGTGCGGCCCACAGGTAGGGCAGGCGGGAGGTGAAAACAGCTGTTGTATGGCAGGGGAGCCGGGCCAGGGGCGGATTTCTCCAAAGCTTGTCTGAAAGCGCACGGTTTTTGCAATTCTGCCTGCCAGACATTGTCGTATGGCCGGGGCACTAGCGCCAAGGTGCAGAAGTGCCCGGCCGTAGGCATGCGTAGACAGGCAAAAAGCGGGAGGCTTTATGACCACGTTGCTCGATGGAGGCAGAATTGCAGTCTTTATGGATGGGGCCGGAGAGCTTGCGGCTCCCCCCACTGCCAGTGTTGTGTCAGTGTACGCCAGAGGTGAAGACGGATGGCAGCCGGAGAGCGAAACCGGTTTCGCCCTGACTGGTAAGGAGAGCATCGGCGGCCTGCGCGAAAAGCTGGACCATCTGGTGCGGACGCTGGGCGCTTGCCGCATACTGGTGGGCACGGACGACAATGGAGCCCTGTACGGCATGCTGGATGCCCTTGGCTTCAACATCTGCATTATGGACAGGTTTGACGTTCTGGCCCTGGAGGCTGTGCGCGGCAGTGTTCTGAATGCCCTGCGCAACCCGGCCGCGCCTTCGTCGCGACCATCTGCCAGCACGCCGCGCGAGATAGCGCCAGGGCGTTTTTTTCTCGATATGGTGGAGGCCAAGGAGGTTGACCCCCTGTTCACCTCACGGGAGGCTCTTCTGGTCTTCTTTGAAAAAAAACCTTTTATCCAGTTGCAGGTTCGCTGCGATCATCCGCCGCGCTGGCTGGACAGCTTTGCGCTGCTGACCGGGCTTGAGACCAGCAGGGAGACTCTGGAGTCCGGCCTTACCCTGCTTACCGTAAACCATCCGGCAGGACGCGATCACGCCACGCTCACAGGGCAAAAATGGTTTGACGCGGGGGGGTGTTCTTGTGGATAACGGGGCTGTAACGTACTGCCTGTGAGGGAAATATGAAACGTTGTGTTGCCGTGCAGCATGTGGCTTTTGAGCATTTGGGCGTTTTTGAACAGCCTTTGAGAGAGGCCGGCTATGACGTGACCTACGTGCAGGCCGGGGTGAGCCCCATGACCAGCGATTTGTGGAAGGATGCGGATCTGGCCGTGGTCCTGGGCGGCCCCATTGGCGTGGGCGAAGAAGACATCTATCCCTTCCTGCTTGACGAAAGGGCCATGGTGGCGGAGCGGCTGGCCTCGGGCAAGCCCTTGCTGGGCATTTGCCTTGGGGCGCAGATTATGGCCGCCGCTCTTGGCGCAAAGGTCTATGCCGGGCCGAAAAAAGAAATAGGCTGGGGCACGGTGGACGTGACCGCAGCGGGGCTGCGCGGACCTCTGGCGGAGCTTGCCGATGCCCCTGTGCTCCACTGGCACGGCGACACGTTTGACGTCCCGGCAGGATGCGAACTGCTAGCCGCAACGCCTTTGACGCCGCATCAGGCATTTTCCTGCGGGCGCGGCCAGCTTGGTCTGCAATTTCATGCGGAAATGGACGCAAGGCTTATGGATACCTGGCTTATCGGCCATTGCTGCGAACTGGCCCAGACCGGCAACGACCCCCGTGCCATACGGGCGGACGCGCTGCGATTGGGAGAAGCCGCCCGCACGGCGGGGCAGAAGTTCATACGGCGCTGGCTGGCTGAAGAGCTTGCCTGAGGCGCGGCCTTTCGGAACAGCGTTTTTTCGTTGCCATGGCTCTGACGGCAACGGGAGCAGGCGTTGGGCGGGGATATGTTGCCCTGTTTGTCCGGGTTCCCAGCCTCGTTAACAGCGCTCGCGTCTTCGCAAACGCACCCGTGCCATGACGCATGGGCACAAAATAAAACCAGCACCATTCCTGCGGGAATGGTGCTGGTTTTTCCGGTCTGGCCCTGCATCACGGGAGCAGCAGCAGGCAGCCGGATTTCAGCGGATGGATTGCCGGAATATTTGTGCTGTCAGTCAGGCCTCGCACTGTGAATCTGCTTCTGGCAGCGTACCTTTCAACGTCGCCCTGGGCCCAGAGCAATTTCACTTTGAAAACGCTCTAGTGATCGGTAGCCTTCCTGATGCGCGTTGAGAGAAGTGCGGCTATGGCGAGGCAGCCCACAAAGAGATTGAAGACGATGGTGTAGTTGTTGCCAGTTACCGAAAGTATGTAGCCCACCAGCAGGGGTGACAGGAACCCCGCGATCTGCCCGGCCGTATTGACCACGCCAGCTGCGGAACCAACCATTTCCTTGGGCATGACGGCCACAGGCAGGGTGAAGATGGCTGAAAGGCCTATGGTGATGAAGAAGAAGCCCACCATCTGCGCGGCAATGGCAAGATTGCCCGAAGGCGCAATGGCCGTGAGGTAGACGAAAACAGCCCCGATGACGGCCCCGATCACAACGGGCATTTGCCGGGCATTGCGAAAGAACTTGTCTGAAATGTGGCCGCTGAGATAAAAGCCGATGGTTCCCATAAAGAAGGGCAGTGAGGCCCCCACGCCCATTTGTGAAAGGCTGAAACCGCGCGATTTGAGCAGGTATGTGGGCAGCCAGCTTGCAATGCCCCAGAAGGCGATGTTGTAGAAGAACAGCGTGAAGAAGCACCACCATACAATGGGCATCCTGACCACATCGCCAATGCCGCGCTTGTGCGTGACGGCGGGTGCGGCGGCTTCGTCCTCTTCGTAATCAGCCAGTTCTTCCTTGCTCATATGCTTGCTTTGCTGCGGCGTGTTGGACACAAAAAACCACACCAGCAAGGCAATGATAACACCGGGGAAAAGCAGGCTCAAAAACACGCTGCGCCAGCCCCAGGCCGCCACCACGCCAGCCACGAACAGCGGAGCCAGGGCGGGTCCGAGCGAATTGGTGGTCAGCATGAAGCCATTGGCCCGCCCGACTTCTTTTTTGGGAAACCATGCCGCGATGGTTTTAAATGCAGCCGGAGGAAAGACGCCTTCGCCAAGACCAAAGGCCACGCGGATGAGAATCAGCGGGTTCAGGCTTTTGGCAATAGCCGTCATGGCCGTGAAGACGGACCACCAGGCAATGCCAAAGGCCATGACCGGGCGCGAACCAAAGCGGTCGGCCAGAATGCCGCCGGGAATTTGCAATATGGCGTAACTGAAGAAAAAGGCGCTCATGACGCCGCCCATTTCAAGGGTGGTCAGGCCGAATTCATCCGCGATAAAGGGGATGGCCGTGGCCATGACCATACGGTCCATGTAGCAGAGCAAATAGGTCATGAACATGATGACCAGCACGGTGTACCGGTATTTCCATCTCTTGGGCATGGAGCACTCCTCGTAGGTGTCTGTTGACGTTGCCTTTACATCCTCTATCCAGTCCTCGCGCCTTCCGGCTCTTCCGCCCCCGGAAAAGCTGGAAAGCCCTTTGTGAGCTGGGCGACGAAGCGATCTTCGCCGCCTTCCCCCGTCAGCGCGCCCGGTAAACCCGGCCGGACGCCGCGCCGGTATATATATTGTCCGTCATGGCTATGCGCCCGTTGACGATGACGTGCCGTATGCCCTGATTGGGCGCGTAGCTGTCCTTGATGAAGTCGGCCGTGTCCGTGACCGTTGCCGCGTCAAAGAGCACAATGTCCGCGTCATAGCCTTCCAGCAGCAGCCCCTTGCGGGCCAGACGCATGCGCCGGGCGGGCAGGGAGGTCATCTTGCGCACGGCTTCGTCAAGGCGCAGCACGCCCTTTTCGCGCACATAGCGCCCCAGTACTCTGGGCATGGTGCCCATGATGCGCGGGTGCGTCTTTTTGCCGCCGGGCACATAGATGCCGTCAGAACCGAACATGCCGTTGATATTGCGCATGACCGTGGCGATATCCTCATCAGATATGCTGAAGTACACGGCCACCACATCCAGATTATTGTCCGCCAGCAGCTGGAAGGCGGCGTCCATAGGTTCAAGGCCACGCGCGGCGGCGTATTCCGACACGCGGATGCCCACGGCCTCAGGGGTGGCGTCGGCCTTGATGACAAGGGTTCTGTCCATGCCCACGTTGCGGGCGTAGTTGTCCCAAATTTCTGTGGGATTCATGATGGCGTGCCGCGCCTGATCGCGAAATTCCGGCGTGCGCAGATTGCTGACAAGCTCGGCCTGGTCGCTCAGCAGATAGCTTGGCGGCAGAATGGTGTTGAGGCCGGTGCAGTTGGCGTTGTAGGGGTACTGGTCAAAGCCCACGGCCACGCCCTGAGCATTGGCTTCTTCAATAAGGCCAAGGGTGGTATTGACCTTGCCCCAGTTGGAAAGCCCCAGCGCCTTGTGATGCGAAATGTTGACAAAACAGCCCGAAAACCGCGCCAGGTCGATGGCTTCTTTCACCGATTCCACAACCCCGTCCGCTTCGTCGCGGATGTGGATGGTCATGATGCGGTCGTAGTCGCGCAAAACGCGGCACAGTGTCACAAGCTCGTCCTGAGAGGCGATGTTTCCCGGAGGGTAGAGCATGCCCACAGACATGCCCACGGCCCCGCTTTGCAGGGCTTCGCGCAGCATGCCGCACATGGTGTCCAGCTCTTTAACCGTTGCGGGGCGGTTTTCCATGCCCGTGACGGCGATACGCAAGGCCCCGTGCCCTACCTGATAGGCCAGGTTGATGGCGTGGGGGCGCGCTTCCATGGCGCGCAAAAAATCATCAAAGGTCACAAAATCCTTGAGGTTTTTTGGCGGAGTGAGCAGCGCCATGGCAGCGGCCAGTTCGGCCGTGTGGTCGGGCGAAACCGGGGCCAGGCTCAGCCCGCAGTTGCCGGAAACGTCCGTGGTTACACCCTGCGAAAGTTTGGCATGGGTTTCTTCATCGGTGAGGGCATAGCCTTCGTCATGTCCGTGAGGATCAATGAATCCCGGCGTGCAGAAGAGTCCGGCGGCGTCAATGGTTTGGGCCGCATCGCCCTCCACACGGCCCATGGCCACAATGCGCCCGTCCTGTACGGCCACATCGCCCGGTTGCCAGGGGTTGCCCGTTCCATCAAGAATGCGGGCGTTTTTTATCAGGATATCCAGCATACGCACCTCCAGGTTAGAGCAATTAACACTTGAAATACTCGCTTACGGCAGGCAAAAGCCTGCCTGCTCGCATTTCGTGACAAGGGTTTTCAAGAAAATCCTTGCAGAGCAGTTGACTCATTTCATTCGAAATCTGCTCCAGTGTCAGAAAAGCATGGTGAGATTCAGTACGGCGTCGCCTCGGCAGCGCATTTTTCTCCCATGGCCAGATATGTTTGCCGTTCCTGTTCGGGCACAAGGCTGCCGCCCGTGCACCAGACAAGATGTGTGCCTTGCGCCGCATGGGGATGCGGGCCAAAGCCGCCGCGCGCCACGTGACGCACACCGGGAAAACCGGCCAGGGCTGAAGGTTCGAGAAAGATGCCCTCTGTCTGGAACAGATGGTGCAAAAGCAGGTAAAGGGTTTCGTCACGCATGGTGTACAGCCCGCTCACAAGGGAGCGCATGGCGCGGCACACCAGGGCTGAAGGCCGCGAAACGGCAAGGCCGTCGGCGGCGGTTTTGCCCGGCAGGCCCAGATCCTGGCCGGAAATGGCGTCGTCACGCCCGGTAATGAGGCCCAGAATGACGGCAGGGGCCTGGGTTGGTTCCGCAAAATAGCAGGAAACCGCATCGCCGAAAGCCAGTTTGAGGCCAAAGGTCACGCCGCCAGGGCCGCCGCCCACGCCGCAGGGCAGATAGACGCACAGGGGATGCTCCGCATCGGGGCGGATGCCCGCGTCCTTGAGCTGCTGCTTGAGGCGAAGCCCGGCCACCGCATAACCAAGAAAGAGATCGCGCGAGCTTTCATCATCCACAAAGTGGCAGAAGGGATCAGTGGCCGCCAGGGCGCGCCCGGCCGCCACGGCCTTGCTGTAGTCTTCGGGATATTCCACCACGGTGACGCCGCGCTGGCGCAAAAGGTCCTTTTTCCACTGGCGGGCGTCACCCGACATGTGCACGGTGGTTTTAAAGCCCAGAGCCGCGCCCATAAGGCCCACCGAAAGTCCAAGGTTGCCCGTGGAGCCCACAGCCAGCGAATATTTGCCAAAGGCCTCCTTGGCAGCGGGCGTGGCAAGCGTGCTGTAACAGTCGCCGGGCTTGAGGATGCCGTTTTTCAGGGCAAGGCGTTCCGCCAGGGCCATCACTTCGTAAAATCCGCCTCGCGCCTTGATGGAGCCGGATACCGGCAACTGGCTGTCCAGCTTGAGAAAAAGCCTGCCCTGCAGGGGGAGGCTCCACAGTTCTTCCAGCCGCGCCCGCATGGCGGGCGCTTCACGCACGGGAGATTCAATGATGCCGCCACGTGCGGCAGTTTCAGGAAAGACCTGGGCAATGTAGGGCGCGAAACGCTCAAGTCTGGTCATGGCGTCCAGCGCGTCTTCAAGCCCAAAGGGATTGTCGGCCGCGGCTTCGGCAAAGGGGCGCAGTCCGGGATTTGTCCAGCACACGGGTTCCCCTGCAGCCATCTGGCGCAGCAGGGGATATTCTTGTATCAAATTTTCTAATGTGTTATATGAGCTCATGGGGGGATGCTCCAAAAAGGTTTTGCATGTGACACACGCGGGTATAATTCTACCTGTTTATGCACCTTGGTGTATTTCTGTGATGACGACAAACGAAAATCTTTCACGTATGCATTAGGAAAACTAATCCATGGACATGTCCGTACTGCTGGACGTCATGCCAGCCGTGCCCTTTTTTCTGTCGGCGGCGCGACATCTGAGTTTCACCAGGGCTGCAGCGGATCTGTGCGTCACCCAGGGCGCTGTGAGCCACCGCATCCGCCAGCTTGAAGAAGCGCTTGGCTTTCCGCTCTTCCACCGCTTCCCGCGCAGGCTCACGCTGACGGGCGAGGGCGAGCGCCTGTATGATATTTTGCAAAGACCTGTGTGGGATCTTGAGAATGAAATACGCCGGATACGCCATCTGGGCCTGACGGGCACGCTTATGGTGCACTGTCCTCCGTCTCTGGCAGGAACATGGCTTGTACCGAGGCTCTCCGGCTTCAGGGCGCAGCACCCTGGTGTGGAAGTGCATTTACGCTGCCGCAATGATCTGGTGGATTTTGAAACGGATTCGGTGGATATCGCCATTTTTTATGGCGACGTGCCTGATTCGCGTCTGCATGTCATTCCCCTGATGCAGGAATTTGTGCTGCCTGTGTGCTCGCCGGAATATGCCAGGGCCATGCAGTTGCCCGAAAAAGGCAAGGACGGCCTCAAGGAATGCCTGCTGCTGCACGACAACACGCCCTGGCCCAACAGCCAGTATTATGACGAGTGGCAGCGCTGGGCCGAGAAGTGCGGTGTTACGGGGTTGAACGTTCAGAGCGGCTACAGCTTTGACAGGTCGGAACTGGCGGCCATGGCTGCGGAAAACGGCCTGGGCGTCGCCCTTGGGCGAAAGCAGCTTGTCAGCGCGGCACTGGCGGCGGGAAGGCTGGTGGCCCCGTTCGGGGAGGAACTGCTGTCCACGCAAAGCTATCATTTGGCCTTGCGCCGTGAAGATGTGCACCGCCCGCGCATTGTCGGTTTTGTGAACTGGCTGCAAAGCATGACCGGCGCGTAGTGCGGGCGTTGGCTGGAGGTGGTCGCAGGGGGAACGGGCGTTTTGTGAAAATGCGGGCTGACGCGCTTTTCTCGCGTGCTTTGGGCACGAACCGTGTGCAGGTTGCCTTCACTGCCACATGGGCGGGGAGCGCCAGCCCTATGCCGGGAATGCATGAGGATTCATGTGCACAAAAGAAAACGGGTCACTGCCGAGGCAGTGACCCGTAACTTTCGTGGAGCCCTTGAGCAGGATTGAACTGCTGACCTCATCCTTACCAAGGATAAAATTATAACTTTGAGATACTTCATGATGTGTAATCGTTCATCATAAATTTAACAATAATGTCTTGCTATAACAAGTGTCTTGCTAGTAAATTTTTCATCACTCATCACCACTCCGCATGACATTTGAAATAAGAAAGCGGGGCTATAGCGGGGCTAAAATTTAGACAGGTAGGATCTTAAATATGGCTGAGGCCACTAAGAGTAATCATCCTGGGGTTAGGTATAGAGACAGTAAAACTCGTAAAAATGGAATCAAACCGGATCGTTATTTTTTTATCCGCTACAAACTTAATGGCAAAGATAAGGAAGAAGGGGTTGGTTGGGCCTCTGAAAAAGTATCCGCAGCCACTGCGGCGGGGCTACTCGCCATCATCAAAAACAATATCAAAACTGGTAAGCGACCACAGTCCTTGGCTGACATGCGACAGATGGAAAACGAAGCCCGCCAAGCCGAAGAACTTGAAGCACAGGCTGCTCACCGCACCCATATCACGCTAGCTGAATTTTGGGATTCCGATTACTTGCCTTCGTGCGTTGGAAAACATCCCAGAACCATTGCCTTTGAAAAAAGTATGGCTGGTAAGTGGATTTTCCCCATTATCGGATCGATTTCTTTACAGAAAATCACGACTAACATGGTGGAAGATGTCATATTGAAGGCCACAGAACAAGGTAAAAGCCCAGCCACTATGGCCAAAATCCTTGGAATCATTTCACAGGTCTGGAATCATGCCGCATCTCGAGGTCTCGTTTCTGGGAATTCTCCAACGAAACGGGTAAAGCTTCCCAAGAAAGACAATCGACGAATGCGTTTCCTTACGCCTGATGAGGCATGTGCATTGCTGAGCGCACTGCGTGGTCGTTCTCTTGATATGCACGATATGGCGCTGCTTTCTCTTTTTTGCGGTCTACGTGCTGGGGAAGTGCATGCTCTTACGTGGTCTGATATCGATTTTATTAACGGCACCATTTATATAAGAGACACAAAAAATAATAAAAATCGTCACGCATTTATGGGCGAAGAAGTGCGCAGAATGCTGATAGGTAGACTTCCTGAATCAGAAAGAAAACTACAGTATGTCTTTCCTGGTAAGGATGGTCTTGTGCGTAAATGGGTCTCAGATACGTTTGAACGTACAGTACGAGACTTAGGCCTCAACAACTCAGGAGAATTACGACCTCTAGCCGATGGAACACAAGTTCCTATTGAAATTTCTGACTCCCGCCAGAGAGTAGTCTTTCACAGCCTTCGCCATACGTTTGCTTCATGGTTGGTGCAAAAGGGTACGCCTCTTTATACCGTTGCTAAGCTAATGGGACATAGCACGTTGGAAATGACCGAGAGGTATAGTCATCTTGCTCCTGATACGCTTCAAAGAGCAGCATTAAGCTTAGAAGGCGTGTTACCTCAATCAGAATGACCCCTTTTCAAAAAAGTTGCCAAAAAGCCGTCGGATGCCGACGGCTTTTTTTTTGCTCGCCCCTGAACACACACTCGCCGCAAAAAATACAAAAAAAGTTTAAGAAAAAATTAAGAATAGTCATTTTAAAAATTGAATAATTGTAGCCTGTTAGCTTTCTGAATTTTTGAATTTTGAATAGTATTTTTTTAAGATTAATCAATAATATCATTAAGTTGTAGACAAATTTTTTACAGGCTATATGTTAGCCGCAAGAGCAAGTAGCGCTCTGCATCATAAATTTTGATCGTATTGGGCGATTATGAGGAGGTAATTTCGATGGGAGAAAAAGCAGTAGAAAATTTTTGGAAGGAACTTGAGGGCGCGCTTCCACCGATCTTTGCGCGCCGTGACGTGCCCAAATATTGCGGGACGTTGATTACGCCTGGCGGGTTGGCCAATTTGGATTCAAAGGGGCAAGGGCCAAGTGGAAAAATTAGGATTGGCAAATATGCTGGCTACGAAAGAACCGCATTCATAGCTTGGCTTCGCAGTCGTGTGCGTTAATTTTGCTCCTAAGAGAGGGCCGCAGGAGTGCGATTGTCTATTTGGGGTATGGGATCAAACTTTGAAGTAAATGAGGGTGAAATGTTAGTAAAATGAACTAATGCTAGTTAGTTTTCGTAGGAATTATTGATTAATTTAAAATATTGATGGGCTGAATATGCACTGTTTATCAGTAGTATCAGTCAATATCTAAAAAAAGGTGACTATTATGCTTGATATCTGCAGTCTCGTAAATGGAAGCTCTTCTCCGGATGTAATGTCATCTCCCAACGATATAGGGGTAAGCGATTTCAATGAGATTAGTAGCAATGCACAGGTCACCCGTGCATGCGAAAAAACCGGCAATAATTGCGTGGGAGTTAAGCGAAGTCGGCGTACCGCTCAACAAATGGAAGAGTTAAAAACAAAAATAGCAGAGGACCATAATGCTGGTGTGCCATTCGCCGCAGTAATGCATAAATATAACCTTCGCAAGGATTTTCTAATAAAAATCTATTTTTCTCTACAAATGGAAGGGCAACTGTGCGAGGTGTCACAAAAATACGAAGTTATAAATACACCTCAGGAACTAAAAAAAGTCATGAACAAGTTTGGCATAGCCAATTCTGAGTATCTTCGTGTTGAGCCGGATGTTCAGAATGGAAAGATCATCGTTATGGAATACAAATAATTTATTTGAGCAGCGAGTGGCAAGAAATTGCCACTCGGGCTCGAATATATAAGGAGAAATATATGTCCACAGGAAGAAAGGCATTGCCGTGGCTGCAGGAGATAACCATGGCAAATCATGCGTATGAGGAGCTTGAGCGATTTCAGAGCAATAAGGACAATTTTGAACTTCAAAATTATCTCAAGGATTGCCAATATGAATTTAGTGCTAAGTGTCACCCATTCTCTTTATCAAGCTTGCCTGGGCGTCTCTCTCATAATTTATCAATTCCAAACGAAATTTATTCTTGTGTGACATACATTAGCCACTCTGATCTACATGTGCCGCCAGATGCAGCTGTAACTGCATTGCTTACATGCGCAAGCATTGCATTAAGGGGAGCGGTGTCAGTTTTTGTAAGAGAAGGCTGGGTTGAACCTTCACCCATTATGTCCGTGATGATTGGTGACTCAGGTGTTCGTAAGAGCGGTTTCTTTAGTATACTATATAAACCATTTGAATGTTTTGAAAAAAGTAAAGCTCCATCGGAAAGAGAATTGATGATGGCCAATGAAATCCGCCGTATCAGCAATAAACATCTAAGTTGTTTCGAGGGGAAAATCACTCGAAATACTGTTAAGGAGCTTGTCGGAGAAAATCCAATGTATATTGTCGACAAGATGCTGGAATCTTCCAAAGAATTAGCTCTTCAAAGCGCTGAGCTCAGAGAAAAAACGGCGGAAATGTGCAGGCCAGCCCCGAAAGTTGTAATAGATTCTGGCACACCGGTAGCTTTGCTAGAGTGTGTAAGGGATAATGGGGGGTGTATTGGGGTAGTTAGTCCTGAACCTAGTGTCTTTCGGGATCTCGTGCTCAGTCCAAACGCAAATTTAGATATTATTTTGCGTGGTTATACCCAAGAACCTTATACTCGCTTGGGCAGGGATCAAATACACCTGAAGCAACCCGCACTTCCTATGCTGCTGGCGTCGCAGTATAGCGTTGCAGCAGAGGTTTATGGCAATAAACATCTTAATGACATCGGTTTGACCCCACGGATCAGCCCTTTCTTTCTTCATGAGCATCACGAGCGTGTTCCATCTATGTTCAAATCAATTAAGCTTTATGATGCTGTTATGATACGATTGCTTAGTATGTACTACACGCAAAATTCGTCACCGCAACGGTATGTAATAAATGTCGAAGCTGATGCGTCAAAGTTAATCCAAGATTTTGAAGAGGAGATTAAATTTGATATTATACCAGACATGCACGGTTCGGTTACTGCGAGCTTAAAAAAGATGCATGGCTTAGCTGTGAGATTCGCATGTGCCTTCCATGCCTTACTCCACGACATTCCACACGAAGCAAGCATTAATGCTTACGAAATGAGCATAGGGATTAGTGTTGCCAGAAATCTTATAAATCATTTTCAATTTGCACATGACCCAAGGGGATTGCCCGCCTATCCTATTGCTAAGCAAATTTTAGATAACATCTTATCACGACGGGAAGACAAAAGGCACAAGATCGGACAAGTCTGGGATGTCGAAAACATAAGAAGCCGCCTAGGGCTGAGCGCTGTAGCTGCTACTAATGCTTTAAAACTTCTGGAGGCGTGTAATTGGATACTCTTTCATGATGATGGTTCAAAAAATCCAAAATTTGTTCTTCATCTTGATTCATTTGAAAGATATAGCCAAGAGCGATAATGAAAGAGTTTATGGAAAAAAATGGCTCTAAGTACATGTTTTTATGGCTCATACAGGCGTCAGGGAGTGCTTCCTGGCGCCATTTCATGTACTTAGTTACTCAAATTTACCATAAACTCTGTCATTATGTTTAATGGCAATGGGTAACGTATAGTTAGAGTCATGTATCTATGAATCCGTGGCAAATGATTTGAAATGTTTTTGAGAGACTCTGTTTATTTCTTTATCTTTTGTATTTTATTTGAAGTAGAACTTTATCGCAAATATACTATGTGTAAATGGTCAGCAACTTTTAGAAGTAAGATTATTTATACTCCGTGTAGTTCGTACTTGGCTATCCCGGTTTTAGTAGTGTCTTAATAATAATCATAAAAGAGCTATTTGCTGCGAATAATAAATGCAACATGCAGAATAAATTATAAGCACAACATTAATGCCATTTGTATGTTCATTAGCCATAGAAGTAATAACTACGACAGAGTTAAAGCAAACTAAAGGAGATGGTCATGGCAAAAGACACCACGACTGGGAGAAAATACAGGGGCTACACAATCAACAATGGTCAAGATGGCAACCTTCATTGCCATACGAAAACACTAGACCAGATCATAGACACTGTTGAACTCATGGCAGCCAAACACTCAAAGGTGTTTTCAGTACGCCTTGACATTCAGAACACAGCAACTGGCCGTATCGGGAACAATGGACAAGAGATTGACTATGCACTCGACAGCAAGGACATGACCAGGATTATTGAAAGTGCAACACGTACTCTAAACTCAAAATTAAAAGAAGGAAAAAATGATCCTGATGTGCATTGGGTCTGGACAACGGAAAGGACCTCACCAAATGACAAACCACACTTTCATGTAAATGCGTTTGTCAACGGCAATGCCATTAAAAATGGCTACTCCGTCAAAGAAGCAGTGAGTAGAGCAGTCAAAAACAAACTGCAAAGCGCAAATCACACGTCAAATGAAAGCTATGATGGGCTTGTTAACTTTTCTGGTAGCAATGGAGCCAAGGGGAAGCTCATAGAGCGCAATTCACCTGAGGCCGAAGATCAGATCAATGACGTAATCTTTGCTGGTAGCTATTTGGCTAAAGTCCGCACCAAGGAATTCAATCCCAAGGGATCAAGGGTATCCTCATGCACAAGGATTCCTCGAAAATGATGATGCGAGTTGCGGAGGTAGTGGTATCCTCCAGACCTCTCGAATAAGCCTTTATGTTCGCAGGACATCGGGGTCCTGGTTTGTGTTGACTTTTTTTGTCAATCATCCCTACACTAATTAAAAGGCCTGCTCGCAGACTTTATTGGTTGTTTTGGTGACTTCGGAGTTCCGAAGTGTGAAATAGTCAAAAAATACGAGGTGTTGCTGTGTCTATTGATCCGCCCAAGGTGTCGACAAGTGCTCAATCTGTCCCACAGAACCCTGTGGGTGTTAGCTCAAAGATCGAGATGCTCAAGATATCAGAGATATTGCCTGATAGTAATCAGCCCCGGCGCTATTTTGATAAACAGCAACTTGAAGAGTTGAAAGGCTCTATTAGTGCTAATGGAATTATTACTCCGATTCTATACCGGGTTGATGGCGATAAAAAAGTAATAGTCTCAGGTGAGCGTAGATATAAGGCGGCATCAGAACTTGGTCTTGAAGAATTACCAGCTCAGTTTGTATCTGGAAATTACAGGGTCATTGCATTAACTGAAAATTTACAGCGCAACTCTCTCCTGCCCATGGAAGAAGCTCGAGCTATTCAAGACATCATCAATGCATCTGGTTTAGCTCAACAAGACGTTGCAGTTCAATTGGGCAAGGCAGAAAGTACCATCTCTGAGATACTCAAGCTCAATAGTCTCCCATCTGGCATACAAGAAGCGGCTATTACGAGTCCCCTTTGGTCGCGCAATAAACTGCTTAAACTTTCAAAATTGAAAGATGATAAGCAGCAAGCTGAATTCAAAAAGATGCTAGAGGCCATCGAAAAGAAGGAAGCAGCCAAAAATTCGCGAGATTCTAGTTCTGGTGAAGCAGGGCAGAAACCTACTGCCCAACCGCCAAATATGTCCCAAATGGACCGTAGATTGAACGTATTCAAAGGTCACATCCAAAAGTTGCGCGATAGAATCAAGAAAGATGTAGAAAAAATTACGGATGCTCGTTTTAGAGAAGGCATTGAAAAGGAGATACGAGCTCTACTGGATGAAGTCTCTGCCTATCAGAAAGGCAAATCCGAAGAGAATTAACTGTTTCACTCAAAATATTTGAGGGTGTTGCTTTACTGGCAACACCCTTTTTATTTTATTATCTGCTTATTATATGCATTCCCACACCAACCCTTATCAGCCCAACAGGCAGGAGAACACATGCAACAATACTGGCAACGCAATTTTGAGCGTTATGAAAGCCTAATAAACCACGGCCTCGGTACAGAAGCCTTTTTTAGGTCTATCGAACAGGAATTACCGCCTGTTGTCTCAAGAGCAGAGCTGGCGAAGGCCACAGGCGGGCTGATCTCACCAAAAACGCTGTCCAATGAAGACGCTTTGCACAAAGGTCCCGCAGAGCGTGTACGGGCAGGGTCAAAAATTGGCTACACCCGCGCCTCAGCCATGGCGTACATTCGGAAAAAATTTAAACTGTTATGAAAAATTTGAGGTGATTATGTACGGTTTTACCCCGCGCAGTGCCAATCAGCCTGCTTCTGACAAGCAACTTTGCTATGCCTATGACCTCGCGGAGCGGCAGGGCCTAGACGCTGAAGCACTTTGTTCCATAAATTTTCGCAAGGAATATAGCGAGATGACAGCAAACGAGGCCAGCCAGCTTATTGATCTGCTAAGGGTGTGAAAGGAGTTGAGGGGCGCATACCAATGTTTGATGCAACATCCCTAGTCTGGCCTTGGCTTCATCGCCCCCGAACCGAATAATTGTAGTCCCAGTAACGTTGCCACGCCCCGCCATGCGGCACGCCTGAAACAACAACGCAACTTTCTGGCTGGTTCATTGCTCGACAGAACCCCTCGCTGATTTCCGGGGGTATGGTCGCATCCGTGCGGCTGCTTAAATGCCGCTGGGGCAAGTGCTGCAGCGATGGAGCCACCGCCTTAGGGTTCAAAGTTTCTGCAAGCTAGCTCACGCCCTGCAGGTTTGCCCAAGCATCAATATCAAGATTGCCTGCAACTGTTCCCAGAAAGGTCACATCCTGCCTCATGGCAGCAAGTAGTGCCGCAGCCCCGCCACCGTCAGAAAACCCGACCATTATGCCTCGTTTGCTCCAAAGATTCTTGCTAATGATTAGAGCAGGCTCTAGTCTGCAAAAAAAATCGATTGCGTTCGAAACTCGGGGCTTGATAATGGTACTGACAAAAAAAATCAATAGACTCTACTGAGAAAGAAAGGCGGATTCAACTTGCAAGTGCAACACCCTCAAAGTTGAATGAAAAGGCAAGGTGGTATAGCCCTTTAGCCTCTCCATCCAACCAAAGATTGAGGGGCGTATGGGCTATGCACACCTTGCCAGAGAAGAACGGTACTACATCTGCCAGGCAGTGAAAAGTGGAACGTCACTGAGGGCCATAGCCAAAGCGATAGGCCGTAGCGTCTCAACTGTAAGCCGCGAACTTGCGCGAAATACCGGGGCGCGTGGCTACCGCTACAGGCAGGCACACAAGCGCAGTCAGAAAAGGCAGACCAGTAAAGGGAAGAAGCGCATTGGCCTTGAGGTATGGACGTATGTTGAACTGTAGTAGTTTAGACTTTATCTGACAGTCCTCTCCGTTTTGACGGATTTTTCTGTCCGATTAGTTGAGCTGTCCGACCTTTTCCATCCAAAGTTGTTTTCCGTCAAGGAGTGTCTGCATAGGCGTTCTGCCACAACACATTTTCCCTTGATGAGTTCGCTTTGAATTGTAGTTGTCTATCCAGGCGTCCAAGTCTACCTGCAACTCGTCCAGAGAGTGATACAGCTTACGCCGAAAAGCAACCTGATAAAACTCCTGCAAGATCGTTTTGTGGAAGCGCTCGCAAATGCCGTTTGTCTGCGGATGCCTGGCCTTTGTTTTGGTATGCTCTATGCCGTTCACGCCAAGATATAGTTCATAATCATGCTGTTCAACCTTGCCGCAGTATTCCGTGCCCCTGTCCGTCAGGATACGGATAAGACCCATTTCCTGTGAGGAAAAGAACGGCAGAACTCGGTCGTTGAGCAAATCGGCTCCGGTGATGGGCGTCTTGGTGGTGTAGAGCTTGGCTGCGGCCCACTTGGAGTATGTATCCACGAAGGTTTGTTGGTAAATGCGCCCCACGCCTTTGATGGTCCCGACGTAAAACGTGTCCTGGCTGCCGAGATACCCGGGATGGTGAGTTTCGATTTCACCACAGGCTTCGTCGTCGTGCTTTTTACGCTCCAGGGCCTGCACCTGAGCTTCCGTCAGCACAAGGCCTTCCTCGGCGGACTTCTTTTCCAGTGCGCGTAAACGCTGTTTCATGGATGCCAGCCCGTGCCGCATCCAGATGGAACGCACTCCGGAGGGAGAAACAAATACACCTTGTTTACGCAACTCGTTACTGGCCCGCACTTGCCCGTGGGCGGGAAAATCGATGGCAAAAGTGGTCACGGCGACTTCCGTGGCTTCTTCAACACGATTTTTCAGATTGGGTTTGCGCCTGCTGACATCAAACAGCGCCTCGACGCCCCCGGCATCTCGTGCTGTTTGATACCGGTAAAAGGTGTCTCTCGAAAAGCCCATGACGCGGCAGGCCTTGGAAATGTTGCCGAGTTCGGCGGCGAGATTCAGAAGTCCGGTCTTGTGCTTGATGACGTTTTGATTGAAGCTTTCCATTGGGATTCTCCGTGGGCATAGTACCCTGTTTGATGGTGCGTTTACACTTCCATCAAAACGGAGAGTCCCTTCTCTTTCAAGGGCTACTGTCAGATCAAGTCGCGACTACCTCAGTTGAACAGTGTCTGCACCAGGACTTCAGTCCGGAGCAAATCTCTGGAGTTCTCAAACGCAAAGGTTTTGCCCTCAGTCATGAATGGATTTACCAGTACATTCTGGCGGACAAAAGGCGAGGAGGGACGCTGCACAGCCATTTGCGCTGCCAGCGCAAACGCAAACGACGATATGGCAAACCTGACAGACGAGGTCAAATCAAGGGGCGTATCAGCATAGACACACGGCCGCCTATTGTTGACGAGCGTTCGCGCCTTGGTGACTGGGAGGCTGATACCGTTGAAGGGAGTAAAGGAGGCCCCGTTTTGGTGACACTTGCAGAGCGTAAAAGTCGTCTTTTCCTGTTTGGCAAGGCTCCCAACAAAAGCGCCAGCGAAGTAAGGCGGGTCATTGAAGGACTCTTGACACCCATTAAGGACTTTGTTCAGACTATTACCTATGATAACGGCAAGGAGTTCAGCTACCATGCCGATGTGTCAGCTACACTCGAGGCTCAGGGATTTTTTGCGCACCCCTACCATTCGTGGGAGCGTGGCTTGAACGAGAACTCCAATGGCCTTCTACGCCAATACTTCCCCAAGGGGGTAAGCTTGGCATCGGTCACGCAAGATGAGATCATAGCGGCAATGTGCCGCTTGAACTGGCGGCCTAGAAAATGCCTTGGGTTTAAGACACCCTATGAAGTTTTTTTAGAAGACGCCAATACCCAAGGACTGGGTGTTGCACTTTGAACTTGAAACCGCGTAATTCAGTTTTCCAAGCGTATTTTCAATTCGATATATTGAACGCGAGCATCGTCTAATTCGTCTGACACTTGCCTTCTGAGATGCGCAGGTGCAATTAGCTCTGCGTCAGCAGGTAACAGCTAGGGATTCAGTAGGGATAATTTTGAAGGTAAAGCCGGATGAAAATTATTGATAATATCAATTCATTGCTTGGCGATGATCTTAAAAAATCATTGAACAAGAAAAGTAAACTTAAAATTGCAGCTTCGTGCTTTTCGATATATGCATACGAATCTCTCAAGTTTGAGCTTGCAAAAATTGATTCTTTACAGTTTATATTTACATCACCAGCCTTTATTGCTGATGAAGTTACAGGCAAGATACACAAAGAACGTCGAGAGTTTTTTATCCCCAAAAAAGAACGAGAAAAAAGTCTCTATGGCTCAGAATTTGAGATACAGCTCAGAAACAAATTAACACAGCGAGCAATTGCGCGGGAGTGCGCCGAGTGGATGCGAAGCAAAGCTGTTTTTCGTTCAAATAAAACTAAAGCACCAATGCAGCAATTTGCCTGTATTCAGCAGGAAGAACAGGATGTGGCCTATATGCCGCTGCACGGTTTTACAGCAGTGGATATTGGGTATCAAAAAGGTGATGCTGTTTCGAATATTGTAAACAGGTTCGATGAGCCAACATTTACAGGTACATATCTTCAGCTTTTTGAGCAAATCTGGAATGACTCCGACAAGCTCGAAGAAGTGACGTCCATTGTTTGCGACCATATTGAATCAGTCTATCATGAAAATTCCCCTGAAAGAATTTATTTTCTTATTCTTTATAATATTTTCAGTGAATTTCTTAGCGATATTGATGAAGACGTTTTGCCAAATGACAGAACTGGCTACCAAGATACACTTGTATGGCAGAAGCTTTTTAACTACCAGAAGGACGCTGCTGTAGGCATCATCAATAAGCTGGAAACATACAATGGATGTATTCTTGCTGACAGTGTTGGCCTGGGTAAAACATTCACTGCACTTGCTGTCATAAAGTACTACGAATTGCGCAATCGCTCTGTTCTTGTTCTTTGCCCCAAGAAGCTCTCTGACAACTGGCTGAACTACAACAGTAATCTCAATACAAATATTTTTTCCAAAGACCGCTTTAATTACGATGTGCTTTGCCACACTGATCTTTCAAGAACATCAGGTGTATCTTTTGGAATCCCGCTCAACCGCATCAACTGGGGTAATTACGATCTTGTTGTCATTGATGAATCGCATAACTTCAGAAATAATGAGGCATTTAAAGATAGGGAAACCAGATATCAAAAATTGATGAATAAGGTCATCAAAAATGGCGTAAAAACAAAGGTACTTATGCTTTCCGCTACGCCGGTCAACAATCGTTTCAGCGACTTACGCAATCAATTGGCTCTGGCTTATGAAGGCGATTCTGAAAACCTCAGCAACAAACTACGCAGTCAACGAAGCGTAGAAGAGGTCTTTCGACGCGCCCAGGTTGCCTTCAATCAATGGGCCAAGCTCCCCCCAGAAAAGCGCACGGCAAAGGCCATTCTGGATACACTTGATTTTGATTTTTTCGAGCTGCTCGACTGCGTAACCATCGCCCGCTCGCGCAAACACATTCAGGCTTTTTACGACACCAAGGACATTGGCCCTTTTCCAGAGCGACTCAAGCCTCTTTCTTTCCGCTGCCCTTTGACAGCACGGGCTGATGTTCCCGATTTTAACGGTATTTTTGCAGCATTATCGCAGCTCAAGCTCTCCGTTTATGCGCCCATAAGCTACATTCTGCCCAGCCGTCTGAGAAATTACGAGGAACGGTATGACACGCAGGTGGAAGGTGGAAGAAGCAAATTCCGTCAAGCTGACCGAGAACGCAGCCTACAAGCTTTGATGACCACCAACCTCCTGAAACGCCTCGAAAGCTCTGTTGAGGCCTTCAGGCTGACGCTCAGTGGCCTGCATGAAAACCATGTTCAGATGCTTTCGCGCATCCAGGCCTTCAAGCAGTCGGGGAGTGGAGACGTCACTGACTGGAGTGATCGGCTGGAAACTCTGGATGCCGATGACGATGACGTGCCTGTGTTTTCCGGTGAACCTGTCGGCGGCAAGGTTAAAATACATCTTGCAGATATGGATTTGCCCTCATGGGAAGCCGATTTATCTGCCGATCTTGCCGTCATTACCGCTTTGCTGGCTTCCATGAACAAAGTTACCCCTGAAGACGATGCCAAACTGCAACATCTTCAGGAGCTGATTCAGAAAAAAATTGTAGCTCCCCTCAATCCTGACAACAAGAAGGTGCTCATTTTTACAGCCTTCGCCGACACTGCCAACTACCTGTACGACAACCTTGCCCCACTACTTAGGGCAAGGGGGCTGCACACCGGCAAAGTCACAGGCAAGGATGCACCCAAGTCAACCCTGAAGAAAAGCTATGATTTTCAGTCAATTCTAACGCTTTTTTCGCCTATCAGCAAAGAAAAGGCGCTGGCACTGCCGGATGAACCTCATCAGATTGATTTGCTTATCGGTACGGATTGCATTTCTGAAGGGCAAAACCTTCAAGACTGTGACTACCTGATCAATTACGACATACACTGGAACCCCGTGCGTATTATTCAGCGTTTTGGGCGTATCGACCGCATAGGCTCCCGCAACACCCATATTCAGCTCGTCAATTACTGGCCGGACATCTCCCTTGACGAATACATAAACCTCAAGGAACGCGTGGAAACCCGCATGATGATTGCGGACGTGACGGCTACCGGCGATGACAACATGCTCACCGCGCAAAGCAGCGAAGTGAGTTACCGCAAAGAGCAACTCCGCCGCCTTCAGGATGAGGTCATTGAGCTGGAAGACCTAAAAACGGGCGTTTCCATAACCGACTTGGGACTGAATGATTTTCGTATGGATCTTCTGGGTTACGTCAAAGCGCACGGCGATATGGAGCTTGCCCCCAAGGGAATGCACGCCGTTGTTCCTGCACAACTGGCTTTAGGGCTTAGGCCCGGTGCTATTTTTGCTTTGCGCAATCGTAATGACGGGGCCACCGTTCAACAGCACAATCGTCTTCACCCCTACTACCTTGTGTATGTTGCCAAGGATGGAGAGGTTGTCGCCTACCACTCGGAAGTAAAAAGACTGCTCGATCTTGTGCGCACCTCCTGCAAAGGGCAGAGCGAACCCATTGCCGAAGTCTGCCGCCTGTTTAATCAACAAACCAAGGAAGGCAGGGACATGAAAGCGTATTCCACCCTGTTGAGTGCGGCTGTCCGTTCCATGATTGTGGTGAAAGAAGAAAAGGACATTGACAGCCTGTTCACCGGCGGCAAAACCACAGCCCTGACCAATGCTATTTCTGGGCTTGATGACTTTGAGCTTATTGCCTTCTTGGTAGTGCAGGAGGCGCAGTGACAACTCTCTTTGCCTATCCTACCAACGCCGCATTTGGTCGGGTGCTGCCCAAGAGTAAAATCTATGAGCGCACCCAGCCCACCACTGCCGTGAAAGAACTGTTTGTTCGCCAGATTGAGCAGATAGTCTGGCAGTATAAACTGGCAACCGAAACCATCAATGTGCAAGGTACAGCCGCTGTTCCAGAAATTCAGATATTCCATATCGCCCTCAAAACTGGAGAACTGAAGCCAGAGGCGCTGCGCTGTATCGACCAGGCCATCCCTTTTCCACTTGTTTTTGAGCTGCATCACGAGGGCAACGTCAAGAGTATTGCCGCCTATAAGCGGCCCAGTGAGGCTGACGCCGCAAAAAGTGTCATTAGCACCTATTTTGCCACTGACTGGCTGCCAGAGGGTACGCCACGCCAGCCGCTGCCAGTGGTGTTTGACCTTGAGGCGCTCTACGCGCAGCTTTTGGCACCGCTGCTGCCCTATCCGCCACGCCAAGGGGAGAGTTTGCAGACGCAGGTTGACCGCATGGACCAGATCGGGCAATTGCAGCGTGAGTTGGAGCGGTGTGAGGCACGGCTTGCCAAGGAAAGGCAGTTTAATCGGAAGGTGGCGATGAATGCGGAGAAGCGGGAGTTACAGCTAGTCTTCAAGGCTCTTATTGATGTTTAAAGTGCTAATCTAAAACATTGTAGTGAGCCTGCAAAAATTTCGAGGTGAAGATGGCTAATAATTTTTCATGGAATAATGACAACTTTATTGAATACTTTGTCAAAAATAGGAAAGCAGTACAGCGCAAAATTATGGAGGCCTATAGTGTAGAAGTGTTCGAAAAAATATTTTCTGCTAATCAACTGCTTTTCTATGCACATCTTTCTCTGGTAAAACTGTATAGTTTGTTATGCTATATGGATAATCTCAGCGAAAAGAGCACAGAAGTGATGCTTGGGTTTAAGTCCGAGGCTAACTACTATTTATTTGCATTTTTACAAACAGTGCTACCTTTTCGTGATGCAATTCAGAATACATGGCTATTGCCAAAGCAAGAGTTTGAAGAGAAATTTAAGAATAATGAAGCGTTTGATTTTTTTAAGTCATTGCGAAATTATCAAACGCATACGTTAGTTCCAATTTTTTCAGCTACAGATAGCCACATTTTTTCGCAAGGTAAAAAATTTGTAGACATGAAGTTTCCTCATAGTTTTTTGCAAGAAATTAGAGACTTTATGGATGGTGATGCGCGGGACAACTTCAAAAATGGCGGATATGATTACCTTGAAAAGAATATTAAAAATTCTGTATACGCCTTGTCCGGAGAGTTTTACGGCTACCTAAGCGAAATACTCTCAGATATCTATTTAATATTTTTGAAAAAATATGAAGATGACATTGAAGAGTGTGAATTGTACCTCAAGAGGGCTGATAAATACGACACTCAAAATTTGCAGTATATCTGGAAACAGCAATCACATCTTAACATTGAGGATAGAGAAGATACTACCCCATTACTTCCAAGATTTGAGGCAATAGCAAGACGTCTTGGCGGATATCCTCGACTTATGGAAGAAATACAATTTAATACTATCCCCCTATACAGAACAAAGGCCTAGCCATGGATAAACTCAAAATGCACTCCCCGAACCTGACCCAAGAAAATATGTCCCGCATCCGCGAGCTTTTCCCCAATTGCGTGACCGAGGCCAGAGATGAAGATGGCAAGGTGAAGCTGGCGGTAGACTTTGACCTGCTGCGGCAAGAGTTGTCCGAATCTATCGTGGAAGGGCCGCAAGAGCGATACCGCCTTGACTGGCCGGGCAAGCGTGAAGCTCTGCTTGCCGCCAATGCGCCCATTGCCAAAACCTTGCGCCCTTGCCGTGAAGAGAGCGTGGATTTTGATACCACCAAGAATTTATATATCGAGGGCGACAACCTTGATGCTTTAAAGCTCCTTCAAGAGACCTATCTGGGCAAGGTCAAGATGATCTACATTGACCCGCCGTACAACACGGGCAATGACTTCATCTATGAAGACGACTTTGCAGAAAATACTGACGAATTCTTGCGCCGCTCCAACCAAAAAGACGAGGAAGGGAACTGGCTTGTTGCGAACACAGAAAGCAACGGACGTTTTCACTCTGATTGGTTGAGCATGATGTATCCTAGGTTGAAACTGGCTAGGAATTTGTTAAGGGAGGATGGCCTGCTATTTATTTCCATTGATGACAATGAAATTGCCAATATGGAAAAATTGTGTAGTGCTATTTTTGGGAATGAAAATTTTATAAACCACTTTGTTTGGAAAAAAAATAGCAGTGGTAAAACAGTGTCACGCGAGTTTCCTGTAAATATTGAATATATTCTAATGTTCTCAAAATCTTTAATATATAGCTTAATGAATGTTTATAAGCCGCTATCAGACTCTACTGTTGCAACTTATAACAGAGATGATAAAGATGGAAGAGGTAAATACTGTACTGTTTCATTGCAAAAAACAAAATCGCCAGGACCAGAAACGACTTATGACTATGAAGATAATACGGGTAAAATATGGTCATGCCCATCTAAAGGCTGGCGCATGATTCAGCAAAAAATAAAATCTCTAGAAAATGATGGTCGATTGTATCTTGATGGTAATACCCTGCGTGAGAAGTGCTATTGGAATGAAAGAGAAAATGAAGGGCAAATTGCAGATACCCTATGGGATGATTTGCCAGAGGGAAATATTGGTACTGGGGAAGTGAAGCGTTTATTTTCTAGTCATATTTTTGATAATCCAAAACCGATTGGATTGATTGAACGCTGCTTAAGAATATCTTCAAAAACCGAGTGCGACATCATCCTCGACTTCTTCTCCGGCTCTGCCACCACAGCTCACGCTGTTATGCAGCTCAACGCTGAAGACGGCGGCAAACGCCAATTCATCATGGTTCAGTTGCCAGAGCCGTGTGACGAAAAGTCCGAAGCCTATAAAGCGGGCTACACAACCATTGCGGAGATAGGCAAAGAGCGCATCCGCAGGGCCGGAGCCAAGATCAAGGCGGAACTTGACGCACAGCAAAACCAGAACGCCCAAGCCAGCTTGCTTGCCCCTGATACACAGCGCAATACCCCGCTGGACATCGGCTTCCGCGTCCTCAAAGTTGACTCATCCAACATGGCCGACGTGTATTACACGCCAGACACACTGAACCAGTCCATGCTGGACATGATGACCGACAACATCAAGTTGGGTCGCACACCGGAAGACTTGCTCTTCCAGGTGTTGCTGGACTGGGGCGTGGATTTGACCCTGCCCATCCGCAAGGAAACCATCCTGGGTAAAACAGTCTTCTTCGTGGATGAAAACGTCCTTGTGGCCTGCTTTGATACCGGCCTTACCGAGGAGCTGATCAAAGAACTTGCCCGCGCTAAGCCTTTGCGCGTGGTGTTCCGCGATAACGGTTTTTCTTCTGATGCCGTCAAAATCAACGCCACACAGATTTTCTGGCAGCTGTCTCCGGGTACAGAGGTCAAAGCCATATGAATGACAAGGTGCCTATGATTCCTTGTGAGAATTTGGGGGAATTGCTTTTCTTCCAGGTCGATGGGGAAGGCCCCAAACTTGAAGTGCGGCTGCATAATGAAAGCGTCTGGCTCTCCCTCTCTCAATTGGCAGAGCTGCTTCAGGTTGATAAATCGGGCATTTCCCGTCACCTTAAGAATATTTTTTCCAGCGGGGAATTGCAGCGCGATTCAGTTGTTGCAATTTTTGCAACAACTGCGGCTGACGGCAAAACCTACCAGGTGGAGTATTTCAATCTTGATGCCATCATTTCAGTGGGATACCGCGTAAATAGCTTGCGGGGAACCCAGTTTCGCATGTGGGCTACGGAGCGCTTGAAAGAGTATATCGTCAAGGGCTTCACGATGGATGATGCGCGCTTGAAAGAAGCTGGCAACAGCCGCTACTTTGAAGAGCTTCTTGCCCGCATCCGGGATATACGCAGTTCTGAAAAAATATTTTGGCGAAAAATTTTAGATATTTATGCGACAAGTGTGGACTATAACCCACAAGCATCTGAATCACAGCTATTTTTCAAGCAGGTGCAGAATAAAATGCACTGGGCCGCGCACGGTCACACCGCTGCCGAGCTGATTCACGCCAGGGTGGATGCCACAAAACCCGACATGGGGGTAACCAACTATTCGGGCAATACATTACTCCTGCGTGATGTGGAAATAGCAAAGAACTACCTGACGGAAGAAGAGCTAAATATTCTCAACCGCATTGTTACCGCCTATCTTGAAGTGGCGGAAATACAAGCTTTGAACCGGATCCCCATGACCATGCGCGACTGGATGGAGCGCTTGCATCAATTCCTGACCATGACAGGGCGGGAAGTTTTGGCACATGCTGGGCAAATCAGCCATGAAGCAGCTATGCACAAAGCTCGTGTAGAATACGAAAAGTTTTGTACTGTCAGAGCGCAGTTGCCCACAGCCGTAGAACAGCATTTTGTCGAAGCCGAAAGGCGAGTTCAGCAAAATATTCCAAGTCGGGACAGGAACAAGTCATGAAACTGAAGTTCAAGGTTCAGCCCTACCAGACCACGGCTGTGGAATCTGTAATTGATTGTTTTGCCGGGCAGGTGAACAGCGCCGGTGTGACGTACCGCGTTGATCCAGGCCGTGGAAAACAGATAGCCCCCGCTGGGTATCTGCAAACTTTGTCAGAATCCCTTGGCTTCAGGAATGCCCCTTGCCAATTGAGTGATGGGCAGGTGCTGGCCAACATTCAGGCCGTACAACGCCGCCAGAACCTGCCGCTGTCTTCTGCCCTGGTGCCCAGTGCTGGATGCAACATCAATCTTGATGTTGAAATGGAAACTGGCACCGGCAAAACCTATTGCTACATAAAAACAATTTTTGAACTGCACAAGCTCTACGGTTGGAGCAAATTCATCATTGTTGTCCCCAGCATTGCCATTCGTGAAGGCGTGCTGAAATCACTGGCCATCACTGCAGAGCACTTTACCGAAAGCTACGGAAAGAAGATTCGTTTTTTTGCTTACAATTCTCGACAACTTCACCATCTTGAGAGTTTCTCTTCTGATGCGGGCATCAACGTCATGGTCATTAACATTCAGGCGTTCAATGCTACAGGCAAGGATAACCGCCGCATTTACGACGAGTTGGACGATTTTCAATCGCGTAAGCCCATTGACGTTATAAGCAGCAATCATCCTATCCTAATTTTGGATGAACCACAGAAGATGGAAGGCAAGAAAACGCTGGAAGCCTTGAGTAAATTCAAACCGTTGATGATTTTGCGTTACTCCGCCACCCACCGTACCACGCACAACAAGATTCATCGGCTGGATGCGCTGGACGCCTATAACCTGAAGCTGGTGAAAAAGATTGCCGTGCGCGGCATTGCGGTCAAGGGGCTGGCTGGCACCAATGCCTATCTGTATCTGGAATCCATTGAAATTTCCAAAAAGGCTCCTGTGGCCCGCATTGAAATGGAAGTACGTCAAAGCGGCGGCATAAAACGCATCGTCAAGCGTCTAGAGCAAGGACGCGATCTTTTTGCGGAATCCAACGAACTGGATCAATACAAGGGCTTTGTAATTGCCCAAATCGACGCCACTACCGACACTGTAGAGTTCACCAATGGCCAGGTTTTAACGGCTGGTGACGCCACCGGCGACATCACCGAAATGACCATGCGGCGTATCCAGATCAGGGAAGCCATCAAGGCCCATTTGGATAAAGAGCAGGCTCTTTTCACGCAGGGCGTCAAAGTGCTTTCACTCTTCTTTATTGACGAGGTAGCAAAGTATCGGGATTACAGTCAGCCAGGTGAAAAAGGCGAATACGCCAGAATTTTTGAAGAAGAGTACGAAAGCCTGAAAGCTGAAATATTGGCAGCTCTGCCCGCTAATACCAATGCTTACGGTCAGTTTTTGCAGGCTATTCCTGTGGAGCGCACCCATAACGGGTATTTTTCCATCGACAAAAAGAGCAGACGCCTCGTTGACCCCAGCATCGTCAAGCGCGGTGAAGAGGCGGGCCTTTCTGATGACGTGGACGCCTATGATTTGATTTTGAAGGACAAGGAATCCCTTCTGTCTTTTCCCACCGCCGGTGACGATGCGGAAAGCCGCAAAAAGAAAGAAGTCCGCTTCATTTTTTCTCACTCCGCTTTGCGCGAAGGTTGGGATAACCCCAACGTATTTGTGATGTGTATGCTCAAGCACAGCGACAACACCATATCCCGCCGCCAGGAGGTGGGCCGTGGCTTGCGCATCAGCGTCAACCTGCACGGGGATCGCATGGATAACCCTGCAACTGTCCATGACGTGAATGTGCTGACGGTTGTTGCCAGCGAGAGCTACAAGGACTTTGTGAGCAACTTGCAGCAGGAAATCAGTGCATCGCTCTCCGAGAGACCACGAAAGGCCGACGAGGCGTACTTCACAGGAAAGATCATTGCAACAGAAAATGGCCCCGTGGAGATTACCCCGGCTATGGCCAAACAAATTTACAAGTATCTGCTCAAAAATGACTACACCGATAATGACACAGATCACGTTGCCACAGCCTACCACGAAGCAAAGACGAGCGGCACCCTGGCTCCTTTACCGACAGAACTTGCACCTCACGCGGCGCAAATTTTTGGCCTGATTGATAGCGTGTTTAGCGAGTCTGGATTGCCCACCTTTGATAATGAGCGCCGTACTAAATCAAATCCACTGAATTCCAACTTTGAGAAAAAAGAGTTTAAGGCTCTTTGGAATCGTATCAATAGAAGGGCCGTTTATCGTGTTGAGTTTGATTCCGTAGAACTTGTTCAGAACAGTATCAGCACACTGAATAAGGAATTACACGTAACACCTTTGCAATACACCATCCAAAGTGGGATGCAAGGTGACAAACTTACCGATGATAAGCTCAAAAATGGTGACGCCTTCACGTTGATCAGCTCAACAACAGAAGCCCACGCTATGTCGGTTCACTCCGCTGTGACCTATGATCTAATCGGGAAAATTGCTGAAAATACGCACCTGACACGAAAAACCATCACGAAAATTTTGTGCGGTGTCAGGCCAGATGTTTTTGACCAGTTCAAGCAAAACCCAGAGCATTTTATTGCCGAGGCTTCACGGCTTATCAACGAACAAAAAGCCACTATAATTATTGAGCGACTGAGCTATGACAGCCTTGCCGAAAGCTATGACATGGACATTTTTACGGCGGGTCAAAGTAAGCAGGACTTCAGCAAGGCTGGGGAAAAACTCAAGAACCACATTTATGACTACGCAATCACAGATTCCAAGGTCGAAAGGGAATTTGTCAAAGAGCTGGACACCAGTGCCGAAGTGGTTGTGTACGCAAAGCTTCCGCGAGGTTTTCTAATTCCTACACCTGTGGGTGACTATAACCCGGACTGGGCCATTTCCTTCAAAGAAGGTTCCGTCAAACATATATACTTCGTGGCCGAGACCAAAGGTTCCATGTCCAGTATGGAGCTGCGCGCTATTGAGAAAACAAAAATTGAGTGTGCCCAAAAGTTTTTTGCCGAGGTGAACCGCAAAATTAACCCTGAACATGTGCAGTATTCTGTTGTGGATAGCTATGAAAAATTGATGGAAGTTGTTGCTGGAAAAGATGGCTAAGCTGATTATGGGTGGGAGTAATTTCTCTCCCTGGCATTGCTATTCAGACTGCGCGGACGATTCACGTCGGTTGATAATTTCTGTGGTGGTGAGAATTTTTTACGTATTTCACAGCTGAAAATAGATAATATTTGGTAAATTTATACAATGGCCTTATAAGCTAAGCAGAATATTGCGAAACTGCAACGGTTTTATCTAGCATCGAGATTTTAGCTGATCTTAGTTTGACCTTACCCAGCGCACAATGAGGACATTTTCGATGTGCGTTTGAAACGGTAGAGCCCCGGTGGGGCATTGCCACTCTGAGGCAGGCTGTGCAGAGAGCGGATGGCCTGCTCTAACTTGCCCAGAATCGTATCTGCTTGAGCTGGCCTGCATTGGCCGCTTATAGGTGTAGGGGGTCATCGTTTACCCTTTGCGCGCAGGCCTGCGAAAACTTCCCGAGCGGGGCGTCCCTTGCCCGTCTCAAAGCTCTTGCCGGAAACGCAAAGAGCCTTGAGCATGGCCAGCGTTTCCTGCATGCGCTCATATTCATGAACGCCCATGAGCACGGCCTTGGCCTCGCCATTCTGTGTGATCACAACGGGCGGCGCAGCTTCTTCGCTGAAAGTGCGAATGATTTCTGTAAGGTGCGCCTTGACCGCACTAATTGGGCGTACTGCGGTGCTAAGTTGCATATCCGCGCTCCTTTGCCAAAAAAGTGCTGAATTTGATTCTATCGGTCAAGCTGGCTTCGCGGTACCGTGCTCTGGATTGTGCTTGCCAATCAGTGAAGGCTTGTCCTTGTTCATCAGAAAGTAGCCTGCCAGAATAGAGAGGGTCGGGGATTTCCCCGGCCCTCTCTGCTACATATCTCAATTATCCAGCTGGCTGCTATGCCTGACTCGGGAATGTGGCCGCTGCAGAATTCCACCTACGGCATACTGCATCGCGGCTGCTCAGAGCTTGTACTTCGAGCCTCGGGTAGGGTATGCAATGAAAGCGCATACATACTCACGGGTGATTTCTTCGGCATCTACCTAGGCTTTCAGGCTTGAGGGAGCTTCACACTGATCACCAACGGATTGTGGAGTGCCTCCGGCCTCTGCGCGAAAGTGATCGGGATACGCTTTCGAGTGGATGGATCACTTCGGAGGTTAGGGCCTTGGCTGAATATGAACCCAACCCACTGTTTGGCTTGAGATTGTCGACGCTAGTAGCGGTGGGGGGGATTGAACAGCGCTTTTAACCTGCAACGAACTTGATCTCATGCAACCAGTGCACTTGCATAAGGATAGAGGGGAACAAAGATGAGCATTTTCAAAAGACGCATCTCCACTGCAGGGTTAAAGGCTCTCCATGCAATGGCGAACGATGCCGGTGAAAACTGGTGGAAAGATTTACTTTCACTCTGGCGTCCCAGCGGCCAGCCCTGCGGAAAGGATGGCCTTCGCCTAGCCCAGCCGACGCGGAGGTAGTTCCACAACTCGGGCAAGCTTTCCTTCAGGGCCGAGACCTTGGCCACCGTCAGGTTCGTGTCCTTTAGGGCTTCTAACATTGGTTGGTGTTTGTCCGGTGGTTCTCCTCCCAGAATAGCCAGATGTACTTGGTGCCGAGGCGCTCGTCTTCTTGGCGGAGCAGCTCTTGATGTTTCTACCGGCGGACCGTGTCTACCGTCTGAGCCACATGCTGCATGATAATTACCAAACGCTCCATGAGCAAGGTGAAGCGTCCTTTGGTCTCAGCCAAGGCACTTTGACCTGAAGCACACCGTGCTCAGGACACTCCACCGTGAAACCCGGGCACGGAGAAAGGTCTTGAACTGGCAGGTGTCGAGATGACGCTAAATCCGGGGCGTTGCATGATCCCGGCAAGCCAGCTCGCGTCCACAGGTCGGACCTCGCCATCGGACACCGGCAGCATGATAAACATGGTCATCCACCTGGCCTACGGTTGTGTCCAACTCTACATCAGGGGGCGTTCAGCCCCAGAACCCGCGAATACAGATCCGTGTCCTTCATGATCACTCTCCGGGGCTGACCATGCTGGTCACCTACCCACGGAAAACTTGGAAGAACCCTTTTTTAACGCATAATTGGCGGCTCTGCCCCACAGACCTATCAGGGTAATCTATTTCAAAAGATCCTGAACACTTGCTGTGTGTTCCCATGCCGCACGCCACGGTGCGGGATTGAGCGCTTGCCTCAATTCCTCCAGAAAAAAACGCGTACGCGCCGCCCGCTGGTGGCGGGGCCCAAGCAGGGCAATAACAGGAGCATCGGGAGAAACCCAGTCTGGCATTAGGTGAACAAGATTCCCCGTGGCAAGGGCGTCAGCCACATCCCACTCTGACCGCAAAACGATCCCCAGACCAGAAAGAGCCCACGCCAGAATCACATCGCCGTCATTACATGACATTCCCTCAGCAATACGCATAGCCAGATTGTTGTTGCCGGGCCCGCAGAAGCGCCACATGGTAACGTCTTCGTCGTTTTCTCGCAGAATAAGACAATTGTGTTTCACCAGATCCCTGGGCGTTTCTGGCGTGCCATGTTGCTGCACATAACCGGGCGAGGCACACAACAAACGCTTGTTGGGTGCGAGCGTTACCAGTTGAAACGGGTGCGTGGGCATTTCACCAATATGAACTATCAAATCCCAGTAATCCGACCTCAGATGCACCGGGTTGTCTGACAGATTCAGGGTGATTGTAACTTGTGGATGCAGTTTACTAAAGGCTTCTACCACTGGTGCGAGATACCTGCGCCCAAATCCTGTGGGCCCTGCAATATGCAACTGGCCGGAGACAACGCCTTTTCTTTCTCGCAACAACTCAGATACGCTATCTATATCTCGCAAAATACGCTTTGAAGCATCCACCAGAAGTTCACCTTCGTCGGTGAATATGATTTCTCCTGTACCCCTATCTACCAGATGTACGCCAGTACGGGCTTCCAAAGCCCTCAGCCGCTGTGTAACAGCGGGTGGAGTAACATTCAGAAGCCTGGCAGCGGCAGCCAGAGATGAAGATCTGCTGAGAGCCGAAAGAAAGATCATATCATCTGATGTGAACATTAAGAACCACTTAATATGGGATTTACCATTTGTAAATTGAATTTTTACTTTTGGTATCCTACTAATATAGTATCAGAATAAAAGAGGTTACCATGCATACCAATTACACGACACCGCAGGCAACTACCCGGGCTGAAACCGATTTTGTTTCCGATCTTGATACCCCTTGTCTGCTTCTTGATGTATCGAAAATGAACTGTAATATAATACGGTTGCACACTCGACTTGCCGCAAAGACCGTTGCATTTCGCCCCCATCTGAAAACAGCCAAGTCCATTGAAATCGCCCGCCGCATGGTAACCGGAGCCCACGGCCCAGCAACGGTGTCTACGCTCAACGAGGCAGAGGCTTTTGCAAGAGCCGGCATTACAGACATAACGTATGCTGTTGGTATTTCACCGCAAAAGATTGTGCGCGTTCAGGCATTGTTGCGGCAGGGCGTCAACCTGACCGTGCTGCTCGACAGTGTGGAGCAGGCCGAGGCTGTTGCCGCTGCCTCGCGACAGGATGTTACGATTCCGGCGCTGATTGAACTTGATTGCGACGGCCACAGATCGGGCGTGCATTGTGACGACCATGAAAAACTGCTTGCCATTGCCCAAACATTGCATGCTTCTGGCAACCTGCGTGGCGTGCTGACCCATGCGGGCGAAAGTTACACAGCCATCAACCGCGAGGCGCTTGTAGCTGCTGCGGAAAACGAGCGGGCAAGCGCAGTAAGAGCCGCAGAAATTTTGCGTCACGCTGGGCACGGTTGCCCTGTGGTGAGCATTGGTTCCACCCCCACTGCACTGTTTGCCGAGAACTATGACGGAATCACCGAGGTTCGCGCAGGCGTGTTTGCCTTTTTTGATCTTGTTCAGGCCGGGCTTGGTGTGTGCTCGCCACAGGACATCGCCGTTTCAGTTCTGGCCACTGTTATCGGGCATCAGCATGAAAAAGGCTGGACTATCATAGACGCCGGATGGGCAGCGCTATCTTCTGACCGGGGAACCGAATCGCAGAGCGTTGACCAGGGGTACGGGCTGGTCTGTGATCTTGAAGGTAACATTATGCACGGCCTTTTTGTGGCCAATGCCAATCAGGAACACGGCATCATTGCCCGCCGGGCAGATTTTCAGGCAAGCATACCCGACCTGCCCTATGGCACAAAAGTGCGCATTCTTCCCATCCATGCCTGTGCCACGGTTGAGCAGCACGCCCTCTACAATGTCATCGGCGCAGATAAACAGAAAATCGCGGCCAAGTGGACGCGCCTGAAGGGTTGGTAGGGGGTACGTATGCTTTATGTATCTGAAGAAACAGCAAAATCTGTTGTAACAATGGCCGACGCCATAGAAACAATAGAAGGGGTATTCTGCGAGATTGGCCGGGGTGCGGCCAAGGTGTTTCCTGTGGTCATGGGGCACGGCCCCAAACAGGGTACGTCCTTCAGCATGAAAAGCGGATTACTGACCAACCGTGGCGTGCTGGGCCTTAAGGTAGGTAGCTACTGGCCAGAAAACCGCAAGCAAGGGCATAATGCCCATGCATCCACTACCTTGCTGCTTGATCCGGAAACCGGATACGCCAAGGCGCTGGTGGGGGCCTCGCACATGACAGCCCTGCGCACTGCCGCAGCCGATGCCGTTGCTGTTCGTCATCTTTCACGGCCCGACTGCGCAACCCTTGCGATTTTTGGTGCCGGACACCAGGCATGGTACGAGCTTTTGGCCATTTGCGAAGTCAGAAAGATCAGGCAGGTTTTTGTAACAAACAGATCAAAAGAGGCCGCAGCCGCATTTGCCAGACGGATTCGCGAAGAACTCTCGCTTGAGGCAAATGCCGTGGATGCCCCTGACGCGGTACAGCAAGCAGATATCATCGTTACCGTCACTGCTGCCCGCGAGCCCCTGTTTTCCGCAGATATGGTGCGTGCAGGAACCCATGTTTCTGCAATGGGAGCCGACGGTGAGGGCAAACAGGAACTCGATCCGGCTTTGTTTGCAAGGGCCAATCTGTTCGCCGACGTAGTGGAACAGTCAATAACCGTAGGTGAATACGAAAAAGCATTCAAAACAGGTCTTGTAAACAAAGAGCGCATTACACCGCTTGGGGCGGTGCTCAATGGGCGGGCCGGACGAACAAACGGCAAGCAGATTACAGTTTTCGACAGCTCAGGCATGGCCCTTCAAGATGTTGCCATCTGTGCACTGGCTCTCGAAAAAGCACATAACAGGGGCATGGCAAAAGAAATTTAGCTGCATTTTGAAATATGGATACAATTTTAGCCATATTGAAAACACACGACGGATAAGGAGGGAGAAATGCTTAAGTCATGAAAGTTAGAAATTTCTTTGAAATGACTGGCTGAGCTGTTTCAGCAGGATGAAATCGATATGCTGCGGGCCGGTTATTATAAAAGGCGGATTCAACTTGCAAGTGCAACACCCTCAAAGTTGAATGAAAAGGCAAGGTGGTATAGCCCTTTAGCCTCTCCATCCAACCAAAGATTGAGGGGCGTATGGGCTATGCACACCTTGCCAGGGAAGAACGGTACTACATCTGCCAGGCAGTGAAAAGTGGAACGTCACTGAGGGCCATAGCCAAAGCGATAGGCCGTAGCGTCTCAACTGTAAGCCGCGAACTTGCGCGAAATACCGGGGCGCGTGGCTACCGCTACAGGCAGGCACACAAGCGCAGTCAGAAAAGGCAGACCAGTAAAGGGAAGAAGCGCATTGGCCTTGAGGTATGGACGTATGTTGAACAGTGTCTGCACCAGGACTTCAGTCCGGAGCAAATCTCTGGAGTTCTCAAACGCAAAGGTTTTGCCCTCAGTCATGAATGGATTTACCAGTACATTCTGGCGGACAAAAAACGAGGAGGAACGCTGCACAGCCATTTGCGCTGCCAGCGCAAACGCAAACGACGATATGGCAAACCCGACAGACGAGGTCAAATCAAGGGGCGTATCAGCATAGACATACGCCCGTCCATTGTTGCCGAGCGCTCACGCCTTGGTGATTGGGAGGCTGATACCGTTGAAGGCAGTAAAGGAGGCCCCGTTTTGGTGACACTTGCAGAGCGTAAAAGTCGTCTTTTCCTGTTTGGCAAGGCTCCCAACAAAAGCGCCAGCGAAGTAAGGCGGGTCATTGAAGGACTCTTGACACCCATTAAGGACTTTGTTTAGACTATTACCTATGATAACGGCAAGGAGTTCAGCTACCATGCCGATGTGTCAGCTACACTCGAGGCTCAGGGATTTTTTGCGCACCCCTACCATTCGTGGGAGCGTGGCTTGAACGAGAACTCCAATGGCCTTCTACGCCAATACTTCCCCAAGGGGGTAAGCTTGGCATCGGTCACGCAAGATGAGATCATAGCGGCAATGTGCCGCTTGAACTGGCGGCCTAGAAAATGCCTTGGGTTTAAGACACCCTATGAAGTTTTTTTAGAAGACGCCAATACCCAAGGACTGGGTGTTGCACTTTGAACTTGAAACCGCGAAAACAGAGTTATTCATTAAATTTGAAAAATATATTACTTTCTCAAGAAGATAGGAATTACGCTTCAAAACACCCAAAAAGCCCTGTCCAGCACTAAGCTGGGCGGGGCTTTGCCATTTTTAAGGGGCAAACATGCACGAATACCAATCAGAAAACATTACCGATTTGGCTAAGGCCCTGCTCTGCGTACAACGAACCGTTCAACCTGCTACAAAAGACGCTGAAAATCCCTTCACCAAAAGCTGGTACGCCAGCCTCAACAGCGTCATGGACGCCTGCCGTGATGCGCTCATCGAAAATGGCATCTGGCTGTGCCAGTATCCTGTGCCTGTGGAACAGCCCAACTCCTTAGGGCTGGTTACCAAGCTGACACATGCAGAGTCTGGCCAGTGGCAAAGCTCTCTTGCTGTGGTTCCTTTGCCCAAGGCCGACCCGCAGGGCATGGGATCGGCAATTACTTATGCTCGCCGCTACGCGTTAACCGCCATGTTGGGCATGGTAACCGAAGATGACGATGGCGAAGGGGCTAAAAATGGCAAAAAATCGTCTACACGGCCTAAATTGCCCACAATCGCCTCTGAATCGCAAAAAGTCCGACAACGCGACCCATCCATCACGAACAGTATTTCAACCCCTTCAAATCGCCCGTCAGCCAGCCTTGAAAGCCTTCCACCGCTTGAAGGTGTCACCTACCAGCAGGTTACCGCTCAGGACGGACGACCGTGCATCATTGCCACCGGCAACACGCAGGCCAAAAAGGAATTACTGACTGGTTCGGGCTTCCGCTGGAATCCGCAGAGAAAATTGTGGTGGAAGTATGTTGATGCCGCATAGCAAAAATAAAAATATCGAGTGAGAGGGCTGCCTGATGGCGGCCCTTTCACGTTTATGGAGGCTAAACCATGGAACAGAAGGACCGCACGGAAGGATTACGGGCGTTAATCAGGCAGGGCCTGCAAGCCGTGGCCCACAAAGACACACTTGCCCATTTGGGCGACCGCTCCAGCTACATTGGTATGAGCGACATCGGTCAGCACTGGGAATGTCCACGGGCTGCACTGGCCAGAAAGGTGCTGCCCACTACAAACAGTCTGGAGCGCCTGCTCACACTTCAGCGCGGGCACTGGTTCGAGTCCGGGGTTGGGCAAGCTCTGGCATCACTGGGTCTGTATATGCTGCCCCAGCTTGAAATCAACTGGCAGCATCAGGGCGTGCCCATTAAAGCCCATCTTGATTTTGTGCTGGTCTGGGGCGCGCCCGTCAATGCCATACGCATTCTGGAAGTTAAAAGCACTGACAAACTACCTGCTTCGCCTCACGATTCCCACCTGCTGCAACTGCACGGGCAAATCGGTCTTCTGGCAAAAGCATGGAGCAAACCCGTCTTCAGCCTCCGTGCTGAGGACGGTACGCTTCTGCATGACAAAGTGACCTTCCCTCAACTTTGCCGTGCCCAACTTGGCCTTAACTTGCCCGCAACGGCTGCCGAGGCAAGCGTGGAGGCATGGTTGCTCTGCCTTTCCATGAAAGAGGTTAAAGCGTTCGGCCCATATGGCTTCAATCAGGCCATGCTGGATACGGCCCTTGACCATGCGGCGCAACTTTGGGGTGAGCTAACGGCATTTCGCGCTGGGCACATAACCTTGGAACAGGTGGATTGCGCTCAGGGCTTTTACCCATTGTGCTCGTACTGCGAGCACAACAGCGCCTGCCCCAAATTCCCACAGGGCGTGCAAATGCCGCAATGGGAACCGACGCTTGAAAAACTGGCTGCCCTTAAGGATCAGCGCACGTTTTTAGATAATGAAATCAAAGAAATGGAGACTGTGCTTAAGCTGGTCCACCGTCAGGCTGGCACACGGGATTGGGTAGACACGGGAAACTACCGCTTCCGTATGTCAGTGGCAGCAGGGCGTACCACGTTGGACAAGGATGCTCTGCGGGAGGAGTTGACCGAGATTCTTAACGCTGAGCACATGGGCGGCATAGACGTGGATACCTTGCTGGCCCGTTGCGAGCGCACCGGCTCACCTTTCGAAAAATTGAGCATTTCGCCCATAAACTAAAAAATAGGGCGCTCATGACCATCCCCTCACTTTTATCCCGTTCGCCAAAACCGCCCCACCCTGGGGCAGTTTTCGTTTTAAGGAGCCAGGCATGAATAATATCAACGACCTTTGTAAGCTGCAGCCCACGGATCTTGATGCCGGTCAGGTCTTCAGCGGCAAACCATCCGGCACCACTGTCAGAGGCTACGCCGTCCCTTCGGCCTACACCCCGGCTATTGACCACGAATATATCTTCCATGAGTCCAGCCGCGATGTTGTGGTCTGGTTTCTCAACCCCCAGGAACCACTGTACGTCTTCGGCCCCACAGGCTGTGGTAAAACGACTTGCATCAAGCAGCTGGCTGCCAGACTTAACTATCCCGTCTTTGAGGTCACCGGACACGGACGTCTGGAGTTTGCCGACATGGTTGGTCACCTGACCGTTAAGGGTGGTAACATGGCCTTTGAGTACGGCCCACTGGCGCTTGCCATGCGTTACGGCGCACTTTTGCTGCTGAATGAGATTGACCTGACCTCGCCAGAGATTGCAGCTGGGCTGAATAGCGTATTGGACGGCTCCCCCCTGTGCATAGCGGAAAACGGCGGCGAGCTGATTGCGCCACACCCCATGTTCCGTCTGGTTGCCACGGCCAACACCAATGGCGGCGGCGATGACACCGGCCTCTATCAGGGCACCCAGCGGCAGAACCTTGCCTGGTTGGACCGCTTTACTATCTGCGAAGTGGGCTACCCACCTGCCGATGTGGAAAAAAGCCTGCTTGCCCGGCGCTTCCCATCGCTGCCCGAATCGCTGTGCGCCACCATGGTGGACTATGCCAATGAGGTTCGCAAGCTGTTCATGGGCGAGGCTTCCACCGGCAATCTGACCAACACCATTGAAGTCACCTTCTCCACGCGCAGCCTGCTGCGCTGGGGCGATCTGACCGTGCGGTTCCAACCTCTGGCCCACCAGGGCATACAGCCTGTCACCTATGCCCTTGACCGGGCATTGGCCTATCGCGCCAGCCGCGAAACCCGCGCCATGTTGCACGAACTGGCTCAGCGCATGTTCCCGCAACATATGGAAACTGAAGCCCCCAAAACAGAAACGGCTGGCCCTGAAAATCTGCAAGGAGATCAGGCCCTACGGTTCATGCGCGGCCAGCTGCACCACACAACTGCGGTAGCTAACCCCCGCGTCCATCTGGAGGTAGTTCATACCCTTTCCGGCAAGAACCAGAACGGTAAATTCTGGATCGGCGAGGCCCGCCCCGAAGGCCTCATGCTCCATTGGGGTAAGCCGAATACTGTTGGGCAACAACACGTTATTCCCGCTGAAAATTGTGCGGGCAACAATTCCGTCCTGGAGCTTGAAGCCCGTGCAGCCAAAAAGCTCACCAAAGGTTACGTCTTAAACACCACAAAAAGCTCATTTTAGGAGACGGTTATGACACCAATTGTTTCTGACATTCGTATTCTGGACAATTTGCTGGCCCTCAACCTCAATGTCAGCCTGTGGTCAGCCCGGCGCAAGATGAGCCAGGAAGACCTGGGTGGGGCGGAATTGCCCCCCGAAGATTTGGCTTCGCTGGGTTCCAAGCGCATTGCCGACCCGGAAAACCTCAAGGTGTTCGGCACGCTCAAGGCCCGCGCCTTCAACTATCTGGACCGACACGGCGTGCGCTTCATGTCCGGCTGGGCCATCCCTGAAGAAAAAGCCGGTGAAATCGTGCAGGAGCTTTGCAGCATCCGCAACGACTTTCAGAGAGAAAAAGAAGCCTTTCTGGCTGGTTACGACCAGAATGTACAGGCCTGGATTGAGAAGCACCACCACTGGGGCGCAATTATCCGCAATTCCATCGTGGGGCCGGACTATGTGCGCGCCCGCATGGATTTTCGCTGGCAGCTGTACAGGGTGGCTCCGCTGGAGCAGCACTCGGACAATACCGCTGTGCTGGAAGCAGGGCTGGCAGAAGAAGTGCAGGCCCTCGGCGGCACGCTCTTTGGCGAAGTGGCCAAGTCTGCCGAAGACATCTGGCGCAGGGTGTACCACGGCAAGACGGAAGTAACCCACAAAGCCCTTTCGCCCCTGCGGACCTTGCACGCCAAGCTCACGAGTCTGTCCTTCGTAGAGCCGCATGTGGCCCCGGTGGCTGACATCGTGCAGGCTGCACTGTTGCGCATGCCCAAGAAGGGCAACATCACCGGTACAGACCTGCTGCTGTTGCAGGGGCTGGTCTGCCTGCTCAAGGACAGTACTGCCCTTGTAGGCCACGCTCAGAAGGTCATTGAGGGCTATGGCCCGGCCTTTGTGCTGGATGCTCTGCTGGCTGGTCCAGCGTGCGTATCCGAGCCGGATGATCCTGCTGGACGGGTGGACAGCACCGTGGATGGAGAAATGGACGATGAACCCATCCTGCCTGAGATTCCCGTGGTTGACAGCCCGTTGCCTCATCCTGCCATCCCCAGCCTGGGCCTGTGGTGACTCCATGATTCGAACAAAAGATGTACTCAACTGCCTGCCCCTTGTGGCATCCATCCTGGGTGACCGCTACGGGGTGCAGGTACGTATTGGCGGCAAGGAGGCCTGCACCAACGGTAAGGTTATCCACTTGCCTTCATTGCCCATGGATTGTGAGCCGGAATTGCTGGCGCTCGCCAAGGGGTTCACAGACCATGAGGCTGCCCATATACGGCACACAGATTTTGGCGTGCTGAAAGCTGCAAACCTTGATCCAATGACCTTCAATTTGTTCAACTGTCTTGAAGATTGGCGTGTTGAAAAAATGCTGTCAGGCATTTTCCCTGGCTGTAGGAGAAACCTGAACTGGCTGATACGACGATTCTTTGTAGCGCAAGCACAGCCAAGGGCCGGGGATGATTCCCCGGCCCTTGCTGTTTTGGACTATGTGCTGTTGACCGTGCGAGCCTGGGATGTGGATGAGGTGACCCCGGCACGGCAACACGCGGCAAGCATCGTGGAGCAGCACTTCCCCAGCTTGATAGAGGTTCTGGATGCCATCTTGGTCAAGGTTTACATCCATTGCCCGGATACTGCGGCAGCAGTCGAGTATGCTCGACAAATTGCCATATGTATCAGGCAGTGGGAACCACCTCAGTCAACTGCAACCAGCGAAGGCACGAATAAAAATGGTCAGGGAGCCACACCAAGGGCGATAGGGGAAGCCAACGATTCTGCCACACAAATCAACCAGCAATCTGAACCGGTCCAACTGTCTAGTGCTTTACCGCTTAAGGCCTTGTTTCATGCAGAGGCGCAGGATCTCCCCAAGCAACTCGGCGAAATCATGTCGATTGAGCTTGCCAATAGCAGCGCAGAATCCGCTGGTGACGCACTGACCGTGGCCGTGGAAGGCTCCCGACATGCAGCCCCCTTGCCAGCAGAGCAGAAGCTGCAAGCCCTTCAGGCCAGCGTTGCCCTGCGCACTCGCCTTCAGGGATTTCTACAGGCGCAAACCCAGAGGCGTTGCAGCATCGGGCGTAGAGGAACACTGCATGCCAATTTGCTACACCGTCTGCAGGTTGGTAATGATCGGGTTTTCCAAAAAGAATCTGAGCAGCAAGGGCTAAACACCGCTGTCCATGTCCTGCTGGACGTAAGCGGCAGCATGGCTGGCGCACCGATTAATCTTGCCAATCGGGCCTGCTATGCAGTGGTAACTGCCCTGAGTCGTATCCGTGGCGTGAATCCAGCAGTTACGGCTTTCCCCGCTACTGCGGTCACAAACTCTGTATTCCCCATCATGCGGCATGGGCAATCGGTGCCAGATTTGTTCGACATTCGGGCTTCTGACGGCACACCCTTGGCTGGGGCCTTGTGGTGGGTTTTGCAAAGCATGCTGCCCCTCAAGGAGCAACGCAAGATGATTCTGGTTATCACTGACGGCATGCCGGACAACCCATTGGCTGCAAACAATGCCATAGGGGTGGCCCAACAACTTGGCTTTGAAGTCTATGGCCTTGGCATTCGGGATGAACACATCACGCATCTGCTGCCGCACACCAGCAGGGTGGTCAACGATCTGCCCGACCTGGTGCCTGCCATGTTTACCCTGCTGCAGGTCGCCTTGCTCAAAGGCGGTGCTGTATGATGGTTCCCCTTGATTTCAGCCCTTGGTACCGAACGGGAATATTTCGGTTCTTCTTACTTAACAAAAAGCGGCGCATCCAGCGCTGCTAAATGAAGGGAGGGTAAATGAATTACCTGAACTGGATACCTGTTGTTATCGCTGTACTTCAGGCCATAAAAGATAACTGGGATGATTAATTCGTACTGCGGCTGAATAGGTAGGGGGTAGGAGAATTCCTACCCCCTGTAATCATGTTATTGGAAAAGAGAACAATAGAACAGAGACTATTTCCGATTGATGATTGTTAGTTGTTGCGCAATGTGCATTTCAAAATGTGCAATATCTGTAAATTTTAAGACGATATAAAGAGCTATTGATTGTTACAGTGTTAGCGTTCAAGGCACTATTTATTCAATATTGCATTCAGTAGAATTGAAATCACACATCAAGATTATTGTTACATGGATTTTATAAATAATATTTTTTCATAAAGGATGTTATTCATCTTTGGATTTGTCATGGGAAAATTTTTCAACTTTATAATCATGAATTTCTTTTTTCTTCATAATGACTTTTATTCTATATTTAAAGCGTTCCCAAAATTTAGCAGCTGTATCACTGTCCTTTTTAAGAATTGTTTTTGAATACTCTTTATAGAAATGTGTCATGCTGAGGTTGTCGCGCACCCTGTGAAGTTCTGCTTCAATTATAGCACGGTCATCAGCGTTTTTGTTTATATCGTCAGAGGAAAGAAGTTTTTGCAAAATATTAATTTTATCATTAACGATAGATGTATTATTTGTTTTAATATTAGTTTTAGATTTAAATATAAACGGACATAAAGGATTTGTATAATAATTTTCAATATGATCGATGTTAAAACTATCTAAAAATAAATCAAATGATTTTTTTTGTAACAATAAAAATCTGTTAAAGTATTGCAGTGTGTCACGGTACTTCGCGACAACAAAATCATCATAGCATTCGAACACTGTCCTTCGTTTCTCTATAGAAAAAAGTTTCGTTTCAACTATGCCATGCGATGCCAAAAAAAGCAAAAAAATTCCACCAGCCATTCCAATTAATGTAGAAAAATTTTTAGGTAACGTTTTGTTGAGCTTAAGTATGCTGGGATCATGAGTGTCCAAAAGAGGACTGAACGATATACAAAAATCCATTGATAGGGGAAGTTCAATGATTTTATTTTTACAATTTTTACAGTAAAATAATGTTTTTTTTCCAGATAACATGGTGAGTTGTGCATACCTATCTGGACCATGCTCGGCAATTCGAACGGGAGGGGTAACGCAATCTCCCCCACTGACAACCGACATGCGTTCTCCCAGAGTGACGGGATTGTCTTTGCCAGTCAGGGAAAAAAGAATTCCATGATCATTTTTTTTATTTATACTCAAATATTTGAAAAAATTTTTAAATATATCTTCAAAGTCTTCATGCTCATCATCTCTTTTATAACAAATTGATATCGCTTCAAGGGGGGTATTAGCAATATTGTTCATTCTTTTATGAAAATTTTGATAGCAAACATTCATATCCCATAATGGAGATACCACGCCCTCACTATTAATTATTCCACAATCAACTTTTCCCTGAAAAAACAATTTGCAAATGAATAATTTGAAAAAAACTGCAAGAGCTGGGCTGTATTTAAGTTTTTTTGAAAAAATGGAAGACTCTTCAGCCTCATCAAGTTTTTTTGCAATTTTTTCTATTGCTTCGTCAAAAGTGTAGCACAAGTTTTTTCCTAGGGAGCTTGCGCGGCCAATTTGTTCTTTCAATTTCTCCCGTTTTTGCCCGTCGCTGGGCGAGGAATGGTCGCTGGATAGGACAATCCTGGCGCTAAAAGGTTCGCCCCTTTTTGTGTTTGATATTCCTTTTGGAGAGTTTCGCAGTTTAATTTGATTTGAAGCCGAAGGCTTAAAACGATGAAGATGTTTCCTTGTAATTTTTTTGAGCTTTGATTTTTTGCGGAGACTTTTCATGGCCGCCTCATTTTTGAGGTAATAGTACATATTCGTGTGTCACGACTCCAAACCGAAAAAAAGCGGGGCTATTGCGGGGCTAGAATCGTAACGATGAAAAAAGGCTTACGGATACTACCCGTAAGCCTCTGTAATTTCTGGAGCCCTTGAGCAGGATTGAACTGCTGACCTCATCCTTACCAAGGATGCACTCTACCGACTGAGCTACAAGGGCGTTGTAACGAAGAAAGCTTTTAGCGTATGCCTTCGCAAGCGTCAAGCATTTTTGCCGGAATGATGCAAAATTATCCCTGTTCCGGATGTACGGCGGCAGCGGCTTGCGCGGTCAGCAGGACGTGCAGCGCCCGAAAGAGCGCCCTGCGGGCATGGGGCGCGGCCTTGTCGTCAATTTCCTTGCGGGCCTCAAGCACAAGCTTGCGCAATTCCTCTGTGCCGAGGGGCTTTTTGCCCTTGGGACGCGGGGCGCGCTCTTCGTCCTGATCCGGCTGATCCGGGTCGAATTCGGGCGCGACGGGGCGAGGCAGGCTGTGCAGCAGGCCGTCCAGTTCAGCTTCCGGGGCGGCAAGCAGGCGTTCACGCCACTGTTCGGCCCTGTGCAGGGCCGCAGTGGCGGCCGCCGAGGTTTCCTTGCGCTGGTCAAGGGCGGCCCGGATGGGTTCCGCATCGGCCTCGCGCATGAGACGGCCGATGTACTGCATCTGGCGGCGGCGTCCTTCGTGATCGCGAAGGCGGGCATACAAGGCCAGGGCCTCGGCAAGGTCTGGCGGCAGATTCAGGGCCTGCACTTCCTGCGGTGCAAGATTGGCCAGTTCTTCGCCCAGGGCTTGCAGGGCGAGGCTTTCCCGCTTTTTTGCAGAGCGGCTGGGCTGTGAAAAATCCGCATCGCCGTTTTCGTCCTTGGCGTGCCATTGGTACTGTTTTTTACGTGGCATGAAATGTCCTACAGGTAAATGCCCAAGACCACGCCGATCAGCACCACGGGCGAGATGATGCCGTTCAGCGTGAAAAAGGCCGTGTTCACATGCCGCAGGTCCTGCGGCTTCATAAGCCTGTGCTCCACAAAGAGCATGGTGGTGATGCCAAGCCAGACGACATACCAGGGCCAGTGCAGACCGGCGGCAAAACCGGCCAGCAGCAGGAAGATGGACGTCATGGCGTGGGAAAAGGCCGCCAGCGCCAGCGCCGTTTCTGCGCCGCAGGTGGCGGGGATGGAATGCAGATCAAAGGCCATGTCAAAGTCCATGTCCTGAAACGCGTAGTAGATGTCAAAGGCGGCCACCCAGAAGGTGACGGCCAGAAACAGCAGCAGGGGGGGCAGGGTCAGGCTGTTGGGGCTTACGGAGAGCCAGCCTGCCAGCGGGGCCAGACCCAGAGTCGCGCCCAGCCAGAAATGGCACATGGGCGAAAAGCGTTTGAGTATGCTGTAGATGGCGGAAAAAATGAGCGCGGGAACCGACAGCCACAGGCAGACCTGATTGATGCAGCCGCAGGCCACCACAAAGATGATGGCCATGAAGGCGCAAAAAGCCCACGTCTGTTTGGTGGTGATGGCTCCGGTGACCAGGGGGCGGTTTTGCGTGCGCGGGTTGTCGCGGTCAAAGGGCAGGTCAACCAGGCGGTTGAAGGCCATGGCGAATGACCGTGCCGCCACCATGGCGATGGTCAGAAAAAAGAGGCTCCACAGCGGCGGCAGCCCACGGGCAGCCAGCACGGCCCCGGCCCAGGCGTAGGGCAGGGCAAAGACGGAATGCTCGATCTTGATCATGCGGCAGACGTCGGTAAACTTGCCGAAGGGCGCCGACAGGGCGTCCACAGACAGGGACACCCCGCCGAGGGGATTTTTGAAGCGCATGGTTTCTCCTTGAGGCGATTTCGTAAGCAGGGCGCGCAGTTCTGATGTCCGTTCCCGCCCGACTGCTGGCATATTGCCTGTGCGCGGCGCGGCCGCAGGATAAAACTGTCCCTGGGTTGACCGGCAACCCGCAAAAATGGATATGCTGTGTTGGCGTTGCCTAGCCGCCGCAGTCGTCCATGTCGCCCTGAAGCTTGTTCAGGGCGTGGGGCAGGGCGGGCAGCACGGCCGCCAGATTTTCAACAACCGCCTTGCGGCTGCCCGGCAGGTTGATGATGATGCTTTGCCCAAGTATTCCCGCTGCGGCGCGCGATATGATGGCGTGCGGCGTTTTGGCCATGCTCGCCGCAATCATGGCCTGGGTGAAGCCGGGCAGGCTGGCGTCAAGCAGGGCTTCCGTGACCTGGGGCGTGATGTCGCGCGGGGACAGGCCCGTGCCGCCGGTGGTGCAGATGATGTCATAGCCGTGGCTCAGGGCCAGTTCCGTGAGCAGGGCGCGCAACTGAACAGGCTCATCGGGCAGCACGAAACCCTGGCTGTGGCACAGGGGCATGGCTGCGGCCACGGCCTCGGCAATGGCGGGGCCGCTCAAGTCCTGGCGCATGCCGCGCGAACCCTTGTCCGAAAGGGTTACCCAGGCCAGACTGTGCCCGTCCTTGCGGGGGGTCAGTTCCAGCGGCCCTTCGGGCAGATCGGTAAGCGCCGTCAGCAGCAGGCAGTGCGCGGCATGGCGCATGGCGTCAAGGACGCAGGCCTGGGCCGCGCCGCCCTGGCAGACCGGCACGTCCAGCCATGCCCGCCCGGTCACTTTGAGCAGGGCTGTGCCGCAAGCGCCGCAAAGGGTGGTTCCTACCGCGAGCGTGGGCAGGGCCCACTGCTCCGGGGCCATGAGGCCATGGCCCGTCATGTGTCCGTCAAGGGGCGCGCCCGCAGGCAGAAGGGGCAGGACTTGCCCGCGCTGGCAGGCGTGTAGGTGCATCAGAATATTCATGCATGCTCCGGAAAATCCGCATGGCTGATATCGGATTCAAGTGTATAATAGAATATTGTAGCCGCAAGCGCGATGGGTTACAAGTCCCATACGCGCCCGCACCGTCTCGGTTTGGGATGGCGCGGGGCATCTTTTTCAAGGAGTTCATAGTCATGACCACTCGTAGCCAGGATCAGACCCAGGACCTGAAGGTACTTGGCACAGGCCGTCTTGCCACCCCGGAAGGGGGCCCGAGCGTGGCCCAGCTGGAGGCCTTTCCCAATTGTTTTCCGCAGCGTCCCTATGTCATCAGCATCAGCTTTCCCGAATTCACCTCGCTCTGTCCGGTGACGGGCCAGCCCGACTGCGGCACCATCACCGTTGAATACATCCCCGACGAGCTTTGCGTTGAGTCCAAAAGCTTCAAGCTCTATATGTTCGCCTTTCGCAACCATCAGTCCTTTATGGAAACCATCACCAACAACGTGCTGGATGACCTGCGCACTCTGCTGAACCCCTGCTGGTGCCGGGTCAAAGGCCTGTTCGCGCCACGCGGGGGAACGCGCATCCACGTGTTCGCCGAATCCTTCAAGGATATGCCCCAAGAGCAGAACGCCCTTGTGCGCGAGGTCGTTCGTTCCTGGAAATCCGAGCCGGACCCGCATCGGCCCTAGATGAACACTTAAGGGGGTCGCCATGCCCACTTCGGCGCGTTGCTCGCGGATTTAGTGCGCCTACGCCGTTACGCCGGGTCACTGTGGGGCTGTCAGGTCGGGTGACGGTCTGACGGCCCTCGCCGGGTTACGTCCGTAACAGACAATTTGGCAGATGCCTTGGCACGCTGCCACGGCGGCACTTGAAATGACGGTTCCAAACCCGGTTTGCAGGCCATCCATGCGCAGTCAGCAAGAAAATACGCCCAACTCCGGTCTGGCCCGCACTGCGGCCCTTCTGGGCGGTTTTGCGCTTTTTTCCCGTCTGCTGGGGCTTGCGCGCGACATGAGCATGGCCTGGCTTCTGGGCGGAGGCGCTGCCGCAGACGCCCTGGTGGCGGCCATGCGCCTGCCCCATGTGTTGCGACGGCTGCTGGGCGAAGGTTCCCTGTCCATGACGCTTACGGCCAGTCTGGTGCGTCTGCGTCAGGGCTACGGATTCCCCAACGGCCTGCGCCTTGACTCCTGCGACGGCGCTGCGGAAAAATCCGGCAACGGGGTTCTGCGGCTCTTGGCCCGCGCCCTATCGCTGCGCCTTGGCCTTATGCTTTTGCTGCTGACCCTGCTGGGTATGGCGGCCGCGCCCTGGCTGGCGCGAATGCTGGCTCCCGGTTTCAGCGGCCCGGAACTGGAGCGCACCGTGGTGCTGCTGCGCATCTGCCTGCCCTATGTGCTGGCGGCGGGCATGGCTGCGCTGGGCATGGCCCTTCTGCACAGCATGGGCGTATTCTGGCTGCCCGCCCTGTCTCCGGCTTTGTTCAACCTGGTCATGCTGCTTGCCGCCGTGGCGGCGGCATTGGGGTTTTGTCCGCCAGCCGAGGCGCTGGCGGTGGGCATGCTTTGCGGTGGTTTGGCGCAGTGGCTGGCGCAGTGGCTGGCGGTGCGCCGCCTTTTGCCAAAGCATGCGACCCGCGCGCATGCCGCGGCTGCCAGTGAGAGCCGCGCGGGCGCGCAGCCTGCCGCGAGTACTGCGGATGCCCGTGCGGATCGTGAAATCACGGCTGGCGCATGGCGCTGCCTGGCCCTGCTGCCCGGCGGGGTTCTTGGGGCAGCCGCGCCGCAGCTGGCCATGCTGGCCGCCATGACGCTGGCTTCGGGACTGGGTCAGGGACAGGTGGCCGCCCTGTACTATGCCGAACGGCTGCTTGAACTGCCTCTTGGGCTCGTGGGCGTCTGTCTTGGCATGGCCAGTCTGCCGACCCTGAGCCGACTGGCGGCGGAAAAGGATTTTACCCAGTTCGCGGCGCAGCTTTCCACGGCCCTGCGTCTGACCGTCATGCTCAGCTTGCCAGCTGCCGCCGGATTGTGGGCAGTGGGGCCGCAACTGGTCACGGGCCTGCTGGGGCACGGCGCTTTTGACAGTCAGGCCGCCAGGGACACGGGCCTTGCCCTGCTGGCGTATGTGCCCGGCCTGCCCGCCTTTGCCTGCAACCGTTCGCTGCTGGCGGCCTGCAACGCCCTTGGGCTTGTGCGCCGCACGGCTATGAGCGCCTTGTGGGCTGTGGGCGGCACATTGGCCGCCGGGCTTGCTCTGACCCGCGTTCTCGGGCCGCAGCACAGCGGCATGGCTCCGGCGCTGGCCGTGAGTCTTGGCCTCTGGTTGCAGTGCGGTCTGCTGCTGCTCCTTTTGCAAAGGGCATTGCCAAACGGGCCAGACGGGCCATGCGGGAATGACGGGCCAGACGGAAATGACGGCGACCGGATGCGGCCTGCAGCGTCCAAACGCTTTTGTGCGCCGCCCTGGCTGCCCGGCTGGAAGGATATGTGGCGGCATGTGCTGGCCGGGGGCCTTACCGGTCTTGCGGCCGGGGGGCTTGTGCGTTTAGCGGAACCCCTGGGGCTGTGGCCCTCGCTCTGTCTGGCCATTACGGGCGGCGTACTGGCCTGGATGCTGTGCCTGGGGATTTTGCGCGATCCTGATCTGGCCCTTCTGGCAGGCCGCTTGCGCAAGAAGGCGCGCACCCCTATAGTTGGTGGCAACGCCTGAGAAGGCGCGCAATCCGTTTTTTGTGGGAAAAGTATGTCACAGCGTGCAAAAATTGCGTCTGGCCGCATCTTGCTGGCCATTTGGTGCGCCGGTCTGCTGGCTCTGTTGTTGCCTGCCCTGTGGACGGTACGCGCAGAGCGTGAAGCCGCCCGGGAGCGTCTTGCCGTCGAGGCGCGCAACACGGCCGTGCAACTTTCGGCCCTGCTGGCCGTTCCCGCATGGGATGTGGACGAACTGGCGGCGCGCACCATTGTCATGGCCGCCATGGAAGACGAGAGCATCTACGCCGTCAAGGTACAGACGCCGCAAGGCATGCTGGAGGGCCAGCGCCGCAATTACCAGTGGGAGCCTGTGCCCTGGGATGACGAAATTGATGAAGAGGCCGTGTCGGGCCTGAGTCCGCTGCGCGTGGAAGGTCGGCCCGTGGGCACTGTGGAGGTCTATGTTTCGCCGCGCGTAAGTCAGGAGGGCGCTGCCCTCACGGCCCGGCGCGAAACATGGCGCTTTGCGCTGAGTTTTTTGTGCTGGACGGCGGCCCTGGCCTTTTTGTGGCGGACGTGCTTGCAGCGCGACGCAACTGGCGAGGGCGGCGTGCAGGGTTCTCCCCGGCGCGAGCCGAAGGACGTTCTTTCCGATGGCGCTCTTCCCGATGACGCCCCTCCTGCGGACGCTTCCTCAGATGCCATCCCTCCCGAGGACGCCCCTCCCGACGGCGCACCTGCTGTGGCTGCCACCGGGGCAGAGGCTTTGCCCGAAGCCGCCGCGCCCGGTGAACAGGTTCAGGCCGAGCGTGTCAGCCCGTGCCGTGAGGATGGAGCAGATGCGCCCGGCGCGGAGTCCAGCGAACCCCTGAGCGCGCCCCTGGGGGCGGGTGAGGTTGTGAGCCCCGCGCTGGGACTGGCCTTTGTGCGTCGGCATGATCACGCCTGGCAGGTGACCGCCGGACTGTTCCGGCACAGCTTCGCCCAGGGGCCGGAGCTTATGGGCCGCCTGTACGCGGCTGGCGACGTCGCGGCGCTGTGCCGCCTTGGAGATTTGCTGGAACGGGCCGCTCCCTGCCTTGGAGCCGAGCGTCTGGCCGCAGCGGCCAGGGATATGCAGACGGCCTTGCACTGTCCCGACAGGGAACGCGCGACGCTGGCGGTCGAGGAGTGCGTTCTGGCTCTGGAGGCCGTGCTGGACGCCCTGCGCTGAAGGCTGGAATTGCCCGGACGGTTTTTTGTTGCTGTCTGGCGCAAAAGGCCGTGCTTGAGATTTTGGAATGCGTATTTTACGGGGCAACACGCTCCGGATGCCGCCTCTGCGCACAAGTCTGCGCGGGCACGAGCCATAAGGAGAGGGAATGGGATTTTTTTCAGCCATCAAAAAAATGTTCGGCTCCGAATCCTCTGCGGAGCAGGAATCGCAGATTCAGCAAGAGGATGGTTCTTCTGCCCTAAAGGAAGGTAAGGCCCCTGGCCAGCCGGAAACGCCGCCGCAAAAAGCGTCTGAAACTGAAAGTCCTGAAGCTGCGCCCCATCAGGGGGAGACCGCCGCTGCCGAATCTGCTTCCCCGGCAGGGGTAGACGCGGCACCTTCCGTCTCCGTTCCGGTCACTGCCGCCGCAAGTCCTGCGGAAGAAGCGCTGACGCTGCGCCTGCGCGAGGCGGAGCCGCGCCTTTCTGTCTGGCTTGGCATTGTTCTGGAAGGCGTTGATGCAACGGGCGATCTTTTGTGGCAGCGCCTTGCTTTTCTGCTTGGCGCGCTGGAAGCGCCGCCGCAGGAAGCACAGGACTTTGTTGACGATTTTCGCGCCTGGACGCAGCGCATGGAGTATCGCCAGGTTGAGGAATTCCGCTCGGAACTGCAGTACCGCCTGGCTCTGGCCCTTGACCTGGAAGACGAGGAAGACGAGCGCAACCGTCTGTTCATCAAGATAACCGAAGGTCTGGCCCGCACGCGCGATCAACTGGCGCGCGGTCTGGATTCGCTGTTTTCAAGCCACGGCGAGCTTGACGACGCCTTCTGGGAAGAGCTTGAAGAACTGTTTATCATGGCCGACCTCGGCTATGAACCGTCGCTGGAACTGGTGGAGCGCCTCAAGGAACGGGCCCGCAAGGAAAAAGTCACCCAGGCGTCGGGCATGCGCGCCCTGCTCATGGCCGAGGTGGAAGAGATATTTCGTGCGCCGCGCCGCATTGCCGCCGTCAATCCCCCTGAAGTTGTGCTCATGATCGGCGTCAACGGCGTGGGCAAAACCACGACCATCGCCAAACTGGCTCACCGCGCGCGCATGCAGGGCAAAAAGGTCATGATCGCCGCCGCCGACACCTTCCGCGCCGCCGCCATTGAGCAGCTGCAGGTCTGGGCCGGACGCGTGGGCGCGCTCTTTCATGCCAAGTCCCCGGGGTCGGACCCGGCCTCGGTGGCGTACGAGGCCATGGACAGGGCGGTGAAGGAAGGCGTGGACGTCCTTTTTGTGGATACGGCCGGCCGCCTGCAAACCAAGGTCAATCTTATGGAAGAACTGACCAAGATCCGTCAGGTGCTGGGCAAAAAGCATCCTGGAGCGCCCCACCGCAGCATCTTGGTCATTGACGCGACCACGGGCCAGAACGCCCTGTCGCAGACCAAACTGTTCAAGGAAGCTGCAGGGGTGGACGAACTCATCATTACCAAGCTGGACGGCACGGCCAAGGGCGGCGTCGCCATTGCCGTGGCCATGCAGCACCACCTGCCCATAACCTTTGTGGGATTGGGCGAAAAGCTCGAAGACTTGCGCCCCTTCAATGGCGAGGATTACGCGCGTGCCCTGCTGGGGCACAAAGACGACGGGGCGGTCTGATCCCGTGGCGAATTTTGGAAAAACTTTGTGGGGGAGGGACCCTTTTGCAAAAGGGTCTCCTCCCCCACGCCCCCACCCCCTAAAACTCTTCACCCCTAGAACTCTTATGGTGTGCTGCTGTGGCGCAAGGTTTTTTGTGAGCTTCACGGGGACGGCAGAGCGTGTACCCTTTGAATAGGGTACACGCTCTGTCGTTGAGGCCAAAAAAAATCACAGGGGAAAATTGCACGCGCGCCGCTACCTGCTGATTTACTTGCCGCCAAATGACATTCTGACGACGCACTGCAAAAAATACTGTAAAAAGCCTTGACGCGGCGGCCCGGGTTGGCTAAAATATCCCTTGCCCATTGGGACAGGTGTCTTCAATGGGTATTCCCTGGACGGCAGGGAAGGGCAGATTGAGTCTGCCCTGCTGTACCTGGAAGGGTTCCAAGCGAATCCGACAGGTTTTGACATGTGCAGGCGTTACCAGATGCCGGACAATGTCGAGCCGTTCCAGCCCATCGACGGATCCCACCGCTGCCCCGGAGGCGCGCGTGACCCGGGGCTGTAAGGTAGGGGGGAGAATTCCCCTCATTTGGTGACCCTGCGGGACCGCCTTGCCACCTTTCTTGGTGGCCTGGCCTGGGCGACGCCGGGGAGTATCATGCGGATGATGCTGGCGCGTTCAGGCGTCCAAAAATCTTCCGAATATCCTGAATCTCAGGCATGATACGCGCATTAGCGCAGCCCCTTACGTTGCTCCGTTCCGTCCCATTCCAGGGTGAGGTCGGCCTTCGGGCCATGCTTCATGGCCCGCGAATGCTGTGAAGAAGCCTGCGTAGCCGGTGGTCGGCACGCGGGATGTTTATGCAAACGGAGTAGGCAACAATGACGACAGTTAGCAGCGATCGCATTCGGATCAAGCTCAAAGCCTACGATTACCGCATTCTGGATAAAGCCGTTGCGGAAATCGTGGATACGGCGCGCAATACGGGTGCCGGTGTGGCGGGGCCCATTCCTCTGCCCACCAACATTCACAAGTATACCGTGCAGCGTTCCGTGCATGTGGACAAGAAGTCCCGTGAGCAGTTTGAGATGCGTATTCACAAGCGGCTTATGGATATTCTGGAACCCACCCAGCAGACCGTCGACGCGCTGGGCAAGCTTTCCTTGCCCGCCGGTGTGGACGTGGAAATCAAGCTCTAGCGAGAGGCAGTCATGGCTGAGAAAATGGGAATTTTGGGTCGCAAACTCGGTATGACCCGCATATTTGACGGCAACGGCGCCGCTGTGCCCGTTACGGTGATTGAGGCAGGACCTTGCCCGGTCACCCAGGTCAAGACCGCGTCCAGCGACGGCTACAACGCCGTGCAGATCGCGCTGACCGCCGCTAAGGAAAAACACGTGGGCAAGGCCATGCAGGGTCATTTTGCCAAGGCTGGCAAAGGGCTCTTCCGCCACCTGCGTGAAATCCGCCTTTCGGCTGCTCCCGATCAGGAGCTCGGCCAGGAACTTACCGTTGAAATGTTCGCCGCCGGCGACACCGTCAAGGTGACCGGCAAGAGCGTTGGTAAGGGGTACCAGGGCCGTATGCGCCGCTGGAACTTTGCTGGCTCCAAGGATACGCACGGCTGCGAAAAGGTGCACCGCAACAACGGCTCCATCGGTAACAACACCTTCCCCGGCCGCGTGTTCAAGGGCCGGAAGATGGCTGGCCACTGGGGCAATGAAACCGTTACGGAAATGGGCCTGACCATTGTTGACGTCCGTCCTGAGGACAACGTCATTCTGGTCAAAGGTTCCGTGCCCGGCCCCAAGAACGGGCTGGTACTGATCCGCAAGCAGTAGAGGAAGCAGCAATGGCTACCGTGAAAGTATTTGATCAGAACAAGCAGGAAAGCGGTGAAGTTACGCTGGCTTCCGATGTGTTCGAAATCGAGGTGAGGCCCGAAATCCTCAATCTCGTGGCGCGCGCCCAAATGGCGGCGAAACGCGCTGGAACGCACAATGCCAAGACCCGCGCCTTTGTTTCCGGCGGCGGCGTCAAGCCCTGGAAGCAGAAGGGCACCGGTCGCGCACGCGCCGGTTCCAACCGTTCGCCCATCTGGCGCGGCGGCGCCATCATTTTTGGACCCAGCCCCCGCGACTACAGCTTCAAGGTTAACAGCAAGGTTCGCGCCCTGGCCCTCAAGATGGCTCTGTCCAGCCGCTTGGCCGCTGAAACACTGATGGTGGTCAAGGGCATTGAACTGCCCGAGGCCAAAACCAAACATTTTGCCAAGGTGGCCAACACCCTGGGCCTCAACAAGGCCCTCATCGTGGCGCACGAGGAAAGCGTTGAACTGACCCGGTCGGTTCGCAATATCCCCGGTCTCACGCTGACCACGGTGGACCGCCTGAGCGTGCTTGAAATCCTGAAGCACAAGCAGCTTGTGCTGCTTGAAGGCGCTGTGGAATCCGTTCAGGCGCGTTTCGCGAAGAAGGGAGCGTAGTTATGGAAATTACTTCTGTTCTGCTCAAGCCCCTGCTGACCGAAAAGACGACCCTGATTAAGGACGAAGCGCAGCAGGTGGCCTTTATGGTCCACACCCAGGCCAACAAGCTTGAAATCAAGCAGGCTGTGGAAAAGGCTTTTGACGTTAAAGTGGAAGCGGTCAACGTGGTTCGCCGCGCGCCCCTGAACAGGGAGCGCCAGGGCCGTGTGGTTGGTCGCAAGGCTGGCTGGAAAAAAGCGTATGTGACGCTGCGCCAGGGCGATAAAATCGAGTTCTTCGAGGGAGTATAAGCATGGCTGTCCGCAAGCTGAAACCGACTTCCGCTGGGCGTCGTTTCCAGACGGTTTCCGATTTTGAGGAAATCACCCGGACGCGCCCTGAGAAGTCCCTTACTGTCGGTCTGACCAAGAAGGCCGGCCGCAATAACTTGGGCCGAGTCACCAGCCGCCGTCGTGGCGGTGGCGTGAAGCGTCTGTACCGCATCATTGACTTCAAGCGCGATAAAACCGGCATTGAAGCCCGTGTTGCTCACATTGAGTATGATCCCAACCGCTCCGCCCGCATCGCCCTTCTGCACTACACAGATGGCGAAAAGCGGTACATTCTGGCTCCCGTGGGCCTGAAGCAGGGCGATGTGGTCATGTCCGGCGTCAACGAGCGCAACGGCGTGGTGGCCGACATCATCCCCGGCAATGCCCTGCCCATGCAGCGCATCCCCGTGGGTACCGTCATCCACAACATCGAACTGTACCCCGGCAAGGGCGGACAGCTCTGCCGCGCCGCGGGCACCTACGCGCAGCTCGTCGCCAAGGAAGGCAAGCACGCTCTGCTGCGCCTGCCCTCCGGCGAAGTCCGCAAGGTTCTCGTGGCCTGCGTGGCCACTGTGGGCCAGGTGGGCAACGTGCACCATGAAAGCATCTCGCTGGGCAAGGCTGGCCGTAACCGCTGGCTCGGTCGCCGTCCCAAGGTCCGTGGCGTGGCCATGAACCCCATCGACCATCCCCTGGGCGGTGGCGAAGGCAGAAGCTCCGGTGGCCGTCATCCTGTGTCGCCCTGGGGCATGCCCGCCAAGGGTTTCAAGACCCGCGACAAGAAGAAGGCCTCTTCAAGGCTTATTGTTAAACGCCGCGGCCAGAAGTAGGAGTAGCTCATGCCGAGATCATTGAAAAAAGGGCCGTTTGTTGACGGTCATTTGATGAAGAAGGTCGACACCGCCGTGGCCAACAGCGATAGGCGCGTGGTCAAGACCTGGTCGCGCCGCTCGACCATCCTGCCCGAAATGGTGGGACTGACCTTTGCGGTGCATAATGGCAAAAAGTTCGTGCCGGTGTTCGTCACCGAAAACATGGTTGGTCACAAGCTGGGCGAATTCTCGCCCACCCGTACCTACCATGGGCATGCCGCCGACAAAAAGGCTAAGGCCGGCAGGAAGTAGGGTAGCGATATGGAATCTAAAGCTATTGCGAAATTCCAGCGCGTTTCGCCGCGCAAGACCCGTCTTGTCGCCAAAAACGTGCAGGGCCTTGGAGTGGAGGAGGCAATGAACCTTCTGCGCTTTACGCCCAATAAGCCCGCTGGGGTTATTTACGGTGTGCTCAAAAGCGCGCTGGCGAATGCCTCTCAGTTGGGCGGCGTTGATGTGGACGCCATGGTGGTGAAGGAAGTCGTGGTCAACGAAGGCCCCACCTGGAAGCGCTTCATGCCCCGTGCCCAGGGCCGGGCGACCAAGATTCACAAGCGCACGAGCCACGTCACCGTTATACTCGCAGAAGGGCAGGAATAGGCTATGGGTCAGAAAGTACATCCGTTCGGGTTCCGGCTTGGGTATAACAAGAACTGGCTGTCCCGTTGGTTCAGCAAGAAAGATTACCCCGCCTTTGTCTATGAAGACAGCAAGATCCGCGCGTTCGTGAAAAAGCTCCTGTATCATGCAGGCGTTTCCAAGATTGAAATCGAACGTGCTGGCGGCAAGGTACGGCTTATCCTGTCCACTGCCCGCCCCGGTATTGTCATCGGTCGCAAGGGTGTGGAAATCGAAAAGCTGCGCAACGACCTTCGTCAGAAGTTCGGCCGTGAGTTTTCGCTTGAAGTAAATGAAATCCGCCGTCCCGAAGTGGACGCCCAACTTGTGGCCGAAAACGTGGCACAGCAGCTGGAGCGCCGTGTGGCTTTCCGCCGCGCCATGAAGCGCACCGTGTCCATGGCGCGTAAATTCGGCGGCGAAGGCATCAAGGTGACGTGTTCCGGCCGTCTGGCCGGTGCTGAAATCGCCCGTACCGAATGGTACCGCGATGGCCGGGTGCCCTTGCAGACCCTGCGCGCCGACATTGACTACGGTTTTGCTGAAGCGCGCACCACCTACGGCATCATTGGCGTCAAGGTGTGGATATACAAGGGTGAAATCCTTGACAAAGAGGTTGATCAGTAATGCTTGCGCCTAAAAAAGTAAAATTCCGCAAATGGCAGAAGGGCCGCCTCCGCGGCCTGGCCACACGCGGTGCGACCGTTGCCTTTGGCGACATTGGTTTGAAGGCCGTGCAGCACGGACAGCTTACCAGCCAGCAGATTGAAGCTGCGCGTATCGCCATGATGCGCCACATCAAGCGCGGTGGTAAGGTTTGGATCCGCGTGTTCCCCGACCGCCCTGTGACCGCCAAGCCCCTTGAAACCCGTCAGGGTTCCGGTAAGGGCGCCCCGGTGGGCTGGTGCGCTCCGGTGAAACCCGGCCGCGTGCTGTATGAAATCAAGGGCGTCAGCCTTGACCTTGCCCGCGAAGCGCTCACCCGCGCCGCGCACAAGCTGCCCGTCAAGACCGTCATCGTGGTGAGGGAGGGCATCTAAATGGCTGCCAAGAAAAAAATTGAAAAGAGCGTCCGGCCCGCTGCCGCCGATCTTCGCGCCATGAGCGTCGAAGAACTGCGCGGCAAGCTGGTCGAGCAGCGCCAGGAACTGATGTCCGCCCGCTTCAAGCACGCCGCTGCGCAGCTTGAAAAGACTTCCGAGCTGAAGGCCATGCGCAAGCATGTGGCGCGCATCGAGACTGTACTGAACGAAAAGGAACAGAGGGCCTAAAATGCAAGCTCTGGAAGATCGTAAGGGCAGGACGCTGACCGGCATTGTGGTGAGCGACAAGAACGACAAGACCATTGTCGTGCGCGTTGAGACCCTGGTCAAGCACCCTCTGCTCAAGAAGTATGTGAGGCGCCGCAAGAAGTTCACGGCTCATGATCCCATGAACGAATGCGGTATGGGCGATAAGGTCAAGATTGTGGAGTTCCGTCCGCTTTCGCGCAACAAGCGCTGGCATCTGGTCTCCATCATTGAAAAAGCCGTGTAGGGTAGGACCATGATCCAGGTAGAATCCACGCTTCAGGTCGCCGACAATTCCGGCGCCAAAAAGGTTGCCTGCATCAAGGTGCTGGGCGGTTCACACCGCCGCTACGCCTCGGTCGGCGACATTGTAGTGGTTTCCATTAAGGAAGCCATACCACATAGCAAAGTGAAGAAGGGCGACGTGATGAAGGCTGTTATCGTGCGCACCGCCAAAGAAGTGCGTCGCATGGACGGCAGCTATATCAAGTTCGACGGCAATGCCGCTGTGCTGCTTTCCAGCCAGGGCGAGCCGCTTGGCACCCGCATCTTCGGCCCCGTGGCCCGTGAGCTGCGCGCCATGAACTTTATGAAAATTATTTCGCTGGCCCCGGAAGTGCTGTAGGAGACCGTCATGAAAATGTATCGTATCCGCAAGGACGACAAGGTGATGGTAATCGCCGGCAAAGACGCGGGCAAAATCGGCAAGGTGCTCAAGATCCTGCGTAAGAAGGATCGCGTGCTGGTGGAAAAGACCAACATGGTCAAGCGCCATATGCGCCCCAACCCCTATGCTCAGCAGCCCGGTGGTATCGTGGAGAAGGAAATGCCCATCCACGTGTCCAACGTCATGGTTGTCTGCTCCGCTTGTGGCAAAGCCACCCGCGTGGGTTACAAGACCATCGAGTCTGAGGGCAAGGAAAAGAAAGTGCGCTTCTGCAAAAAGTGCAACGAAGTCATGGAATAAGGTGATACGATGACACGCCTTGAAAAGATATATAGAGAGAAGGTGGTTCCGGTAATGCAGAAGGAGTTTAGCTACTCCTCTTCCATGCAACTTCCCGGGATTGAAAAGATCTCTCTGAACATCGGCCTTGGCGCCGCCAGCCAGAACAATAAGCTGATGGAAGAGGCCGTGGCTGAACTTTCAGCCATTGCCGGCCAGAAGGCCGTGGTGACTCGCGCCAAAAAATCCATCGCTGCGTTCAAGCTGCGCGAAGGCATGCCCATCGGCGCCCGCGTTACCCTGCGCAAGGAACGCATGTGGGACTTTCTTGACAAGCTCATGAACTTCGCACTGCCCCGTGTGCGCGACTTTCGCGGCATTCCTGACCGTGGGTTCGATGGACGCGGCAACTTCACCCTGGGTATCAAGGAACACACCATCTTCCCCGAACTTGAGGTGGATCGTGTGGAAAATCCCAAGGGTATGAACATCACCATTGTCACCACGGCGTCCACGGACAAGGAAGGCAAGTTCCTTCTTGACCAGCTTGGCATGCCGTTCCGCAAGTAGGAGTTAAGCTATGTCCCGTACTTCTTTGGAAGTAAAGGCTAAGCGCAAGCCCAAATTCAGCGCTCGCGCTTACAATCGCTGCCCGCTTTGCGGCCGGCCCCGGGCTTTTCTGCGTCAGTTCGGCATCTGCCGTATCTGCTTCCGCAATATGGCCCTTCGTGGCGAGCTGCCCGGCGTACGCAAGTCGAGCTGGTAAATTTCCGGGCGCGCAAGCGCCCGGATGGCGCGTTTTTGCGCGCCTGCGGGAAGTGGCGGCATTGGGCCGTCAACCCCGCGTTCAAACTCTCAGGAGCTTTCGATGTTGACAGATCCCATTGCGGATATGCTGACCCGTATCCGCAACGCACATTTGGCCCTGCACAAGGAAGTGAATGTGCCGCGCTCGAAGATGAAGGAAGCGTTAGCCGCCATCCTCAAGCAGGAAGGTTACGTCGAAGACGTGACCGTGGCCGACAGTAACATTACCATCACTTTGAAGTACCTGAAGGGCAAGGCCGTCATCAGCGGCCTCAAGCGCATCAGTACGCCCGGTCGCCGGGTGTATGTGGGCGCTCACAAGATCCCCCGTGTACAGAACGGCCTCGGTATCTGCATTTTGTCCACGTCCAGCGGTGTGCTGGACGGTATGACTGCCCATGACAAGAAGGTGGGCGGCGAACTTCTGTGTGAAATCTGGTAGGCGGTGCGAGCATGTCCAGAATAGGTAAACTGCCCATTCCCGTTCCCAATGGCGTTGAAGTCAAGATCGGAGCGGATGTTGTGGAAGTGAAAGGCCCCAAGGGCTCGCTGAGCACCCCTGTCTGCTCCCTGCTCACTTACGAACAGGCCGATGGCCACGTGATCTTGAGCCGCATTGAAGATGACCGCGTTACCCGCGCCCAGCACGGCTTGCGCCGTACCCTGCTTTCCAACTGCATCGACGGCGTCACCAAGGGCTTTTCCAAGGCTCTGGAAGTCATCGGCGTTGGTTACCGCGTGGCGGTGAAAGGCACCATCATCGAGCTTCAGGTGGGCTACTCCCATCCTGTGCTCGTGGAACTGCCCGAAGGCCTCAAGGCTGCTGTGGAAGGCCAGGTGCTGACCATCAGCGGCATTGACAAGGAACTGGTGGGCGAAATGGCCGCCAGGATCCGCCGCATCCGCAAGCCTGAACCCTACAAGGGCAAGGGCATCAAGTACACGACCGAGACTATCCGCCGTAAGGTCGGCAAGTCCGGCGGCAAGAAGTAGGGGGCGCGTCATGAATTACAGCAAGAATGAATCGCGGCAGCGCCGCAAGGTCCGCATTCGCAAAAAGATCAGCGGTACCGCCGAGCGCCCGCGTCTGGTTATTTACAGGTCCAACCTGCATGTCTATGCCCAGATCGTTGACGATCTGGACGGCGCCACCCTGGTGGCCACCTCCACGCTTTCGCTCGCCAAGAACGAAGCTGGTATGCACTGCAACAAGAGCGGCGCAGAAAAGGTGGGCATGGAGATTGCCCGCATGGCCAAGGAGAAGAATATCAGCAAGGTGGTATTCGATCGCAACGGGTATCTTTATCACGGTCGCGTCAAAGCCGTAGCCGATGGCGCCCGCGAAGGCGGCCTGGAGTTCTAATATGCGTCAGGAAAATACCGAAACTCAGCAGAACGAGTTGGGCGAAATCGAAAAGATCGTTTCCCTCAACCGCGTGGCAAAAGTGGTTAAGGGTGGCCGTCGCTTCAGCTTCAGCGCCCTTGTGGTGGTAGGCGACGGCAAGGGCGGCGTGGGCTTCGGCCTCGGCAAAGCCCAGGAAGTGCCCGAAGCCCTGCGCAAGGCGACCGAACGCGCTCGCAAGAACCGTGTACAGGTTGCCCTTGTGGACGGCACGCTGCCCTATGAAATTCTGGGCCGCTTCGGCGCCGGACGTGTCATGCTCAAGCCCGCCTCCGAAGGTACCGGCATCATCGCCGGTGGCGCTGTGCGCGCCATTATGGAAGCTGCCGGCGTGCGCGACGTGCTTGCCAAGGCCATTGGCACCAACAACCCGCACAACGTGCTTCGCGCCACCATGCAGGGTCTTGTCGCCCTGCGCAGCGCCGACGATGTTTCGGTTCTGCGCGGCAAAAAGCTCGAAGCTCCGAGGAAGTAGTCATGGCAGAAATCAAGGTTAAACTCGTGCGCTCGCGCATCGGCACCACGCCCGCGCAACGCAGGCTGCTGGACTCCCTTGGCCTCAAGCGCCGCGAGATGGTCAAGACGTTCAAGGACACCCCGGCCATCCGGGGCATCATCGCCAAAGTTCCGCATATGGTGACCGTTATCGAATAACGGTCGGAGGACATATACCATGCAACTGCACAATCTCTTTCCTTTTCCGGAAGAGCGCAAGACCCGCCGTCGCGTGGGCCGTGGCTCTGGTTCCGGTCTGGGTTGCACGGCGGGCAAAGGCCACAAAGGCCAGAATGCCCGTGCCGGTGGCGGTGTGGCCCCTGGCTTCGAAGGCGGCCAGATGCCCCTGCAACGCCGTCTGCCCAAGCACGGCTTCAAGAATGCCCCTTTTAAGGTTACCTACAGCGTGATCAATCTTGACCGCCTGCTGGAAGCCTTTGAAGGCAAAAACGACATCACGCTTGACGACATCTACGCCCGCGGCCTGGCCCGCATGGGCTCTCCCGTGAAGATTCTTTCGCGCGGTGAAGTCAAGGGCGCTTTCAAGGTCGAGGCTCACAAGTTCAGCCAGGGCGCTGCGGAAAAAATCCGCACTGCTGGCGGCGAAGTGAGCGAGCTTGAAGCGGCTCCTGCGGAATAACTGTTGACGTCAAACCGGCCGGTTTCATGACCGGCCGGTTTGTTCCGCAGCTGGCGAAAGCCGTGCGGAAAGGCGAAAACCCTTGTGTCCGGCCGAGCGTCGGGCCTGCGGTTTTCAGGGTCGTGACCCTGTCAATGCCTGGCATCTGCCTCATTGCTTCCCTTTTGGGGAAGGCAGTGGGGCTATGCACATACTGCGCTACTGGCGCACAAACGCAAAGAGTCTTACATGGCAGTAGGAACGGCAAATACTATGGCGGGGCAGCCTTCGCTGGTTAAGCGGCTTGGCTGGACCTTCCTGATTTTGTGCTGCTACCGTATCGGTGTGCATGTGCCCATTCCGGGTGTGGACGCCGCCGCTCTGGCATCTTTTTTCAAAAGCATGCAGGGGACGCTGTTCAGCCTTTTTGACATGTTCTCCGGCGGCGGACTGTCCAACGTTTCCGTCTTTGCCCTGGGCGTCATGCCGTATATCTCGGGCAGCATCATCATGCAGCTGCTCCAGGTCATCAGTCCTGACGTGAAGCGCATGGCCAAGGAAGAAGGGCAGGCCGGGCGGCGCAAGCTCACCCAGTACACCCGCTACCTTACCGTGCTCATCGCTCTGGTGCAGGGACTCGGGATCGCCGTGGGCCTTGAGAACATGACGAGCCCTGCGGGAACGTCCATCGTGCTCAATCCCGGCTGGCAGTTCCGCATGGTCACCATGGCCACCTTTACCGCTGGTTCGGTACTGGTCATGTGGCTGGGCGAACAGATCACCGAACGCGGCATCGGCAACGGCATATCGCTTATCATTTTCTGCGGCATCGTGGTCGGCATTCCGCGCGGCCTCATTCAGTCCGTGGCGTTGATCCAGGCTGGCGACATGAGCATATTCATGGCTGCCGTCATTCTGGTTTTCATGGCCGCAGTGCTTGTGGCCATCGTCTTTGTCGAAAGGGCGCAACGGCGCATACCCATCAGCTACGCCAAGCGTCAGGTGGGCCGCAAGATGTACGGTGGGCAGAACTCCCACCTGCCTTTGCGTCTTAACACCGCTGGCGTCATTCCCCCCATCTTCGCTTCTTCGCTCCTGCTGTTTCCGGCCACCATCGGCCAGTTTTCCAGCAACGAATACGTGAAGCATGCGGCGGAACTGTTCTCGCCCCACGGTGTAGCCTACAATGTGCTGTACGTGGGCCTCATGTTCTTCTTCTGCTACTTCTACACGGCCATTATTTTTGATCCCAAGGATATGGCCGAGAATCTCAAGAAGAACGGCGGGTTCATCCCTGGCATACGCCCTGGCGACAAGACGCAGGAGTATGTTGATACGGTGCTTACACGGCTGACCCTTTCGGGGGCCACCTACATTTCATTGGTCTGCCTTCTGCCCATGCTGCTCATCAGCAACTTCAACGTGCCGTTCTTTTTTGGCGGCACAAGCCTGCTGATCCTCGTGGGTGTGGCCATGGACTTTATGAATCAGGTGGAGTCGCACATGATCTCCAGCCAGTACCAGGGTCTTATGGCCAAGGCGCGCAAAAGCGGCCGGCTGTAAAACAACGGGTGATTGGTAGTATGAAAAAATACCAGGGCGCGTACATCAAGAACGAGCGTGAAATAGGCTGCCTGCGCGAAGCCAACCGTATGGTCGCCAACGTTCTTGATGCAGTGGGCGACATGGTGGCCCCAGGCCTTCCAACCATGCGTCTTGAAGAGTTGGCGCGCGATATGTGTGCTGATTACAAGGTCAAACCGGCCTTTTTGGGCTACTGCGGCTATCCTTTTGCACTGTGCTGCTCGGTCAACGAACAGGTGGTGCACGGTTTTCCCTCCACGCGGCTGCTTGAGGAAGGGGACATCGTCAGTGTGGATATGGGCGTGGTCTTTGAAGGCTTTGTGGGTGACGCCGCACGCACCTTCCCTGTGGGAAAGGTGAGCGACGAAGCCCGCAGGCTCATGCGAATTACCGAGGAAAGCCTCTACGTTGGCATTGAGCAGGCACGGGCAGGCAATGATGTGTACAGCATCGGCGCGGCCGTGCAGGATTATGTGGAAGCAGCCGGTTTCGGCGTGGTCCGGCGTTTTGTGGGACACGGCGTTGGCGCCAAGATGCATGAAAAGCCCGAAGTGCCCAACTTCAGGCCCGGCATGCGCGGTCTGACATTGCAAAACGGTATGGTCATAGCCATAGAACCTATGGTGACCATGGGCACGTATGAGGTTGACATCCTTGACGACCAGTGGACTGCGGTGACGCGCGACGGCCAGTGGGCCGCACACTTTGAACACAGTGTGGCCATAACGCCGTCCGGACCGCAAATCCTCAGCATCTCGGATCGCGGACTCAACCGGCACACCATTGAAGGTTGACAGAACAGATAAAGCCGGATAAAGACTTTCGTTCACGCCCTATTTTTTTTGAGGGCGTCGGTCGAGCCGTTTGTGCGGTTAATGGCCGGTTGCCGGAGACTTTATCTGTCAAAGCAAAGGCTCTTATTGGAGAAATGGAATGAAAGTAAGACCTTCCGTCAAGAAAATATGCCCCAAGTGTAAGGTTATCCGGCGCAAGGGAGTGCTTCGAGTTATCTGCGAAAACCCCCGGCACAAACAGCGTCAGGGCTAGGCAGGAGACATATTGTGGCGAGAATAGCAGGTGTTGATTTGCCGCGAGGCAAGCGGGTGGACGTAGCGCTCACCTATATTTATGGCATTGGCCGTACCACGGCCATGAAAATTCTGGACACCACCGGAGTCAACTGGGAGCGTAGTATCGACGACCTCTCCGCTGACGAAGTGAACGAGATCCGTAAGGAACTCGAACAGCACTACAAGGTGGAAGGCGATCTTCGCCGTGACGTGTCCGGTAATATTAAACGTCTTATGGACATTGGTTGCTATCGCGGCCTTCGTCACCGTCGCGGGCTGCCCGTGCACGGCCAGCGCACACACACCAACGCGCGTACCCGTAAGGGACCCCGTCGCGGTGCGGTAGGCAAGAAGAAGTAGGCGTGCGGGCTGCGCTTGTCGCAGTTTGTAAAGCGGACGCAGCATTCGTGCTGCCGTGAGGACGAACGGATTTTCCGCCGCGCGCGGAGCATAAATCTGACAAGCTCCATCCAGAGGGATTGATATGGCCAGACCCAAAAAAGCGGTCAAGAAAAAGGAAAAGAAAAACGTGCCGGTGGGCATAGCCCACATCCAGGCTTCGTTTAACAATACCATTATTACTTTTACGGATACGCGCGGAAACGCCGTTTCCTGGGCTTCTTCGGGCCAGAGCGGCTTCAAGGGCTCACGCAAGTCCACGCCTTTCGCGGCCCAGGTGGCTGCCGAAACGGCCGCCCGCAAGGCGCAGGACAACGGCATGCGTACTGTAGGCATCTATGTGAAAGGCCCCGGCTCCGGCCGTGAAGCTGCCATGCGCGCCATTTCGGCCGCAGGCATGAAGGTCGCCTTTATTCGTGATGTCACGCCCATTCCGCACAATGGCTGCCGGCCGCCCAAGCGCCGCCGCGTCTAGACCGGCCCTGCTCCGGCAGAGCCAGTAACGTAAGAGGATTAATACATGGCCAAATATACTGAAGCCAAGTGCCGCATGTGTCGCCGCGAGGGCTGCAAGCTCTTTTTGAAGGGCGACCGCTGCTTCACTGACAAATGCGCCTACGATCGCCGCCCCTACGCTCCCGGCCAGCACGGCCGTGCCCGCAAGAAGGTGAGCGAATACGCAGTGCAGCTGCGTGAAAAGCAGAAGACGCGCCGCATTTACGGTATCCTGGAACGCCAGTTCCACGGATACTTTGTGAAAGCCGATATGCAGAAGGGTGTTACAGGCACCAACCTGCTCGTCATTCTTGAACGTCGTCTGGATAACGTGGTTTTCCGTCTCGGGTTCGCCAACTCGCGCAACCAGGCTCGCCAGCTTGTGCGTCACGGCGTGTTTACCCTCAACGGCCGCAAGGTGGACATCCCCTCCTTGCAGGTTCGTGTGGGCGACAGCATTGAAGTGCCCGAACAGAACCGCAAAATTCCCGTGCTTGCAGAAGCGCAGGAAGTGATTGCCCGCCGTGGCTGCCCCGCCTGGCTTGAAGCCGATGGTGCTGCCTTCAAGGGCACTGTCAAGGCCATGCCGCAGCGTGACGACATCCAGTTCCCCGTCAACGAGCAGCTCATCGTCGAACTTTACTCGAAATAACCGGGGGTTCGCATGCTTATTAAACAGGGCGAACGCCTTATCAATGCGCGCAACTGGTCCGAGCTTGTCAAGCCTGACCAGATTATGCGCGAAGAAGAGACCGCCAGCGGCACACACGGCAAGTTTGTCTGTGAACCTCTGGAAAGGGGCTACGGAACCACCATTGGCAACGCCATGCGTCGCGTTCTTCTGGCCTCCCTTCAGGGCTCTGCCTTTGTGTCGGTGAAAATCATCGGCGTGCAGCACGAGTTCACCAGCATCCACGGTGTGCTGGAAGACATCACTGATGTCATCCTCAACATCAAGCAGGTGCGTTTGCGCATGGACACTGAAGAGCCCCAGCGCCTGACCCTTCGCGTTGAACGCAAGGGACCGGTCACTGCTGCCGATATCGTGCCCAACCAGCACGTAGAAGTACTCAACCCTGATTTGCACATCGCGACCCTCACCGAGGACGTGGTGCTGGAGATGGAGTTTGAGGCCCGCATGGGCAAGGGCTATGTGCCCGCCGACATGCATGAGGGTCTGGCCGATGAAATCGGCCTCATCAAGCTGGATTCCAGCTTTTCCCCTGTCCGCAAAGTTGCGTACACGGTGGAACAGGCCCGCGTGGGCCAGATGACAAACTATGACCGCCTCCTGCTGGAAGTGTGGACTGACGGCTCGCTTACGCCCGAAGACGCCATTGCATACAGCGCCAAGATCATCAAGGATCAGATATCCGTTTTCATCAACTTTGATGAACGTGTGTCCGGCGATATGCGCAACGGCGGGAACGAAAGCGGCGAAGTGAATGAACTCCTGTTCAAAAGCATCGACGATCTTGAGCTTTCGGTACGCGCCACCAACTGCCTGCGCAGCGCCAATATAGCGCTTGTGGGCGAACTGGTGCAGCGCACTGAAGCTGAAATGCTCAAGACCAAGAATTTCGGCCGCAAATCGCTGGACGAAATCAAGAGTGTGCTGTTGAGCATGGGATTCGACTTCGGCATCAAGGTCGACTCTTTCGAAAAGAAATATCAGGAATGGAAAAGGAAGCAGCAAAATGAGGCATAGCAATTCCGGCAGGAAACTTTCGCGTACTCCTGCGCACCGTAAGGCGTTGTTGCACAATCTCGCCAAGGCGCTGCTGATCCACGGCAAAATCTGCACCACGGAAATCAAGGCCAAGGAACTTCGCCGCGTTGTGGAGCCCCTGATTACCCTTGCCAAGCGCAATGACCTGCACGCCCGCCGTCAGGCCTACCGTGTGCTCAATGATCATGCCCTGGTCAAGCGTCTGTTTGATGAAATCGGCCCTGTTTTCGCTGGCGTGCCTGGCGGATACACCCGTATCCTCAAGCTGGCCATGCCCCGCAAGGGCGACAACGCCCCCATGGCTTTTATTGAACTGACCCACAGCGCCGAAACTGTTGCAACGGAAGCCCCCAAGGCTGCCGAAGAAGCGCCGGTCAAGCCCAAGCGCAAGCCCAAGGCTGAAGAAGCTGGAACTGTCACGGAAAAGGCCGAAGCCAACTAGGCAATGTCTTTTCAACGACGCAGAATATATTGAAAAGGGGCGCTCAGCGCCCCTTTTCATTTTATGGCTTTACCAAAGCGCGTGCGCGTGCTTCAGTTAAGACAGTTTCTCGTATGCACGGCGAAAATTGTCAAAGGCGCTTGCGTCCAGCACCGTCCTGCCTCTCATTATTGCGTCCAGGTTTTGACCTTTGAACAGTAAGAGTGCATACTGTAAAAAATTTTGTTGCAAAATAACGTATAATGAGGAGACGCGCATGAAGCTTTTGGAAAAAGCCCGCGCCGCAGGCTGAGCTGCCAAACTTGCTCCAGGGGCTCTGGAGCGTTTGTTGCGCGGTCTGCCCTCCGGTTCCCGGCCCGACCTTGAAGCCCGTGTGCTGGCTGGCCGCGCCCGTAATGAGGACGCCGTGGTCCTGACCGTGCCGCCAGGCCGCGCGCTGGTGCAGACCGTGGATATTCTTGCGCCCATCGTCAACGACGCTTTCAGCTTTGGCCGCATTGCCGCAGCCAATGCCCTTTCTGACGTGTACGCCATGGGTGGTGAGCCCTGGAGCGCCATGAACGTGGCGTTTTTTCCTCAGGCTTTGGCCGAGGACGATCCTCAAGGCATTCTTGCTTCCATTCTGCGCGGTGGACTTGACGCCATGAATGAGGCCGGAGCCGTGCTTGCCGGCGGCCACACGGTGCAGGACGACGAACTCAAGTACGGGCTCGCCGTCACCGGCATCATTGATCCGGCGCACATGGCCCGCAATGACGGACTTGCGCCAGGGCAGAAACTGCTTTTGACAAAGCCTCTGGGAACGGGCGTGTTGGCTACGGCGGTCAAGGCGCGCTGGGACGGCGCAGAAGAAAGTGAAGCCGAGGTCGCCCGCTGGTGCTCCCGCCTGAACAGCGTTGGCGGTGAAGTGATCCGCATGCTCAAGGTGGTGGCCGCAACGGACATTACTGGTTTCGGGCTTGGCGGGCATGCGCTTGAAATGGCGCAGGCATCGGGCGTCTGCGTGGTGCTTGACGCCGAGGCCTTGCCGCTTTTGCCGCGCGCGCTGGAGTATGCGCGTGACGGACTTATCCCGGCTGGCAGCCATTTGAACCGCAAGCACTGCTCCTGCGCGACCTTGGTCCACGAGGGCGTGGACGAAGCTGTGGAAAGCCTCGCTTTTGACGCCCAGACCTCTGGCGGACTATTGCTGGCCGTGCAACCCCATCAGGTTGAGCAGGCGCGACAGTTGCTGCTGGCAGGCGGGGATCTGGCCTGCCTGGTGGGCGAGGTTGTGGAGGCCCGACCCGACGGCAAGGCCCTGGTGCTGCGTTAGATGTGGGACGGGTGAAAAACTTTGTGGGGGACGGGTGAAAAACTTTGTGGGGGAGGGACCCGATTTAGACCAGATTACCTTTGAAATATTCACATTTCAAAGGTATCATTCTGCCGAAAATGCGATTTTCGGCAGAATCCACGCCACGTTGTGGCGCGCTGCACTCTCGTGCAGCGTAAGAGCATTTAACTTTTTTCAAAAGCCAAATGCTCTAAAAAGGGTCTCCTCCCCCACGCCCCCACCCCCTAAAACTCTTATTGTGTTTGGGTACAGCACGGAGTCTTTTTGATCTGAAGCGAAATTCCGCAGGCAGGTCATGCGAGCTATCCCGACTCCATGCCTCGGTTTGGCCCGGCCACCGCTGCCTTTGAAAAAGATGAGCGCGGGCGTGGCGCGCGCTCTTGTCACATGTCTGTCGCTTTTTTTCGCTTTGCCTGTTGCCATTGTTTCGGAAGGCATTAGTATTAAAGAGTTACGTTTTTGGCGCCAATTCCACACACGCCGCCACGTGTCTCGAACCTCCGGCGGAGCAGGTCACGGCTTGCGGGCCGGGAGCAAGTGTGCTATGGAAACACGCTTTGCGAGAGTGGCGGAATTGGTAGACGCACTGGACTTAGAATCCAGCACCATAGGTATGGGGGTTCAAGTCCCCCCTCTCGCACCATCACGTCCACCCATAAAAGGAGCCCCTCGTGGAATATAGCGCTGAAGATATCTCGCCGGTAAGAAAAAAGGTCGTCATCACCACGGAACCCCAGGAAGTCGAAGCCGCCATTATGGGGGCGGTCGCCCTGTATAAAACCTCCGTGCAGGTTGACGGTTTCCGTAAGGGCAAAGTCCCGGCCTCGGTTATTGAACAGCGCTTCCGCGACAAGATTTATGATGAGGCCCGTCAGGACCTCATCAATGTGCATATTAATGATGTGATGCAGAAGCTCGACGTCTCGCCCCTTGCCGGCCTTGATGTGGACACGCCCGACACCTTTGATCGCGGCAAGGGCTTTTCGTACACCATCGAATTTGAAGTTCTGCCCGCCTTTGATTTGCCCCCCTACGAAGGTATGGATGTGGAGCAGGAAAAAGTGGTGCTGGACGAAAAAGAAGTGCAGGACGTGCTTGACCGTATCCTGCGCGACCGCGCCGAGCTTGTGCCTGTAGACGGCGCAGGCCCCGCCGTGGACGGCCAGATAGCCACCGTTGACTTTGCTGCCTTTGATAACGGCGAACCCATTGAAGGCGTCAAGGCTGAAAGCTTTGATCTGGCCCTTGGCGAACGCCAGGCCCTGGAAGACTTTGAAGCCCTGGTCAAGACCGTGAAGTACGGCGAAGAAGGCGAGGGCGAAATCCGTTTTCCCGATGATTTTCTTGCCAAGGATCTGGCGGGCAAGACCGTGACCATGAAGGTCAAGGTGCACGCCATCAAGGAACGCAAGCTGCCCGAACTCAATGACGAGCTTGCCAAGACCCTTGGCCTTGAAAGCGTGGACAAGCTGAAAGAAACCATTGCCAACAGCTACATCCAGAGCCGTACCAATCTGAGCAAGAGCGTGGCGCAGAAAAACCTGCTGGACGCCCTGCTCAAGATGGTGCAGTTTGAATTACCCCCCAGTCTTGTGGAAACCCAGATGAACACACTGCTGGGCGACATGGCCGCCAGGCTGGAACGTCAGGGCCGTAGCCTGGAAAGCCTTGGCAAGAGCATAGAGGAACTTCGTAAAGAAACCCAGCCCCAGGCCGATGAGCTGGCCCGCTCTCAGGTTCTGCTGCTTTCCATCGCCAAGAAGGAAGGGCTGGACGTTACCGACCACGAAGTCACCACACAGATTTACCAGCTTGCCATGCGCACTGGCGAAGATTTCAAGTCCCTGCGCGAGCAGTACGAACGCTCGGGCATGATCTTCGTGTTGCGTGATCGCATGCTGGCCGACAAGGCCATGGACCTTGTATACGCCAAGGCCAATGTCAAAGAAGTGGAGCCAAAAGCCCCCGACGCCGCGCCAGGCGCATCCGCCAGCGCTCAGCCCGGCGACAAGGAAGACAAATAAGAATAAGGGAAGGCGGCCCTAAGGCCGCCTTTTGCTTTTTTTGCGGCCCGGGCGTTCCCGGGCTGCCATATCCGGCCCCTGAGGCCATGTAGTGAGGCTCACATGTCGCTAGTTCCTATGGTTATCGAAACCACTGGCCGTTCCGAACGCGCCTATGATATCTACTCGCGCCTGCTCAAGGACCGCATCGTTCTGCTGGGCTCCGAGGTCAACGACACCGTGGCCTCGCTCATCTGCGCGCAGCTGCTTTTCCTTGAATCGCAGGACCCGGAAAAAGAAATCAATCTTTATATCAACTCCCCTGGCGGATCGGTTACTGCCGGTCTTGCCATTTATGACACCATGCGCTTCATTTCAGCGCCTGTTTCCACGGTGTGCATGGGGCGGGCGGCCAGCATGGGCGCCTTCCTTCTGGCCGCGGGCAAGCCTGGCATGCGCTTTGCCCTGCCCAACAGCCAGATCATGATCCATCAGCCTTCGGCGGGCTATCAGGGGCAGGCCACGGATATTGAAATCCATGCCCGCGAAGTGCTCCGCCTCAAGGAACGCCTCAACCGCATGCTTGCCGAACATACCGGCCGCCCCTTCAAGGATATCGTCAAGGCGACCGAACGCGATAACTTTTTGACTCCTGAAGAAGCCAGAGATCTGGGCATCATTGACCGCGTGCTCACTTCGCGCCACGAGATGGCTCAGGAAAAGAGCGAATAATATGGCCAAGAACGACAAACCCACGGTCAGCGAACCTTTGACCTGCTCCTTTTGCGGGCGCAGCGAGCTTGAGGTGCGCAACCTTATCGTGCAGGACGGCGCAAGCATTTGCGACAAGTGCGTCAAAGCCTGCAACGACATCATTGCCCGCGATCAGGTGGAAAGCACCGAGGGCGACGAGCGCCTGCTGTCTCCGCAGGAAATCAAGGACAGGCTTGACCAGTACGTCATCGGACAGCACGAGGCCAAAAAGATCCTTTCTGTGGCCGTGCACAACCACTACAAACGCGTGTTCTACGCTGACGCCCTGGGCGATGACGGCGTGGAGCTTGAAAAAAGCAATATCCTGCTGGTCGGGCCTTCGGGCAGCGGCAAAACCCTGCTGGCCAAAACCCTGGCCCGCGTGTTGCGCGTGCCCTTTGCCATTGCCGACGCCACAACCCTGACGGAAGCCGGGTATGTGGGTGAAGATGTGGAAAACATTCTGGTGCAGCTTCTCCAGAATGCGGACTACGATCTTGAAGCCGCCAGCAAGGGCATCATTTATGTGGACGAAATCGACAAGATTTCCCGCAAGGGCGACGGCCCGTCCATTACCCGCGACGTGTCAGGTGAGGGCGTGCAGCAGGCCCTGCTGAAGATCATTGAAGGCACCGAGGCCAACATTCCGCCCAAGGGGGGCCGCAAGCACCCGCAGCAGGAATTCATCCGCATGAACACGAACAACATCCTGTTCATCGTGGGCGGCGCCTTTGTGGGACTGGACAAGATTGTGGAATCGCGCATGAGCGGCGGGGCCATGGGCTTTGGCGCCAAGGTGCGCGCCAGCAAGGACATGCCCCTGAGCGAACTGCTGGACAGGATTCACCCGCAGGATCTGGTGAAGTTCGGCCTTATTCCCGAATTCGTGGGCCGCATACCCATCATCACGCATGTGGATGAACTGGATGAAGCTGATCTCGTGCGTATTCTCACTGAACCCAAAAACGCCCTGGTGCGTCAGTACCAGAAGCTGTTCGGGTTCGAGAACGTGACCCTGCGGTTTACGCCCAACTCCCTCAAGGCCATTGCCGCCAAGGCCATTGAGCGTAAAACCGGCGCGCGCGGTCTGCGCAACGTGATGGAACGCACCATGCTCGACATCATGTTCAAGCTGCCCTCCATGCCCAATGTGCGTGAATGCCTTATCAATCAGGCCGTCATTGACAAGGGCAAGGAACCTGTGCTGCTGTTCGGCGAGGCGGGCGAAAGCCCGGCCACCAAGGGCGGGCAGGCGCAGGCGAGCGGCAACTCCGCGTAACGCCGCCTGATTCCGGCCCATATGGCGTAGCGGGCGCGTGCTGTGGCACGCCGCCCGGCAGCCACATCTCTGCATCTCTGCGCGAATTTTTTTAAAGTTCGCGCAGAGCTGTTTACCATTATCGGTAAAACTGCTCTAATCTCCCAGGTTCGGGGCCCATTTGCGCCCCAATATGGCCATTCAGGGGAAAACTATGACTGAATCCGAACGCGGCACTGTAAAATACGTGGACCTGCCCATCATGCCTTTGCGCGAGGTGGTCATGTTTCCGCGTTCCATCATGCCGCTTTTTGTAGGGCGCGAAGCCTCCATCAAAGCCATAGAGGCCGCGCAGGCCAGCTTCAGCAAGCAGATTTTTCTGGTCGCCCAGCTCGAGCCGGAACTGGAAAAACCCGACGCTTCGGATCTTGCCCCCGTGGGCGTTGTCAGCAAGGTTCTTCAGATGCTGCGCCTGCCCGACGGCACCATCAAGGTGCTTTTTGAGGGCATGTACCGCGCCAACTGGAACGATTTGCGCGATGACGAGCAGTGCGCCATGGTGCGCGTGAGCCGTCGCAACGAGTGGCAGAGCCGCCCCGATGAGCGGGAGGCCCTGGTGCGCGCCGTGCATGAAGCATTGGAAGAATTTGCCAAAAACAATAAAAAACTTTCGCAGGAATCCGTGCTCTCCATGATGGCGCTGCACGATTCCGGCTCCCTGGCCGACGCCATCATCCCCAATCTCAAGGTGGACTACCGCAAAAAGCAGGAAGCCCTCGAGCTGGACGACGTGACCGAACGCCTGGAGCTGGCCTACGAGATGCTGCACGGCGAAGTTGCCCTGGCCTCTGTGGAAAAGCGCATCAAGAACCGCGTCAAGGTGCAGATGGAGCGCAACCAGCGCGAATACTATCTGAACGAGCAGATCAAGGCCATCAACAAGGAAATGGGGCGCGATGACGACCCCATGGCCGAAGTGGACGAGCTTGAGCAGAAGATCAAGGACCGCGACATGCCCGATGAGGCCCGTCAGAAGGCCCTTGCAGAAGCCAAGAAGCTGCGCAGCATGCCGCCGTCGGCCGCCGAATACACGGTGGTGCGCAACTATGTGGACTGGATCCTCGACCTGCCCTGGAACGACCTCAAGCAGATAGATATTGATATCGAAAAGGCGCGCGCCATCCTTGACGGCGACCACTACGGCCTGGAAAAACCCAAGGAGCGCATCCTTGAGTATCTGGCCGTGCAGAAGCTTTCGCACGGGCTCAAGGGCCCCATTCTCTGCCTTGTGGGCCCCCCCGGCGTGGGCAAGACGTCGCTGGCCAAATCCGTGGCCAGGGCCACAGGACGCGATTTTGTGCGTCTGTCCCTCGGCGGCGTGCGCGATGAGGCCGAAATCCGCGGGCACCGTCGCACCTACGTGGGGGCGCTGCCGGGCAAGATCATCCAGTCCCTCAAGAGGGTGAAGTACAATAACCCATTGTTCTGCCTGGATGAAGTGGACAAGATGACCTCCGACTACCGTGGGGACCCCTCCTCGGCCCTGCTGGAGGTTCTGGACCCGGAACAGAACCACACCTTTATGGATCACTATCTGGATCTGGAATACGACCTCTCCAAGATATTCTTCATAACCACGGCCAACTCGCTGCACTCCATTCCCGTGCCCTTGCTGGACCGCATGGAGATCATCGAACTCAACAGCTACCTTGAGACGGAAAAACGTCATATAGCCAGGCACTTTCTCCTGCCGCGCCAGATAGAGGAGCACGGCCTCAAGGAAAGCAATATCCGCGTGTCGGACAATGCCATCCTTGAGATCATCCGTTCCTACACCCGCGAGGCCGGCGTGCGTAACCTCGAGCGCGAAATTGCCGCCCTGTGCCGCAAAACCGCCATCAAGCTTGTGGAAGAGGACAACCTGGACAAGTGTGTGAACATTTCGCGCCAAAGCCTATCCTCCATTCTGGGCGTCAAAAAATACCGGCATGACGAGCGCGAGGCCGAGCCGCAGGTGGGCGTGTGCGCAGGGCTTGCCTACAACCAGCGCGGCGGCGAAATACTGCTGGTGGAAACCACCCTCATGGCCGGTTCCGGCCAGGTGGTCACCACGGGCAAACTGGGCGAGGTCATGACCGAATCGGCCAAGGCGGCGCTTTCCTATGTGCGTTCGCGGGCCGAAGTGCTTGGGCTTGACACCCGCTTCCACCGCAAGGTGGACATCCACGTCCATGTGCCCTCGGGCGCCACGCCCAAGGACGGCCCCTCGGCGGGCATCACCCTGGCCACGTCCATCACGTCGGCCCTGCTGGGCATACCCGTGCGCAACGACGTGGCCATGACAGGCGAAATATCCCTGCGCGGGCGCGTGCTGCCCATTGGCGGCCTGCGTGAAAAGCTGCTGGCCGCGCGCCGCAGCGGCATCAAAAAGGTGCTCATGCCCCGCGACAATGAAAAAGACCTCAAGGAAGTGCCCGATGAGGTGCTGAAAGACCTTGAGATCGTTTTTGTGGATCACGTGGACGAAGTGCTGCCTCAGGCTCTGGACGCCAGCGCGGAGGAAATTTTCTCCGGTCGTGCGACGGCCCAGCCCATTTGCCGCATCCTGCGCCCCGAAAAGCACGAAGACGAAACCAAAAAGCAGCCCGCGCAATAGAGCAGGGGGATGTTGAAATACTTTGTGGGGAGGGGTGAAATACTTTGTGGGGGAGGGACCCTTTTGCAAAAGGGTCCCTCCCCCACGCCCCCACCCCCTAAAACTTTTATTGTAAGTTAGGAATGTTACCGTTGAAAAAGGGTAACTATTTTAGCGACAAACAATACTACAAACGCGTAAACCCGCCATTGGCGGGTTTACGCGTTTACGGGCATATGTGCCGGACAGGGTAGCGCCTTTGCTGCCGGGCAGGACGGAAACCCCCAGAGCGTTTGCAGGGAATGAATATGGGCAGACACTGCCGTCAATGGTCTGACAATGAGGTGTCAAGACCGCATAATTTTATGAAATAAAAGGATAAAAATTTATTGGCAAGGCCTTTGCAAACAAAGAGCACGACAGCGTCATCATTGTGCATCCCATTGTTTCTGGAGGTCCGGCATGTTTTTTTTACTCGGTGGTCAGGAAAAAAAGGCTCGCAAAGCTGAAAAGCAGGCGCGTGTGTCAGACGCCACCGCGCGCATCCGTGAAGTGTTTCTGGCCGGGCGATTCCCCGTGGTGACCACGCATCAGGTGGAAGGGCGGCGTATTGCCAAGGTGCTGGGGCTCGTGTGCTGCCGGGGTTTTGATTCCGAGGAAGCTTTTTTCGGCATGGCGGCGCGCGCCATGAACAAAGGCGCGCAGGCCATCGTGGGCTACAATGAAAACGTGGCCTTTCACCCGGACGGCAGCAAGTATTTTTCCTGCTTTGGCACGGCGGTCATGTTTGAATATGACCCCGCTGATCCGGAAGCGCTGCCCATCATGTTGCAGCACAAATTCAGGGCGCAGGAACAGCTTTCGGCGCTCAATGAAGTGATATAAAAAAGTATCAGAGCAGGGCGGCTTCACGTTGAAACCGTTCTGGCGGCTGCGGCGCAGACGCGTGCGTGTCGTGCCCGTAACATTGCCGCGTATAGTTCACATTGGGCTGTCCCTTTGTTCAGGTGTTTCAGCCCATAAGCCTCAGGCGTGTGCCCGCCAAAAGGCCAGCAAAAGCCCCCGTCCGGTGGACGGGGGCTTTTGCGTTATGGGCCTGTGCCCTTGGAGAAATCAGGACTTATATTTCGCCTTTTTCCATCATTTCGGCTACCTGGGCCACGTCCTTATCGCCACGGCCAGACAGGTTGACCAGCAGTACGGCGGTGTCGGGCAGGGCAGGAGCCATCTTCATGGCCTGGGCCAGGGCGTGCGAGGACTCAAGCGCGGGAATGATGCCTTCATTCCTGGACAGGGCAAAGAAGGCGTCCAGGGCTTCCTTGTCCGCAATGCTGACGTATTCGGCGCGTCCCGCGTCCTTGAGCATGGAATGCTCCGGCCCCACGGACGGGTAGTCCAGCCCGGCGGAGATGGAGTATACCGCAGCGGCATCGCCCTTTTCGTCCTTGAGCATATAGGAGTTGAAACCGTGCAGCACTCCAGGCTCGCCAAGGCAGAGCGAAGCGGCGTGCTGGCCGTATTCCTTGCCGCGCCCGCCGGGTTCCACGCCCATAAGACGCACGTCCGCATCGTCCAGAAAGCCGGAAAAAATGCCGATGGCGTTGGAGCCGCCGCCCACGCAGGCCAGGACAACGTCAGGCAGGCGCCCGCTGGCTTCAAGCATCTGGGCGCGGGCTTCACTGCCCACTATGGCCTGGAACTGCCGCACCATAAACGGATAGGGGTGCGGACCCACGGCCGAGCCGAGCACGTAGAACATTTCGTCGTCAGCCACCCACAGCCCCAGAGCTTCGTCCACGGCTTCCTTGAGGGTGCGCTGTCCTGACGTGGCGGCCACCACTTCGGCTCCGAGCATGCGCATGCGGATGACGTTGAGGCGCTGGCGTTCCATGTCCACTTCGCCCATGCAGATGGTGCACTTGAGCCCCATCAGGGCCGCGGTGGCCGCAGTGGCCACGCCATGCTGCCCCGCGCCGGTTTCGGCGATGACGCGCGTTTTTCCCATTCTTTTGGCCAGCAGGCACTGCCCAAGGGTATTGTTGATTTTGTGCGCGCCAAGATGGTTGAGGTCTTCGCGTTTAAGCCATATCTGCGCGCCGCCAAGCGTGCGGCTCAGGTTGGCGCAGTGAAAAACCGGGCTGGGGCGGCCTGTGTAATGAAGAAAAAGGTCGTCCAGTTCGCGCAAAAATCCGGGATCGGCCAGGGCAGCCTCCATGGCCGCAGTCAGCTCGTCCAGGCGGGCCTTGACGGAATCAGGAACAAACTGGCCGCCGTAAGCGCCGAAAAAACCGCTGCTGTCAGGTTTGCCATGTGGGGCGGAATGCTGGCTCATGTAATCTCCTTGCTGCTAAGAAAACACTGATTAAAGAACTTCTTGGAAACGCGCAGTTGTTTCGTTTGGCAAGGCGCGATCTTTTCTTGAAGCAGGGGTGGACTCTTCCGTCCTCGACTGTTTCAGAAAAAGTGACGCAAGTCCGCCGAACGGAATACATCAGCGTTTCCCTAAAGCTCATGGGTACGTAGTGCTGTGTCTCTGCCATTGTGCCGCAGTCGGGGCAATGGTCGCAGAAGGGCAGCCTGCCGGGCACGGCAGGTGCTTGTCCCGAAAACGGTAAACGTCGGAAAACGGTTCTCACTCTGGCTTTTTGGGCCTGCTGTGTCAAGATATGCACTGGCGCTGACGTGTTGCGCCTTTGGAGCGCAAGCGTTACGGGTTTGTGATTTTGAGCGCTGGTCTTGCTGCTGAATGCCGTTTCGCATATGCTTGTCAGGGCAGCGGTAGTCCGCGCCAGGGAGGTGTAATGCTGGACGAAAAATTTACTGGCAACGGCAAAGTGGTGCTACTGGCTGGCGGCGGAAAAATCTATACGGATATCGCAGCCCGCTTTGTGCGCAGCGAGCGTGAACTTGAGGACATAGTGGCCTCGCCCTATTCCAAGAAAATCGTTGAGAATATCCTGTCTTCCGGGCACCGGGCCGCACTGGAATTTGATTTTTTCATCTTCGGCCTTGAGGGATATTCGCGCGTTACCGAAACCCAGCTTGTGCGCAAGCGCCTGGCCTCCTATCTTATCAAATCCGGCCGGGCGGAACTGGGCGGTAACCGCCGCTATTCAGTGGTGTATCCGCGCAACGCGGCGGAGTTTACCGCGCAGGTGACCCTGCCTGACGGCGGCACAGTCAATCTGAGCGGGCGCGATCTGGCCGATCTGGGCCGCCAGTGGTATGATGCCGGACTCGACGCCGGGCTGCCCGAAGAAGATCTGCGCTATCTGAAACCCCAGGCCACGGAATTCAAAGCCATCGTGGGCATGAACGCCCACGCCCTGCTGGACTGGTTTTCCATCCGCTGTTGTCGCAACGCCCAGTACGAGATCAGGCATCTTGCGTGGCAGATGCTGAACCTGTGCCGCAAGGCTGCCCCCGACCTTTTTGCCGGTGCTGGCCCCAATTGCGTGCAGATGGGTTACTGCCCGGAAAACGCGCTCCAGAATGCGCGGTGTAGGGGCCGCATCATCACCAAGGACGAGGCCATGGCGCTGTTGCGCGCCAACAGGAATGCCGGTGAGGGAACGCCTCCCGCTGCCGACGAATTTGTCGGAGAGTGATTGTTGTCAGGCGCAGCCTTGCTTGCGCGTTACGCAGGGAGTGCTTTGCGCAGCGCGCCATGGTCTGTTTTTTTGATGCCCTGGCAATGGATCAGGGTAGCTCCATGCCTGGCCAAGTCCTCCGCAGCATGATCGAAAAAGAAGCGGGGCCGGAACCCGTGTTCCGGCCCCGCAGTGTTTTATGCGAGCGGCGCGTTACTTGGCCTCACGCTTGTGGCGGGGCTCCGGCCTTGTTCACTGTTTCGACGGGCGCTGGCCGGGCCGCATTTTCTGCTGCCGGGCCATTGATGACCGCGCCTATCATGACGCCCAGATGCCCCATGGCAAGGGCCAGCCACCAGACGCGATAGAAATCGTGCCCAAAGATGCCGTTAAACAGCCACGCCACAAAGCCTATCCAGAACCATGCCGTCATGTGCCAGTAGATGCCCGTTCTTCCGTAAGAGCGCTCGGCCAGAAGCTGCGGCCGGATGTGTTGATAGCCCCACCAGCTGAAGCCCAGCAGAAAGATCATGCCGAACGTGAAGCCCACCAGACCGTGCGCATACAGCATGTCAAGGTAGAGGTTGTGCGGATGGCTGATAGTGATAAGATCTTTTTCCGGTGAGAGGCCAAGGGCACGAAAGGCTGTATTGTACTGTCCGGCTCCGGACCCGAACCACGGGTGTTCAAGAAAGATGCGCCACCCCATCTTCCACAGGCTCCATCTGCCGTCATCCAACACTTCGTCCATGCGGGCGCGGCCCTGGGCCAGAAGAATCAGTAAAAGGGCCGCAACGGCGAAGAGCAGGCTTTTCACCCGGCTGCCCGTGCCTGCCAGCAAACACCACAGGCCCAGGGCCGCTGCGATGGCCAGCGCGCCGCTGCGGCTGGCCGCGCCCGCGAGCAGAAAAAACGCGGGCCACAGGGTTGCCGCACAGAGCAGCAGCGTGGGCAGACGTGAGAAATACTGGCGTAAAACGTACCACAGACTGAAGGCGGGAATCAGGGCCAGGGCAATATAGTTGCCCACCTCATAGTCGTCAAAGCTGCCTGTGAGGCGTCCGCTGCTTGGCGGGTAGCCCATAAGAAAATCTTTGCCGGTCAGGGCCTGACATATGCCGTCCAGCCCCTGCCAGAACACGGCCAGAACACTGGCCCACACCAGCCGGAGCAGGTCTTTTTCATTGCGCACGCACTCCATGGCGATAAAGGGCAGAATAAAACCCTTGTTCAGGCCGGAACCGGCATGCAGCAGTGAAGAACCCACGTTGCCGGAAAAGACGACGCCAATAATAACCATAAGCCCGAAGCAGACAAAGAGCGGCCATGCGCCGAGCCGACGCAGCACGCTGCCCTGCCAGTTGTGACGGTAGTAGAGGGCAAGAAAAACCAGGCAGACCACGGGCATGACGTCCCGGATAGCGTAGCCCATGGGAAACGTGACCAGAGAGATCCAGAAGGACCAGAACAGGCAGGAAAACCAGCGCTCGGCCGGGGGGGATTGCCGGAAAGCCTCTGCCTGCCCACGAAGGGCGGCCAGACGGGCTTTGCCGTATTCCAGCAAGTTATACACTGTCCCTCCATACCGAAAAATTGGTATAAGCTTGTAATCCATTTATTATAATAGCTCGTGAGCCCAGGCAATTCAAGTGGGGCAAAAACCTTGCCATCTGATGGCAGGCAAAATATACTAAGCTAATTCGTTAGCTTACTATGAGGACACCATGGCACGATTTACAGGATTTGATGAGGTTTACAGCGCTCTTTATGTTGATTTCGACAATATTTTTACCCGATTTCTTGAAATTGATCCCGAAGCCGCTCGGGCTTTTGGTTCCGCGCCCTATCGCTGGGTGCGCTGGATAGAAAATCACGCTTTGCGCATTCTTTATGGTGAAGGCGTACGCCGTCGCATTCTGAAACGCATGTGCTATCTTAATCCGCAGCGGTATCAGGAATTTCGCAATTTCTTCATCCGCAGCGCCTTTCAGGTGGTGGACTGCCCGCCGCTCACGTCGCGGGGCAAAACCAGCACGGACATCCATCTGGTCATGGACTGCATGGATGATCTTTCACACTCAACCAAGTTTGACGAATTTATCATCCTTTCAGGGGATGCCGATTTTACGCCCCTGCTTATCCGCCTTCAGGAGCATGCCCGCCGCACGCTGGTGCTTTCGGTGGGGTACTCCTCTCCGGCGTATACGGCCGCCGCGTCCTGGCGCATCCGTGAAGACTGGTTTTTGCAGCAGGCCCTGCGTGACGACCGTGATGATCTTGACGGCGAAGCGGTGTACGCTGCCGGAAAATCGGTTCCCAATGCCTTGCCGCATGCCCGGAAAATTGACGCGGTGGAGGGCAATGGCTACGGCCCCCGACATGAGGATATCCCATTGGACGGGCCGGAAAATACCGATCCCACCTCTGGCAATACGTGGTAGGCGCAGTCTTGCCCTACCGCTTTTTGGCAACCCCTGTGCTTGACGCAGGGCGCGCCCAACGCTAAAGAAGAACACGCTCTTTTCTGGCTGCCCGCCCCGTACCGGTGGCACTGCGCATTCCGGTAAAAACGGTCCAATCACGGTCTGTTTGCCGCATCAGCGGTATTGCGGAGCTGGCGTCCCCCCACAGACGCCGTGGGCGGCGGGCTTTGAAGGAAACCATTTTAGGAGGTCCCATGCTTCGCCGAATTGCCCTCGCCATGATTGGTCTCGTTCTTATGTGCAGTCCCGCCTTGGCGGCTGAAAAAATCATAGTCGCCAGCGACTGCACCTGGCCGCCGATGGAAATGCTTGATGCCAACAAGAAACCCGAAGGGTACTCCACCGACTACCTGCATGCCATTGGCAAGGCAATAGGGTTGGACATGGAGATCCGCAACGTGGCCTGGGACGGCATCTTCAGCGGCATAACCACTGGCCAGTATGATGTTGTGGCCTCTTCCGTCACCATTACGCCCGAGCGCCAGAAGCAGTTTGACTTTACCGACCCGTACTATGAAGTGGTGCAGGCCGTGGTCGTGCCCGAAGGCAAGAGCGTCAAGAGCCTTGCCGATCTCAAGGGCAAAAAGGTCGGCGGTCAGATAGGCACCACCGGCATCTTTGTGCTGCGCAAGGCCAACGTGGGCGCTGACATCAAAGAATATGACGATGTGGGTCTGGCCATGCAGGATCTCATGAACAATCGCATTGACGCCGTCATCTGTGATGATCCCGTGGCCATGTACTATGCCAACAAAAAGGCTGACACCGCTGGCAAGCTGAACCTTACGTACAAGACCGACGAGAAGGAATACTACGGCTTCACCGTGCGCAAGGGCCGCAAGGACCTTGTTGAAAAGCTCAACAAGGGCATCAAGCAGGTGAAGGCGTCTGGCGAAGAAGCCAAAATTATTGAAAAATGGATGGGCAAATCCAACTAGCCCGTTAGAAAGCGCTGCTGATATCCACCAGCAACGTTTTGCCGCACGTTAAGGAGGTTTCATGATCCGTCGTCTTACTCTTGCCCTGCTGACCCTGACCCTGCTTTGCGGTCAGGCCGTGGCCGCCGAAAAATACATTGTGGCCACAGACTGCACCTGGCCCCCCATGGAATATCTTGATGAAAACAAGCAACCCGTGGGCTTTGACGTGGACTTCATCACTGAAGTCGGCAAGGCTGCCGGATTTGAAGTTGATGTGCGCAATATTGCATGGGACGGTATCTTCGGCGGTGTGGCCACCGGCCAGTACGACATCGTGGCCGCTGCCACCACCATTACGCCCGAACGCCAGAAGCAGTTCGACTTCTCCGATCCTTACTATGAAGTGGCGCAGGCGGTTGTGCTGCCCGCCGGCAAGAACATCAAGAGCCTTGAAGACCTCAAGGGCAAGAAGGTCGGCGGCCAGATAGGCACCACCGGCGTGTTTGTCGTGCGCAAGTCCGGCGTGCCCGTGGATCTCAAGGAATACGACGATGTGGGCCTGGCCATTCAGGACATGCTCGGCGGACGCATTGACGCCGTCATCTGCGATGACCCTGTTGCCATGTACTATGCCAACAAGAAGGCCGATACCGCCGGCAAGCTGAACCTTTCGTACAAGACCGACGAGAAGGAATACTACGGCTTCACCGTGCGCAAGGGCCGCAAGGACCTTGTTGAAAAGCTGAACAAGGGCATCAAGGCAGTGAAGGCTTCCGGCGTTGAAGCCAAACTGCTTGAAAAGTGGATGGGCGCCTCCAAGTAGACAGGCCCCGCCGCCATGACTTTACAGGATGTCCGGGCCGCAAGGCCCGGACATCGCAGCCGTATCGACCTGAAGGATTGAGATGCACGACAAAAAAGACGGAAGCAAGGGCAATATCATCATGGTCACGGATGGGGCTTCCATCCCTGATCCTCGTGAATGGCGCCTGATAAACGCATGGTCTATTGCTCTGGTAGGGGCCATTTCCACTTTGTTCGCCCTGTGCCTCTGCTGGCCCGAGCCCTATTTGCGTATTTTGCTCTATTTGCCTGACGGCATTTTGATTACCTTTAAGATCACCGTTCTTTCCATATGCTGTGCAGTGCCTCTGGGGCTCGTGACGGGCCTTGGGCGCATTTCAAACAATCGCCTTATCAATCTTGTCGCCTCCACCTACGTGGAGGTGATTCGCGGCATCCCGCTGCTGGTACAGATTTTTTATATCTACTATGCGCTTTCGCGTTTTGTGCAGGTCAGCGGCGTCACCTCTGCCGTGGTTGCCATCAGTTTCTGTTACGGCGCGTATATGGGCGAAGTTTTCCGCGCGGGCATCACGGCCATCAACAAAGGGCAGAGTGAAGCGGCCCGTTCGCTGGGGTTCAATGGTTTTCAGACCATGCGCTATGTGGTGCTGCCCCAGGCCATGCGCACCATCCTGCCCCCTGTGGGCAATGAATGCATCGCCATGCTCAAGGATACCTCGCTTGTGTCCATCATGGCCGTGCCGGACATCATGCAGCGGGCCAGAAGCTTCGTGGGCACGACCTACCTCTATTTTGAGACCTATACCGTGGTGGCTTTGCTGTACCTTATCATCACGCTCATGCTTTCCAAAACCGTGAGCATTATGGAATCCAGGCTGAACTATTATGACGGAAAGTAGCACCACCGCCCCCATTATCACCATTCGCAATGTCTGGAAGTATTTCGACTCGCTGCCCGCCCTGCAGGACGTGAGCCTGGATATCGCTCCCGGCGAGCGCGTGGTCATCATCGGCCCCTCCGGATCGGGCAAGTCAACCCTGCTGCGTTCCATCAACCGGCTGGAAGAGATCGATCAGGGCAAAATCGTGGTCAAGGGTCAGGACATCATGAGTCCGGACAATGACATAAACCTGATCCGCCAGAATCTTGGCATGGTCTTCCAGCAGTTTAACCTGTTCCCCCACAAGACTGTGCTGGAAAACCTGACCCTCGCGCCCATAAAGCTGCTCAAGCTTACGCGCGAAGAGGCCGAAGCCCGCGCCCTTGGCCTGCTCAAAAAAGTGGGCATCAGCGAGAAGGCCAATGTGTATCCGGCCATGCTCTCCGGCGGCCAGCAGCAGCGCGTGGCCATAGCCCGCGCCCTGGCCATGCAGCCCGCCATCATGCTTTTTGACGAACCCACCTCGGCCCTTGACCCGGAAATGGTGGGCGAAGTGCTGGACGTTATGGTCAAACTGGCGGAAGAAGGCATGACCATGGTCTGCGTCACCCACGAAATGGGCTTTGCCCGCACCGTGGCAGACAGGCTCATCTTTATGGATCAGGGGCAGATTGTGGAGCAGGGCAGACCCGAAACCCTGTTCACGACCCCACGGCATCCCCGTCTGCGCCAGTTCCTCAATCAGATTCTGTAATTGCCGCTAGGCGCTCTTTTGCTGGGGAAAGAAAGCTCTTGCACGCAAGGACTTTCTTTCCCCAAGCCGCATTTTGATCTGGTTTGGGTTGTCGGTGAAATGCCTTGTGGGGGAGGGACCCTTTTGTAAAAGGGTCTCCTCCCCCACGCCCCCACCCCCTAAAACTTTTATTCCAGTTCACAGTAGTACAAAGAAATTTCTGACCCGTATCCAGGCTCCCGAAGGCAAAGTCTTCAAGGCGCCATGACACACTCAAAGTTGAAATGCTCCAAGGATGACAGTATGGCCGTGAGTAATACCACCACATCCCCCTGCACTGTAGCAGTGGCTGTCAGCGGGGGAGTGGACAGTCTTTGCGCCCTTGTCATGCTGCAACAGGCCGGGCATACGGTGCTGGCCCTGCACGGCCTTTTTTTGCCGAAAGCCGAGCTTGCGCCGCCGCCCGGTCTTGAAGATGCCTGCGCGGCCCTTGGCGTGCCCCTGCATGTTGCCGATCTGCGTCCGGCTTTCCAGCGTGGGGTGCTGGCCCCTTTTGCCGCTGCCTATGCGGCGGGCCGCACGCCCAACCCCTGCGCCCTGTGCAACAGGGCCATCAAGTTCGGAGCCCTGCTGGATGCCGCGCAAAAGCTCGGCGCGCACAAACTTGCCACAGGGCATTACGCGCGGCTTGTGAGCGCGCCGGAAGAAGAGGGCGCAGCAGAAAAAGCGTTGGGTCGCATGCCCCGCCTGCCCCTGCTGGCCGCCGCGCATGATGCGGCCAAGGATCAGAGCTATTTTTTGAGCCTCGTGCCACGGGCGCGGCTGGCGCAGGCCTGTTTTCCCCTGGCGGATCAGGATAAAACCCGCACCCGCGAAATTGTGGCGCAGGCTGGACTGACTGTGCCCCTGCCCGGTGAGAGCCAGGATATCTGCTTTGCCCCGGCTGTGGGGGCTTCCGCAGATATGGCGGCGGGCGGCGTTTCCGTATCCGAGGCGTACCGGCCATTTCTTGAGCGTCACTGGCAGGCGGCGTCCATCGTTCCTCCCGGCCCTGGCCCTGTCGTTTTACGGAATGCGGACGGCACGCAGCGGGAGATAGCCCGCCACAAGGGACTCTGGCGCTATACCGAGGGGCAGCGCAAGGGCCTGGGAATCGCCCACAGCGAGCCTCTGTACGTGCTTGCCAAGGATGGCCTTGCCAATACCCTGGTTGTGGGGCCGCGCGCCTTGCTGGGCGTCACCCGTTGCACCACAGGCATCGCCAACGTGGCCTTGCCGACGCGCTACTGGCCGCATGAAGTTCTGGTGCGTCTGCGCCACAGGCACAGGCCCGCGCCCGCCAACGTGCGTCTGGATGTGGAAGGTCGCCTGGAAATAGCGTTTGCCGAGCCACAGTTTCCTTCCGCCCCGGGGCAGGTGGCCGCTGTCTATGACGCCGCAGGCCGCGCGCTGGCTGCGGGAATAGTGGAGTTTATGGAATAGGCCGGTGGGGAACGTCTACCCGCAGCGGCCGGGAAATTTCAATGTGCATACGTATAAAAGGCTCCGTGCGGCAGTGCCGCACGGAGCCTTTTGCGTAGCATTGGAACCCCGGCATCAGAATAGAAAGCATCTTGCGCCACACTAAACCACAATAAAGGTTTTAGGGGGTGGGGGCGTGGGGGAGGAGACCCTTTTGCAAAAGGGTCCCTCCCCCACAAAGCCTATTCTTTTAGGGTCATGACTAGCTGAGAGGCCAACAAAAGGCTAAAAGCTAAGTATGGCAACAAAAAACAAGTATGCTTATCGTTCGAGAATTTCCGAGGACAAAATCCGTCAAATCGTAAGGCTGTTTGCCGTTGATTTGGACGCCTCTCAAATTGCCGAGGTCACGAGCCTCAACCGCAATACCATTAATAGGTATCTCGCTGCGTTCCGGGAAAGAATCGCCCAGTACTGTGAGGCGGAATCGCCTGTCAGCGGTGAGGTTGAGGTTGATGAAAGCTACTTTGGAGCGCGCCGGGTCAGAGGTATCAGAGGTCGGGGTGCTCGTGGCAAAACTATCGTTTTCGGCCTGTTTAAACGCAATGGGCACGTCTACACCGAAATTGTGCCCGACTGTTCAAAAGCCACTCTCCAGGGCATCATCAGAGGTCGCGTTGAACTTGAGAGCGTTATTCACTCTGACGGATGGCGTGGCTATGATGGTCTTGTAGACCTTGGCTATCAAAAGCATTTTCGTGTTCAGCACGGCAATAACGAATTTGCAAACAACCATTCCCACATTAACGGGATTGAAAGCTTTTGGGCCTTTGCAAAAACTCGGCTCGTCCGATTTAGAGGCTTGCACCAGCACACTTTTTATTTTCATTTGAAAGAATGCGAGTTTAGATTTAACCATCGGCGAGAGGACATATACAAATTGGTGCTCAAAATGCTCCGCAATTTTCCTCTCAGCTAGTCATGACCCTTCTTTTATTGTAACATTACCCTAGCGGCCCCAAAGGCGCAGCAGGGGGCTGGCGGGCAGGAGCTGATCCAGGGGCATGTCCACCTTTTGTGCTCCAGCGGCCCACGGAGCGACCTGATAGGGCTGAAAATTGATGCGCACGCCCTGCGGGGTCAGGGTCAGGCTGGCGAAGTTTTCCGGCACCGGGTTAAGGCCGGTGCGCAGCATCTGTTCCTGCCGCATGCCGCCCAGACGGCGTGAAAGTTCTTTGTATGACCAGGTGGACATGAGGTGCAGGGCTGCGTCCGGATCCTCAAAAAGATCCACCAGGCCAAGCCGCTGGCCTGTGAGCAGGCTGTAGTTCAGGGTCATGACGTCCAGATTGCCGTGGGCCCCACCGGTGTAGGTCCATACCTCGAACGTGATGCTGAGGCCTGCGGGTGAAGGCGACGTGACGCTGTACGATCCCCAGAGTTCATACGGCGGGCGTTCGCCGTCAAGCCCGGCTCCTGGCCCGAAGCTGCCGTTGTTACAGCTTTGTTCAAAAGCGCTGGCGATGCCTGTGACCCATTGGCGTATGTCGCTGTCTATCTGCTTGCTGCCCACAGAGGGGTAGCTGATGTTGATGACGGGGCCGCCGCTCTGGTCGCGGACAAGCTGGTGTTCAATGATGCCGGGCTTGCGCGAGCCAGAAATGATGGCGGCGGCGCTGTCCCGGGCGGATTGTTCCTCGGGGGCGACCTGGTCGCCAGCGCGTTCTCCGGCGCGATCCCCAACGTGGTCCCCGGCCTGATTTGCGGCCCGCTCACCTGGGTGTTCCTGCGAGGGCGCACCCGGCTTGGCGCTGTCGTCAGGGCGGGCATGCCCCGTAGCTTCCGCAGGGTACGGAGGCTCAAGGGCGGTGCCGGTTTCCGTCAGATCGGCGGTAGCGGTAAATTCCTGGGCCTGAGAGGGAGAGAGGGTCTGCTGATCCGGCATACGGGCCGCTTCGGCTGCCCGTTCACCGAGCAGCAGCGCCAGCAGAAGAAATGACAAAAGGCGCGGCATGGATATGATACCTTGATAACCGGTAATGGGTGAAGGCGAAACATTTTGCCGGAGGTAGTATACCATCTGTGCCCCTGCACTATCAGGTGCGGAACCGTCTTGCAGTTGCCCCGCGGTCACGCCGGGGCTGCATGTCTTGCGTTGTTTGCACAGGTGCGGCCCGGAAAAGCAGGCCGCACCAGCGAATGTCGTCAGCGGAAGCAAAAGGGACGCAAGGTGAAAAAAACGCAAAACCTGAAAAGGAAGCTGCATGGCTTTTCCTCATTTAGAGCAATTTAACTTTGAAAAAGTGTAAATGCTCTAACGTTGCACGAAAGTGCAGCGCGCCACAACGTGGCGTGGATTCAGCCGAAAATCACATTTTTCGGCTGAATGAACACTTTGAAATGTGAAGCATTTCAAAGTTACTCTGTTCTAGAGCAGAGTAGCTTTGCGAACGTGCATTCGCAAAGTTGCAGATACGCCCGTTATGGCGTGAACAGCGCAGATGCGCTGCGCTTGCGCCTTCACGGCGAGCGTCTGCTCCCGTAGTCGGCGAGCAGGTTTGCGAACCCGCTCTCGTCCCTGCCATGCCGCTGTCCAGCAGTATACAGGCTTTATTTAAACTTTGAAGCCCTTGCGAAGCTCCCATGCCTGACGCCAGTTCTTGATGAGCAGCACAGCCGCCAGCACCAGATACACCTTGGCATAGAACAAATGCAGCCGCAGGGGATCATGCGGCAGCCCCAGCATGGTTTCAAGCTGTACGTCATACAGGGGCGAAAGCAGTTGCAGGCTGAAGAGCAGAAGCAGCCAGATCGCCTCGCGTACGTGCAGCCGCAGGTCCAGCAGCAAAGCCACGGCAAAAAGAGATTGCCCGGCTGTGAGTAATATTTCCTGAAACTGGTGCGTGTCAAGGTTTATGGAAGGGGAAAAGCCGCCTGAAGAGGCCGCGTATACGCCAGGTATCATGCCAACCAGCAGAGTCCATTGATTAAGTTTTGAAGAAAGCAGGCAGCCCAGAGCCAAACCGGCGTTGCCGCGTGAGGCGAACATGAGGGCCACAATAAATTCCGGCGCTTCCGAGGCCAGAGGAGCAATCCACTGCACCAGCAGAAATTCGTTGACGTGCAGCATTTTGCCGCTGGCAATGAGCCCTTCGCTGAACATTTCCGCGTTGCCCAAAATCACGATGGCCGCAAACACAAAAATGAGTATCACGCTGCGAAGACGTACTTTTTTGGCCAGACGCGCCAGTACGGCGGCCGGGCCCTCAAGCTCCTCCTCCTCGACGGGGCGGCGCATGATGATGAGTATGTACCAGACGTAGATGCCAAGAAGCACCAGTCCGTCCACCCAGGTAAGGGAACCCTTGAGCGGAATGATAAGCGCATAGACCGTAGCCATGGCCAGAAACAGCACGTCGGTGCGTTTGTCGCTGTGCAGCACCACGGCAGAGTGGAAGCGTCCGGCAAAGATAAGCACGATGGCCGACCACCCCACGCCGATAAGCAGCCTGTTGGCTCCGGTCATATTGGCAATGGCGTAGTGGGAGTAGGAACTGTCGGGGTTCTGGCCCGCCATCCAGGTAAAGTACATGTCCACGGCGTATTCGGGCAACACGGCGATAAAGGCCACCACTGCCACTGCCACAGCCTGCGGCATGTCCATCTGGGCCACTTCACAGGCCCAGGTAAGCAGAAATGAGGCTCCAAGAATGGCCATGCCCGCGAGCGCGGTCACAATCAAAGGTGAAATATCGGGCGGTGCAAGATGAAGAGCCAGACCGGGAATGGTCATGAGTACAGCCAGGATATAGGGCCTTAGGGCGCGGATGCTCATAATGATGTTGTCTCCTTAAAAAAATAAAAAGACCTTGGCATATTGATGCCAAGGTCTCACTAATCGGCGGAACCGACGGCGGCACCAGGCTTAAAGCCATGCTGTTGATGCCGCCCGGGTTTCAAGAACCCAGTTACTCCCCTTGTGCGGTCAGGCTATAACCACTAAAGGACCGTGTCAACATGCGAGAAGAATAACTTTACGTTCAGGTATTATTTTCATGCGCATTTTGGCGCTTGGCACGCCGTTACACCGCAACGCTTTGCGGGAAAGGGATGCTTTGTGGGGGAGAGAGCGCTAGGTGGGGGAGAGGTGTTTTGTGGAGGAGGGAGCGCTAGATGGGGGAGGGACCCTTTTGCAAAAGGGTCTCCTCCCTCACCCCCTAAACTCTTATTATATTTTGGTCTATGGCGAGGTGTTTTTGAAATGACGATGGGGGCAGAGGCAGCGCCTGTCAGGCGTCACACCACCGCAAAGCGGCATTCGTATGAGAATGTTGGCGTCACGGGTACGCCGTGCCGGACGCTTGCCAGCGGCAAAGCCTGTGGATACTATATATGCCACTTTATGGCCTTACGATGTGTTTACTCAGGAGAAGCTTTGTGAATATTACGTGTCCGCGTTGCGGCTTCAGCCGCCAAGTGCCCGCCGACCGCCTCCCGGCGCGTGCGGTTATCGCCACCTGCCCCCATTGCTCCTGCCGGTTCCGCTTTGGGCCTGACACCGGCGTGCAGGAGGTTCTGCCGGATGCGCCGCAAACCGGAGACCACGGCCCCGCACGCGACCAGGGCGCGGTTCCCGCTTCTCACGATGTGCCAGATTCCGCAAATGCCACAGACTCCGTTAGCTCCGCAGATTCCGGCGAATACCGGGATGCTGCGGGCGCGGCGCGAGATCCCAATGAAGACGACCCCCTGCCTCCGGGAGCCATTGTTCCCGGAAGCCCCTCATGGTCGCGCGAGGACGCAAGGCCAAACCATACCGCGCAGCAGGATACAGAGCCGCGTGGGCGGGAACAGGCCTCTACGCGGGATGGCGCGCAAAAGAGGGGCTTGGGCGCGGGCAAGGCCGGGCCTGAGGGCTCTGCGGATCATGATGATGACCCGCGCGCCGAAGCCAGCCGCGCCTATGAGCGTGAACAGAACCGCCGTTACGACGAGGACGATGATCCGTATGACCGCAGGCGCGGCCTTGGGGATGCTGCGGACGATCATGACGGCGATGCCGGGCACGATGGGTATGACGCCCAGTATGATGACGGCGAGGGCGGCATTCCGTGGGAAACAGCCCCGGAACCCGATGGCTGGCTGTCTGCCTTTTATCATACCTGTATGCGCGTCATGTTCAGCACGCAGCGTCTTTTCAGCCAGGTGCGGCCCGATGGGTCGCAGATGCGCGCCCTGATTTTTTATCTGCTGGTGAGCGTGGTGCAGGTCGTTGTGGAGCGCGTCTGGTCAGGGCTGTTCATGTCCCTTATGGCGCCCAGCGCCGCTTCTGACCCCCAACTGGAAAAAATGCTCATCCTGCTTTCGCCGCAGATGAGCCTGCCCATGATCATTCTGATCAAAACGGGCATGTCCGTAATCCAGCTGTATGTGCTCAGCGCGCTTATAAACTTCACCTATGGTTTTGTACGCGGCCGCCGTGCCGATTTCGGCCAGGTATTTCAGGTTCTGGCCTATGCCGCCGCGCCCACGCTCTTGTGCGTGGTGCCTTTGCTGGGTTCTCTGGTGGGCTTTGTCTGGATGGTGGCCTGCGTGCTGGTGGGCTGCCGCGCGGCGCTCAGGCTCACATGGCCGCAAACGCTCATGGGGCTGGCTCCGGTCATTCTGCTGATAGCGCCCCTGCTTCTCCAGATATTTCAGGCTGCCCGCATGTGACCGGGAAGCCGGACCATTGCCTGATCCGCAAGCGTCATGGCCGCTCCACCGTCTGCTATGGCGGCGGAGCGGCCATGTTGATTGTTGTGGCACGCTTTTGGCAACTGCCAGAATACTGGCGTTGCGCCATGTCTGCGTAAGGACACATGCGCCTGCCGCGCAACCGGGGCCGCAACGGAAACAGAATTAAGGAAACGCTGAGTTATTCCGTTTGGCGGCGTTGCTTCATTTTTTTGAAACAGTCGAGGACGGAAGAGTCCACTCCTGCTTCAAAAAAAGATCGCGCCTTGCCAAAGAAAATACCAGCGCGTTTCCAGGAGGCTCTTTAATCAGTGCTTCCTTAAGAAAAACCACGTTGGTCAGAAAACAATCATCAACGGCACTCTGCCCCGAGGGACAGGCTGCCCGGTTGGTTTTACGTCAGGAGAACACTATGCATACCTGCCCTTCAGTTTCAGGCGCGTGGCGCGGCCAGAGTTTTGAGGATACGGCCTGGCCCCTGGTGCGTATCCTGTTTGCAGCGGTGTTTTGCCTGCTGCTGTTCTTGGCGTCGGGCTGCGCCAGAGCGCCCGATGACACCAGTCGTACCGAGCGCGGCGTGACGGGAGATCTGAGCACGCCCATTCAGGTGCAGGTCAGCAATTTTGTGCGCCGCCAGCCGCCAGCCATTTACGTGCGGCCAAGAGAGCCACTGGGGTACCGGCCCACAGCGCTTTTTGTTCCTTTGCGGACGGTGCAGCAGATGTCCAACGCCGTTACCTTCAGCAACATGTTTTCGCGCCAGATATGGCAGGTGTGGCTGTCGCTCAATGCCTTTTCCGCTCTTGAGTATGACACCAGCGCCACGCCCTTCGAGCCGCAGCGCGCGCTCGCCGTCGCCAGGGCGCGCGGAGCGCAGATGCTGGTGAGCGGCTATATCAATCACTATATGGACGGCGGCTCCGGCGGCACCAGTTCGCTTTCGCTGGCCATGGAAGTCTATGACGTGAAGACTGGCACGGTTGTGTGGTCCATGGCGCAGGGCGGGCTTATGGATGCGCGTCAGGTGCATGACTTCTATCTCTTTTCCGTAACGGAAGTGAATCCCGAAGACCCCTCAAGCCTCATTGCCCGCACCCTGGCCTGGGATATGGGGCGTCAGGTTCTGGGTTGGGTAGACCCGAGCCATCCGGCTCCCAGGGACTCTTCGTGGACCGACATGTTCAAGTCCAAGGCTTTTTAGGGAAACGCTGATTTGTTCCGTTTGGCGGTGTTGCTTCACTTTTTTTGAAACAGTCGAGGACGGAAGAGTCCACTCCTGCTTCAAAAAAAGATCGCGCCTTGCCAAACGAAACAACTGCGCGTTTCCAGGAGGCTCTTTAATCGGTGCTTCCTTGCCACGAAATGCGAGCAGGCAGGCTTTTGCCTGCCTGCTCGCATTTCGTGGCAAGGATTTTCAGAAAAATCCTTGCAGAGCAGTTTACGAATGAAATGCGTTAATTGCTCTAGACAGTGTAGTCACGAGATGAATTTTCAGTCATATCAAGGAGAACAAGCCTTTTATGCAGGGAGTGTACTCTGATGGTACTCGACCGGAATAAAAGGCGAAGTTCGACGGAGAGATGCCTGAAAAGGCGCTCGTGACTACACTGTCTAGAAAAACAGCCACGTCAGCAGCAGGAACAGGGGCAGCAGCACGCAGCCGGACCAGAGCATATAGCCGAAAAATCCGGGCATGCGCACGCCCTGGTTTTCGGCTATGGCCCGTACCATAAAGTTGGGGGCATTGCCGATGTAGGTATTGGCTCCCATAAACACGGCTCCTGCCGATATGGCGGCAAGGGTGGCGGGGGCGTCGCGCATGAGGGTTTGGGCATCGCCTCCGGCGGTGTTAAAAAAGACCACGTAGGTGGGGGCGTTGTCCAAAAAGCTTGTGAGCACGCCCGTGAGCCAGAAATACATGGCGTTGTCGGGTTGGCCGTTGCTGGAGACAAGCTGGATGAGTCCCGCGAGCGCGCCGTCAGTTCCGGCTTTCAGGATGGCTATGGCCGGAATCATGCTGACGAAGATGCCCAGAAAAAGCTTGGCGACCTCTTCAATGGGGGCCCAGGAAAATCCGTTGGCCTTCCGGCTGGCAGGGTTGGTAAGCCGCAGCGAGAGCCAGGCCAGGGCCAGCAGCGCAAGGTCGCGCGCAATATTCTGCCCTTCGAGGGGCACGCCGTAGACCTCTGCCGCCGTGCCAAGGCGGAACAGGCCGGAGAGCAGCACCGCCAGAACGATGCCAGCCAGAAGCAGCAGGTTGACCTTGCCTTCAAGCCCCAGTTTTTCAGTGGTGCCTGCCCGTGAACACGGGGGAAGGGGCCTGCCTTCCCTGGCGAACAGCATTGCGTCAAGGGCAAGGTAGATGAGCAGCAGGACGGTGGATAGCAGAAGCGTTTTCAGAAAGAGGTTGGTGGTTGTCCAAAAAAAACTGACCCCTTTGAGAAATCCCAGAAACAGCGGCGGGTCGCCCAGGGGCGTCAGGGAACCGCCGATGTTGGCCACAAGAAAAATGAAGAACACAACGCTGTGCACCTTGTAGCGGCGGTGGGCGTTGGCCCGCAGCAAGGGGCGTATGAGCAGCATGGCCGCTCCGGTGGTGCCCATCCAGCTGGCAAGGACTGTGCCCACGGCCAGAATCCCGGCGTTGACCAGGGGCGTGCCTGTGAGCGAGCCCTTAAGGCGCACGCCGCCAGCCACCGTGAAAAGAGAAAAGAGCAGAATGATGAATGGGATGTAATCAAGAATGATGATATGCAACAACTCGTACAAAGCCACGGAGGGGCCGAAGACAAAGGCGCAGGGCAGCAGAAATGCCAGGCCCCAGAATACGGAAATTTTGCCGAAATGCCGCTCCCAGAAGTGCGGGGAGGCAAGGGGCATGACGGCTATGGACAGCAGCATGCACACAAAGGGGATGGCCCAGAGGGCGTCCAGCCCTGCGCCCGGCAGCGTGGGATGCCCTTGGGCGGCCAGTGCGGCGGCGGGCAGGCAGAAGGGCAGGGGCAGCGCGAAAAGTAGTGTTCGGATATGCATCATGAGGCTCCAGCGTGTATCCAGAAGGCATGAGAGTCTAAGGAAACGCCGCCAAACGAAATACCAGCGCGTTCCCAGGAGGCTCTTTAATCAGTGCTTCCATAATAATGTATATTGAATGCGCTGTGGAGTCAATGCGCTTGCCTGGGCCAGCTTTTTTTGAGAAATAACAAGGCCTGAACAGAACAGCAAAGGAAGACCCCCATGTCCAAGGAACCCACAGAAAGACGCAAGGCCCGCCTGCTTGAAGTGCTGAGCCACCGCCAGCCCGACCTGACTCTGGTGCTGGCGAATATTCATGATCCACACAATGTGTCGGCCATCTACCGCTCGTGCGACGCCTTCGGCGTCAGCCAGGTGAACCTGTATTACACCAACACCCCTTTTCCCGCGCTTGGGCGCAAGACCTCGGCTTCGGCCCGCAAGTGGGTGGAAAGCGTACGCCATAAAGACAGCGCGGCACTGATGACGAGTTTGCACGGGCAGGGCATGCAGGTGCTTGCCACATCCTGCACGCCTACGGCCCGGCCCTTGCGGGAATGGGATTTCACCCGCCCCACGGCGGTGATTATGGGCAACGAACACAGCGGCGTTGAGCAGGATTTGCTCAATGTGGCTGACGGCGAGCTCTATATCCCCATGTATGGCATGATTCAGAGCTTCAACGTCTCGGTGGCGGCGGCCATCATTCTGTCCGAAGCCGCCCGCCAGCGCGAGGCGGCGGGAATGTACGGAACGCCACGCCTGGACGCGGCCTCTTTACAGGCCAAAATGGACGAATGGCTGGAAAAGTAGGGAAAACAGAACACGCGGAAAAAGCAGAAAAAGCAGAAAAAGCGGGCACCGCCCGTTCTGTTTTCAGTCGTGTTGATTGCCCTTGAGAGCACGCATCGCAAAGGGTGCGCCACGCCCGCTACAGTGTTTACCCGCGCAGACAGCCGGGGTTGACATCTGCACTGCGGGCGTTGGCACGTAGCCGCCAGAGCGATACGCAAGAGCGATACGTCAGAGCGGTATATGACAAGAGTTTTGGGGGGAGGGGGCGTGGGGGAGGGACCCTTTTGCAAAAGGGTCCCTCCCCCACAGAGCGCTTTACCGAGGCACAGTTCTGTCGCTGCGCGCCTTGCGCCCTGAGGGCTACTGCGCGTCGCTGACCGGCTGCACGTATTTTTCAAAGCGCTTGCCGTTCCACTGATAGCCGATGTCATAGGCCACAGGCACATGGGCCATGCCGGTGCTGGTCCAGAACAGGGGCTGCGCGCGCAGCCCGCCAAGGCCCAGGCAGATCATGACCGTGGCCTGCACGTCCGGCGGCAGCTTTTGGTCTTTGGCCAGAAATTCCTCAACGGCGGGTTCCGGCGGCGTGTCCACGGGAACCAGACGGCCGGAGGCGTCCATGCGCCACAGTTCCACAGTGCAGACCGAGCCGCCCAGAGTGCCTATGGCCGCGTCCACCGACGCGTCATTGGTGTGCCGGAAAAGACGCAGTGCTACCGCAATGTCATGAAAGGGCAGATTGGCGAAAACCATGATGTCTTCAGTTTCGCCCGCTATTTCCCAAAAATCGGACTGTCCGTTGGCCAGCAGCTTTTGCTTTTCGGCGGGGCTCAGGCCTTCAGGGGTATTTTCAAAAATGCTTTCAGGCAGGCTTGTAAAAAATTCCCGCGCGTTGCGTTCGGGCGCGGCCGCCACGGCAGGCGCGTGGTGGAAGGCCAGAGCGGAAACAAGGGCAAGAGCCAGAGCAAGAAAATGCGTGCGAGCGCGTTGGTAAACCATAGTGTATGCTCCCTGTCGCAGGACGGTTTGATGGGCCTGCGTTCGTAAAAAAATTTATACCGCCTTTATGGTTTTTTGTCCACGCAGAGGTGAGAACAGTTCTCAAGTTTTGTTTCGGCATCAAAACCGCGCCATTGGCGCGGTCTTCACCAATGCGGGCGACTTCAATGGGCCTGGGCCATCTTGCCAACCGGCCCCGGCGCGCTTACATATGCCCACATGAACACCAGCACCAAAAAACCTTGCATACATATTGAAAAGGCCCGGCAGCACAACCTCAAAGACATCAGTCTGGACATACCGCGCGATGAGCTGGTGGTCATTTGCGGGCCTTCCGGGTCCGGCAAGTCCACGCTGGCTTTTGACATCGTCTATGCCGAAGGTCAGCGCCGCTACGTAGAATCCCTTTCTGCCTACGCGCGCCAGTTTCTGCCCCAGATGGACAAGCCTGACGTTGAAAAGATTGAAGGGCTTTCTCCCGCCATATCCCTTGAGCAGCAAAGCGTTTCGCGCAACCCGCGTTCCACCGTGGGTACTGTGACGGAAATTTACGACTTTTTGCGCGTGTTTTTCGCCCGCCTTGGTCGCATGTATTGCCCCCAGTGCGGACGCCCCATCGAGGCGCGCGCCGCAGACGAAATCATTGCAGATATTCTGGCCCTGCCGCAGGGCGCCAAGTTTATGGTGCTGGCTCCGCTGGTCGAGCTGCAAAAAGGCACGCATCAGGACAAGTTCAAAAAACTCAAGGCCGAGGGGTTCGCCCGCGTGCGGGTCAACGGCGTTTTTTGCACTCTGGATGACGTGCCCGCTCTGGATAAAAACAAAAAGCACAGCATTGACCTTGTGGTGGACCGCCTTGTGAACAAGGAAGGCATCAGGGGACGCCTGGCCGACTCGGTGGAGCTGGCCCTGCGCTATGGCGAGGGCCGCCTTGTGGTGCATCTGCCAGACAAGGCGGCTGCGGGCGAGGAGGCCGACACCACGCACTCCACCTCCTCTGTCTGCACGCACTGCCGCATTTCCCTGCCAGCGCCAAGCCCGCAGCTCTTCTCCTTCAACGGGCCGCAGGGGGCCTGCCCGCGCTGCGTGGGCCTTGGCGGCGTGGACTACTTTGAGCCACGGCTCATTGCGCCCAATATGGGGCTTTCGCTCAATACGGGCGTGCTGTTGCCCTGGGCCACGGACAAGATGTTCAGCCGCTATGAGGGCGCGCTCAAGGCATTGGGCAAGCGCTTCAAGTTCACCTTGTCCACGCCGCTGGAAGAATTTTCTGAAGACGCCCTGGCCGCGCTATTTTACGGCGAGGACGAAAAGGGCAGGCCCGCGCGCTCATCCCTGGGCCTGCGCCGCAACTGGATGGGCGGCAACGTGGCTCTTGGGGCCGGGGGCGACTATCAGAGCGAGCATTTTACCGCCGCCAGAAGCACGGGCGACGTGAGCGTCAATGACAAGCGCTGGCCCGGCGTCATCCCCCTGCTGGAAAGCGGCATGCAGTACGGCGACGCCTGGCGCGAAGCCCTTTCGCGTTACCGGCAGACCATGGATTGCCCGGACTGCAAGGGCGCGCGGCTCAATCCCAACGCGCTCTCGGTGCGTGTGGACGATCTCAATATCGCGGCCTTCTGCAATCTTTCGGTGGAGCGCGCTCTGGAATGGCTGGAAAAGCGCGAGTTTTCGGGCCGCCATGTGGTCATAGCCGAGCCGCTCATGAAGGAGCTGACGCACCGTCTGTCCTTCATGCGCAGCGTGGGGCTGGAATACCTGTCCCTTGGGCGGTCCATGTCCACCCTGTCCGGTGGCGAGGCCCAGCGCATCCGGCTGGCAAGCCAGCTTGGTTCCGGCCTTGTGGGCGTGACCTACGTGCTGGACGAACCGTCCATCGGGCTGCACCCGCGCGACAACGAGCGGCTCCTGGGCACGCTGCGCTCGCTTCAGGCGCGGGGCAACACCGTGCTGGTGGTGGAACACGACGAGGCCACCATCTGCGAGGCCGATACGGTCATCGAGCTTGGCCCCGGTTCTGGCTCGCACGGCGGCGACATCATGTTTCAGGGCAGTGTGGACGACCTGCTTTCCAAGGCCAATACGCTCACGGCCCGTTACCTTCGCGGGGACGACACCATTGCCCTGCCGGACGCCCGGCGTGACCCGCAGGGCTGGCTTGTGCTGCACAATGTGACCACCAACAACCTGCGCAATGTGGAGTGCCGCATCCCCCTCGGCGTGCTGACCTGCGTGACCGGGGTTTCCGGTTCCGGCAAAAGCTCGCTGGTGGTGGACACGCTGTACAAACACCTGGCCCTGAACCTGGGCCTGCGGGTTGATCAGCCAGGCGCCATCGGCGGCCTGGCCTACGAAGACGGCGCTGCCCCCATCGAGCGTATCGTGGCCATTGACCAGACGCCCATCGGGCGCACCCCGCGCTCCAACCCGGCCACCTATACCAAGATATTCGACGAGATTCGCAATATCTTCGCCATGACGCAGGACGCCCGCAAGCGCGGCTACAAGCCAGGCCGTTTCAGCTTCAACGTGCGTGGAGGCCGGTGCGAAGCCTGTGGCGGCGACGGGCAGATTCGGGTAGAAATGCATTTTCTGCCGGACGTTTACGTCACCTGCGACGTGTGCAAGGGCAAGCGCTACAACCACGAAACCCTTGAGGTGCGCTACAAAGGGCTGAACATCGCCGAGGTGCTCAACCTTACCGTGAGCCAGGCCAGGGATCTGTTTCAGAACTACCCCGCGCTGGAGCGCCGTCTTGCCGTGCTGGAAGAGGTCGGCCTGGAATACCTGCGGCTTGGGCAGCCCGCCACCACGCTTTCGGGCGGCGAGGCGCAGCGCATCAAGATCTCGCGCGAGCTGGGCAAGCGCTCGCTGCCCGGCACCATGTATATTCTGGACGAGCCCACCACCGGCCTGCACATGCACGAGGTGGGCAAGCTCATCAAGGTGCTGCACGCGCTGGTGGACAGGGGAGCCAGCGTGGTGGTCATTGAACACAATACGGACATGATCCTCGCCTCCGACCATGTGCTGGATATGGGACCGGGCGGCGGCGAAAACGGCGGCCTCATCGTTTCGGCCGGAACGCCGGAAGCCATCGTGGCCGACCCCAATTCCGTCACCGGGCAGTTCCTCATGCAGGAACGTCTGGACAGGATAAAGAGGCGCTCGTAACGACACGCTCTGGAGCGGAGAATCTTTGGAATGTTTGTAGGCAGGAATGCTTTGTGGGGGAGGGACCCTTTTGCAAAAGGGTCTCCTCCCCCACGCCCCCACCCCCTAAAACTTTTATCGTAGTGTGGCACGGCGCTAAGTGTTGTTTGCTCCATAGCCCGGCAGGCGCATGTTTTTCCCCAATCCGTGCTTGTCAGCAAAAAGAAACCACCCGCAAGTTGCGGGTGGTTTCGGTTAGAAGGTAAGCAAGAGGAGGAGGAATGGATGTTATGGGGCTGACAAAGTAGAGCAATTTCTCTAGCGATGCTGTCGCCATCCGTAAGGCTTCTTCGTCGCCTAACGGCTGCCGCTTGAAATTGCTCTGGTGGATGCGTGAGCAGACGCCCGCCGCGGAGGTGTAAGCGCTATTTATTTGCGCTGTTACGCGCCGGAGCGGGCGTCTTGGAAGCATTGAGAATAGATATTCTCAATGCGAAAATGCTCTAGAGCTTGCCCACCAGATCCAGGCCAGGTTTCAGGGTGGCCTTGCCGGGCTTCCAGCGGGCGGGGCACACCTGGTCGCCGTGTTCGGCCACAAACTGGGCGGCCTCAAGCTTGCGCAACAGTTCTTCGGCATTGCGGCCGATGCCAAGGTCATGCACTTCATACGCCTTGATGACGCCCTCGGGGTTCACGATAAAGCTGCCCCGCAGCGCCTGCCCTGCGCCTTCAATGAGCACGTTGAAAGAACGCGCCAGCGTGCCCGCGCAGTCGGCAAGCATGGGATACTTGACCTTGGCGATGTTGGGCGAGGCGTCCGCCCAGGCTTTGTGCACAAAGGCGCTGTCGCAGGAAACAGAATAAATTTCGCAATGGAGCTTCTTGAAGTCGTCGTACATTTCTGCAAGGTCTTCAAGCTCTGTGGGGCACACAAAGGTAAAGTCCGCCGGGTAGAAAAAGAAGACAGACCAGTGCCCCAGCAGGTCGAGGTCGCAGACGGTTTTCAGTTCGCCAGCCTGATATGCCTGGACTGAGAAGGGTTCCACTTTTGCGTTGATCAGATTGGACATGATGCTTTCCTTATTTTGGCGGACGGCTGCGTCGTCCGGAAGCAAGTGGGGTGGTTCTTTTTGAAAACAGTATTCAATCTTATTATGCCTGTCAAGAAAATGCAAAAGTTTCTTGAAAGGCTGGATATGAATTGCGTGTAGTAGAGAATAGCCCGTTCCCAAACGTGGAAATGTACCTTTCCTGTGTTAAGCTCTCCCGGATGTGGGGGCAAAGTGGTCGCGCTTATGGATTTTTCAGGATATCCGTCCCGAACAGGCATGTGTAATCCATTGCTTTTTGCCCAAAAGTGCGTCACAAATAACACTGTAGCCTGAGGGAAAAAGCGGATCCGTCAAAAAACAGAGCCTGTTTTACGTGGCGCGAACCGAGAAAATATTTTAGTGTGGATTCGGGGGTAGGCAAATTATGACTACAAAACAGCGTGACGCCTGCCTGGCGGACTTTCTGGAGTTCATGAACCGCAAGGGCTTGAACACCACCTCGCAGCGGCGCATTATCGCCGAAGCTTTTTTTGAGCTGCCGGGCCACCATTCGCTTGAAGAATTTTATCAGCACATCTTGCAGCGTGATCCTGGTATCGGGCAAACCACGGTATACCGGACGCTGAAACTGCTCTGTGATGCCGGAATGGCTATGGAAATCCACTTCAGCGACGGCATCACCCGTTACGAAGTGGCCAAGCCCGACAGCCATCACGACCACCTTGTGTGCCTGCAGTGCGGAAAAATTGTGGAGATATGCGACCCGCGCATTGAAAAACTGCAGCGCGAACTGGCTGAAAAATATGGATTCAAGCTGCGGGGGCACGTGCATAATCTTTACGGATTGTGCGAAGCCTGCCGGGCTGAAGCTGCCGAAAAAGACAGCTAGAGCAATTTCACGTTGAAATCGCTCTGGCGACTGTGTGAGCAGACGCCAACCGCGAAGGTACACGCGCAGCTTCGGTCGCTGCCGCAGGGCTTGCCTGAACCGTTGATGGAACCGTCAACGGTTCAGGCAAGCCCTGCGGGCAACGGCTGCCGCGAAGACCGCACCGCTTTTTCCTGCGTGGTTAAGCGCCGGGGCGAGCATACCTTCCCCTTTGAGAATATGCATTATCAAAGGTAATTTGACCCGGTCAGGTTCCTTCCGGCTTTCGTCTGTTCCCTGTTCTGCCAGAGGCATGAAGGGCAGGGCTGTCACCCCACCCCCAAAAAAATTGCACACAATTCTGGTTACGCATGAATACGTAGCCGCATCTGGTTCTGACGAACTTGACATTCATTTTCGTTGGGCGCAGTATTCTTTCATGAGGTGATTCACATGGACGCACAATTGATTGTCGTGGCGCTTTGCATTGCGGGTGCGGCATTTTTTATTATTCGCCGCATGGTTCGGGCGGTAAATAAAGGCCAGTGCGGCTGCGGCTGCGACGGCTGCGGCAGTCCCGGCAAATCCAAGGACATGGCCTGCTGCTCGTCAAAAAGCGCGGAGTCGGCCGCTGAAGCCCAAAGGCTGGAAGCTGCCCGTATTGATCCCATTCATCGGAAGGATGCATAAACCCCTGTAGGAATTTGCCGACGCTGCCTGCCTCGGGAGC